>JADJVI010000011.1 GCA_016710645.1 Actinomycetales bacterium | reverse complement strand
GCAGGACTCGATGGTCTTGCGGGTCTCCTCGAAGCGGTGGTCGCGGAAGGACAGCGACATCGATCCGGAGAAGTCCTCGATCGGGGAGATCTCGTCGAAGATCTCCTCCAGACCGGACCGGTCGGGGACGTCGGTGCGGCCCTCGGCCTTGGCGGCCGCGACCCGGGCCTGCCAACGCTCGTTACCGAGCAACCAGTCGAAGCTCTCGGTCTGCAGCGCCAACAGATCAGGAACCTCAAGCGGCTCGTGGATCTGAGCAAAGCTCAGGCGACCAGCGGCCGTCCGAGCTGTGACTGCAGGGGTGACGTTCTGGGACACGTTGCGCGAGGCAGCCAACGGGGGTCCTTCCACAGGCGTGCTGTCTGGTCGTCGCACCGCCCGATCAGGCTCCGACGATCGTCTCCACGCCAACAGTCACCACACAAGGTCGGTGAGCGCTCGGCGGGAGAGGAGGGGTCAGGGCATAGGCAGCGCAAAAGGGGAGCTTACGTCATCGAAGGCATGACTGTCCAGTCGAGTCAAACTCAGACGCGTGAGAGATCACGCGGACCTGCGGGCTCGAGACGTCTGACCACCGTCTCGACCGGGTCGTCGAGCTGGAACCGATGCAATGAGGATGGCGTGACGAGCGCGGATCGTCAAGACGACGCACGGTTCCGCATGTCACATCACCGCTGGCAGCACCGCTCCCGACGCCCCGCAAGCCCGGCCGGGGACGGCATACATTGGCTGGTATGCCGTGGCTTGCGCGAGCACTCTGGGGCACAGTGTCGGTGGCGTTGGCGCTCCTGCTGCTGTGGGCGGCCATCGCGCTGCCGGACCGGGTGCCGATGAAACTCGACGCCGCCGGCTACCCCCGCGAATGGGGCACCAAGCCCGGACTCCTCGCAGCATTGGCGCTCGCGGCCGCCTGCTGCTGGGCGATGGGGCCACTGGCGCGCGGGATCTCCCGATCCATGTCGCTGGACCTGGTCAACGTGCCCTTCAAGGCACGCTGGTTGCCGGCTCACGAGCGCGCCTTACGCGAGCGGATGGCGACCGACCTGTATGCCGTCGGCGCAGCCACGGGATGGATGATCGGGTTTCTGGTCCTGGGAACGGCGGTCGTCGCGGCCGGAGCGGCCCGTATGCCGTGGTGGGCCCTGGGCGGGGCCGGTGTCGGGATGGCGTGGCTAGTCATCCAGCTCGTCGTCATGGTGGCCGTCCGCTATCGCCGACCGCCTTCAGGGAGCTGACGGACGGCATACCGGCGCTCTGCCTGGGCGCTCTGCTCTAGACGGGATGACCCGCAGGGGTGAGGATGGCGGCACGTGGTCAGCCGCCTCGCTCCTGGAAGGAGCAGCCATGCCTGGTCTGCCGGTCTCTCCCCTGACCCCCTCCCCCAGCGCGCCTGCCTACCTCACGCCCACGGCCAGGACCCTGCCTGCCGGGGCGGGTCGGCCGGTTCCGCCCGACATCCTCGACCGGTTGCGCTCGATCGTCGGGGCCGACCACGTCTTGGTGACCGACGGAGACGTTGAGCCTTACGCCCGCGATGCAACGCCGTTGTTCAGGTCCAGACCTGGATGTGTCGTCCTCCCAGCCACGACGAGCGAGGTCTCGCAGATCCTGCGGTTGGCGACGGAGCACGGCATACCGGTCACTCCTCGGGGAGCGGGCTCCAACCTCGCCGCTGCCACCATCCCCGAGCACGGCGGGATCGTCCTGGTGCTCACCCGGATGGCCGCGCTCAAGGAGATCAGCGGCGACGAGCTGCTCGCGGTCGTCGAGGCCGGCGTGACGACGGCCGAGCTGGCCGACGCCGCCGCTGCGCAAGGGTTGCTCTATGCGCCAGACCCGGGCTCGCGCACCGTGTCGACCGTGGCCGGCAATGTCGCGATGTGCGCTGGTGGGCTGCGCGGATTGAAGTACGGCGTCACGCGCAACTACGTGCTGGGCCTGGAAGCGGTGCTGCCGACCGGTGAGGTGATCCGCACCGGCGGGCGGCTGTGGAAGGACGTCGCCGGCTATGACCTCACCCGGCTGCTCACCGGCTCGGAGGGCACCCTCGCGGTCATCACCGAGGTGACCGTCGCGCTGCTGCCGATGCCGGCGATCGCCCGCACCGGGGTGGCCTATTTCCCCACTTTGGCGCACGCCAGCCGAGCCGTCGCGGGCGTCATCCACGACGGCATCGTGCCAGCGACCCTGGAGTTCCTCGACAACCGGTGCATCAACGCCGTGGAGGATTTCGCTCGACTGGGACTGGACCGAGACGCCGGAGCGCTGTTGCTCTTCGGCGACGACGGCACCGCCGAGGCGGTCGAGCGGTCGCTGGCCATCATGGCGAGCACCTGTGAGCGCGAAGGCGCCCGCGGGGTGACGATGGCCCGCGACATCGCCGAGTCGGAGGCGCTGCTCACCGCCCGGCGGTGCTCGCTGCCGGCGTTGGCCCGGTTGGCTCCGATCACCATGCTGGAAGACGCGACCGTGCCGCGCACCCGGTTGGCCGAGATGGTCGACCGGATCGACGCCATCTGTGCGCGCCACGACGTCGTCTGCGCGACCTTCGGGCATGCCGGCGACGGCAACCTGCACCCGACGATCGTCTTCGACCCGGCCGACGGCGACGTGCGCCATCGTGCGGAAGCGGCATTCTCCGATGTCTTCGACGCGGCCATCGAGCTCGGCGGCACGATCACCGGCGAGCACGGCGTCGGGGCTGCCAAGCGGCCCTATCTGGAGCGGCGCCTCGGGGCCGACCAGATGGCGCTGCTGCGCCGGCTCAAGGCCGCCTTCGACCCGGCCGGCATCCTCAACCCCGGCAAGCTCGGCTCATGACCACCGTTGGCGAACCGCCTGCCACGACGCGGGGGATCTTCGATCCGCAGCTGTTGTCGGCGTGCATCTCGTGCGGCTTCTGCCTGCCGGCCTGTCCCACCTATGCCCAGACCAAGCTGGAGAACTCCTCCCCGCGCGGGCGGATCACCCTCATGCGAGCTCTGGAGGACGGCAGGCTCGACGCGGACGACCCCACCCTGCAACACGAAGCCGGCCTCTGCCTCGGCTGCCGGGCCTGCGAGACGGTGTGCCCCGCGGGGGTGAAATACGGCGAACTGCTGGAGCAGTGGCGCGACCATCAGTGGCGGGGACGGCATACCCCGCTCGTCGCGGGAGGCCTGCGGATGGGGGTGCGGGTGACCACGGCGCTGGCTGCGGGCGGCCTGGTGCGACGCGCGGCCCGCACGACCGGACCGGCCGACCCGAGCCGACCGCACGTCATGCTCGGCTGCATGGAGCGCTCGCTCTATCCCGGCATCAGTCGGGCGGTGCTGCGGCTCGTGCCGGACGCCGACGTGCCCGCCGGGCAGGGCTGCTGTGGGGCGCTGCATGCCCACAACGGCGGGTCGGTCGAGGGCGCGCGGATGGCTGCAACGCTGGGCGAGGCCATGCCGGGCACCATCGTGTCGACCTCGGGGGGCTGCGCGGCATACCTCGATCATCAACTCGGGCACGGCAGGGTGGCGGAGCTCTCGCAGTTCCTCGTCGCGCGGTGGGCGGCCGACCCGAGCAGCAAGCCGCGGCTACGCAAGATCCTGGTCGACGGGCGGGTCGCGCGGATCGGCCTGCAGGACTCGTGCCAGCTGCGCAATGGGATGGGCGTCAGCGCCCAGCCCCGGGCCCTGCTGCGCGAGATCGGCGACTACGTCGAATTGCCTTCCGCCGGAACGTGTTGCGGTGGTGCGGGCACCTATTCGATGCTGCAGCCGACGATGTCACAGGCGGTGCTGGCGCCGACGATGGTGCAAGCCCAGGAGGCCGAGTTGGACTACCTCGTCTCACTCAACGTCGTCTGCCAGCGCCAACTCGCCACCGGCGTCAAGCGCTCTCGCGTGCCGGTGCAGGTCATCCACCTGGCCGAGCTGTTGGAGCTGGCGCTGGCGGATTGACTGAGGACGGCCCGGCGGGTGCGTTGGTAGCGTTTTCACCATGTTGCGTCTCACCGACCGCTGGATCTGGGATTCCTGGTATGCCGTGCACGAGGGCCGCCACCACGCGTTCTACCTGCAGGCCGATCGGTCACTCGGTGACCCCGAGTGGCGCCACCGCCACCCGAGCGTCGGGCACGCGGTGTCGGACAACCTGCGCGACTGGGAGGTGCTCCCCGATGCGCTCGCCCCGTCGGCGGATCCGGCCTTCGACGACTGGACGACGTGGACCGGCAGCATCGTCCGCGACGACTCTGGCACCTGGTGGATGTTCTACACCGGCTCTCGCCACGCCGACGAGGGCCTGATCCAACGCATCGGCGCGGCCCGATCCGCCGACCTGCTGACCTGGGACAAGGTCTCCCCCGACGCCCTCGTCACGAGCGACCCGCGGTGGTATGAGCAGCTCGGCACCGCGCAGTGGTACGACGAAGCCTGGCGCGACCCGTTCGTCTTCTGCTACACCACCGACCACGACGGTGAGGGCGACGGCCGCTGGCACATGCTCATCACCGCGCGCGCCAACCATGGGCCTGACGCCGGGCGTGGGGTCGTGGGCCATGCCGTCTCCGACGACCTGCTCACCTGGGAGATGCAACCCCCGATCAGCGCGCCGCAGACCGGATTCGGGCAGTTGGAGGTCAATCAGGTCGAGCTGGTCGACGGCATACCGACGCTGTTGTTCTGTTGTGACACACCGCAATTGGATGCCGACGGCCTCGCTCGCTACGGGCGCGGTGGGGTCTTCAGCGTGACCGGACCGTCGCTGCTCGGGCCGTTCGACATCGCCGCTGCCCGTCGCTTCGACCACGACGACCTGTATGCCGCGCGGCTGGTCTCGCACAAAGGGCGCTGGCACCTCATCGGCTTCCGCAACATCGGACCGGACGGGTTCATCGGCGAGCTGTCCGACCCGGTCCCCGTGACCGCCGATCCGGCAACGGGCGCCCTGATCCGCGCCCACTGACGACTGCGATCTGCGCCGGCGACTCGGCCGGCGACTCCCTAGAGAACGCCAGAAGGCCCGACCGCTTGTGTGCGGTCGGGCCTTCCTGCTTTACAGCGATCCGGTCTGCCGGGTCACGGCATACCGGAAGCAATCACTTGAGCTCGACGGTGGCGCCGGCGCTCTCGAGCTGCTCCTTGGCCTTGTCTGCGGCAGCCTTGTCGACCTTCTCCAGGACGGCCTTGGGGGCGCCGTCGACGAGGTCCTTGGCCTCCTTGAGGCCGAGCGACGTGAGGGCGCGGACCTCCTTGATGACCTGGATCTTCTTGTCGCCGGCGGCGACGAGGATGACGTCGAACTCGTCCTTCTCCTCCTCGGCCGGCGCGTCGGCGCCGCCACCGGCGGAGGGGGCGGCCGCGACGGCAACCGGCGCGGCGGCGGTGACCCCGAAGGTCTCCTCGAACTGCTTGACGAACTCGGAGAGCTCGATCAGGGTCATCTCCTTGAAGGCCTCAAGGAGCTCGTCGGTGCTGAGCTTCGCCATGGTTGGCGTTCCTTCCTAGTCTGTGCCGTGAGTGGCGTGTGTGATGGATGGTCCGAGCCGAGGCTCAGGCCTGGTCGCCACCCGGGGCGACGTCTTCGGTGGGTGCGTCCTGCACGTCGGCAGCGGCGCTGTCCTGCGGTGCATCCTGCGGTGCGTCCTGCGCGTCCTGAGCAGCGGCGTCCTGGGGGGCGTCGGCCACAGGGCCGGACTCCGCCACCTTGGCGCGCAGCGCGTCGACCGTGCGAGCAGCCTGCGAGAGCGGGGCTGCGAACAGGTAGACGGCCTTGCTGAGCGAGGCCTGCATGGCCCCGGCCAACTTGGCCAGGAGAACCTCGCGGGACTCGAGGTCCGCGAGCTTCTTGATGTCGTCAGCGCTGAGCGGCTTGCCGTCGAGCATGCCGCTCTTGATGACGAGCAGGGGGTGTGCCTTGGCGAAGTCCCGCAGCTTCTTGGCCGTCTCGACAGCGTCTCCGGTGACGAAGACGATGGCCGAAGGGCCGGCGAGCTGCCCGTCGAAGGCCGTGACTCCGGCCTCCTTGGCGGCAAGCTCGGTGAGGGTGTTCTTCACCACGGCGTAGGTCGCGTGCTCGCGAATCGAGGTACGCAGCTCGGTGAGCTGCTTCACGGTCAGACCGCGGTACTCGGTGAGCACGGCCGCACCCGAGTTGCGGAAGTTGTCCGCGAGCTCGGCGATGGCTGCTGACTTGGCAGCGGTGGCCATCGGGCCTCCTTCCGTAGCGTTGCGCCGGCGAAAGCCACTCACGAGAGAAGCCCCGGCGCAGGGCGCACGGGGCTCGGACGGCATACCTCGCGTCGGTGCTCATACGAGCAACAGGCGAGTATGCCGTGCAATTCGTGGCCTGCGCAGGTCGCCCGCTCGTGCGGGGCCTTCGGTCTGCTCACCCAGGTGGGTGACCAGACGACCGGCGGTCATTGGTCAACGCTCAGGATACGGCGTCGGCGGGCGCTTCCCCAAATCGCGCCCGCCGACGCCGACCCGCAGGAGTGCCTAGCCGGGGCGGACCACCATCGCCGAGCCGCCGCCACGGCGGGTCGTCTCAGCTGTCGCCTCGAAGGAGTTGGGCCCGAGGATGCGAATCGCGGTGACCGCACCGATCTCGGCCGTCGCCGCGATGGTGTGACCGCGCGCCCGCAGCGCCGCGCCGAGCGGGCCGGAGGCGATGGCCGGTTCCGCCTGCGAGGTGCCATTGCGCGAGGACAACCGCGGTGCCGCGATGGCCTCGACGAGCGGCAGCCCACGATCGAGATGACCGAGGAGGGTCTGAGCCACCGAGGTGATGATCGTCGCCCCACCCGGTGAACCCAACGCCAGCACCGGCATGCCGTCGACCAGGACGATGGTCGGGCTCATCGACGAGCGGGGCCGTTTGCCCGGACCAGGGAGGTTGGGGTCCGGCACGCCCGCCGCGAGCGGCGCGAAGTTGAAGTCGGTGAGCTCGTTGTTGAGCAGGAATCCGTAGCCCGGCACGGTGATGCCCGACCCACCGGTCTGCTCGATGGTGAGGGTGTATGCCGCGACGTTGCCATAGCGGTCGGCGACCGTGAGGTGGGTGGTCGACTCCAGCTGGTGACCCTCGCCGACGGCTGCGCCAACCGGGACACAGGAGGTGTAGCTGCCATCCGGCGATCCGAACGGGATCGGGCGCGCCGCTGCGTGCAGCGGATCGAACAGACACGCGCGCTCCCCCGCGAACCCGGCGCTGGTCAGCTCGCTGACCGGGACCCCCGGCACGTCGCCGACCCAGCGGTTGCGGTCGGCGAAGGCCGTGGCCGAGGCCTCGGCGAACCAGTGCAGGTAGTCCACCTCGGGCAGGTGGGACACCTGCTGACCGGTCTTGGCCTCGTATGCCTCGATGAGTTCGAGGATCTCGGCCACCGCGATGCCACCCGAACTCGGGACCGGCATTCCGTAGACATCCATCCCTCGGTAGCTGGAGTGGATCGGCGAGCGGGTCAAGGCCCGGTATGCCGCGAGGTCAGCGGTCGTGATCTGGCCCGGGTAAACCGAGACGCCGGGCGCGGTCGTGGGCCGCTGGGCCTCGGCGACGATGGCAGCGCCGAGCGGGCCGGCATACAGGCTCTGAACGCCCTGGGTGCGCAGCTCGCGGTAGGCGCGGGCCAGATCCGGGTTGGTGAAGGTCGAGCCGACCGCCGGGGGTGCGCCGCCGGGCAAGAAGATGCGCGCGGTCTCGGGGAACATCGAGAACCGTGATGCGTTGGCCGCTGTCTGGTCGGCGAAGGTCTGGTCGACGGTGAAGCCCGAGCGGGCGAGTTGCTCGGCCGGCAGCAGCAGCTGGGCCAGCCGCCAGGTGCCGAGCTCGCGAGCGGCCTTGTCCCAGAGCGCCGGGGTGCCGGGCACGCCGATCGACAGACCCGAGGAAACCGCCTTGGCGAAGTTCATCGGCGTGCCGTCGGGATTGGTGAAGGTTGTCGGGGTGAAGGTCGCCGGCGCCGTCTCGCGGCCGTCGATCGTCGTGACCTTGCCGGCCTTGGCGTCGTAGTAGACCAGGAAGCCACCGCCGCCGATCCCGGCGGAGTAGGGCTCGGTCACCCCGAGCGCGGCGGCTGTCGCAATGGCCGCGTCGGCGGCATTGCCACCTCGCGCCAGGACATCGAGGCCGATCTGGCTCGCATCCCGGTCCACCGAGGCGACGGCGCCACCGGAGCCGGTCATCACCGGAGCCTTGGGCATGGTCTGCGGTTGGCCGTGCCAGCCGCGGTCGTCGAAGGGAGCGTGCGTGGGCGTGGCGGTCGCCTGGGGCGCCGCGAGGGAGAGGGACAGCGCCAGGGCGCTGGCCAGGCCGATACCGGACCGTGCTGTCATCCGGGTCACACGTACTCGGGTGCGTCGCATCACCCAAAGTAACCCGTGGTTGTTGTCGTGTCGACCGCAACGAGTGCGGCCCACCGACGCTAGAGGGGGGTGACCAGACCCGGAGGCAGGGCGGCGAGGACGTGCGCGACCTCGGGGAGCAGGTCGCGGAAGACGCTGGTGCGCCGCCAGACCAGCGCGACGTCGCGATGCGGTGCGGGAGGGCTGAACTGCCGCAGGGCGATCGCGGGCGAGGACGGCACCGGTGGGCTCACCGCGAGCGTCGGCAGCAGGGTCACCCCGACGCCGGCGGCGACCATGTGCCGCAGGGTCTCCAGGCTGGTGGCCCGGAAGCCTTCCTTCTCGGCGACCCCGGCGAGCTGGCACACCGCGAGGGCTTGGTCGCGCAGACAGTGCCCGTCGGTGAGCAGCAGGATGCGCTCGTCGGCGAGCGAATCCAGGCGCAGTGTGCTCTCGCGGGCCGCGGGCGTCGCGAGTGGATGACTGGCCGGCACGGCGAGCACGAAGTCCTCGCGAAAGAGCGGCTGCACATGCAGGCTGTCGTCGTCGACCGGCAGGGCGAGCACGGCGGCGTCGAGCCGGCCCGTGCGCACCTGCTCCAGCAGCACCGCGGACTTCTCCTCGACGAGGAGCAGTTCGAGCTCAGGCAGGGTATGCCGGAGGGTCGGGACCACGTGCGGCAGCAGGTAGGGCGCGATGGTGGGGAAGGCGCCCACCCGCAGGGTGCCGGCCCGCGGGTCCTGGGCATGCCGGGCGACCCCTCGGATCGCGTCGGCCTCGCCCAGGATGGTGCGGGCATGGGCGACGACCTGCTCCCCCGCTGCGGTCAACATGACCTGACGGGGGCTGCGCTCCAGCAACTCGGCGCCGAGCTCGGCTTCCAGCTTCTTGACCTGGGTCGACAAGGTCGGCTGGCTCACGAAGCAAGCCTCGGCCGCCCGGCCGAAGTGACGATGATCGGCCAGGGCGACGAGGTACTGCAGGTCACGGAGGTTCATGACACCGCGACGGACTCCTGAGTCTGAGCTGACGCGCCGGCCGGAGTGTGCGTCTGAGCGGGTGCCTGGGCTGGCGCGGCAACCGCTTCATCGGCGGGCGCAGAGGTGCGGATGAGGTAGTCGAAAGCGCTCAAGGCCGCCGTCGCGCCCGCGCCCATGCTGATGACGATCTGCTTGAAGGGCACTGTCGTGCAGTCACCGGCACCGAAAACGCCTGGGGCAGAGGTGCCGCCGCGCTCGTCGATGACGACCTCCTTGCGCGGCGAGAGCCCCAGGGCCGAGCCGAGCCATTCGGTGTTGGGCAGCAGGCCGATCTGGACGAAGATGCCCTCCAGGTCCAGGTGCTTGAGCTCGCCATTCGTGCGGTCTTCGTAGGTGAGCCCGGTGACCTGCTCCCCATTGCCGAGCACCTCGGTGGTGCGGGCGCTGAGGATGACATCGACATTGGGCAGGCTGCGCAGCTTGCGCTGCAGCACGGCGTCGGCGCGCAGCTCGTCAAGGAACTCGATGACGGTGACGTGTCCGACGACGCCGGCCAGGTCGATCGCGGCCTCGATGCCGGAGTTGCCGCCACCGATGACGGCGACCCGCTTGCCCTTGAACAGCGGCCCGTCGCAGTGCGGGCAGAAGGTGACGCCCTTGTTGCGGTACTCCTCCTCGCCCGGCACGCCCATGTGCCGCCAGCGGGCGCCGGTGGCCACGACGACCGAACGCGCCTGCAGCACAGCCCCATTGGTGAGCTCAACGGAGGCCATGCCACCCGCCTCAGCAGCAGGCGTCAGCGTCCTCGCGGTCTGCAGCTCCATGACCTCCACCTCGTAGGAGCGCACGTGCTCCTCCAAAGCGGCGGACAGCTTGGGGCCCTCGGTGTGCTGCACCGAGACGAAGTTCTCGATCGACATGGTGTCCATGACCTGGCCGCCGAACCGCTCGACGAGGATGCCGGTGCGAATCCCCTTGCGGGAAGCGTAAATCGCGGCCGTCGCGCCGGCGGGGCCACCGCCGACGACGAGCACGTCAAAGGGGTCCATCGCGGCCAGGCGCTCGGCGTCGCGGGCCTCGGCGCCGGAGTCGAGCTTGCGAACGATCTCCTCCAGCGTCATCCGGCCCTGACCGAAGAGCTCACCGTTGCGGTAGACGGTCGGCACCGCCAGGACCTTGCGCTCGGCGATCTCGTCCTGGAACGCCCCGCCCTCGATCGCCACGTGGGTGATCCGCGGGTTGAGCACGCTCATCGCATTGAGCGCCTGCACGACGTCGGGGCAGTTCTGGCAGGTGAGCGACATATAGGTCTCGAAGTGGTGCTCCCCTGGCAGGTCGCGCACCTGCTGGGCCAGCTCATCAGAGACCTTGGGCGCCACGCCACCGACCTGCAGCAGCGCGAGCACCAGCGAGGTGAACTCGTGCCCGAGCGGCACTCCGGCGAAGCGCACGGCGATGTCGCTGCCGACCCGCTTGATCGCGAAGGACGGCCTGCGCTCGTTGTCCTCCGAGGTCACGGTGATCTTGTCCGAGAGCGCAGCGATCTCGGCGAGCAGCTCGCGGGTCTGTCCCGCGGCGGGGCTGTCGTCCAGGCTCGCGGCAAGTTCGATCGGCTCGGTGACGCGTTCGAGGTAGGTCTTGAGAGTGGCGGTCAGGGTGGCGTCGAGCATGGGGGTGGCTCCTGGGTGAACGGCGAGACCGACGAGTCAGTCGGGTGGCAGTCGGGGCGGCGGCAAGGCCGGGGTGAATCGCGTTGGGACAGACGAAACTGAAAGGCGAGATACAGGTATGCCGGGTGCGGACGTCCGCACCCGGCATACCTCATGCAGTGTGCGCGAGGTGCGCGGACGTCAGATCTTGCCGACCAGGTCCAGCGACGGCGCGAGGGTCGAGGCGCCCTCTTCCCACTTGGCCGGGCAGACCTCGCCCGGGTGGTTGCGGACGTACTGAGCGGCCTTGACCTTGCGGACGAGCTCGGCGGCGTTGCGGCCGACACCCTCGCAGGTGACCTCCATGACCTGGATGATGCCGTCGGGGTCGATCACGAAGGTGCCGCGGTCGGCCAGGCCCTGGCCCTCACGCATGACCTTGAAGTTGGTCGTGATAGTGCCGGTCGGGTCGCCGACCATGTAGTAGTCGATCTTGCCGATGGTCTCGGACGAGTCGTGCCAGGCCTTGTGGGTGAAGTGGGTGTCGGTGGAGACCGAGAACACCTCGACGCCCATGGCCTTGAGCTCGGCGTAGTGGTCGGCCATGTCGCCGAGCTCCGTCGGGCACACGAAGGTGAAGTCGGCCGGGTAGAAGAACACCACGGACCACTTGCCCTTGAGGTCGGCGTCGCTGACCTGGACGAACTCGCCGCTCTTGAACGCGGTCGCTTCGAAGGGCTTGATCTCGGTCCCGATGAGTGCCATGTGCGGGTACACCTCGCTGTGTCGTGTCAGGTTTGTGGATCGCAATCCAGAAGATCGCGCGATAGCTACTCTATATCAAAACCCACACTTACGCACGGCGGAGTCAATCGTTTGTGTGTATGCCGTTCATCGAGCGGGTCAATGAGACCCAGGTCTCACCGACCCGCCCGATCAGAGGGCGGAAAGCTCAGCGGGAGCCGACCTCGAGGACGGCCACCCGTCCGCCGGCCCCTGAGGCGTAGCAGCGACCGGCGACACACTGGACGGTGTCGAGCGAACTGCCATCGATAGGTCGCCAGGTGCGGCCGCCGTCCCACGACATGTCCGAACCGGTCGGTCCGACCGCGATGGCCGCGACACCCGCGTTCGGTCCGCCCACGGCGGCGTATGCCGCGCCAGACCGGTAACCGCCCGGGGCCACGTCCGGCAGCGACCAGGTGCGGCCACCGTCGGCCGTCCAGGCCGCGATCGCGTCGCGTGAGTCGGGCGCCAGGTAGTCGCCCCCGACGATGACGCCACGTCGCGCGTCCATGAAGCGCACCGAGAAGATGCCCGCCGACCCAGAGGCTGCGACCGGGGTGTCGACGACCGACCATGACGCGCCGCGGTCATCCGACAGGAAGACCCGTGCTCGGTCTGCTCCGCCGGTGCCGATCGCGAGGCGCCCACCGACTCCGGCAGACAGACAGGTGCCCGAGCCGGCGAAGTAGTACTCCGTGGCCAGCGGCGCGGGCGCGCGCGAGGTGTCGACTGAGCGCCAGGTGTGGCCGCCGTCGGTCGTGGCCTTGAGGGTGAGCACGCCACCGACCGGGTCGCTGAGCACCACCCCGCGCAAGCGGTCGGTGAAGGCCATGCAGTCGTAGAACCCGGCGGGGTCGGTCATCCGATCGGCCTCGACCCAACTGGCCCCGCCGTCGTCGGTGACGTAGATCCTCGACTCCTCGCCAGAGCCCACGGTCATCGCCACCGCATGCGACGCCGAGGTCGCCTCGATGTCGCGGAACTGCAGCGCAGCCGCCGCGGCCGGGCCGACCGACGCCCAGGTCGCGCCGGCGTCGACGGTGCGAAGGATGGTGCCGTCGTAACCCGCCGCCCAGACGACATCGCGAGAGACGACGGCCAGGCCCCGGAAACGCGCGGTCGATCCGGTGGGTAGGTCACGCCACGCGAGGGTCGCAGCCGGTTTGGCTGCCACGGAACCAGCAATGGGAGAGGAAGCGGCCGGGGCCGCGCTGGCCGGCATACCGGTGTATGCCGTGAGACCGACGGTGAGGGCACACGCTGCGCCGAGGGCGGCGCGGGAGAGTCGCATCATGAGCGGACGCTACGCCGCTCTCCCGCGTCGCCGCCAGGGGTCAGCTGGCGTTCGGCATGCTGAAGACGCCCACGTCGGCGGCCGGCGGAGCCTCGACGGTGATCGGCGCGCCGAAGTCGGAGTAGGTCACCTCAACGTTGGCCCCCGGGGCGGTGACCGTCATCTTGGTGGGGCGGTCCTGGCTGTCCATCCAGACATCGACGCTCTGCGGAGCAGCACCGGCCGTGCTTCCGGTGGCAGCCGGCGCCCCGGTGAGCCCGGTGAGCTTGTAGTGGCTCACGCCATTGGTGGTGTCGACGAGGGTGACCGTTGCGCCGGCATACATGTCGATCTGAGCGCGGATGTCACCGGACTGCTGCAGGCTCGGGGCCATCTGCTTGCTGAAGGCGTCGGTGCCGTTGGGGTCGATCTTCACCCACGACTTGCCCCCGATCGCCGCGGCCGGCATGAGGCCCTTCATGTACATGATCCCGCCGATGCTGCGGACCTCGACCGCCTTGCCCATGATCGTCATGGTGGCCTTGGTGTCCATCCGGTCACCCTTGACGACGAATTCGGTCGTGCCCTCCATGCTGCCGGACGCGGCGGCGGTGCTCATGCCGGACATCGTCATGACCGCCTTGCCGCTACCGGCCTTGGTGAGCGCGTCGTTGAGCCGCTGGGCGAGCACCTTGCCGTCGGTGATGCCGGCTGGCGCGGCCGGCGCGGCGCTCGTGGGAGCGGCGGAGTTGGCTCCCGTCGCCGGGGCAGTCGCCGTGGCACTACCTCCCCCGCAGCCTGAGAGGGCGAGGGCGGCGACGAGGGCGAGGGGGCTGAGCGAGGTGAGCTTCACGGCATACTCCCGAGGTGGTTGAACACGACGGGCGCAACGCTAGTGCCTGTCGGTCGCCAGACACCCACGAACCAGATCAAAGCCCCCGAAATGCCCCGCGCCCGGACCTCCTGAGAGGTCCGGGCGCGAGACGATGCAGTCGAACGGCGAATCAGGACTCGTCGTCGGCCAGCAGGTTGCGGGTGCGAGCCGGGTCCAGCGGGATGCCGGGGCCCATCGTCGTGGCCATCGTGGCCTTCTCGACGTAGCGGCCCTTGGACGCCGACGGCTTGAGCCGCAGCACTTCCTCGATGGCGGCGGCGTAGTTCTCGACGAGCGACTTCTCGTCGAAGCTCACCTTGCCGATGATGAAGTGCAGGTTGGCGTGCTTGTCGACGCGGAACTCGATCTTGCCGCCCTTGATTTCGGTGACGGCCTTGGCGACATCCATGGTGACGGTGCCGGTCTTGGGGTTGGGCATGAGGCCACGCGGGCCGAGCACCTTCCCGAGCCGACCGACCTTGCCCATCATGTCCGGGGTCGCGACGACGGCATCGAAGTCGAGCCAGCCACCCTGGATCTTGGCCAGCAGGTCGTCCGACCCGACGTAGTCGGCGCCGGCTTCACGAGCCGCCTCGGCCTTGTCGGCGTTGGCGAAGACCAACACACGGGCGGTCTTGCCGGTGCCGTGCGGGAGGTTGACCGTGCCGCGGACCATCTGGTCGGCCTTGCGGGGGTCGACCCCGAGCCGCAGGGCGACCTCGACCGTGGCGTCGTACTTCGTGGACGAGGTCTCCTTGGCCAGTCGGACCGCCTCGAGCGGGGCGTAGAGCTTGCCCGGGGTGATCTTGTCGGCTGCTGCCCGATAGGACTTGCTGCGCTTCATTGCTGCTCCTTACTGCGGGGTGGAGTGTGGTTGACGGGCCCGCGCGAGGCCCTCCCACGCACGGCATACCAGGCGGTATGCCGTGTCACTGCGGTATGCCGGGTGGCTGGTTGCTCAGTAGCCCTCGGTCGTGATGCCCATCGAGCGGGCGGTGCCGGCGATGATGCGGGCGGCCATCTCGATGTCGTTGGCGTTGAGGTCTTCCATCTTCTGCTGGGCGATCTCGCGGATCTGGTCAGCGGAGAGCTTGGCGACCTTGGTCTTGTGCGGCTCGGACGAGCCCTTGGCGACGCCCGCAGCCTTCTTGATGAGCTCGGCAGCCGGCGGGGTCTTGGTGACGAAGGTGAACGAGCGGTCTTCGTAGACGGTGATTTCGACCGGGATGACGTTGCCGCGCTGGGATTCGGTGGCCGCGTTGTAGGCCTTGACGAACTCCATGATGTTGACGCCGTGCTGACCGAGCGCGGGGCCGACCGGCGGGGCCGGGGTCGCTGCGCCAGCGTTGATCTGCAGCTTGATGAACCCGGTGATCTTCTTCTTCTTGGGGGGCATGTGCCTCTTCCTTCGTTGTGGGCCGACGCCGTGGGCGATGACCCGGTTGCAGTGCCGGTCGTGGGTTCACGCCCGGCGGGTTTCCTTCGGTTGGTGCCTCGCGCCTGCTGTCAGAGCTTGGCGACCTGGCTGAAGGAGAGTTCGACAGGCGTCTCGCGGCCGAAGATCGACACGAGGACCTTGAGCTTCTGGGTGTCGGGGTTGATCTCGGAGATCGTCGCCGGCATGGTCTCGAACGGACCCTCCATGACGGTGACCGACTCGCCGATCTCGAAGTCGACCAGGCGCACGTCCTTGGGCTTGCTGCCCGAGCCAGCGCCGCCGGCGCCCGCCGCACCCGCGGCCGGAGCCAGGTCGGGGGCGAGCATGCCGTAGACCTCGTCGAGGGTCAGCGGGATGGGCTGGTGCGCGTTGCCGACAAAACCGGTGACACCAGGGGTATGCCGGACGGCACCCCAGGACTCGTCGGTGAGATCCATCCGCACGAGGACATATCCGGGCATCCGCACGCGGCGGACGATCTTGGGCTGGCCGCCCTTGATCTCGCGGACCTCCTCCATGGGGACTTCGATCTCGAAGATGTAGTCCTCCATGTTGAGGCTGATGATGCGGGTCTCGAGGTTGGCCTTGACCCGGTTTTCATAGCCTGCGTAGGAGTGGATGACATACCAGTCACCCGGCTTGGCCCGCAGCGTCGCCTTGAACTCGGCGACCGGGTCGATGACAGCGTCCTCGGCAACCTCGTCGGCCCCGGGGACCTCGGCTGCCGCGGCTTCGTCGGCTGCCACTGCGTCGGCAGACTCCTGTGCCGCGGACTCTGCGGACTCTGCGGCCTCAGCGTCGCGCCGAGAGTCGGCGAGCGCTGCGTCGAAGACGTCGTCCTGGTCGGACACGGTGGAGACCTCTTTCCTACGGGGCGATGCGAGCGTGCGGGCGATGCGAGCGTGCGGGGCGGATCAGGTGCCGGCGAAGACCAGCAGGATGAGCCGGTGGAACAGGAAGTCCAGCCCCGAGACGATCGCCATGATCGCCAGCACGAAGAAGATGACGACGACCGTGTAGTTGAGCAACTCCGAGCCGGTCGGCCGCACGACCTTGCGCAGCTCGTCGATGATCTGACGGACGAAGAGCGCGATCGCCGCGAACAGCCGACTGACCGGGTTGCCCGGGGCCGACCGCTTCTGGGTGGCCCGGCTCCCGGTCTTCGCGGTGCTGGACTCGGTCACGCGGTCGATCCTTCAGTCGTAGTGGCATGGACGGTACGGACGGGATGTCCGGTGGACTGTCGCAACCGCGCTCCCGCGACACGAGGCCGCCGGCAGCCGGGCTGCACCAGCAGGGCAAGAGGGACTCGAACCCCCAACCGCCGGTTTTGGAGACCGGTGCTCTACCAATTGAGCTATTGCCCTTCACCCGGACTGGGGATCCGGGCGCGTCACTTCGGGCATGCCGGAGCATGGCCGCAAAAGCAACCGAGGACACAGCATACGGGACGTCTCGCACCCGGGGAAACCGAAGGACAACCCCGATGCGGTGGGGCGCGACGGAGGGCAACGGCACAGTGACCGGAGCGGGGCGGGGCGGGCGACCGGAGTGCGGACGGCGAGCACACGGCATACCGGAGCAATGGGAACATGGACGCCGTGACGGATCCCACTTTCGCCCCCCGCCGAGTCTCCCGCCGCATCGGTGCCATCGCCGAGAGCGCCACCCTGGCCGTCGACGCCAAGGCCAAGGCCCTCAAGGCCCAGGGCCGGCCGGTCATCGGGTTCGGTGCCGGTGAGCCCGACTTCCCGACGCCGGACTACATCGTCGAGGCGGCGATCGAGGCGGCGCGGAAGCCGGTCAACCACCGCTACACGCCCGCGGCCGGGCTGCCCGAGCTGCGCGAGGCGATCGCGGCCAAGACGCTGCGCGACAGTGGGTATGAGGTCAAGCCCTCGCAGGTGCTCGTCACCAATGGCGGCAAGCAGGCGGTCTATCAGGCGTTCGCCAGCATCGTCGACCCGGGTGACGAGGTCATCCTGCCCGCGCCGTATTGGACGACCTATCCGGAGGCCATCGCGCTCGCGGGTGGCACGCCCGTCGAGGTCTTCGCCGGTGAGGACCAGGGTTACCTTGTCACCGTCGAGCAGCTCGAAGCGGCGCGCACCGAGCGCACCAAGGTGCTGCTGTTCTGCTCACCGTCCAACCCGACCGGCGCGGTCTACCCGCCCGATCAGGTGCGCGCGATCGGTCGGTGGGCCCATGCCAACGGCATCTGGGTCATCACCGACGAGATCTATGAGCACCTCACCTATGACGGGGTGACGGCGGCGAGTATGCCGGTCGAGGTCCCCGAGCTCGCCGACACGTGCATCGTCCTCAACGGGGTCGCCAAGACCTATGCGATGACCGGCTGGCGGGTGGGCTGGATGATCGGCCCGGCTGATGTCATCGCGGCCGCGACCAACCTGCAGAGCCACCTGTCGAGCAATGTCAACAACGTTGCCCAGCGCGCGGCCATCGCCGCGCTGGCCGGTGACCTGTCGGCCGTGGACGAGATGAAGGTGGCCTTCGACCGGCGGCGCCAGACGATGGTCGCGATGCTCAACGAGATCCCCGGCGTCGAGTGCCCGACCCCGACGGGGGCGTTCTACTGCTATCCGTCGGTCAAGGGCGTGCTGGGCCACACGATCCGCGGCGCTCGTCCGCTGACGTCCGCCGATCTCGCGGCGCTCATCCTCGACGAGGTCGAGGTTGCGGTCGTGCCGGGTGAGGCGTTCGGTCCGAGCGGCTATCTGCGGCTGTCTTACGCGTTGGGCGACGACGATCTGGTCGAGGGCGTCTCGCGGATCCAGAAGCTGCTGTCCGAAGCACACTGACGCAGATCGACGTGGGCCGCTATCCGCGGCCTGCGAGGTCTCGTCTCACACGGCATACCTCCTGGAAAGGCGTGCGGTATGCCGTCCCGGAAAGGCGTGCGGTATGCCGTCCGGCCGGGTCAGCGGCCGAAGCGGCGCTCGCGACTGCCGTAGGAGCGCAGAGCGCGCAGGAAGTCGACCTTGCGGAAATCGGGCCAGTAGGCCTCGCAGAAGTAGAACTCGCTCTTGGCGCTCTGCCACAGCAGAAAGCCACCGAGCCGCTGCTCCCCCGACGTGCGGATCACCAGGTCCGGGTCGGGCTGCCCGCGGGTGTAGAGATGCGAGGCGATCTCCTCGACGCTGACCGTCGCCGCGAGGTCCTCCAGCGACGTCCCGGCCCGCGCGTGGTCGAGCAGCAAATGGCGCACCGCATCCGCGATCTCGCGGCGCCCGCCGTAACCCACCGCGACGTTGACGGTGAGCCCGGCGACGTCCTGCGTCGCCGTCTCAGCCGCTCGCAACGCCTCGGCGATATGCGCCGGCAGCAGGTCCAAGGCACCGATCGGGTGCAGCCGCCAACGGTGGGCAGCGGCCAGGTCCGAGACGGCGCGCTCGATGATCCGCAACAGGGGTTCCAGTTCGGACGCGTCGCGGTCGAGGTTGTCGGTCGAAAGCAGCCACAGCGTGACCACCTCGACCCCAGCCTCTTCACACCAAGCCAGCAGATCGCGGATCTTGTCGGCCCCGGCCTGGTGCCCGTCAGCGGTGTCGAAGCCGTTGGCCTTGGCCCAGCGCCGGTTGCCGTCGAGCATGACCCCGACATGGCGCGGAGTGGCGGTGCGGTCGAGGTCGTGAGCCAGCCGACGTTCGTAGACGCCGTAGATCAGCGAACTGAGGTCCATCCACCACTCCTTCCTGAGTGGCAACGCTACCGCCGACGTCCAGCGCCGGCTCGGAGGGACTCACGGCAGCGACTCTCCGCATACCCGCAGCACCGAACCTACGATTACGTAACCTACGCGACCGTAAGTTACCCTCAGTCCCATGAGCACTCCCCAGACCGACGTCAAGCCCCGCCTGCGCGGCTGGCTGCATGCCGGTATCTTCCCCATCGTGCTGCTGGCCGGCGCCATCCTCTGCGCGCTCGCTCCCGCCGGCCGGGCCCGCGTCGGCGCCATCATCTTCGTCGCCTGCGCCGCCATGCTCTTCGGGACCTCGGCGGTCTATCACCGCGGCCGCTGGTCGGCCCGCGCGCATGCCCTGCTCAAGCGCATGGACCACTCCAACATCTTCCTCATCATCGCCGGCTCCTATACGCCGTTCGCGCTCTGCCTGCTGCCCCCCGACCAGGCGCGGTCCCTGCTGATCGTCGTGTGGGCCGGCGCGCTCGCCGGTGTCGCCTTCAAGGTGCTCTGGGTCGACGCGCCGCGCTGGCTCTCCACGCCGGTCTACGTCGCCCTCGGCTGGGTCGCGGTCTTCTACTTCCAGCCGCTGCTGGCCGGTGGGGGCAGCCTGGTCATGTCGCTCGTCGTCGCCGGCGGCATCCTCTACACCCTCGGCGCGATCGTCTATGGCTTCAAGCGTCCCGACCCGTGGCCGCGCTGGTTCGGCTTCCACGAGATCTTCCACAGCTGCACGGTCGCGGCCTTCGTCGCGCATTTCGCCGCGGTCGCACTCAGCGCGTATGCCGTGTCCGTCGCCGCGAACTGAGCGCACGACGGCATACCGGCCGCGAATACCCGGCTGTCTCGTTCGTCAATGCCCTGCTCGGAACGGCCTTACTCGCGCCCCTCGGCCTTACGCTTGGCCGCTTCTTCGGCCTCCAGCGCCGCCAACCGGTCGCGCTCGCGGTAGGACATGCGGCGCATGCGGGCGTTCATGTTCTTCATGAGGAAGAAGAGCGCGACGGCCAGGAAGAACATCGCGATGAAGGCGCCCAGCCCGGGGCCGATGGTCGTGGTCGGGGTGTCACCCATGGCGGGTCAACTCGCTTCCTGTGTCGAGCCCGCGTGGGCCCGTCCGTCGTAGGCCACGGTGAGGTGCGCCGACGTGGCCAGGGCGTCGGCTGCGGCAGCGTCGGGCAGCCCGGCGAAGAGGTCGTCCTCGATCGCGTGGACGGGCACGTAAGACAGGGCCGCCTCGAAATCCTCGGTCGGCCAGACCCGCGCCTCCAGTTCCCTCGGCATCCGGAACCACCAGCCGTCCGGGTCGACCTGGGTGGCGTGCGCCATCAGCGCCGCGTCGCGGGTCGGGAAGTGCTCGGAGCAGGGCACCCTGGTCGTGATAGTGCGCACCGGCCGCTTGTCGATCGCGGCGACCCACTCGGTGTAAGGCGACTCGATCCCCTCGGCGACCATCGCGTCGTGGAAGGCGCGAATCCGCCCGCCGCTGTGGGTCTGGTTGTAGTAGAGCTTGAGCGGCTGCCAGGCCGGACCGGCATGAGGGTATGCCGTGGGGTCACCTGCCGCGAGGAAGGCCGACATCGACACCGTGTGGGTCATGATGTGGTCGGGGTGGGGGTAACCCCCGAGCTCGTCATAGGTCGTCATGACGTGCGGCCGGAACGACCGGATCACCCGCACCAACGCCTCGGTCGTCACCGAGATCGGCTCCAGGGCGAAGCAGCCCTCAGGCAGCGGCGGAAGCGGATCGCCTTCTGGCAGACCGGAATCCATGAACCCGAGCCAGACATGCTCGATGCCGAGCACGGCGGCTGCAGCAGCCATCTCGTCGCGGCGCACCTGGGCGATGTCACGCAGGATGTGCGGGTCGTCCTTGAGCCGCTCGTTGAGGACGTCGCCGCGTTCCCCGCCGGTGCAGGACACCACGCAGACGCGAGCGCCACGGGCGACATAGGCAGCCGACGCCGCGGCCCCCTTGCTCGACTCGTCGTCGGGGTGGGCATGGACGGCGAGCAGACGCAGCCCCGCGTGGGAGGCCTGGTCGGTGGACGGCATACGCTGGTCTCGGTCCTTGAAGGGGTGGGGCTATTACCGTGGACCATCATCCCATCCCGTCGCCGGAGGTGTCGCGCGTGCCCGAGTCCTACCGCATCGAGTCCGACCCGGACTGGGATGCCGAGGCCGAGGAGGAGGCCGCCGACCGCGAGCCCATCGCCCGGATCCGCGGACGCAATCTCAAGTGGTGGATCATTGCCGCAGCCTTCACGCTGGCAATGGCTCTCTTCGCCACCTCCAAGATCATGGGGGTGGCAGCCGAGCAGGTGACGGCGGAGACCTTCGGGTTCAAGGTCATCGACGACCGGACGGCGACGATCACCTTCGATGTGACCAAGCCGCCGGAGGCGACGGTGTTGTGCACGGTGCACGCCCAGGACCTCAAGAAGGCCCTCGTCGGCAGCGCCGAGATCGTCATCCCGCCGGCCAGCCAGCGAGTCACCAACCACACCGCGACGATCAAGACGACGACCAAGGCCGTGGCCGCCATCGTCCAATCCTGCGTTCGGCAGTGAGCGACGCCGAGCAGGTGCTCGTCGTCGACATCGGGTCGACCTTTACCAAGGCGGCGCTGGTCGACGTCGCGACAGGCCAGGTGTGCAGCCGGGGTGATGCCCTGACCAGCCGCTCGACCGACGTCATGGACGCCGTGCGTGAGCTCGCGACGCGCCTGGGCGCCGGGCCCGAGGTCGAGATCGTCGGCTGTTCCAGCGCCGGCGGAGGGCTGCGGCTGGCTGTCATCGGTTACGAGCGCGCGGTCACCGCCGATGCGGGATTCCGGGTGGGCCTGTCCGCAGGGGCCAAGGTCGTCCACGTGGCGTGCGGCCCGCTGGACGACGCGGCCCTCACCGCGCTGGCCGCCGACCGACCCGACATCATCCTGCTCGTCGGCGGCACCGACGGAGGCAATGCCGACGTCATCCGCCACAACGCCGCGCTCCTAGCGCGCGCTCCCTTGCCGCCGTCGGTGCCGATCGTCGTCGCCGGCAATTCGGCGGCCCAGGCCGACTGCGTTGCCAGGCTGCGGGCCGGTGGCAGGTCGGTGATCACCGCCGACAATGTGCTGCCCGAGATCGGGGTCATCGCTCCCGACAGCGCCCGCGCCGCCATGCGCGAGGCCTTCCTCACCCATGTCATCGGCGGCAAGGGGCTCTCCCGCGATCCGGCGTTCCCGTCGCTGGTGCGGATGGCGACGCCTGATGCCGTGCTCGGCGGAGTCGAAGTGCTCAGCCAGGTCGCCGACTCGGACGTCCTGGTCATCGACATCGGCGGGGCGACAACCGACGTCTACTCGTCGGTTTCCCCCGCGTCGAGTGTCGGGCCGGGCCACGGCACCGCAGCCTCGCCAGCATCGGCCGCCGCGCCCGCCGTGCCACGCTCACACCCCCTGCGCCGCCGGGTGACCCGGGTCGAGTCCGGCACCCCCGACCCCGGCCGCGCCGACGTGGCCGGCATGCTGCGGCACGCCCGCACCGTCGAGGCCGACCTCGGGATGCGCTGGAACGCCGACTCCGTGGTCACCGCCGCCGACCGCGAGCGCCTCCCCGTGCCCCCAGGACTGCGCGAGTATGCCGTGAGCCTCCCCCACCGCCCGGACCACCTCCCGACCGACGCGACGGAGGCGGCATACGACCTCGACATCGCCCGGCTCGCGGCGGTCGTCGCGGTGCGCCGCCATGCCCGTCCGCCAGCGCCAGGACGCCCGGGCCGCGACCTGTCCACCGTCGGGGTCGTGCTCGGGTCCGGAGGAGTCTTGCGGCACCGTTCGCCGCAGGAGGCCGTCTCCGTCATGGCCGCGGCGGCCGACGACCAGGCCGGCGGCTGGCGAGTGCCGCGCTCGCCGCGGCTGGGGATCGACACGGCATACCTGCTCGTCGTCGTGGGGTTGCTGGCCGACACCCACCCGGACGCCGCGCGGCGGGTGGCGCGGGCTCTGCTGGAAACGGAGTAAGCGGGATAGCCTCCGGATCCATGAGCGAACTGCCGGTGGCGATCGAGGACGTGTATGCCGCGCGCGAACTGCTGGCGGGGGTCATCGAGCCCACCCCGATGCAGCGCAGTCGGGCGCTGAGCGATCTCGTCGGAGTCGACGTCTACCTCAAGTGCGAGAACCTGCAGCGCGCCGGGTCGTTCAAGATCCGCGGGGCCTATACCCGGATGTCGCGGCTGACTGCCGAGGAGAAGGCGCGCGGAGTCGTCGCGGCGAGCGCCGGTAACCACGCCCAGGGCGTCGCTCTCGCGGCCAAGATGCTCGGGATCTCGGCGACCGTCTTCATGCCGACCGGTGCGCCGCTGCCCAAGCTCGCCGCCACTCGTGGCTACGGCGCCACCGTGCATCTGCACGGCAGCACCCTCGACGAGGCGCTGGTGGAAGCGCACGCGTATGCCGCCCGCACCGGTGCCGTGCTCATCCACCCTTTCGACCATGTCGACATCGTCGCCGGGCAGGGCACCTGCGGGCTGGAGATCCTCGAACAGTGCCCGCAGGTGCGCACCATCCTCGTGTCGACCGGCGGAGGCGGCCTGGTCAGCGGGATCGCGGTAGCGGTCAAGGCGCTGCGGCCGGACGTGCGGGTCATCGGCGTGCAGGCCGAGCAGGCCGCGGCATACCCTCTGTCTTTGGCCGCCGGGCGGCCTGTCGCCTTGGACTCGATGCAGACCATGGCCGACGGCATCGCGGTCGGCCGGCCGGGGCCGGTGCCCTTCGAACTGGTGGCGTCCCTGGTCGACGAGGTCCACACGGTCAGCGAAGCGGCGATGTCCCGGGCCGTCGTCTACTTGTTGGAGCGGGCCAAGCTCATCGCCGAGCCCGCCGGCGCTGCTGCCGTCGCCCGGCTGCTGGAGCCGGGCCTGCACGTGGAGGGCCCGGTCGTCGTGGTGCTCTCCGGCGGCAATATCGACCCCTTGCTCTTGCTGCGAATCGTGCGGCACGGACTCTCGGCGGGCGGCCGGTTCTTGCAGGTCACCGTGCGTGTGCCCGACCGGCCGGGCTCACTGGCCCGACTGCTGGCCGACCTGGCCGAAACCCACGCCAATGTCATCGAGGTCGGTCACGTGCGGACCACGGCGGCGCTCGGCGTCGATGAGGTCGAGATCGGCGTGGAGCTGGAAACCAGAGGGCCCGAGCACCGGGAAGAGGTGCTGCGGGCCCTGCGGGATGCCGGCTATCGGCTGGTGTTCGGCTGACGCCTCAGTCTGAGGCGACGCCTGGTCTACGGCTGACGGCTGGTCAGCTGGTGTAGGGCCGAGCCGAGATGATCTTGGCCTCGATGGTCTTGCCGTTCGGGGCGGCATACGAGACGGTTTCGCCGGCAACGCGGCCGTTGACCGCCGCACCCAGCGGAGACGCCTCGCTGAAGACGTGGATGTCGGTGTGGTCCTGGATCTCGCGGTGCCCGAGCAGGAAAGTCTCCTCCTCGCCGAAGATCTCGACGGTGACGACCATGCCAGGCTCGACGACGCCGTCGTCCGGGGGCGGGGTGTCGCCGACGGTCGCCGACTGCAGCAACTGGGTGAGCTGGCGGATCCGGGCCTCCATCTTGCCCTGCTCCTCCTTGGCGGCGTGGTAGCCACCGTTCTCCTTGAGGTCACCCTCCAGGCGCGCCGCCTCGATGCGCTTGGACAGCTCCGAGCGCCCCTCCGTCGACAGCCGCTCCAGCTCGGCCTTCAGTCGCTCGTAGGCGTCCGGGGTGAGATATGCGCTCTTGGCGGGCTCGGTCATGGCAACAGACTCCTGATCGTTCCGGGCAAGGCGTCGTCAGGGGCGTCTGCTCGGGATGTGACTGGTCGGGGCGAGATCGCTGCCCGGCATGAAAAGGGCGGCCGGGAGCCCCGGATGAAAGAACAACTCTACCAAAGCTGCCATCCGCGATCGGTCAAGGCACCTGAGCACCCGTACTCATTCTTGGACCCCACGGACCGGGTAACGTCGGGCCGAGCGGACCACCCCGCTGCGCCCCGCGGATGCTCCCCCGCGCGCGCCCCCCCTCGGCTCGGGAGGACCACACCGGTGTATCCGACGCTCGGAGACCTGCTGGGCATCCGCCTGCCGATCCCGACGCACGACACCTTTGTGGGCCTCGGCGTCATCGCCGCAATCGTCGTCTTCGTCATCGAGACCCGTCGACGTGGTCAGCACGACCCGCGCCTGCTCATGGTGGTGGCGGGAGCCCTCATCGGTGGGGCGATCTTCATGCGGATGGGCACCTGGCTGCAGCACCTCGACCTGCGCGCCAACGCCGGCCTGGTCGAGCAATGGCTCTACGGCAACCGTTCGATCCTCGGTGGGCTCGTGGGGGCCTGGGCCGGGGTCCACGTCGCCAAGCGGCTGACCGGATATCGCCTCCGCACCGGCGATCTCTTCGCACCCGCCGTCGCGCTCGGGATGACCATCGGGCGTATCGGCTGCCTGCTCACCGAGTTGCCCGGCACGCCCAATCCGCTGGGCTTCGGCCCGGTCCTCGACTCGGCCACCGCCGCCGCGCTCGGCGGGGTCGCGGGAGTGCCGCTGCACCCCTCCTTCGTCTACGAGATCGCCTTCCATGCCGTGTCCTTCGTCGTGCTGTGGCAGGTCCTTCGGCATCGACTCACCGCGCCGGGCGAGACGCTGGTGCTCTACCTCGCGGCATACGGGGTGTTCCGATTCTTCGTGGAGTTCGTGCGCGGCAACGACGTGGCCTGGGCGGGGCTGAGCCGACCGCAGCTGTTCCTCGCGGTGACGGTGCCCCTGCTCCTGCTGCGCGTGGTGCTCCAGTGGCGCCGCGGGGTCTACCAGCTAGCCCCCGCACCCCGGGAGACGGTGGCGGCATGAGCGCTCGCACGCCTCAGGTCGGACCCGGTATGCCGTTGCGAGACTTCCGCGTCCACCGTTACGTCAACGCCTTCTGCCCGCAGTGCCACCGGTCCGATCCCGACCGGCCGTTGGAGCAGGTGCGGAGGTTGTCGGGCTGGTTGGCCGAACGGGACGGTCGCGTCTTCCTGGAGCGCGGCTGCCCCGATCACGGGTTTGTCAGCACGCTCTACGACGAATCGGTCGAGATCCTGCGCTATTTGGAGTTGTGGACGGCCACGACCAAGGAGCACGTGGTCGACCGGATGGGCAACTTCGCGCCGGTGCCGTCCGCCTACCTCGACGGTATGCCGCACATGCAGACCCAGCACACCTGCATCCTGCTGGAAGACGTCACCGACCACTGCAACTTGCGTTGCCCCACGTGCTTCGCCGACTCGGCCCCCGATCGGCTCGCGACCGTCGCGCTGGCCGACATCCTCGCGTCGGTCGACGCCCGCTTGGAGCGGGAGCGTGGGCGGCTCGATGTCGTCATGCTCAGCGGCGGGGAACCCACCCTGCACCCGGATTTCGCCCAGCTGCTCGACGAACTCGTCAAGCGCCCGATCATCCGAATCCTGGTCAACACCAACGGCATACGGCTGTCCCGCGACGACGAGGTGATCGCCCTGCTGCGCCGGCACCGGCAGCGGGTCGAGGTGTATCTGCAGTTCGACGGGGTCACCCCTGCTGGTTCGGTGCATCACCGGGGCGCGGACCTGCTGCGGTTCAAAAACGCTGCGCTGCAGCGACTTTCCGACACGGGCGTGTTCACCACGCTGACCATGACCGCGGCCCTGGGGGTCAACGACGGCGAGATCGGCGACGTGATCAGGCTCGCCATGGCGACGCCGTTCGTCGGTGGCGTGACCATCCAACCGGTCTTCGGCTCCGGGCGCGCCAGCTCGATCGACCCGATGAACCGGCTCACCCACACCGGCGTGCTCGCCCGGCTCGGTCCGCAGACCGACGGGCTGGTCACCTGGCGCGACCTCACCGCGCTGCCCTGCAGCCACCCGCACTGCGCCTCGGTCGGTTACTTCCTGCGCGACGACGCCGGCACCTGGCGCTCACTGGTGTCACTCATCGGCACCGATCGGCTGCTCGGTTATCTCGACCTCGACCCGGACGCCTTCGCCAACCGGTTCGCCGACCAGGAACTCCCGGCCGCCCTGCGGGCCACCGTCAAGGACTCGCTGCTCGGCCTGCTCTCGGAGCAATCCTCGCTCAGCCATCCCGACATCGGCCGGGTCTGGCGCGACATCTGCACGACCTGCGACATCGGGATCGGCACCCTGACCACCCTTGCGGCCTCCCGCCTGCCCGGCCAGGCCGAGCGACTGCGCAGCATGCTCGCCGAGCGGGTGCTGCGGGTGACCGTCAAGCCGTTCATGGACATCGACACCATGATCGAGGAACGCCTCACCCAGTGCTGCGTGCATGTCGCCACCGTCAACCCCCGCGACGGGGGCCACCAGTGCGCTCCGTTCTGCGCCCTGCAGGCCTGGGCGCCACTCGCTGCAACGCGCATCTCCACGGCGATCGGTATGCCGTCCGCTCGCCCCGTCCCGCAGGAGGCACCGTGACCACGCCGGCCGTGCCACCCGGCATACCCGTGTCCCCGAGCGCGCCGGTCCGAGCCGGCATACCAGGAGCACCGCTGGATGACGAACCCGAGGCGCCCTTCGACCCCCTGCGGTTGTGCATCTTCGCGACCATCGCGCTGCTGGGCTGGATCTTCGGGCCGTTCGCCCTGGCGGTCTTCGCCGGGTTGGGGTTCAGTGGGTATTGGCGGGCCCGGCGCGCCGGCCTGACTCGCTCCCGGTGCTATCTGCGCGACACCCGCTTGGTGCTCGGCTACTTGGCGTTGCTCATGATTCTGGCCGCCGCCGGGGTGTGGTGGCGCCTGACCACTGGAGGGATGCATCTGTGAGTACGAACTCGCCTCAGCCCCCACCGGACCCCCAGCAACCTCAGCCACCTGCGCAACCTCAGCCACCTACGCAGCCCCTGCCGCCCCCACCGGCGAGCGCCGGCGGACCGCCGCCCGGCCCGGGGCTTCCCCAACCGAACTGGCCGCAACCCCCAGCCGGCGGCCACCCGGCATACCCGCCTCAACCGCCTGCCGGCTACCCCGGTTACCCACCTGCGCAACCACCCAGCGGCTATCCGAGCTACCCGGGGCAGCCGGGCTACCCACCCCAAAACCCGCCTCAGAACCCCTATGCCGGGCCTCCGCAGCAGCCTTACCCGCCGCCCTACGCCCCACGGTTCGGCATGGGACCGAACGGCAAACGCAAACCGGTGGGCGGATTGGGCTACGGCCTCGGGTTGCTCGTCGGGGTCGGATCGGTTGTCATCGCCGGACTCCTCATCGGAGCGCTGACCTCGGCGGGACTCAGCAACAACGTCGCGACGGCCCTCGTCGCAGGAGCCATGGTCCTTGGCCTGGCCGGCTGGGCGATCGCCGTCCCGAGGCATCGACCCATCGTCGGCGGCGTCGTGCTGGGCATCGTCATGACCTATGTCCTCATCGCCGCCGTCGCTGCGATCGCGCTGGTGATCCTGGCCGGCATGTGCATGGCCGGGCTGCAATAGCTCTGCGCCGCCACGGAAGCCAACCATCTCGGACCGCGCGGACTTACGCCCGTCGAGTGGTCCGGGTGATACTGCCGGGATGGACTCCATCCTCGGCCACCGCACCCGGATGCCCTCCCCCGAGGGGGCGCTGCCGGGACGGCATACCCGCTCGTATGCCGTGCAGCCCGCCCACGTCGTGCTCGGCACCCCGCTGGAGGGGCCCTGGCCGGACGGGTCCCAGGTGATCTATCTGGCGATGGGGTGCTTCTGGGGGGTGGAGCGGATCTTCTGGCGCCAGCCGGGTGTCGTCGTCACGGCGGCGGGGTACATGGGCGGCTACACGCCGCACCCGACCTACGAGGAGACCTGCACCGGGCTCACCGGGCACGCCGAGACTGTGCAGGTCGTCTACGACCCGACTCTCGTGTCGGCCGAGGCCCTGCTGGCGGTCTTCTGGGAGAACCACGACCCCACCCAGGGGCCGCGGCAGGGCAATGACATCGGCACGGCATACCGGTCGGCGATCTACTGGACCACGCTGGAGCAGGAGGCTGCCGCGATCGCGACCCGGGATGCCTTCCAGGGCGTGCTGACCGCCGCGGGCATGGGGGCGATCACGACCGAGATCCGGTCGGCGGCCGAGGCCGGGCCGTTCTACCTCGCCGAGGACTACCACCAGGGCTATCTGCACAAGAATCCCGGCGGCTACTGCAACCACGGGCCAAACGGCCTCACCTGCCCGGTCGGCCTCTTGAGCAGCGACTCCACTCCAGCCCAGACCGAGGTCGAGCCGCCGCGAGCCTGAGCGCCTCTCGTGCCTAGGATCGTCGGCCATGGGTGATGTGGTGATTCGGGAGGCGACCCACGCCGATCTGCCCGGGATCGCTGCGGCCTTCCGCGAGGTCGTCGCCGAGGGCGAGACCTACTGCTACCCCGATGGGCTCACCGACGCGCAGATCGCCGAGGAGTGGCTGCTCCCCTCCCCCTGGCGGGTCATGGTCGCGTATGCCGTGGACGGCACCCCCGGCACCTTCCTTGGGGTGGCCAAGTCCGGACCAAATCGTCCAGGGCGGGGCGCTCACATTGCCACCGCCTCGTTTCTGGTCTCGGCAGCCGCCCGAGGTCATGGAGTGGGCCGTGCGCTGGGCGAGCGGGTCATTGCCTGGGCGCGCGAATCCGGTTATGCCGCAATGCAATTCAATGCTGTGGTCGAGACCAACACCGCTGCGGTCAGGCTGTGGCAGAACCTCGGCTTTCGCATCCTCACCACCGCCCCGGGTGCCTTCGACAGCCGCCGGCACGGTCGGGTTGGGCTGCACGTCATGTGGCTCGACTTCTGACCGGCGGACCGGACAGGCCATCCGGAGGGGACAGCTGTGGCGAAATGCGTCACCGGTGACCCTTTTCGCCACACCGATCTGGGCTAGCGCGCAAAGGATCGGACGCGGGCGACGGCCACGCATCTCGCCTCCACTTGACGTTTCAGAACACTAGTTATATAACTGCTGTTGTGAAACCTGGGCAACCGCCCAGTCCCGACACGTCGAGGAGGCGAGATGGCTCGTCCGAGCAAGGTGAGCGCGGCCGACATCGAGCGCGCCGCCCTCGATATAGCCCGCGACGGCGGGATGGACGCTCTCACGGCGCGCGCCGTGGCTGACGTCCTCGGGGTCTCTACGCAGCCGGTCTACTCGACCTGGGGGTCCATGGACGCCCTCAAGGCTCGCGTGGGTGAGCTGCTTCAAGCGGAGATCAGCGCCTACCTGCGCGAGCCCGAACTGAACGTGCCGCCCATGCTCAGCGTCGGGCTGCGTTCGATCCGCCTGGCCCAAGAACACCCGCAGCTCTTCGCGCTGGCCGCGGAGTGGATGCGGCGGGCGCTCGACCATGCCCCACCCCCCGACGTGCTCGACGCGATGCGGGCCGACCCCCGCTTGGCAACGGCCACCGATGCCGACCTCACCCGGGTCAACGCCCTGTTGTGGATCTTCACCCAGGGCCTGGCCGCGATGGTCAGCCCACCCACCGCGCTGACCCTCGCCACCGCACGCGGATACCTCATCGACATGGGCGAGGCCGTGATCGGCACCGAAGCACGGCGACGCTCACCCGCCTGATCCTCAGCCTGTTCATCAGCCTGGCCCCCCTCAGCCTGACCCGCTCGCCCAACCCGCACAAAACCCACACCTTCCCTTCCTGCGCCTTGGGCGCCAAGGAGTCATGCCGCCATGCCCTTTTCCGCACCCCCACCTCGGCCACCCCAACCTCAGCCAAACCCACCTCAGCAACGGTCTTTCCGCGTCCTGCTCGCCAGCGAATTCGTCTCGCTGGTCGGCGATCGCCTGGCCATGGTGGCCCTCATCGCGCTGGTCTTCGACCTCACCCGATCCGTCTCGGTCGTCGCCGGCCTCATGCTCGTCAAGGCGGTGCCGGCGGTCCTGCTCGGTGGCCTGGCCGGCAGCGTCGTCGACCGGCTCGATCGCAAGGCGGTCATGGTCGGCGCCAACGCCCTGCAGGGCCTGCTCGTCCTGCTCATCCCGGCAACCAGCCACCTCACTGTCGTCGTCACGGCATACCTCGCGATGTCGATCGTCAACCAGTTCTTCCTCCCGGCCCGCGCCGCGACGATCCCCGACCTCGTGCCTCCGGAGCGACTGATGGCGGCCAACTCGCGGTTCGGCCTGGCTTTCGTCACAGCGATCGCCGTCGGACCCGCTGTTGGCGGCTGGGTGGCTGACCGCTTCGGCCTGGCGATGGCCTTCTACGTCGACAGCGCGACCTTCCTCATCCCGGCGCTCGCCGTCGCCACCCTCGTCCTGCCGACGACCGCCCACCGTCGGCCGACCCAGTCACGGGTCACCCTGCGCAGCCTGCTCACCGCGACCGCCGAGGGGATGCGCCACGCGCGCACCGACCGATCAACCGGGGTGGCACTCACGGCGGCGACCGCCGCCGCTCTGGTCATCGCGGTGATGAGCGTGCTGGGGGTGGTCGTCGCCCAGGACACCCTTGGCCTGAGCGTGGCGGGCTACGGGCTGATGATGTCGGCGATGGGCGCCGGAATGCTCGTCGCCGCGCTGACCATCGGCTCGCGCCGGGGCGGACGAGGGGGCGGACGAGGGCGCGGGCGAGGGCGCGGGCAAGGGGACGGCCGACGATCCGGCCGCGGCTCCGAGCGAGCCCCGATGATCGGGCTGCTGCTGACCGGCGGCGGCCTGGCGATTCTGCCGTGGCTCACCACCCTGCTGCCGGCACTGGCCTGCTCGGCCGTCATCGGCGCCGGAGTGCTCACCGTCCAGATCAGCACCCAGACCACCCTGCAGTCCGCGCCACCGGACCTTCGGGCTCGCGTGATCAGCCTCGGCCAATCCGTCACCGGCCTAGCTCAACTCACCGCGATCGTTCTCACCGCCGCTCTCACCGGACCACTCGGCGCGTCCTGGGTGCTCTGCGGCACCGGGATCGCCACCGCCGCCGTTGCCCTCGCGCTCTCCCCCAGACACTCCACCCCCACCAGCGCCACCAAGACCCCTGTCACTGCGAGTCCGGAAGGACCCCACTCATGACCCTCACCATCGACCTCACCGAGCTGGACCCGCGCGACCCCGCTCTGGTCGCCACCGTCGGCGGCAAGGGCGCCGGTCTCGCGCTCCTGCACGACGCCGGTATGCCGGTCCCCGCCGGCTGCTGCGTGACGACCACGGCATACCGGCGGTTCGTCGCCGCGAACGGTCTGGAACCCACCATTCGCGCCGCCCTGGACGGACTCATCACCCCGGCTGAACTCGCCGACCGCTTCCTGCGAGCGCCCATCCCCGACGAGGTCGCCATTGCCATCACCAACTCGTATGCCGTTCTGTCCCAGCAGGATTCGAGCGTCGTCGTCGCGGTTCGCTCGTCCGCGACCGCCGAAGACCTGGCTGGGGGGTCAGCCGCCGGCCAGGGCGACAGCTACCTCGGCGTGAGCGGAGCGGATGCGGTCCTCGACGCGGTGCGACGCTGCTGGGCGTCGCTGTGGAATGCGCATGCCATCACCTACCGACGCCAATTGGCCTCGTCCGCGTCGCCGTCACAGCCAGCTGAAGGGGCGCCCGGCGCAGCAGCCGAGGACGCCGTGGAGATGGCTGTCGTCATCCAGCGGCTCGTTCCCGCCGATGCCGCCGGTGTGCTCTTTACCGCCGACCCGGTGTCCGGCCGCCGCGACCGCCTCGTCGTCAACGCGACCTGGGGGCTGGGCGAGGCCCTGGTCAGCGGCGAGGTCACCCCCGACCAGGTCGTGCTCGATGCGGGCACCGGCGAGGTGGTGGACCAGCAGATCGGCGACAAACACGTCATGACCGTGCGCAGCGCGCGCGGGACCACGTCGCTGCCCGTCCCCGACGACGTCCGCACCATGCCCGCGCTGTCGCCTGCGGACCTGAGGACGCTGTGGCGGCTAGGCCAACAGATCCAGCAGGCCGCCGGAATACCGATGGACCTGGAATGGGCCCGCGACGGCGGGCAGATCTGGGTGGTGCAGGCCCGGCCGATCACCGCGCTGCCGCCTGACCTGCTGGGCATGACGTGGAGCCGCCAGATGCTCATCGAGCGGTATCCCGACCCGATCACGCCGATGACCTGGTCTGCGGTGAGCGACACCTTCTTCCGGTCCCTTGCCACCAGCGTCCGAGCGCTGGGCGGCACGCTGCCGACCGACGTGCCCTTGGTGCGACTCATCCACGGGCGCGCCTACCTCAATGTGACGGCCTTCCAACGCGGCATGAGCACTCTGCCGCTGCGGCCCCCGGTGGCTCGACAGGCTGAGGTGCCCGACGTCTCGGGCACGCCAGATCGCCAGGCTAGCCAGGCTCGCCCCGCTCGACCAGCAGCGAACCCAGTCGCGGCGTTGCGCGGGATCACGGCCCTGATCCGCCTGGTCCTGGGCACCCACGGCGACTGGGAGCGCCGACTGCCCGACTACGTCAACGCCACGCGGGACACCGACGCCGTGGACTGGGCCGACCTCGATGCCGCGTCGCTCCTCGCCGCCTCGCAGACCCGCCGCGAGCTGCTCACCCCCATGCTCGACAACCACGCGCGGGCCATCGTTGCCGGTGACCTCACCCTGCAATTGCTCGGCGCCCTCACCAAGCGGTGGCTGGACGACTCCGACGGCACCCACGTGCTCACCCTGATCTCGGGGCTCACCGGCAACCGGACCGTGGAGACCAACCACGCCGTCTGGCTTCTCGCCGAACAGGCCCGTCGCCACCCCGCCCTGGCGGCACTGCTGCGCGCCGGGGCGCCGACCGAGGCCGACCTCGCGGACACCGACGGCGGGCCAGCTTTTGCCCAGGGGTTGGCCACCTTCCTGGCCGACTACGGGCACCGGTCTCCGCGCTACGAGTTCCGCCACCCGACCTGGCGCGACGACCCGGCCCAGGTCATCGACCTGATCCGACTCCAACTCGACGGCGCACCCGACCCGCTCGTCGGCCAAGCGGAGGCAGCCGAGCGTCGGATCGCCCTCACCGGCCGGCTGCGCGCCCGACTGGACCGGCCCCGGCGAATCGTCTTCGACCGGGTGCTCGCCCTGACCCAGACCTACTTCCGGCTCCGCGAGAACCAGCAGTTCTACCTCGTCATGGGCACCCCAGGGATGCGAGCGATGTTCGCGGCGATCGGTGCCCGCTGCACCGCTGCCGGTTTGCTGACCGCTCCCGACGACATCTACTTCTTGGAGCGTCCTGAGGTCGACGACCTGCTGCGCGCCCTCGCCGAGCACCCGCCGGCGGTCGTGGCGCAGCAGTATGCCGTCCACACCCGGACACTGGTCGCCCGCCGGCGCGCCGACCTCACTCGGTATGCCGCCCAGCCCGCCCCGTTCGAACTCGACGGGGCTGCAACCCCCGCGTCCCTGCTTCCAACAAGCACACCGGGGGCCACTGCCGAGGCTGGGTCTGAGCTGCACGGCATACCGGCCAGTCATGGCACGGCAACCGGACCCGCCCGGGTGGTGCGCGGCCCGGAGGACTTCTCGGCCCTGCGACCCGGCGAGATCCTCGTGGCCCCAGCCACCACGCCGGCGTGGACGCCACTGTTTGCCGTCGCCGCCGGACTGGTCACCGAGTTTGGGGGGCTGCTCTCCCATGCCGGCGTGGTCGCCCGAGAGTACGGCCTGCCAGCCGTTCTCGGAGTCACCGATGCCCTCGCGCACATCGCGACCGGCGACCTCGTGACGATCGACGGCAGCACCGGAGCGGTGGCCGTCCTGGCTCCCGCCCTCACGGCGTGACGACCTCCGCCCCGGGGGCCCCGGGGGGCCCCCCCGCCGGCCCCGGGGGGGGGGGGCCGGGGGGGGGGTGCCCCCCGGGTTGGGCCTTGGGCCTCTCTCCGCCGGTAGTTGCGGGCTCCTGGGTGCCGCTGCTCCCCTCGGTGAACGACGGGTGAACCTGCCCCCGGGTATGCCGTGCGCCACGGCGGGCGGACGGCATACCCAATAGGCTGGTCGGGAATCCGAACCCGCCTGAGGAAGGACCCCCGCGCCATGTCCGGCTCCCCGATCCGCCGCGTTGCTCTGCTCACCGCCGGTGGCTACGCCCCCTGTCTGTCCGCAGCGGTCGGCGGGCTCATCGAGCGCTACAGCGAGGTGCTGCCCGAGGCAGAGATCGTCGGCTATCTGCACGGCTACCACGGACTGCTCACCGGCAACAAGCTCGTCGTCGACCAGGCCGCGCGCGACAACGCCCAGGTGCTGTTGCGCTTCGGGGGCAGCCCCATCGGCAACAGCCGGGTCAAGCTGACCAACGCCGCCGACCTGGCCCGCCGAGGCATGGTCAAGGAAGGCGAGAACCCGTTGCACGTCGCGGCCGAACGTCTCAAGGAGGACGGCATCGACGTCCTACACACCATCGGTGGCGACGACACCAACACCACGGCAGCCGACCTCGCGGCCTACCTGCACTCGGAGGGCTACGAGCTGACCGTCGTCGGCCTGCCCAAGACGATCGACAACGACATCATCCCGATCCGGCAGTCCCTCGGCGCGATCTCCGCGGCCGAGCAGGCCTCGGCCTTCGGGCAGAACATCATCGCCGAGAACGGCTCCAACCCGCGGATGCTCATCATCCACGAGGTCATGGGCCGTGGTTGCGGCTGGCTCACGGCGGCTGCCGCCGCGGACTACTTCGCCTGGCACGACCGGCAGGACTGGGTGCCGAGCATCGGGCTGACCCCGGAGCGCTGGAGCATCCACGCCGTCTACGTCCCCGAGATCGCCATCGACATCGAGTCCGAGGCCGCGCGCCTGGAGAAGATCATGGACGAGGTCGGCTGCGTCAACATCTTCCTGTCCGAAGGTGCGGGCGTCCACGACATCGTTCAGATGCTCGAATCGACCGGCCACGAGGTGCCGCGCGACCCGTTCGGGCACGTCAAGCTCGACACCATCAACCCGGGCCAATACTTCGCCAAGCAGTTCGCCGACCGGATCCACGCCCAGAAGACCATGGTCCAGAAGTCGGGCTACTTCAGCCGGTCAGCCCCGGCCAACCCTGAAGACCTTGACCTCATCCACGAGATGGTCATCGCGGCCGTCGACGCGGCGCTGGCAGGCGTGCCGGGCGTGATCGGGCACGACGAAGAGCGGGATGGCGAGTTGCGCTCCATCGAGTTCCCCCGCATCGCCGGCCACAAGGCCTTCGACACGAGCGTGGAGTGGTTCCAGGACGTGCTGCGCCGCACCGGCCAAGCCTGACGGCCACACCCGTCGAGCCGGTCAGATTCTGGCCAACGACAGCGGCCCGGTGGAGATCCACCGGGCCGCTATCGCGTCTCATCGCCTAGAGCGTCACATCTTGCTCAGGTCGAGGACTTGGTCAGCGGCGGGGGCCGTGACGGCGGCCACGGAATTCCATTCGGTCAGCGTGAGGACGGCGTTCTCCGACGCCTTGCCAGTGACCTTGACCGGCAGCCACGTCCCGTCGGCCGCGACGAACATCTGAGCCTCGTCCTTGCCCTTGACGTGGGTGACGACGAAGACCTTCTTACCGTCGAGCTCGGCGCTCTCCACCGTCGCCGCCAGCTTGTCCTCGGTCATCGAGTCGAGCATCTGCGTCAGCACCGACGAGATGCTCGTGCCGCTGAATGCCTCGGACTGCGCCGCGGGAAGCTTGGCCCACTTGTCGCCGACGATGGCAGCGGCAGCCGACTGGCCCTGAGAGTCCCAGAACGCCTTGTCGGCCTTGAGGTAGACGACGCCGTCGACGGTCCTGGTGTTGACCGTGGCTCCGTCCTGGGTCATGTTCAGCGTGGCATTCTTGCCATCGACGGTGCCCGACATGTCCATCGAGACGGCCTTGCCGTTGTTCATGCCGGTGGCCTTCGCGGTGGCGCTCTTGGCGGCCGCGGCCGCTGTCTTGACCTTGCCGACCAGCTCGATGGCAGAGGCGGGCGCCGCGATGGCCGGCGTGGTGGGCGCCGCCGAGGTCGTCGCAGGAGTGGTCGAGGTGGCCGTGGTCGAGCAAGCTCCGGCACCGAGGGCCAGCCCCAGGACCATGGTGAGAGCGAGTGCGCGACGCGCGTGGTGATGCATGAGTTGTCTTCCCTTCGGACGCCGAAGGGCCACCTGCTGCCCCCCGCTGTGCAGTGCGTCCCATTCTAGGAGCTTCAGATGGGGTGCACCGGGCCCCGGTCAGCCACCGAAGCGGTGACGTTGTGCACACGAATCCCTAGCTCTCCTCAACCGGGTCCGTCACGACGACCTGGCAGCCGACGCCCCGGATCCGCTCGATCACCTCGGGGGCGAGGGCTGCGTCGGTCACCAGGCACTCGACCTCCTCCAGTCGGCCGAACGAGCTCAACCCGACCACCCCCCACTTGCTGTGATCGGCCGTGACGACGGTGCGCGCGGCAGCGGCGACGAGGGCCCGGTTGGTCGCGGCTTCGACGAGGTTGGGGGTGGTGAGTCCCGCGCCGAGAGTCATGCCGTGGACACCCAGGAAGAGCAGGTCGACGTGCAGCCCGCGCAGTGACTCGACCGCCACCGGCCCGACGAGTGCGTCCGAGGGAGTCCGGGAGCCGCCGGTGAGGATGAGGCTCTGGCCGACCTCGGCGCCGTCTTGGAGCACTTGAGCGATGAGCATCGAGTTGGTGACGATGGTGAGGTCCGGCACCGCACGCAATTCACGCGCCACCTCATAGGTCGTCGTCCCCGCCGAAATGGCGACCGCCGAGCCCGGCCGGGCCATGGCCGCCGCCGCCCGCGCGATGCCGCGCTTCTGCGCCACCTGCAGTTGCGCTTTGACCAGAAATCCCGGCTCCACCGCACTCATCGCCCCGGTCGGCAGCGCCCCGCCGTGGACCTTGTGAACCAGGCCCTTCGCAGCGAGGAACTCGATATCGCGCCGGATGGTCATGTCCGACACCCCGAGCAACTCGACGAGTTGCGACACACGCGCTCCGCCGGACTGCACGTGGCCGAGGATGATGTCCCGCCGCTGGCTGGCGAGCACGCTCAGTCCTCGCGGACGACGGCCACGCCCCCGGCTGGCACCTCGCACTGCCCACCGGTATGCCGTCCGGTCACCAGGTCGACGCCGGTCACCGGCACCGTGCGGGCCAGGTCGGTGTGGTTGATCGCGAAGACCCACGACCGGCCATCGGCAGCGCGCCGTCTGGTGAGGTCAACCCCGTCCGGCGCGCCGGGCAACACCGGCTCGACGCCCGCCGAGGCGCATAGCGTGCCGACGATCTCGGCGAGGGTGTCCCGATCGGGTCGCGTGGCAAGGTACCAGCGCACTCCGGAGGCCGAACCGCCTTGGGGCGCAACGGCATACCGTGTGAAGGCAGCATGCCCGGCAGCCGGGCCCTCGGTAAAGGTCAGCACCGCCTCGGCGCCGGCGAGCGCGACGTCCTCGCTCCACACCGAGCCGGAGTGCGCGCCCGAGAGGGCGACCACCTCGCCGGGGCGCAGCGGCGCGAACTCGGTCGACCGCACCCCGAGCAGCTCGCGGAACGCCCCTGGGTAGCCGCCAAGCCGAATGTGGTCGCGCTCGTCGACGATCCCCGAGAAGTAGGTAACCAAGACGTCGGCGCCGGTGGCCACCGCTGCCTCGATCGCCGCGGCATGGGCGTCGGACACGAGATAGAGGGTGGGGACGATGATGAGCCGGTATGCCGTGAGGTCGGCTCCCGGGTAGACGACATCGGCGGGGACGTGCCGTTCGCGCAGCGCCCGGTGGATCTCGATTGCGAGGTCGGGATACTGCACCTGCGCCGACGGCAGCGCCGGACCCTGGGTCGCCCATTGCGCGTCATAGTCCCAGAGGATCGCCACCTGGCTCTCGACCCGGCTGCCGGACACCTCGCCGAGCCGGCCTGCGATCTCGCCCAACCGGCATACCTCGGCGAAGCGCGCGGAGTCCTCGCCGGCGTGCGGGAGGAGCGCGGAGTGGAACTTCTCAGCACCGGCCCGCGAGGCCCGCCACTGGAAGAACCCGATCATGTCGGCGCCGCGCGCGACATGGGTGAGCGAGTCGCGGATCGTGCCGCCCACGGGCTTGGGCCGGTTGACCGGCTGCCAGTTGACCGCGCTGGTCGAGTGCTCCATGAGCAGCCACGGGCCACCGCCGGCGATGCCGCGGGTGAGGTCGCCGCAGAAGGCCTGCTCGGCCCACGGGTCAGCGAGCAGGTCGACGACGTAGTGATCGGTCGAGATCCGGTCGACCGGCTCGGTGAGGTGCGCCGCCCAGCGGTGGTAGTCCAGGTGGCTGAAGTGCCGCATCGTCATGAAGTTGGTCGTGATCGGCACGCCGGGCGAGTGCTCCAAGAGCACCGCGCGCTCAGCGAGGAACTGCTGCAGCAGGGCATCGGACTGGTAGCGCCGGTAGTCCAGGGTCTGCCCCGGATTGGGGAAGGTCGGCGTGCGCCGCGGCGGCAGCGGCTGCGACCAGTCGGCATAGCGCTGGCTCCAGAAGGCCGCGCCCCACGCCTCGTTGAGCGCATCGAGAGAGTCGTAACGCTGGCGCAGCCAGTCGCGGAAGCCGACCGCGCAGGTGTCGCAGAAGCACGGGGTGTTGTGGCAGCCATACTCATTGGAGATGTGCCACATCGCCAGCGCCGGATGGTCGTGATAGCGCCGCGCCATCGCCTCGGCAAGACGGGTCGCGTATGCCGTGAACGTCGCCGACGAGGGACACCATGCCTGCCGGGAGCCTGGCCAGAGGCGTTGGCCATCATGGTCGATCGGCGCGATCTCAGGATGGGCCTGGGCCAGCCACATCGGCGGCGAGGCGGTGGCGGTCGCCAGGTCGACGGCGATATCAGCGGCTGCCAGCAGGCCCATGACCTCGTCGAGCCAGCCGAAGTCATAGGTGCCGTCGGACGGCTCCACCCAGGACCAGGAGAAGATCCCCAGCGACACGAAGGTGACGCCCGCTCGCTGCATGGCGGCAATGTCCTCCCGCCACACCTCTCGCGGCCATTGCTCTGGGTTGTAGTCGCCGCCGAAGGGGATGACACCACGTGGCCAGTCGCGCATGCGGCCAGTCTCGACATCGCCGCCCCAATTGTCAACAAAACCGAACACGTCGTCGGTTGAGGATCCGACGAGGAAGCATCGGGTTTCAGGTCGCTAACGACCCACAGCAGGGTGTTGACAGGGCCATCGGGAACACAGCAGGATCGAACCAGTGACCTTTACGGAGTGTTCGGTCCTGTTGGAATGCCCCAAAGCACTGCTCAAACGGTGGCGCGACGGGACGACAGGAGCCGCACCTCCGCCGGTCCGCCCAGGCTCACCCGCACCGGGTGATGCCCGTCACCAAAGGAGTTGACATGTCCCGTCCGTCCAGTGAGGACGCCTACCTCGCCAGTCTCGTGCCCGCGTCGGTGCAGGCTCAGCGCTTCAGCCGCCGCAACCTCTTGGTCGGCGCCGGCGCTTTCGCGGTGACCCCCGCTCTCTTGGCCGCGTGCAGTTCGGGTTCGTCCACGACTGCGGCGAGCAGCTCCGGCGGCGGTGCCGCGACCGGCACGGTGAGCCTGGGGTCCAACCAGTCCGACGCCGTCCCGAAAGCCGCTGTCGCCGCGGTCGTCGACGCCTTCAAGAAGGACAACGCGGGTCTGGACGTCAAGGTCAACACGGTCGACCACAACACCTTCCAGGAGCAGATCAACAACTACCTGCAGGGCAGCCCGGACGACGTCTTCGCGTGGTTCGCCGGCTACCGGATGCGCTTCTTCGCCAGCAAGGGCCTGGCCGGCGACATCTCCGACGTCTGGGGCAACCTCGCCGGGATGTCGGACGCCATGAAGAAGTCTTCGACGGGTGACGACGGCAAGCAGTACTTCGTTCCCTCGAGCTACTACCCGTGGGCGATGTTCTACCGCAAGAGCGTCTGGGCTGCGAAGGGCTACACCGTCCCCAAGACCCTCGACGAGCTGATGACCCTCGGCCGGAAGATGAAGGCTGACGGGCTCGTGCCGATCGCCTTCGGCGACAAGGACGGCTGGCCCGCCATGGGCACCTTCGACCAGATCAACTTGCGGGTCAACGGCTACGACTTCCACGTCAGCCTGATGGCCGGCAAGGAGGACTGGGCCGGCGACAAGGTCAAGAAGGTCTTCGACACCTGGCGCGGCTTGCTGGAGATCCACCAGGCCGACTCGCTCGGGCGCACCTGGCAGGAAGCCGCCCAGAGCCTGCAGAAGAAGGAATCGGGCATGTACCTGCTCGGCTCGTTCCTCGCCCAGCAGTTCAAGGGCGAGGAGGACGACCTCGACTTCTTCAACTTCCCGGAGATCGACGCCGCGATCGGCGCCGACGCCATCGAAGCCCCGATCGATGGCTACATGATGGCCAAGAAGCCCAAGAACGAGGCCGGCGCCAAGAAGCTGCTCGGCTACATCGGCTCGGCCGCAGGTCAGGACGTCCTGGTCAAAGCCGACCCCAGTGTCGTCGCCGCCAACGGCAAGGCGAGCACGGCGGCATACACGGCCTTGCAGAAGAAGTCGGCGGAGTTCGTCGCCTCGGCGAAGTCCATCGCTCAGTTCCTCGACCGCGACACCCGGCCCGACTTCGCATCGACCGTGATGATCCCCGCGATCCAGGACTTCATCAAGACCCCGACCGACGTCGACGGCCTCGTGAAGAAGATCCAGGCGCAGAAGGTGTCGATCTTCGGTTCGTGATCCATCACCCGTGACGGGGGTGGCCCGGGTGCGAACCCGAGGCCACCCCCGCTCGGCGAGGAGGCAGCATGGCCAAGCGCTACAAAGGCATCAACCAGCTCAGCCCCGGCGACAAGATCCTCGTCGCCCTCATGATCATCGTCCCCACCGCCCTCGTCGTCGGGCTGGTGTGGATTCCCGCGATCATGTCGGTGTGGCTGTCGTTCACCAACTGGGATGGCCTGGGGTCCTTCTCGGACGCCCATTTCATCGGGACGAAGAACTACACCGACGTCGTGTCGATCTATCCGCCGTTCTGGCCGGCGATCCAGCACAACCTCATCTGGCTGGCCGTGATGTTCCTCTTCGCCACCCCGATGGGCATGTTCATCGCCGTGCTCATCGACCGTGAGGTGCGGTTCACGCGGTTCTACCAGACGGCCTTCTATATGCCGGTCGTGTTGGCCTTGGCCCTGGTCGGCTTCATCTGGCAGCTCATCTTCAGCCGCGACGAAGGCCTGCTCAACAACCTCACCGGCTCGACCATCGACTGGTACGGCGACCCGCGCTACAACCTCTGGGCCGCTCTCGTCGCCACGAGCTGGCGCCATATCGGCTACATCATGTTGCTCTACTTGGCCGGCCTCAAGGGCGTCGACCCGTCGCTGCGGGAAGCGGCCTCGCTCGACGGCGCCACCGAAAAGCAGACCTTCTTCAAGGTCGTCTTCCCCGTCCTCGCGCCGATCAACATCATCGTCCTGGTCGTGACGGTCATCGAGTCGCTGCGCGCTTTCGACCTGGTGTGGATCATCAACAAGGGCCGCAACGGCCTGGAACTCATCTCGACCCTCGTGACAGCCAACGTCGTCGGCGAGGCGAGCCGGATCGGCTTCGGATCCGCGCTGGCGACGATCATGCTGCTCATCTCGTCGGTCTTCATCGTCATCTATCTGCGCATCGTCATGAGGGAGGACGCCCGATGAGCACCGCTACGCCCGCTGTGCCCGCCGCGCCAGCCCCCATCCGGCCGCCTCGGGAGGGCGGAGTGCAGGCCAAGCGCACCGGCACCAGGATCTTTCTACTCGTCTTCGCGCTGCTGTGGATGTTCCCGCTCGGCTGGGCGGTGCTCAACTCGTTCCGCGACTACAAGTTCACCTCACTGAACGGCTATCTCAGCTGGGGTGGCTTCACCCTGGACAACTACAAGAACGCCTGGGAAAGAGCCGATTTCGGCACCCACCTGGTCAACTCGGCGATCATCACCATCCCCGCCGTCATCCTCACCCTCATCCTCAGTTGCTGCATCGCGTTCGTCGTGGCCCGGTTCTCGTTCCGCTTCAACCTCACCCTGCTCGGGCTCTTCACGGCGGCCAACCTGCTGCCTCCGCAGGCGTTGCTCATCCCCGTGTTCAAGATGTTCAGCAAGGTCGAGGTCCCCGAATGGGTGAGCGACTCGGGCACCCTGCTCAACACCTATTGGGGTCTCATCGCGGTCAACGTGGCCTTCCAGACCGGGTTCTGCGCCTTCGTGCTGTCCAACTACATGAAGACCATCCCCAAGGAGATCTACGAATCGGCCGTCCTCGATGGCGCTGGCGTCGGTCGACAGTTCCTCCAGCTGACCCTCCCGCTGTGCCGACCGCCGCTGGCAGCGCTGGCCACCCTTGAAGTGACCTGGATCTACAACGAGTTCTTCTGGGCGACCGTCTTGCTCACCCAAGGCTCGAAGTTCCCCGTCACCAGCTCGCTGAACAATCTGCGCGGCGAGTTCTTCATCGACAACAACCTCGTGGCGGCCGGGTCGGTCATCGTCGCCATCCCCACGTTGGTCATCTTCTTCGCGCTGCAAAAGCAGTTCGTGTCCGGCCTCACCCTTGGCGCGACCAAGGGCTAACCTTCGCTGCTCAATCAGCCTGCCGACGCGTCAACAACCTGGTCCGCCGGGGGGACGATAGCCCGTGGCACCGAATTCCATTCGCTGAAGGTCGCCGCATCGACACCCTTTCCGGTCACCTTGACCGGCAGCCAGGAGCCGTCGGCGGCGACATAGCACTGGCCCTGGTCCTTGCCCGCCGCGTCGGAGAAGACATAGACGGGTTTGCCGTCCAGCGTGGTCGACTCGACGGTGGGTGCGACCTGGTTCGGGTTAATCGAGGTGATCATCTCGGCGAGTGTGCCCGGCACGGTCAGCTGGCCGAGCGCCTTCTTCTGAGCCTCCGGCATCTTCATCCACCGGCCGGCCAGCAGCGTGGACGCTGAGGGCACCCCCCATGCCTTCCAGAACGCGTCATCACCCTTGACGTAGAAGCCGCCACCGGCAAGCAGGGCCTCCATCTTCGTGCCGTCCGAGGTCACCTGGTAGTGACCGTCGGTGCCGTCCGTCGTGCCGGCCAGGTCGAGCGAGACCGTGCCGGTCGCGACGATGTGGACCGACGTGGCGGCCTTGACTGCCGTCGTGACCTTACTCAGCAGCTCGGCGCCTGTCGCAGGAGCGGCTGGGCCCATGCTCGTCGCAACCGCGGAGGCCGTGCCACTCGGCGTGGGCGACGAGGTAGTGGTGCAGGCGACGAGACTGACCACGAGGGCAGCGGCACCGATAACGGCACCCCACCGACCGAACCGCACGGACATCCGTCCCCCTCGTGAGGCAAGAGCACACAGCGCCGGTCGCCGCGTGGGAGCCATCCTAAGGAATCGACGTCGGGGCTTCTCGTCGGGCGAGCGGCCCGTGGTGTCGGAAAGCGCACACTCGGACAGCGCACACTAGCCGCAGGGGTGAGCCGACGGCATACTGAGGAGTAACTAAGCAAGCGCTCACCTGGCGCTGCGCGGGATCCTGAAGGAGCCACCCGTGACCGAGGCCGTCATCGTCGCCGCTGCTCGCACCCCTATCGGTCGGGCCTTCAAAGGATCGATCAAGGACATCCGGCCAGACGACCTGTCCGCCCAGGTCATCCAGGCGGCCCTCGCCCAGGTGCCAGGCCTGGACCCGGCTCTCATCGAGGACCTCTACTGGGGCGCGGCCGACCACACCGGGAAGGCGGGGGGCAACGTCGCCCGCGTGATCGCCGTGCTGCTCGGCTTTGACCACCTGCCGGCGGTGACGATCAACCGCTACTGCGCCTCCAGCGTCCAGACCACCCGGATGGCCTATCACGCGATCAAGGCCGGCGAGGGCGAGGTCTTCATCAGCGGTGGGGTCGAGTCGGTCTCGCAATACACCAGCTTCCTCGGGGCCGGGGGCATCTACGAGAGCGACCACAACCCGGTCTTCGCCGATGCCAAAGCGCGCAGCATCGCCATGTCGGACGGCAATGTCACCTGGACCGACCCCCGGCTGGAAGGGCTGCTGCCCGATGTCTACCTCTCGGTCGGCCAGACCGCCGAAAACGTCGCCACCTCCCGCGGGATCACCCGAGCCCGCCAGGACGAGTGGGCCGTCACCTCGCAGAACCGCGCCGAAGCAGCCATCGCCAGTGGCTTCTTCGCGGCCGACATCTCGCCGGTGACCTGCCCGGACGGCACCGTCGTCACGGCCGACGACGGGCCGCGCCCCGGCGTCACCATCGAGGCCCTCGCCGGGCTCAAGCCGGTCTTCCGCGAGCAGGGCACCGTCACCGCTGGCAACTGCTGCTCCCTCAACGACGGCGCCGCCGCTCTGGTTGTCATGAGCGACCGCAAGGCCAAGGACCTAGGCCTGACCCCACTCGCCCGCGTGGTCTCGACCGGCACGACCGGCCTGTCCCCCGAGATCATGGGCCTGGGCCCGGTGGAGGCATCGCGTCAGGCGCTCGCCCGGGCCGGCATGACGATCAAGGACATGGACCTCTACGAGATCAACGAGGCCTTCGCTGCTCAGGTGCTGCCCTCGGCCGACGACCTTGGCATGGACTTCGACAAGCTCAACGTCCACGGCGGGGCGATTGCGCTCGGCCACCCGTTCGGCTCGACCGGCGCCCGCATCACGACGACCCTGCTGCACGGGCTGCGCGAGCGAGACGGCCAGTTCGGCCTGGAAACGATGTGCGTCGGTGGCGGCCAGGGCATGGCGATCATCTACGAACGCCTGAGTTGACCCTCAGGGCAGATCGGCGCGCAGCCGTCGCAGGGTCTCGGCGACGTCGGGCACGCCAGCCTGCGCGGCGTCATAGGTCACGACCCGCAGTTGGTCCATGACGACGGCAGGCCCGAAGCGCTCGTGCAGGCGCGGCAACGGCATACCAGCAGGTATGCCGTGCCGCGCAGCCGTCACGTCGACGAGACCTTGCGCGGCGGCGAAAAGGGTGTCGGAAGCAGAAGCCGCCTGACCCAGCGGCAGCTGATGCCACCGCTGGGTCAGGCGGTCGAGTTCTGCGTCAACGCCGCGATCGCAGGCTGACGGGATCATCCGAGCGATCGGATGGTCAGTCGCGCAGGCGGGCGAGCAGCCGGACGATCTCGATGTAGAGCCACACCAGGCTGACGATGAGGCCGTGGGCCAGCAGCCAGGAGTACTTCTGCGGCGCGCCCATGCGGACCGCCCCGTCGATGGAGTCGAAGTCGATGGCCAGCGAGTAGGACGCGAGGCCCACACCGAGCAGCGAGATCCCGATACCGAGCATGCCGCTGCCGCCGAAGCCCCAACCGCTGGTCCAGCCGGCGAAGAGCGCAATGACGTTGACCAAGCTGAACAGCAGGTAGCCCATGATCGCGAAGCCGAAGATGCGCCGGCTGCGGCTGGTCACCTTGATCAGGCCGCTCTTGTAGCCGAGGAACATGCCGGCGAAGGTGCACAGGGTCGCGACGACAGCCGTGGCGACGATGCCGGGGTAGGTGCGCTCCATGACCCGGCTGAACGCACCGACGAAGACGCCCTCCAGCGCGGCATACGTGACGATGAGCGGCACCGAGACGGTCTTCTTGAAGGCGATGACCAGGCCGATGACCAGGCCGCCGAACATGCCGGCCAGCCAGAACGGCATGGTCAGACCGGGCGACCCAGCCGTGACGACCCAGCTCAGGGCAGCGAGGGTGACCACGAGCGTGAACAGCCCGATGGTCTTCATGATGACGTCGTCGAAGGTGACCCGTCCGGTCTGCAGCGGCCCGGCGCTGGGCGCCTGGTACATGTCCTGCAGCTGCTGGTGGCTCAGTTGGTCCTGGTATGCCGTGCCCGCTGTCGCGTAGGGCCCCTGGCCGTAGGGCTGCTGAGGTTGCGGCTGCTGGCCGAAACCGGCATACCGGTCTTCCTTGAGCTGCTTCTCGATCCGAGAGAACACCGGGTTGTTGCCCGCCATCGATCCTCCAAAGGTGTGCCCCCGGAATGGGGAGCGCGTCTTGAAGGGTAAGCGTACGGGGCTGCGGCCTTGTTCCCCCGATCCGCGGTGCCCCCGACGAGACTCGAACTCGCACTGAAGCGATTTTAAGTCGCCTGCCTCTGCCATTGGGCTACGAGGGCACCAGCAAGTATGCCGTCCCGGCCGACTGCGAGCGGGTGCCCCGCGCGGGCAGAGCGGCTCAGAGATAGGTGCGGCGCGGGTGGACGGCGTGAGGGCCCGCGACCCGGTCGAGGAAGATCATCCCGTCGGTGTGGTCGATCTCGTGTTGCAGAGCGACGGCCTCGAAGGCGTCGGTCTCGAGCGTCACCCACTCGCCCGTGACCGGCAGCTGGCCACGCACCACCAACCGCCGGGCGCGAGCCACGTCGCCGGTGAAGTCGGGCACCGACATGCAACCCTCCCGGCCACGCTCCTTGCGAGTGGCTGACTCGACGACGGCATTGCACAGCACGAACTCGCCGTGGCAGGTGCGGGCCTTGGGGTGACCGGTCACGTCGACGGAGAAGACCCGCCAGGCGATGCCGACCTGCTGCGCGGCCAACCCAACGCAGCCGGGTGACACGGCCTGGGTGGCAAGCAGATCAGCGGCCAGCGCGATGACCTCGGGGGCGGTCGGGTCCACCATCATGCCCGGGGTCGCGAGCACCGGATCGGGCGCCTGCACGACCTGGAGCACCCGACCCGCGGGCAGGGGTGGCATGACCAACGAGCTCACAGCAGGTCGTCGTCCACGGGATGCAAGCTCACGTCGACGCCAAGACCTGACGCAGCCTCGGCCAGATCTGCCTGCACGGCCTCGACGTCGGTGCCTTCGGGCAGCATGACCTCGGCCATGAGCACATAGAGCGCCGAGCCGAGCCGGGTGCCGAGGTCGACGATATTCCCCTGGTGTCGGGCCAACACCCGGGTGATGGACGCGACGATCCCGGGCCGGTCGGCGCCGTGCACCCGCAGCGTGAAGGGCTGCCCCGCACCGGACAGGTGGGCGGGGTCGGGCAGCGAGCGCACGTCAACGCTCAGCCCTCCGGATTGGGCAAGCGGCGCCATCGCGGATTCGACGTCCTCCTGTGATGCTCCCGTCCGGACGAGAACGACCATGGCGAAGTGCCCCCGCAACAGGGTCATCGTCGAGTCTTCGAGGTTGCCCCCGACCCCGGCCAGCGCCTCGGTGAGTTCGGCGACGATGCCGGGCCGGTCGTCGCCCAGGACGGTCACGGCGAGGACAGGGGGCGGAAGAGTCACGGGCGTCAGCCTAGCGGCAGCCCGAGGCCACCCTCACGGCCTTCCAGCCCCGCCCAGCGCATCAGCCCGCGCACGCGCCAGCAGCTCACAGGCTCGCGATCACCGCGTCGAGCATCGGTTCGGTCAGCCGTCCGGTGAAGGTGTTTTGTTGGCTCACGTGATAGCTGCCGACCAGGCGAAGCTCTCGCCCCGCGGAGGTGACCAGACGGCATACCGCCCCATGGCCGAAGCGCGGTTTGGGCGTCGGCACCTGCCACCCGAGCCGTCGCACGGCCGAAAGCGTGGCATCCCAGCCGATGCCGCCGAGGGCGAGGATCGAGCGCAACGACGGCTCGGCGAGGGTGAGATCGCGGTCCAGCCAGGGCGCACAGGTCGCCTTCTCCTGCGTCAAGGGCTGGTTTCCCGGCGGAGCGCACCGCACGGTCGCGACGATCCGCATCCCGGTCAGCGCTTGCCCGTCGCCCGCGGCGACGCTCGTCGGCAGCGCGGCATACCCGGCGCGGTGCAGCGCGGCATACAGCCAATCGCCGCTGCGATCGCCGGTGAACATCCGCCCGGTGCGGTTGGCTCCGTGGGCTGCGGGAGCCAGCCCGACGACCAACACCGCTGGTGCAGGGTCACCGAAGCCGGGGCCTGGCCGACCCCAATACGGTTGCGTTGCAAAGGAAGCCCGTTTGCCGACCGCGCACTCCTCCCGCCACGCGACCAACCGCGGGCAGGCCCGGCATACCGAGATCCGAGCATCGAGCTCCTCCACCGTGGCAGCCGAGTCCGCCAGAGCCACGACCTCTTCGCCCGAGGACGCGACGGGGGTATGCCGGTCGGCCAGGTCTCCCGGCCACCCCGTGCCCGGTGGGACAGGCGAGGCGAACAGCTCGCCGGTCACCGGGTGGGGCAGGTCGGTCATGCCACGCCGCTCTCCGTCATCGTGAGTCGATCAGAGTCCGGCGAGCGACAGGGCGATGCCGTCGAGGATGTCGTGCTCGGACGTGACGATCTGCAGGTCCTCGCCGAGGCCGGTGTCGCGTTTGGCCCGCTCGATGACTCGTGACCACACCAGGGCGCCGGCACCGATGACGTCGACCCGGCCGGGGTGCATGAACCCCAACTCGGCCCGCTGCGCGCGCGGCATCCGGAGCAATTCGTCGCATGCCTTCTGGGTCGCGTCGGGGCTGGCGATCGACAGGTGGATCGCCTCGGGGTCATAAGCCGGCAGTTTGAGCAGGTATGCCGTGACCGTCGTGACGCTGCCGGCCAAGCCCACCAGGGTGCGCACCGGATGCACGTCGACCTCGGTGGCACCGATGTCAATCTGCGCATCGACGTCGACGATCGCCGCGGCGATCTCTTCCAAGCTCGGCGGGTCAGTGACCAGGTGGCGCTCGGTCATCCGGACGCAGCCGATGTCGACCGAGCGAGCGGCCTTCACCTCAGACGTGCCCCGGACGAACTCGGTCGACCCACCCCCGATGTCGATGACGAGGTAGGGACCGGGGATCCCGGCGGCGCGCAGGTCGCCGGTGGCCCCGAGGAAGGACAGCCGGGCCTCCTCGGAGCCGGTGATCACCTCGGGCGTGACATCGAGGTCCCCGAAGGCCGCGTGCACCCCCGCCACGAACTCATCGGAGTTGCCGGCGTCACGACTGGCCGACGTCGCGACGAACCGGATCGTCGTCACGCCATGCTCGCGGCACTGCTGGGCATATTCGCGGGCCTGAGCGAGGGTGCGCGCCATGGCGTCCGGCGCGATCATGCCGGTCTTGTCGACGCCATGGCCGAGCCGGACGATGTCCATGCGGCGCACGACGTCGGTGAGTGCCCCGGTCTCGGTGTCGACATCGGCGATGAGCAACCGGATCGAGTTGGTGCCGCAGTCGACCGCTGCGACGCGACGAGTGTGGGAGGTCACCGGTCTGCTCCTTCGTTTTCCGCGGGCGCGCATGGCTGCGTCGTCCACCACTGTGGCAAGAGGGCGAGGGTCTGGTCACCGAGCGGGTTGACGCCCGGACCGGCCGCCAGCGCGTGGGCGGCCAGGACGTGTAGGCACTTGACGCGATCGGGCATTCCCCCGGCCGAGATCCCGTCGATCTCCTCGGGCACCCCGAGCAGGGCGCGATCGGCCAGGTATGCCGTGTGCGCCCGGCGATAGCCCTCGGCCAGGCTAGGGTCCTCGCCCAATCTCCGCTGCATGTCCTTCATGACGCCCTCGGACTCGAGAGTGCTGAGGGCTGCCGTGAGCCGAGGGCAGGTCGCGTAATAGGTCGTGGGGAACGGGGTGCCGTCGGGCAGTTGCGGGAGCGTCGTCACGACGTCAGGTGCGCCGCAGGGACACCGGTGGGCCACGGCCACGACGCCCCGCGGAGTGCGCCCGAGTTGCTGCTGGACCATGCTCAGGTCCGCAGCATCGACGGCAACCTCCCGTGATCCGCTCGTCCGCACGATGCCGAGCCTACCGATTCAGGCTGTCAGCGCCGCGGGCATGTGGGCAACGGCAGACCAATGCCAGGTCAACGGCCAGTGACAGAGGCAACCGGTTGATCGGCCAGTTGCACCGACTGCCAGAGCTGGCCGTACCACGGTGCCGAGGCGTCGGCCCGCGGAGCGGCCACGGAGACCGACGGCGTCGGGGACTTCGGCGCCGTCGCGTCGATGACGGTGTAGGAGCGATCGCCCGGCTTGACGAACTTGGAGTCGCGCGCGCGCCTGCTGCTCGACATAGGCCGGGTCCCCCCAGCGCTCTTCTTCGGCCTTGAGGTCGGCCAACTGCTGTTGCTGAGAGACGATCTTGTCGCGCAAGGCGTCGATCTCGGCGTTCTGCCGGGCCAGGTTGCGAGCGGTCGGCACCAGGGTCACCAAGAGGACGATGACCAGTCCGGCTAGCACGACCCAGCGCCACCATACGGTGCCCGGGGCGGTGTCGGCGGTGGCCTCGCGGGGCCGGGCAGCCGGTGCCGGCCGTCGGGCTCCCGCTCGAGCCCCCGGGCCGGTATGCCGGGTGGTTGCCCCGGGACGAGACGCCGCAGCACCCGGCCGGCGGGCGGAGCCCGTCGGCCGGGTGCTGCGAGAGGTCGTCACGTCAAGGTCCTGGACGGCATACGGTCCAGTGTGACCGACGCGGCGCTGGGATTACTTGCGCCCCGCCGTGAACCGCGGGAACGCGCCGGCACCGGCATACACAGCGGCGTCGTCGAGTTCTTCCTCGATGCGCAGCAGCTGGTTGTACTTGGCCACCCGGTCGGAGCGGGCCGGGGCGCCGGTCTTGATCTGGCCGCAGTTGGTTGCCACCGCGAGGTCGGCGATCGTCGTGTCCTCGGTCTCGCCGGAGCGGTGGCTCATCATGCAGGTGTAGCCGTTGCGGTGGGCGAGCTCGACGGCGTCGAGGGTCTCGGTGAGCGAGCCGATCTGGTTGACCTTGACCAGCAGCGAGTTGGCGGTGCGGGTGTCGATGCCCCGCTGCAGCCGCTCCGGGTTGGTGACGAACAGGTCGTCGCCCACGAGCTGGACCTTGTCACCGAGCTTGTCGGTGATGGCCTTCCAACCGGCCCAGTCCTCTTCGCTCATCGGGTCCTCGATGGACACGAGCGGGTAGTTGGCGACCAACTCGGCGTAGTAGTCGGCCATCTCGTCGGCCGACTTCTTGGCGCCCTCGAACTCATAGGAGCCGTCCTTGTAGAACTCGGTCGCCGCGACGTCGAGCGCCAGCGCGACGTCCTTGCCCGGGGTGTAGCCGGCCTTCTCGATGGCCTCGACGATGAGGTCGAGGGCCGCCCGGTTGCTCTCCAGGTTGGGGGCGAAGCCGCCCTCGTCGCCGAGGCCAGTGGACAGCTCGCGGTCGTGCAGGACCTTCTTGAGCATGTGGTAGACCTCGGCGCCCCAGCGCAGCGCCTCCTTGAACGACGGCGCGCCGATCGGGGCGATCATGAACTCCTGAATGTCGACATTGGAGTCGGCGTGGGCGCCACCGTTGAGGATGTTCATCATCGGCACCGGCAGGATGTGGGCGTTGGGGCCACCGACATAGCGGAAGAGCGACAGCCCTGCGGAGTCGGCCGCGGCCCGGGCCACGGCGAGCGAGACGCCGAGGATGGCGTTGGCGCCGAGCTTCTCCTTTGTTCTTGGTGCCGTCAAGCGCGATCATCTCGGCGTCGATGAGGCGCTGCTCGGAGGCCTCGAAGCCGATGATCCGCTCGTTGATCTCGTCGAGCACGGCCTCGACGGCCTTCTCGACGCCCTTTGCCGAGGTAGCGCTTGTCACCGTCGCGGCGCTCGCACGCCTCGAACGCTCCGGTCGATGCACCTGACGGGACCGCCGCGCGGGCGATGGTGCCGTCGTCGAGAGCCACCTCGACCTCGACCGTGGGGTTGCCGCGGGAGTCGAGGATCTCGCGCGCGCCTACTGCCTCAATGCTGGCCACTGGACTGCCTCCAAGACGTGGTTCGGGGCTGGGCCGATCCCGCCTCACGCCGCATTGCGTCAAGCCGCCGGCCGTCGTGCCAACCCTATCCCTCGGCGTCGGCCAGCGCCCTCACAGCGGGCCCGCAGGGCGGCGTCGGGATCGTCACCATCGCGCACCAACCGGGCGACGATTCCCAGGAGTTCGGCCCCTGGCCCTCCGGCGTTCCCCTGCGCATCGACGCGGTCGCCGAGACCGGCGCGATCCAGACGGGAGACCACCTTCGCCGCTCGGGCGAGGGACGGCATACCCGCCGGTATGCCGTGCAGCGGCCCGTCCGCGGCCCCTTTGGCCGCCTTCTCGGCGGCCTTGAGCTGCTCCCAGTTGGCCGCGACCTGCTCGGGGGTGTCGGCCTGGACGTCGGCGAAGACGTGGGGGTGGCGACGACGCAGTTTGGCGGTCAGCCCTGCGGCGATGTCGTCGAGGTCGAACGGCACCTCGGGGTGCTCCTGGCCGACCCGGGCTTGAAGACCACCTGGAGCAGGACGTCGCCGAGTTCTTCGACGATGGTCGCGGTCGCCGGACTCGGATGGCTTCGGCTGCCTCGTGGGCCTCTTCCAGCAGGTAGGGCACCAGCGACCGGGGGTCTGCTCGGCGTCCAGGGGCAGCCGCCCGGCGAGCGGAGCCGGTCCATCACCGCCACCAGTTCGGCAACGGCAGCTCCGGGTTGCGGGCGGTCGAGGTCACGGGGCCTGGCGCTCGCCGCGGGCTGGATGATCCAGTCCGGGGTGGTCTTGAGCAGGGTGCCGTCCTGGGGTTGACCCCGCTGCCGTAGCGCGGGTCGATGATGACCTGCGCGTGGTCGATCTTGGCGAGCACGTCCTGCCAGTCGGCGTCGGTGAAGGTCGCCGCCGCGTTGTGGGCCTGACGATCGAGACCGTCTCGGCCGTCGGCGAGGCGATCTGCGCCATCATCGCGTTGTAACCGGCATCCGGAGTCCACAACCCCTTGGCATCGCTATGGGCCAGCACGAACGGCGCGACGACCAGCCAGTTGACGGTGGTCTTGTCGCTCAGCGGTTGCGCGGCCAACTCGGCCATGGTGTTGAGCTGGCGGGTGGCCTCGCTCACCTGAGCCTGGCTGTAGGTCGTGCCATCGACGACCAATGCCGTGCCCGGACGGGTGGCACCGCTGCAGCCGGACAAGGCCAGCGCGCCCGACATCACCAGGGCGGTGCCGACAAGGCGCCAGGCGGAACGACGAGTGGTCATCGAGCGGGTCCTTTCCCTCCGTGCCGTGCGGCACCGGAGCTATTGTGCCCCACCGACGTCGTCGCTGTGCCAGCCCCCGCAGTGGCGACCCGAGCGGCGTCGGCGACGTTGTCCAGGAGCACCGCTCGCACCAGGTCCGAGGCCCAGCGCAGCACCGCGGTGTCCCGCAGCGGCTGGCCGCCCACCCGTGCCGTCATCGGCTTGGGCACCAGCAGGACGTCGAGGCTGTCCTTGACGATCGAGCCGGATAGAGCCGGGCCAGGCGCACCCGGCGGCTGTCCGGGGAAGCTCGTTGCTGGCACCGGGCCGAAGCGAACGAAGTTCCCTGCACCGACACATCGGCCAGGCCGGCAGCCCGCGCCACGGTGCGTAGACGGGCCACCTCGAAAAGGTTGACCACCGGCTCCGGGGGTGCGCCGTAGCGGTCGCGCAGCTCTTCCTCGATTGCAAGGACGCCCGCCTCGTCGCTGACCGAGGCGAGCTTTTGGTATGCCTCCAGCCGCAGCCGCTCCCCAACCTCACGGGGGTAGCCCTTGCCGGGCACGTAGTCGTGCGGCAGGTGGGCATCGACGGGCAGTTCGATCTTCACTTCCGCGGGGGTGGTGTCGGCTTCGCCCTTGTATGCCGCGACAGCCTCGCCGACCAGCCGTACATAGAGGTCGAAGCCCACCCCCTCGATGTGCCCGGACTGCTCCCCGCCCAGGAGGTTGCCCGCCCCACGGATCTCTAGGTCCTTCATCGCCACCGCCATGCCGGCCCCGAGGTCGGTATGGCTGGCGATCGTCTCCAGCCGGTCGTGGGCGGTCTCGGTGAGCGGCTTCTCCGGTGGGAAGAGAAAATAGGCGTAGGCGCGCTCGCGGCTGCGACCGACCCGCCCACGCAACTGGTGCAACTGCGACAGGCCCAGCAGGTCAGCCCGTTCGACGACGAGGGTGTTGGCGTTGGAGACGTCCAGGCCGGTCTCGACGATGGTCGTGCAGACCAGCACGCCGAAACGCTTCTCCCAGCAGTCGACGACGACCTGATCGAGGCGCCCTCGCCCATCTTCCCGTGAGCGGTCGCGATGCGGGCCTCAGGGACGAGTTCGCGCAGCCGGGATGCGGCCTTCTCGATGGACTGCACCCGGTTGTGGACGAAGACCTGACCGTCGCGCAGCATCTCCCGCCGGATAGCCGCCGCGATCTGCTTCTCGTCGAAGGGCCCCACGAAGGTGAGCACCGGGTGGCGCTCCTCCGGTGGGGGGTGGCCGAGGGTCGATATCTCCCTGATGCCCGTGGCGGCCATCTCCAGGGTCCGCGGGATCGGCGTGGCCGACATCGACAGCACGTCGACGGCGGTGCGCATGCCCTTGAGGGCTTCCTTTGTGCTCGACCCCGAAGGGCTGCTCCTCATCGACGACGACCAGGCCGAGGTCCTTGAACCGGACCTTGTCGGT
>JADJVI010000010.1 GCA_016710645.1 Actinomycetales bacterium | reverse complement strand
CCATGATGACGTCGGAGCCGGCTTCGGGAGTGATGTAGCCGAAGCGGATGTTGAAACCGTGGCCGAAGAGCAGGCCGGCGCCCTCGCGCAGGTTGGGCTTGATGTCGTTGGCGTAGACGTGCCGCTGCACCTGGTCGGGGGTGAGGATGACGACGAGGTCGGCCTCCTTGACCGCGTCGGCGACCGTCAGGACCCGCAGGCCCTCGGCCTCGGCCTTGGCCTTGCTCGGGCTGCCCGCGGCAAGCCCGACGCGCACGTCGACACCGGAGTCGCGCAGGTTGAGGGAGTGGGCGTGCCCCTGGCTCCCGTAGCCGATGACGGCGACCTTCTTGCCCTGGATGATCGAGAGGTCGGCGTCGTCGTCGTAAATCATGTCGGCCATAGGGGGCCACTCCTTCTGCGGGGACTCTTGGGTGGTTCGGGTGGTGGGTCGAGAGGGGTGGAACGTCAACTGCTGAGGGTATGCCGTGTCAGGCGCTGCGCAGCGCCCGGTCGGTGATCGAGCGGGGACCGCGGCCGACCGCGACGACACCGGACTGGACCAGCTCCTTGATGCCGAACGGTTCGAGGACGGCGAGCATGGCCTGGACCTTCTCCATCTTGCCGGTGATCTCGATGGTCAGGCTGTCGGTGGCCACGTCGACGACCTTGCCGCGGAAGAGCTCCGCGGTCTCGACGATGTGGCTGCGGTTGGTCGCATCGGCGCGGACCTTGACCAGGACGATCTGGCGCTGCACCGACGACGGTGGCTCGAGCTCGACGATCTTGAGCACCTCGACGAGCTTGTTGAGCTGCTTGGTGACCTGCTCCAGCGGCAGCTCCTCGACGTCGACGACGACGGTCATCCGCGAGACGTCGGAGTGCTCGGTCGGGCCGACGGCGAGGCTGTCGATGTTGAAGCCGCGGCGGGAGAACAGCGCGGCGATCCGCGCGAGGACGCCGGGCTTGTTCTCGACGAGGACGGACAGGGTGTGCTTGGGCATCGGGGCGGCCTCTCTCAGTCTTCCCGCTCCCACAGGGGTGCTCCCCCGCGGGCGATGAGGATCTTGTCGTTGCTCACGCCGGCGGGCACCATCGGCCACACCATTGCGTCGCGCTGCACCACGAAGTCGATGACGACCGGGCGGTCGTTGATCGCCAGCGCCTGCTGGATCGCCGCGTCGACGTCACCGGGCGCCTCGACCCGCAGGCCGGCGCAACCATAGGCGTCGGCGAGCTTGACGAAGTCGGGGATGCGCACCGAGTTGTGGCTGGTGTGCAGGTCGGTGTTGGAGTAGCGCTCGTTGTAGAACAGCGTCTGCCACTGGCGCACCATGCCGAGGCTGGAGTTGTTGATGACGGCGACCTTGATCGGGATGTCGTTGATGACGCAGGTCGCAAGCTCCTGGTTGGTCATCTGGAAGCAGCCGTCGCCGTCGATGGCCCACACCGTGCGGTGCGGCTCGGCGACCTTCGCGCCCATCGCGGCCGGCACCGAGAAGCCCATGGTGCCCAGCCCCCCGGAGTTGATCCACGAGTTGGGGCGGGAATACTCCACGAACTGCGCGGCCCACATCTGGTGCTGGCCGACGCCGGCGACATAGGTGGCCTCAGGCCCGGAGAGAGCGCCGATCCGCTCGATGACATATTGCGGGGACAGTCCCTCTTCGGCCGGGGTGTAGCCGACGGGGTAGGTCGCCTTCCAGTCGGCGACGGTGTCCTGCCAGGCCTGGTATGCCGGTCGGCCGTGCGCCGCGTGATCGGCCTTGATCGCGTCGATGAGGTCGGTGATGACGTCCTTGCAGTCCCCGACGATCGGCACGTCGGCGACCCGGTTCTTGGAGATCTCGGCCGGGTCGATGTCGGCGTGGATGACCTTGGCGTGCGGGGCGAAGGTCGACAGTTGCCCGGTGACCCGGTCATCGAAGCGCGCACCGAGGGCGATGATGAGGTCGGATTTCTGCAGGCCGGTGACGGCCGCGACCGAGCCGTGCATACCCGGCATACCGAGGTGCAGCGGGTGGCTGTCCGGCACCGCGCCGCGGGCCATGAGCGTCGTGACCAGCGGGATCTGGGTGAGCTCGACGAGCTCACGCAACTGGTCGGAGGCGTGGGCGCGGATGACACCGCCGCCGATGTAGAAGATCGGCCGCTCGGCGGCGGCCATCAGGCGGGCGGCTTCGCGGATCTGCTTGCCGTGCGGTCGCGCCACCGGACGGTAGCCCGGCAGGTCGATCTGCGGCGGCCAGGAGAAGGTGGTCTGCCCGACGAGGGCGTCCTTGCTGATGTCGACGAGGACCGGGCCGGGGCGGCCGGTGCCGGCGATGTGGAACGCCTCGGCGATGGCCCGCGGGATCTCGTCGGGGTTGGTCACCAGGTAGTTGTGCTTGGTGATCGGCATGGTGATGCCGCGAATATCGGCTTCCTGGAAGGCATCTGTGCCGATCGAGGCGCTGGGCACCTGGCCGGTGATCGCGACGATCGGCACCGAGTCCATGTAGGCGTCGGCGATCGGGGTGACCAGGTTGGTCGCGCCGGGACCGGAGGTCGCCATGCAGACACCGATCTTGCCGGTCGCCGCGGCATACCCCTCGGCGGCGTGGCCCGCGCCCTGCTCGTGCCGCACAAGGATGTGACGCACCTTCGTGGAGTCCATCAGCGGGTCGTAGGCCGGCAGGATCGCCCCGCCCGGGATGCCGAAGACCGTGTCGACACCGATCGCCTCGAGCGACAGGACCAGCGACTGTGCACCGGTGACCTGCTGCGGCGCCACGGGCGCTTGGGCGCCGTTCGCGGCGGGCGCGGTCGCGGCGGGCGCGGTCGGCTGGGGCGCTGCTGGTGAGCCCGGGCGCGGACGCGCGTGGGCGAGGCTGGCCGGGGACGCCTTGGTGGGCGTCGGGCTGTCGGTCACGATGGTCACCACTTCTCGTCTGGTACGGGATCACTGCGGTAGGACAGTCGGTCTGCTGTGCTTCCACAAAAAAGCCCTCCGGTCCCGGGGGGACAGAAGGGCGCGCGTCGACGGGTTGCGTCAGACGCGCCTGGAAACTACGAGGACCTGTGCCACGGGTCAACCGTCGCCCGCACCCGTATGCCGTGTCAACCGTGAGACGGACTGGTCTCACCATCCGGTCGGGTGACCTCCGCCACGGCAACGGGCGCGGCGGGTATGGTCCGGACATGGTGACGACCCAGCTGCCGGGCTCGGTGCGACGCGGGTACGCGCTCGGCGGCGTGGCGACCGGCTCATTCGGCACCGTGCCCGGGCTGCTCCTGCTGCCCTACCTCACCGACCGACTCGGCATCGCCGCGGGCCTGGCCGGCCTGGTCGTCTTCCTGCCCAAAGCGTGGGACGTCATCCTCAACCCGATCGCCGGGCGCATCTCTGATCGCTCCACCAACCCCGCTGGACGCCGGCGCCCCTTCCTGCTGCGCGCCGGCCTCGCCCTGGCGGTCTGCTTCGCGCTGCTCTTCGCCGGCCCCACCTCCCCCACGGGCCTGGGAGCCACTTGGGTGGTCGTGCTCTTCCTCGCCTGCGCCACGGCATACGCGTTCTTCCAGGTGCCCTACGTCGCGATGCCGGCCGAACTCACCGACGACTACGACGAACGCACCAGGCTGATGTCCTGGCGGGTGGCGATCCTCGCCATGGCCATCCTCGTCTCCGGCGGGCTGTCACCGATGGTCCGCGACGCGCTCGGCCCCGACTGGGGATACCGAGGCGTGGGCGCCTTCGTCGGGCTGCTCATCGCGCTCGGGGCGCTCGGCGCGTGGTGGGGCACTCGCGGCGCGACCATGCGTGACATCGCCGCACCAACAGCCAGCCTCGGTGACCAACTGCGAATCGTCGCCCGCGCCAAGGACTTTCGCACGCTGCTGATCGCCTATGTGCTCCAGGCCCTGGCCACGGCCGCGATGCTCGCCGGGGTGGATTACGTGGCGCGAGCGCGGATGGGGTCGCCGGGCCTGTCGAGCATCCTCTTCGTCTGCTTCGTCGCCCCCGCCCTCGTCGTGACCCCGCTCTGGCAGCGCGTCGGGCACCGGGTCGGCAAGCGCACCGGCTTCCTCGTCGCGTCCCTCCTGCTCGGAGGCGGCGCTCTGGCGTCTCTGCTCGGGATGGCGCTCGGCGTCGGCGCCCTCGCGGCTGCGGTGGCGGTCGTCGACGTCGGGTATGCCGGCACCCAGATGTTCCCCCTCGCGATGCTCCCCGATGTGGCTGCCGTCGACGCCGCCCGTACCGGCGAGAACCGCACCGGCGTCTACACCGGGGTGTGGACGGCCGCGGAGACCTTCGGCATGGCCCTGGGCCCCTTCGCGTATGCCGGGGTGCTCGCGGCCGGTGGCTATGTCTCCTCCACCGACGGGCTGGCTGCACAACCCGCATCAGCGCTGACAGCCATGGGCCTCGGCTTCTCGGTGCTGCCGGCCCTGCTCGTGGCCCTCTCACTGGCCTTCCTGCTGCGCTATCGCCTCGATGCCGCCGCCGTGGAAGACGCTGTCGCACAGGATGATCGATGACCCTGGACGAGATCCGCGCCCACCTGCAGGCCCTCCAGGCTCGAGACCTGCCCAGCCACGGCGGACGCACCCTGGCCTATGTCTACGACTCCGGCCTGGCCGAGGCCGACGCCATCGGGCGCGAAGCGCTCACGATGTTCGCCGACTCCAACGGCCTGGACCCGACCGCGTTTCCCTCGCTGCTGGCCATGGAAAACGACCTCGTCGCGATGGCCGGAGGGCTTCTGGATGCCCCGGCGGGCTTCGTCGGGTCAGTGACGTCCGGCGGCACCGAGTCGGTGCTGCTGGCCGTGCTCGCCGCCCGTGACGACGCGGGCGCTGCCCCCCGCGCGGCGTCGATGGTGCTGCCGACCACCGCCCACGCGGCCTTCCACAAGGCGGCGCACTACTTCGGCGTCGAGCCGCTGCTTGTCGACGTCGACCCGCGCACCTTCCGTGCCGACCCTGGCGCGATGGCCGCGGCGGTCCGCGACGACACCGTGCTCGTCGTCGGCTCCGCGCCCTCATATGCCCAGGGCATCATCGACCCGATCGCCGAGCTCGCCGCGATGGCGGCCGAGCGCGGCCTCCGCTGCCATGTCGACGCCTGCATTGGCGGCTGGGTGCTGCCGCACCTCGACCACCTCGACCGCGCCCAGCAGTGGACCTTCGCCGTCCCCGGGGTCACGAGCATCAGCGTCGACCTGCACAAGTACGCCTACACACCCAAGGGCGTTTCCCTTCTGCTGCACCGGGATTCCACTCTTCGCCGCGGGCACTTCTTCGCCTCCGCCGCATGGCCGGGATACACGATGCTCAACTCGACCATGCAGTCGACCAAGTCCGGCGGTCCGCTTGCCGCGGCGTGGGCAGTCACCCGGGCGATCGGCATCGACGGGTATGCCGTGCTGTCCCGCACCGCGCGGGAGGCGACCCTGGCGATCGCGCGGGGCGTGGACGGCATACCGGGTCTGCGAGTGGTGGCGGAGCCGGACTCGACCCTGCTGGCCCTCGCGGCCGACGGGTCGTGCGACGTCTTCACGATCGCCGACGAGATGCTCGCGCGCGGGTGGTACGTCCAACCGCAAATGGCCTTCCGCGGTATGCCGGCCACGCTGCACCTCACGCTGTCGGCAGCGACCGCGCCGTCGGTGCCCGAGTTCCTCACCGCGTTGAGCGAGGCTGTCGATGCGGCCCAGGCGGCCGGCCCGGTGTCCCTCGACCCAGCGCTGGCGGGCGCAGCGGCAGCGCTCGACCCGGCGACCTTGACCGATCGCGACTTCGACGGACTGCTGGCACTGGCCGGGCTGGCCGGAGGCGATGATTCGCTGGCACTGCCAGAGCGGATGGCCCCGGTCAATGCCTTGCTCGACATCGCTCCTGCGCCGCTGCGGGAGGCGATGTTGCTCGCCTTCCTCGATCGGCTCTCGCGGCCGAGCTGACCGCGCCCGCCCGGCTCACGTCGCGTCAGGCGCGCTTCTCGCTGACGTTGGTGAGGACCTCCGGCCAGTGCCCGTCGAGGTAGCCACCGCCGAGGCGGGTGCCCAGAGTCACCGCGCCGAGCCCGATCCCCAACCCCACGACGGGTGCGGCGACGGCCGCCCAGGGCTGATCGAGCCCGGCCCATGCCAGCGCGAGGACGGGCACGGCGAGGATCCCCGAGGCGGCGACGGTAACCATCGTCGCGATCATGGCCTGCAGACCACCGCCGTTGGTGGTGCGGAAGGGGTTGGCGCCGGCCGGGGCGGCCGGACTCTGCAGAATGGCTCCGATCCAGGAGGCCGCGCCCGCGCCCCCGAGTCCGGCGGCCGCTCCGACCGCCGTCGACGGGACGACGAGGTCCCAGCGACCGGAGATCACGGCGGCCGCCAGCTGCAGGAGGACGAATAGTGGACCAACCACCACGCCGAGCGCGATGAGTCGCCCCAGCCGGTCGGCTCGTCCCGGGACACCGGTCGTCAGGTGGGTCCACACCGCGGTGCCGTCGTAGGCGAGGTCCTGGCAGGTCGACAGGCCCACCAGCATGGCCAGCGAGAACGGCCCGAAGAACTCCCACGGCACCGCACCCAGGTCATCGCCGGAGCGCCGCTGGAGTTGCATCGAGACGACCAGGACGATCGGCAGGATGAGATACATCGCGATCGACGTGATGTAGCGCGGGTCGCGGCGCCAATAGCGCAGGCAGCGACCGGCCACCGCTCCGGCGGACGAGGTGCCGACGAGCCGGTCGATCCATCCGCTCTGGCCAACCCGTTCGCCGCCGCCGCGGGCCTCGAGCGGGCTGGTGAGCCGCCGCTCCAAGAGCGCCTCCCAGGCGCGCAGCAGTCCCGCCACGAGCACGACGGCACAGCCGAGTTTGGCGGCGGCCGAACCCCATCGCCCGCTCGCGACGTCAGCCGGCAGCGACCACGCCCACCCGAACGGCGTCCACCCGGCCAGGGCAGCGAGCGAGCCGACCAGGTCGGCGGCGTTGGGAGTGCGACTCACCGCCTCCATGCCCATCGCGACAGTGACGCCCGACAGGCTCGCGAGCACCGCAACGATCCCCGCCGCGCTGTCCCGGAACCGCCGCCCGCCCATCAACCCGCCCAACCCGGTCGTGACGACCCGGGCCAGCACGACACTCGTGAGCACCCCAAGGACCGCGCCGATCAGGGCTGCAATCGCCGGCAGCGCGCCGGTAGCCCAGAAGACGACGGACGCCAGCGCGATGAGGACGGTGGCGACGCCCGGCACTCCGACCAGGCTGGATGCGACCAGCCCGGGTAGCAACTCCCGAGCCCGCAAGGGCAACAGCGCAAAGCGTCCGGGATCGAGGGTGTCGTCCATCCCCGAGGCAAGCAGCGGCACGAGGGTCCATCCCAGCGTTAGCGCGGAGAGACCGACCACGACGACATCCGGTCCGACCGCAACCCCGGTGAAGCGCAGCGCGATCATCCCGACGACGGCCAGTGCCACGAGAAACAACCCGTATGCCGTGGCGAGCACTACCCCGACGATCCGCCAGGCGCTCTGGCGCAACGCGTTGCGCAGCAGCCTCAGTTTGAGCCCGACGAGGACTGCAACCACGTGAGCACCCCCTCGCTGGGCACTGCGACCCCCAACAGGTCGAGGAAGCGTTGCTGCAGGCTCTCCCCCGCGCGCACCGCGTCCAGGCTTCCTGCTGCGACGACTCGACCCAGTGCCACGACCGCGAGCTGGTCACACAGTTGCTCGACCAACTCCATGACGTGGCTGGAGAAGATCACCGTGCCCCCACCAGCGACGAAGCGCCGCAAGATGCCCCGGATCACCTCACCGGAGAGCGGGTCGACGGCCTCGAAGGGTTCGTCGAGCACTAACAGCGCCGGGGCATGAATGAGCGCGCAGGCCAGCCCGATCTTCTTGGTCATCCCGCTGGAGTAATCGACGACGAGGTTGTCCGCATCCTCGGTGAGCCCGAGAGCGTCGAGCAACTCCCGCGAGCGAGCCTCGATATCCGCCGGTGGCACCCGCCGCAGCAGCCCGACATACCGCAGCAGTTCGCGCCCGCTGAGCCGATCGAAGAGGCGCAACCCGTCCGGCAGCACGCCCATGAGCGTCTTCGCGGCCGGCGGATCGGCCCACACGTCGACACCCCCGACGAGCACCCGGCCGTAGTCGGGCCGCAGCAGCCCGGTCGCCATCGACAGGGTCGTGGTCTTGCCCGCGCCATTGGGGCCGACGAGGCCGAAGAGGCTGCCGCGCGGCACGGTGAGGCTCAGCGCGTCGACGGCCCGCTTCGCGCCGAAGTTCTTGGTGATCTGCTCCAGCACCAGCGCATCAGTCACCCGACCATGCAATCACGGGTGCGGGCCGGGCGCTCGGCGAGGCGCCCACGCTCAGGCGGGCTGTCCGGACCTCGCACAGTCAGTCCGGGGCGTCACTCGGCCTCACGGGACCTTGCGGGCGGCTCCCTTGTCGGCCGACTGGGCGAACAGCGCGAAGATCCGCAGCGCCGCCGACACCTCACGCTCGCGATCCACCGGCACCCACCCCTGCTGGTCCTGCTGTGCCCGCCGCAGCGCCAACTCCTCGTCGCTCACCTCGAGGTGGACCGAGCGCTCCGGGATCGAGAACGAGATCAGGTCGCCGTCGCGGACCAGCCCGATGGTGCCGCCGGACGCGGCCTCGGGAGAAACGTGCCCGACCGACAGACCCGATGACCCGCCCGAGAACCGTCCGTCCGTGATCAACGCGCACTTCGGACCCAGGCCGACGCCTTTGAGATAGGAGGTCGGGTAGAGCATCTCCTGCATCCCCGGTCCGCCCTTGGGCCCCTCATAACGCACGACGACCACGTCACCGGCCTCGATCCGCCCGGAGAGGATCATCTCGACCGCCTGCTCCTGCGACTCCGCGACCTTGGCCGGCCCGCGGAACACCCATTGGTGCTCGGGCACGCCCGCGGTCTTGACGATGCACCCGTCGGGAGCGAGGTTGCCCTTGAGCACGGCCAGGCCACCATCACGCGTGTAGGCGTGCTCGACGTCGCGAATGCAGCCCTCGGCCGCATCGAGGTCCAGGGACGCCCAACGGTTGGTCGAGGAGAAGGCTTCCGTCGTGCGCACTCCTCCCGGCGCGGCAAAGAACAGCTCGTATGCCGTGTCGCTGCACTCCCCGCCCCGAATGTCCCACGCGTCCAACCAGGCCCGCAGGCTGGGCGAGTGCACGGCGTGGACGTCGGCGTCGAGCATCCCGGCGCGGTCGAGTTCGCCCATGATCGCGACGATGCCACCGGCCCGGTGGACGTCCTCCATGTAGTAGCGGTTGGTGTTGGGCGCGACCTTGCACAGGCAGGGCGTGACCCGCGAGAGCGCGTCGATGTCGTCCTGGTCGAAGTCGACGCCCGCCTCCTGCGCCGCGGCGAGCAGGTGCAGGATCGTGTTGGTCGACCCGCCCATGGCGATGTCGACGCGCATCGCGTTGGCCAGGGCCGGCTTGGTGACGATCGAGCGAGGCAGCACCGACGCGTCGCCACCCTGAGCGGCGCCCTCGGTGCCGTCCACGGCATACCAGCGCTTGCAGAGCTCGACGACCAGGCGACCCGCCTCCAGGAACAGGTCGCGACGGGCAGCCGCGGTGGCGAGGGTCGAGCCGTTGCCGGGCAGCGCAAGGCCGATGACCTCCAGGAGGCAGTTCATCGAGTTGGCGGTGAACATGCCCGAGCAGGAGCCGCAGGTCGGGCAGGCCGAGCGTTCGATGGTCTGGATGTCGGCGTCGCTGACCGAGTCGTCGACCGCCTTGGTCATCGCGTCGATGAGGTCCAGGCGGGTGGTCGCCGTGCCGTCCTCGCCGATGACCGCCGTGCCGGCCTCCATCGGGCCGCCGGAGACGAAGACCGCGGGGATGTTGAGCCGCAAGGCGGCCAGCAGCATGCCGGGGGTGATCTTGTCGCAGTTGCTGATGCAGACCAGTGCGTCGGCGGCGTGGGCGTTGACCATGTATTCGACCGAGTCGGCGATCAGCTCGCGGCTGGGCAGCGAGTAGAGCATCCCGCCGTGGCCCATGGCGATCCCGTCGTCGACCGCGATGGTGTTGAACTCACGGGCCACCCCGCCGGCCTCCTTGACCGCGCCGGCGACGAGGTCACCCATGTCCTTGAGGTGCACGTGGCCCGGCACGAACTGGGTATAGCTGTTAGCGATCGCGACGATCGGCTTGCCGAAGTCGGATTCGACCAACCCAGTCGCCCGCCACAAGGCCCGCGCCCCGGCCATATTGCGACCGTGGGTCGTGGTGCGGGAACGCAACTGCGGCATGTCGACCTCGCGAGGCATCTCGGGCACGCGACGGTATGCCGCGCGCGGACCCTCCCAGGCTAGCCGCGACCCGCTCGGGCGGCGCAGTCGTCCGCACTCCGGCGACGTCGTCGGGAGACCCGGAGGGCCGCCGAGGTAAGACCCTCGCGTCGAACTGCCACCAACTGGGTATGCCGTCGACAGCGAGCCGCACCCGGGGCCCCGAGTCAGGAAGGTCGAGCGCCATGACCGCCGAGCCGTCGACGGCCTTCCTGCGCGACACCGACTGGATTGACGCCCTTCGCGCGGACGGCCCGGTGCAGGATGCTGCCCTCGCCGCGCTGCATTCTCTCCTGGTTCGCGCGGCCACCGCCCAGGCCCGGCGGATGCCCGCCGAGAGCCAGACCCTCGGCGAGCGCACCGTCGAAACCCTGGTGCAGCAGAGCGCCGACGAGGCGATGACCTCGGTGCTGCGTCGCCTGGACTCTTTCCAGGGGCGCGGTCGATTCACCACGTGGGCCTACAAGTTCGCGCTGGTGCAGACCGCCTCGGACCTGCATCGCGCGGCGTGGCGACCGCGACATCTCGATGTCGCCGAGGTGGACTGGCTGCCCGACCCCACGGCCGGACCGGATCTGCACGCCGAAGCCGGGGACCTCGCGCGGGCGGTGGCACACGGCATACGGACGCAGTTGTCACCCCACCAGCGGCGGGTGGCGCACGCTCTCATCGTGGAGCAGATCCCCATCGATGTGCTCGCCGAGCGGCTGGCCACCACCCGAGGTGCGCTCTACAAGACGCTGCACGACCTGCGCGCGCGGCTGAGGGTCCACCTGCAGGACACCGGGCACCTGCCACCCTCGTCGCCCGTTCGCCCTGGAATGGAGGCCGCGCTGTGAAGACCGTGCACACCGCCCCCACCCCGTCCCAGGTCGTGGCGCTGCTGCTGGACACCACGCCGTGGCTGTCCTGCGAGGACTGCTTCGAGCACCTGGACACGTATGCCGAAAGCGTTGCCCATGGCGCGGGTCCGGCGTCCGAGCCCATGCATCGGCATCTGCTGGGGTGCGCCGCCTGCGCGGAGGAACTGCACACCCTGGTGGAACTGCTGCGCGCTGACCTCTCCGACGACCTGCACGACCGCGGGTAAGCCCATCGAGCCCCCGTGCCACCAATCGACATGACCATCACCGCGCTCGACCACACCCGCGCCCATCCGCGACCCGGCCTCGGCGAACTCGCCACGACCCGTCCAGACCTGGATCGGGCCGAGCGGGCAGCCACCGAGCTCCTTCTCGCCCTCGGTATGCCGTTGGGGCAGGAGGGCATGCGGCGCACCCCGGCTCGGATGGTGGCGGCCTACGCCGAGTTGCTGACCGCCGAACCGGTGACCATGACGACCTTCCCGGCCGAGACGGGATACGCGGACCTCGTCGTGGTGCGCGATCTGCCGGTGCGGTCGGTGTGTGAGCACCACATGCTGCCCTTCGTCGGGGTGGCGCACATCGCCTACCTGCCGGGTGCGCGGATCCTCGGGCTGTCGAAGTTTGCCCGCACCGTCGAGTGGTTCGCCCGCCGACCGCAGACTCAAGAACGGCTCACCGATCAGATCGCCGAACACCTCGACAGCCACCTCGACCCGGTCGGCATCGGGGTCGTCGTGACGGCCGAGCACTTCTGCATGACCTTGCGCGGCGTCCGTGCCGCGGGCGCACGCACGATCACCAGCACGGCCCGGGGCGCGCTGCGCGAGGACCCGCACTGGCGAGACCGATTCGCTGCCGCCACCCGGGGCTGACCTGCCCACCCGAGAACCCACCCGAGAAGGAGTTGTCATGGATCCGATCGTTGTCATCGGCGCCGGCCAAGCCGGTGCCAGCGCGGTCACCGAGCTGCGCGAGCAGGGGTATGCCGGCCCCGTCACCCTGATCGGCGCCGAACCACACCTGCCCTACGAGCGACCGCCGCTGTCCAAGGGCTACTTGCTCGGGCAGGACCCGCTCGAGAAGGCGTTCATCCACCCCCAGGACTGGTATGCCGCACACGACGTAACGCTGCTGCTCGGGGAGCCTGTCGTGGGGATCGACCGCGCGCAGTCGTCCGTGCACACGGCTCACGGCAGCGTCTCGTATGCCGGCCTGCTCCTCGCCACCGGATCCCGGCCGCGCCGGCTCGCCCTCGCCGACGGATCTGGCGTGCCCACGGCATACCTGCGGACCATCGAGGACAGCGACCGGATCAAGGCGGCGCTGGTGCCCGGCCGTCGGGTCGTCGTCATCGGGGCCGGGTGGATCGGGTTGGAAGTGGCCGCCGCGGCTCGACAGGCCGACTGTGAGGTGACCGTTTTCGAGATGGCGCAGTTGCCCCTGCTGCGGGTGCTCGGGCCGCGGGTAGCGACAGTCTTCGCCGACCTGCATCGCAGCCACGGAGTGGACCTGCGCCTGGACACTCGGGTGACCCGCGAGGACCTGGCCGGGGCGCAGCTGGTCGTCGTCGGAGTGGGGGTCGAGCCCGTGCTCGATCTGGCTGACGGCGCGGGGCTGGCCGTCGACAACGGGGTGCTCGTCGATGCGGCGCTGCGGACGACTGATCCGCGCATCGTCGCGGCCGGGGACATCGCCAACCATGACCATCCGCTGCTGGGAAGGGTGAGAGTTGAGCACTGGGACACCGCGATCGAGCAGGGCAAACATGCCGCCCGGACGTTGCTCGGCGAGGTCGAGGACTATGAGCGGTTGCCCTACTTCTTCACCGATCAGTACGACCTCGGAATGGAGTACGTCGGACACGGCAGCGCGGACGATGAGGTCGTCATCGAGGGTGATGTTGAGGGGTTGACGTTCCGGGCGTTGTGGCTGCGCGATGGCATCGTGACTGCCGGGATGCACGTCAACGACTGGGATGCCATCGACGACATCCGCGCAGCGGTGGGCAAGCCGCGGACCTGATCGGGTGCCTGCGTGGTCGTGCTGTCTGATCAGCGCCCACCTGTGGGCGTCCGGCTCCTAGCCGTGAAGCTGGTCAGCCGCGGCCGACGACGAACTCCTCCAGCGTGGCGCCACCCTGGGCCAGCCGGGCCCAGGGGCCGTCAACGGCGAGGACGGCGAGACCTGAAGTGGGGAATCCCCGGTCGGAGGCCGCCAAGGCAGCTGCTGCCCCGGCGCCCTCGGTGAGGATTTCGGTCGCCGCCGACATCGTCGGCTCATGCCCGACCACCAAGAGCGTCGTGAGGTCGGGGTCGGCCTCCTGGGCCGCAGTCATCACCGCACGAACGCCACCGTGGTAGATCCCCTTCTCGAACGCTGTCGCGTCGGCGCGGGCGCCGCCTTCTTGGGCGGAGGCCCAGGTCTGCCGGGTGCGGGTCGCGGTCGAGCAGATGACCAGGTCGGGCTCGATGCCCTGGGCCGCGAGCCACTCCCCGATGGCGCGGGCGTCGGCATGACCGCGGTCGGTCAGCTCGCGCTCATGGTCCGCCTTGCCGAAGACGTGCTCGGCCTTGGAGTGGCGCAGCAACAACAACCGGCGGGAGGGTTCGCTCATGGGGTGATCCTCCCCTCTTCCGGTGCGCTGCGCCAGCGCCCGGTGCGTCGGCAGCCGGTCTCACCAGTCGGAAATGCCCATTTTGACTCTCCGGAAAGAGGCAGTCATATTTGCTGCTTTGCCCTTGAACTCGGACGTGTGTGCTAGCACAATAGGTGCATGACGATCGCTCCCCTTGACCCAAAGCCAGGCGGCGGTATGCCGTCCGGCGGGGTTTCGTCGGCTGCGTCGGCTGCCTCGGTTGAGCCGTCGGCGCCAGCTGCTGGCGGGGCGGTGGCGGTGGGTGGGGTGCAGAGTGACGAGCGGGTGACGCCGAGGGTGGTGGGGCTTCCGACGACGCTGGTGCATACGACGTTCGACCGGATCCACGCCCGGCTAGCTGCCTCGGATAGTGACGTGGTGATCTCGTCGGCCGACATCCACGAGGCCGATCGGATCGTGCGCCGGGCGGAAGCGCTGCGGTTGGCGCTGGTCGCTCGGGCAGATCAGCAGCAGGTGCACCGCCGGTTCGGGCACTCGTCGACGTCGGCGTGGGTCGCTGCGACGACCCGCTCTGGGGGCGCGGCAGCACAACGGGACGTCGTGCTCGCTACAGCGTTGGCGGAGGGGTTGGAGCAGACTCGTGAGGCGTTCCATGCCGGTGAGGTCTCGGTGTCGAATGTCGGGATCGTCGTGCGAACCATGAGCAAGCTCCCCAAGACCCTGACGCCGGTGGACCGCGAGAAGGTCCAAACCTCCCTGGTGCGCCAGGCTGCCCATCTGAACCCGGGGAAGTTCGACCGGGCAGCGAAGGTCGCGCTGGCTGCCGCGGAGAAGACCGCCGCTGAAGTCGCTGATCATCTTGAGGCTCAGTTGTTGGATGAGGAACGCCGGGCGTATCGGTCCTCGACGGTGACCCTGCGTGACCTGGGCAACGGCACCGCCGAACTGCGGGCCCTGCTCCCGACGACAGTGGCCGGGATCCTGCGCAAGGTGTTGCAGTCGATGACCGCACCCCGCCGCGACCACCTGCGCCACGCCGCCGAGAAGGCCCTGGCCGACGGGCAGACCCCGGCCGGATGCTTCACCGACGGATCGGTCGCAGCTGACCTGCTGCGCGCCACCGGCACGTGCGGCACCGGCGCAGGCGCTCACACGACGACCGGCGCGACCACCACGCACGAACACGCGTCGTTCGGTGCGGGCGCCACGACCCCGTCTAGCGCGACCGGGCGGACGGCAGGAACCTTCGGCCAGGAGCCCTTCGGGATCGGTGCCACTGCCGCCGCTGGCGCGAGCGGCCAGCGGGTTGAGGGTCGGAACGCGGACTGGGCCGACATCGACTGGGCCCACCGCCGCGGCCGCGCCCTCACCGAACTCATCGAGCACCTGGACACCGAGAAGCTCACCGGGAAAGTCGCCTCCACCGTCATCGTCACCATGACCGCCGAACAAGTCCTGGGCGCTGCCAAAGCAGCGGAGCTGCAGGCCACTGTGCATGAGCTGACCGGGACCCTCCTAGCGATGAGTCCCTCCAGTGCAGCAGCCAGCACCGACACCGGACACCTCATGTCCGCCAGTGCCGCCAGACGGATCGCCTGCGCCGCCGACATCATCCCCGCCGTCCTCGGCGGACCCAGCCAAATCCTCGACCTCGGCAGACAGAACCGCTTCTTCAACGACCACCAACGCACCGCACTGGCGACGATCTACGAGACCTGCGCCGCGGCCGACTGCGACCGCCCATACACCTGGTCCGAGCTACACCACGAAGACCCCTGGTCCAAAGGCGGATTGACCGACCTGGATCGAGCGATCCCGCTATGCGGCTACCACCACCGCACAATGCACGACCCCGGCTACCACCACGAGATCACCCGCGAGGCCCGGGCACACGGGAACGGGCCGGGGGCGAAGACTGTCCACTTCCAGCGACGCAGTTGACCATGCGGCGCCGAAGCAGGCGACCACGAGCGGCCGTCGATCAGCAGGGGCGCTCCCTGACGATCGGCCAGTGTGGTGGTCGATCGCAGCCGATCGGACGGTTCGAGTTCTGCCGTGCGGATGAGTGGTGCGGGACGCTCACTACCGGCCCGTAGAGCGGTCGGCACTGGGGCCGGCGACGATGTGCAGTGGTGGCTGCCCCACGGCATACCGCTGCAGTTGGGTGCGGATGAGCGCCGCGGCCCGCGGGTAGAAGGCATTGCTCGCGCCGCCGACGTGCGGGCTGATGAGCACATCCGGGGCGGTCCACAGCGGGTGCCCGTCGGGGAGCGGCTCCGGGTCCGTGACGTCCAGAGCAGCCCGGATCCGACCCGAGTGCAGCGCCGCGAGCAGGGCATCGGTGTCGACCACCGGCCCCCGCGCAATATTGACGAGCAACGAGCCAGCGGGCATGGCGGCGAGGAAGTCGGCATCGACGAGTCCTGTGGTGGCCGGCAGCAGCGGTACGACGAGCACGACCACATCGGCGTGCGGCAGCAGCGTCGGCCACTCGTCCATCCCGTGAACGACAGGCACGAGGTCGTCGCCAGCCCGTGGCCGACTCGCCACCGCGGTGAGGGACACCTCGAACGGCGCCAGCCGCGCCGCGATCGCCCGACCGATTCGCCCATACCCGACGATGAGCACGCGCTTGTCGGCCAGGCCCGACCACATCCGGATCGGCAGCCAGGTCGCCCGCGCCTGAGCCTGGACAAACTCCGGTATGCCGCGCAGGGCCGCGAGCATGAGGGTGACCGCCTGCTCGGCGGTCGCGGCGTCATGGACGCCCGCGGCATTGCACAGCGATACGTCGGCATGTAGGTGCGCCAAGTGGGCGTCGTAGCCGGCCGTCATCAGCTGGACAACCCGATGACCGGGCACCGACCCGACGTTGGCGACCCGGGCGGGCGAGGTGAGGTAGGGGTGCACGGCATACCCGATCTCGGGGTCGGGCAGCGGCGTGCTCATGTCCCAGGAGCGCACCTCGACGCCCTCGACCGGACCCACCCGCTCGATCCATTCGGCATCCGGCACCGTCGCGATACGCATCCCTGACGGTAACCCGCCACCCCACCGCCGGTCGACCCTCGTCGCTGCGGGAGCGGACGCGGTATGCCGGTCGTTAGGCTGAGCGCACGGCAGCCGTTGGGGCTGCACAAGGGAGGGACAACAACCCACATGTCTGAGATCGACCAACTCCTCGCCCAGATCCCCATGGATCAGCTCGCCGAGCAGCTCGGCGTGCCCGAAGGCGAGGCCGAGCAGGCCGCCCGGGCCGCGCTCCCTGCCCTGCTGGGCGGCTTGCAGGCCAACGCCTCTGACCCGGCCGGCGCCCTGTCGCTCGGTCAGGCGCTGCAGCGACACGACGGTGGCCTCTTCGGTGACGATGGCGCCGACCTCGGCGGCATCGACACCGCGGACGGCGAGAAGATCGTCGCCAACATCTTCGGCGCCAACACCGACCAGGTCATCCACCAGCTCGGCGGTGTGTCCGGCCGCGGCGGCTCCTCGCTGATCAGCAAGCTGCTGCCGATCCTCGCCCCCATCGTGCTGGCCTACCTGTCCAAGAAGCTGCAGCAGTCCGGCGGGCTGGGCGACATCCTCGGCCAGGTCCTCGGTGGCGGCGCAGGGCAGTCGACCTCGACCCGCTCGGGCGGCTCCTACCAGCAGGAGGAGCCTTCCGGTCCCCTCATTCCCACCGACGGCAGCGGCCCGGCCGACCAGGGCTACCAGCAGGACGCCCAGAGCGGCTCGGCCAGCGACCCGATGGGCGGCATCCTCGGAGACATCCTCGGCCAGGTGCTCGGGGGTGGGGCGACCCAGTCCTCGCAGCGCTCCAGCGCTCCCAGCGCCGGCAGCATCATCACCGATGTGTTGGGTGGCCTGCTCGGCGGCGGCCGCCGCTAACCCGCCAGCTCGACAACACGACGAAGGGGGCGGCCCGATCGGGCCGCCCCCTTCGTCACTGTGGCTGAGCCTCGCAGGGGCGAGGGTCAGTCCTGACCGACCTTCTCCAGGACGAGTTCGCGGATGCGAGCAGCGTCGGCCTTGCCCTTCATCGCTTTCATGACCTGGCCGATGAGCGCGCCGACGGCCTGCACCTTGCCGGCGCGGATCTTCTCCACGACGTCGGGGTTGGCGGCCAAGACCTCGTCGACGGCGGCACCCAGCGCGGCGTCGTCCTGGACCAGCACCAGGCCACGCGCATCGGCGACGGCGGACGGCATACCCTCCCCTGCCAGCACGCCCTCGAGCACCTGACGCGCGAGCGCGTCGTTGAGCCGACCGGCCTGCACGAGCTTGTCGAGTTCGGCAATCGCGGCGGGAGTGACCCCCATGTCGGCCAGCTCAACCCCGGCGGCATTGGCCTGGCGGGCCAGGTCACCGCCCCACCATTTGCGGGCACCAGCGGGAGTGGCGCCGGCGGCGACCGTGGCTTCGATGAGTTCGACGGCACCGGCGTTGACGACGTCGCGCATCTCCAGATCAGAGAAGCCCCACGTCTCCTGCAAGCGGCGGCGGCGCTGCGCGGGCGGCTCCGGCAGCGTCTGACGGAGTTGCTCGACCCACGCCGGGTCGGGCGCGATCGGCACCAGGTCGGGCTCGGGGAAGTAGCGGTAGTCCTCGGCGTCGGACTTGACCCGACCCGAGGTCGTGATGCCGGTGTCCTCGTGCCAGTGCCGGGTCTCCTGGATAATCGATCCGCCGTCGGACAGCACCGCGGCGTGCCGGGTCATCTCGTAGCGCACCGCCCGCTCGACCGAGCGCAGCGAGTTGACGTTCTTGGTCTCGGTGCGCGTGCCGAACGGGACCTCGAGCTGCTCGGGGGCACCGGGGTCGTCGCCGACCTTGGCCCGCAGCGAGACGTTGGCGTCGCAGCGCAGCGAGCCCTGCTCCATCTTGACGTCGGAGACGCCCAGCGCCCGCAGCAGGTCGCGCAGCGTGGCGACATAGGCCTTGGCAATCTCGGGTGCCCGCTCCCCCAGCCCGACCATCGGCTTGGTGACGATTTCGATGAGCGGGATGCCGGCCCGGTTGTAGTCGACCAGCGAGTAGTCCGCCCCATGGATGCGGCCGGTCGATCCACCGACGTGGGTGGACTTGCCGGTGTCCTCCTCCATGTGCGCCCGTTCGATCGGCACCCGGTAGGTCGAGCCGTCCTCTAGCTGCACGTCGAGCCAGCCGTTGAAGGCGATCGGCTCGTCGTACTGGCTGGTCTGGAAGTTCTTCGGCATGTCCGGGTAGAAGTAGTTCTTCCGGGCGAACCGACACCACGTCGCGATCTCGCAGTTGAGCGCCAGGCCGATCCGGATCGCCGACTCGACGCCCACCGCATTGACGACCGGCAGCGCGCCGGGCAGGCCGAGGCACACCGGGCAGACCTGGGTGTTGGGCTCGGCGCCGAACTCGGTCGGGCAGCCGCAGAACATCTTGGTGGCCGTGCCGAGTTCGACGTGGACTTCCAGCCCCAGCACGGGATCGTATGCCGTGACGGTCTCCTCGAAGCTGCGCACCGCGTCGGTGGTCTGGGTGTCGGCCATGTCAGGCCTCCTTCCTCGGCAGGGCCGGGGCCTGGGCCAGCAGGTGCCCGCCCCAGCGGGCGACGAGAGCGCGCTCCAGAGCCGCACCCACGGCATACAGGCGGTCGTCGGCCATCGCGGGGGCGAGGATCTGCAGCCCGGTGGGCAGGCCATCCTCGGGAGCCAACCCACTGGGGACCGACATGCCCGGCAGGCCGGCGAGGTTGGCGGGGATGGTGGCGACGTCGTTGAGATACATCGCCATCGGGTCGTCGAGCTTCTCGCCGATCTTGAAGGCGGTCGTCGGCGCGGTCGGCGAGACGAGGACGTCGGCGACCTGGAAGGCGCGCTCGAAGTCCTGCGCGATGAGCCGGCGGACCTTCTGGGCCTGGCCGTAGTAGGCGTCGTAGTAGCCCGAGGACAGGGCATAGGTGCCCAGGATGATCCGCCGCTTGACCTCGTCGCCGAAGCCGGCGTCGCGGGTGGCGGCCATGACCTGCTCGGCGCTGGGGGCGTCGATGCCTTGGGGCAGCACCCGGATGCCGTAGCGCATCGCGTCGAACTTGGCCAGGTTGGACGAGGCCTCGCTCGGGAGGATGAGGTAGTAGGCCGCGAGGGCGTACTCGAAGTTGGGGCAGTCGACCTCGACCACCGATGCGCCCGCGTCGACGAGCAGGGCCACCGCTTCGTCGAAACGCTGCTGCACCCCGGCCTGGTAGCCGGCTCCGGTGAGCTGCTTGACCACGCCAATGCGCATGCCCGTGACATCGGCCCGCTGTGCCGCGCGGACCACCGGCGGGATCGGCGCGTGGATCGAGGTCGAGTCCTTGGGGTCGTAGCCGCCCATCACCGCGTGCAACAGGGCCGTGTCGAGCACCGTGCGGGCGCACGGGCCGGCCTGGTCGAGGCTGCTGGCCAGGGCCACCAAGCCATACCGAGACACCCCGCCATAGGTGGGCTTGGTGCCGACCGTGCCGGTGACTGCGGCCGGCTGGCGGATCGAACCGCCGGTGTCGGTGCCCGTGGCCAGCGGCGCCTGGAAGGACGCGAGCACCGACGAGGACCCGCCGCCGGACCCGCCCGGGATCCGATCGAGGTCCCACGGGTTGTGGCTCGGGCCATAGCCGGAGTGCTCGGTCGAGGAGCCCATGGCGAACTCGTCGAGGTTGGTCTTACCGAGGATCGGCATGCCCGCCGCGCGGATCTTGGCAACCACCGTCGAGTCGTAAGGCGGCACCCACCCCTGCAGAATCTTGGAGCCGCACGTCGTCGGCAGCCCCTTGGTCGTCATGACGTCCTTGACCGCGATCGGCACGCCGGCCATGACGTGCAGGTCGGAGTCGCCATCGGCGCGCGCGTCGTCGACGGCCCGTGCGGTCGCGAGCGCCCCCTCGGCGTCGACGTGCAGGTAGGAGTGGACCGCATGGTCAACGGCGGCAATCTGGTCGAGATGGGCCTGGACCACCTCGACGGAGCTGACTTCCTTGCGGCCGAGGGCGTCGGCGAGTTCAGCGGCGCTGGCCCGGGTGAGGTGGTTCACAGATGCGACCTTCGGTTGGTTCCAGGGAGCGGAGCGGGGGTATGCCGTGCGGCCGGGGAGGGTGGGCGGCCACCGGCACGGGTCGGTCAGTCCTCGTCGAGGATCCGGGGAACGGAGAAGCGTTGGGACTCGGCCTCGGGCGCTCCAGAGAGGGCTTGCTCGGCAGTCAAGCCGGGAACGACCTCGTCGGGACGGGTGACATTGGTCAACGGCATCGGGTGACTCATTGGCTCGACCCCGTCGGTGGGGGCCTGCTGGACGGTGGCGACGGCTTCGAGGATGACCGTCAGCTCACCCAGCATCCGGTCGAGCTCGGCCTCGGACAGGTCGATACGAGCCAGTGACGCCAAATGCGCCACATCCGCCCGAGAGAGTGAGGACATGGCTTCATCCTATTGGCGCGCCCGCGAGGGGACTGCGCGACTCGGCGAGGTGGGCCCGGCACCGGTCGCGGTGGGCGGCATACCGGCATACCGGTCCAGCGCACGGGATACCGGTATGCCGGTATGCCGGTGTGTCAGGATGACCGGGTCGCGTCGGTGTTCGCGGGCTCTGCCTGGGTCCCGACGTCGAGAGTTCATCGTTTCTGCTGTCCACCGTGGTAGGGGCACGTCATGGATGTCGAAGGAATGACCCGCCGGATCGAGGATCAGGTCAGGGCGGCGCAGGCCCACGCCGACCGGATGAAAGCGTGGGCCGGACGCATCGAGCAGGTCACCGGTGAGGGCACGGCCCTGCGTGGAGCGGTGCGCGTGTCGGTCAACAACGCTGGCGTGGTCACGTCGCTGCACCTCACCGACGCGGCCCTGGAAGGCGGTCCCGCCGCGCTCTCAGGTGCCATCCTCGCGGCCATCACCGCGGCCAAGCAGGCGGTTGCCGACGAGACCGGCCGCTCAGCCGTGGCGGAGTTCGGCCGCGACGGCGAGGTGACCCACCTCATGGTCGCCGACTTGAGCAAACGATTCGGGGTCACGCCCGACATCGACCCGAAGAACCCCTTCTCAGGTCGTCCTGGACAGGTGCTCGGATGAGCACCGAGTTCGGGATCGACGCGGGCGCCCTCCGTGAGCACAGCGGCCGGGTTGCCGAGTGTGCCGCTGGCGTCCACCAGGCGGCGTCCGCCGCCGAGACGACCATCGACGGGAGTGCCTTCGGGGTGCTGTGCTCCCCCATCGCCCTGCCTGTCGGGTTGGTCTGTGGTGGAGCGATGCTCGCGATCGGGCATCTGGCCGACGAACTCGACGCGCTGTCTCGCAATGTGCGCAGCATGGCCGGCAACTACGAGGCGTCCGAGCAGCAGGCCGTCCGGACCTACCGTGCCACTCGGCGCGACTACTCGACGAAACTCGGCCCGCAATGAGCACCAATGCCCTGGTCGCCGGCCGAGTCGACACGGCCACTGCCACGTCGGGCACCGGCCTCATCGACGACATCGTCACCCTCTCGAGCGCCGTCCACGAGGGCAACTGGGTCGACGCCGCGCTGGCCGGAGTCGGCACGGCCATGGATGCCGTCGCCACCGCGATCGACCCGCTCGGCACCCTCATCGCGTGGGGCGTCGGTTGGGTCCTGGACCACATCGACCCGCTCAAGTCCTGGCTCAACGACCTCACCGGAGACGCCGGCCGAGTGATCGGGTTCGCCCAGACGTGGGCCAATGCAGCCGGAGCGCTGCAGGAGCAGGCCCAGTTCCTCGCCTATCGGGTGTCGGCTGACCTGGCCGGGATGTATGGCGAGGCGGTCACGGCATACCAGCAACAGGCCGACCGCCTCGCCCGGGCCGTCGGGTCCCTCGGCACCCTGGGTTCGGCGATCGCCGGGGGGCTGCAGCTCGTGTCGACGCTCGTGCAGGTCGTCCACGACCTCGTGCGCGACACCATCTCGCAGGTCATCGGGTCCTGCACCTCGGCCCTGGCCTGGGCGGCCACCGGCGTCGGCATCCCCTATGCGATCACCGTCGTGTCCGAGCGGGCGGCTGCCCTCTCAGCCAAGATCAGCGCCAAGGTCACCGGACTCATCCGGTCGATCGGCAAGCTCGACACCCTGCTGACCAAGCTCGACGACCTCATGCGCGAGGTGCGCTCGGCGTTCAAGAACCTCGGCGGTGGTGGCCACCCGCGCGACGTGGACCCGCCGCCGGGGCGGACCTACTCGATGGATGACGGCACTCCTCATACGACTCGGCACGCCAGTGAGCAGATCGACACCCGCGATGCGTCATGGCATTCGGTCAACGACTCGCTGCACGACAGCGATCTCTTCCGCAGCCACGGGGTCGATCCCCCGTGGACCCGCGATCAGTTGGTTGACGTCATCAACAAGCCGGTCGGGACGCTGACGCCGACCGAGGCAGACCTGCTGACCGAGATCCGTCGTCGCATGGTCACCGGTGATCCCGATGCTGTCTTCCAGAAGGCCCTGCCACACGACCAGGCGCAGGCCTACCTCGACAACGTCACGCTACCCAAGGGCCCAGCACCGGACGAGGTGCGAGGGTTCGTCACCCACGCCCCCGACACGGTGCACATCGGCACACCGCGGGAGGTCTTCGACAACCTCCGCCTGGACTACAAGGACACCGAATTCCGGGCACGTGACGAGACCATCCGGGTCATTCGCTACCAGTCCGACAACGCGGTCTACGACATCCCGAAATCACCGGTCATGGGGGGCACCGCCACCGACAAGCTGCCGTTTACGGGTAACGGATTCACCGGGTCGGCCGACAATGTCGTGCCCGAATACAAGGTGCACTACGCCGGCGAGTCGACGACCATGCGCGCCGGGGCCGAGATGTGGGAGTTCACCAAGAGTGGCACCGAGCGCCTCGTCGGCGTGCTGCGCGACGGCGGTTGGGTGAAGGTGCGATGACCGCTCCCACCCCAGCCTCGCCGCCGTCGGCTGCCAGCCCTGCCACCCCGCGAAACGGGATGTACGGAGTGCTCGACGGTATGCCGGTCCGCCTCCACCGCTCCCGCGGCAGCGACTACCTCATCGCGGGGACGACCGACCGGTGGGTCCCGGCCGAGCGCCTGCAGCCCATCCAGCGGATCCGGACGCTAGGGATGGCCTTCGGCAGCCCCGTCCAAGTGCTGGAGTGGCACGGGGACGAGGTCGAGGTCCAGTTGTTCGAGTACCAGCCGTGGATCGAGGAGTACCTCGGCAGCTACGACCGGGCAGACGGGACGGCCCTGGTCCGCATTCCGCGGACGGCCCTGACCGACATCCACGAAGACGTGCGGGAGTATCCCCGTGCCCGGCACTGAGGCGGCAAAGACCATCGGTCGCGCTCACGCGCCGACCGCTGAGAACGGAAGGTTGGCATGACTGAGCAGCCCGCGGCCCTCTTCGCGACCTTGCTGACGATGCCCCAAGTGAACGCCATCGGCTCCGAGAGTTCGACGACCCTCGTCGGTCACGTCGCTCCGTTCGCTGCCCTGCAAGCCGTCACGAACGCCGACGAGATCCGCCGCGCCTTCGACGCCGAGGACCTGGCCGATTTCACCGGGCCTGGCGGCACGGCATACCTCATGGTCTTTCCCCAGGTGCCGCTCATGCGCTTGGTCAACCCGACCGAGCGCCGCGGACCCGACCGGCCGAGCTTTCCCTCGGGCTTCCTGCGGCTGGCCCACGACGTCGCCCCCGTGTGGTGGCTCGAGCTGACCCGAGTCCCGATCGGGGCAGTCGTCTGGCGCCTGCACTCCGACGGGGCTGCGCCCTTCGGCGAAGCGGCTTATCGAGGTCTGGCGCGCGGGTGGGAGGGTGCCAAGGGCTACCGACCGCCGCGTGGTCTGTTCGGTCCGCGAGCCCGATGGCGCGGCGGCGAGTTCCTCGCCGCACTGACCGCCGATGGCGTCGAACTCCTGTCCCGGGCCGAGCACCCCGGGATGGCTCAGGTTGCGCCGGGCGTCTGGCAGGCCGTCGTCCCGCGGGCCGAGGTGGATGAGATCTTCGAGCTGGACCTCATCGGGCGATGGCGCGACGAGCCCGTGCGTGTGCTGGACAGCGATGGTGGCAGCGTGCGATTGCTCCTGCCGGACCCTGAGCCCGACCGTGCGCGAGCGGTGGGCGCCACTGAGGTCAGCCCCGGAGTGTGGCAGGTCATCGCCGAGCGCGCCGAGCTCGCCGACATCTCTGCCCTCGCGCGAACCGCCGGTTGACCGGAATGGAGGCCGAGTGGCCATTTCCAGCTTCTTCGCCAAGGTCGCCGAGACCGAGCGCGAGGTGACCTATGCCTTCGGGCAGGACCGCGACCACCCCGAGGACTCGCTCGTCATCGACAAGGTGGCGCTCACGGCATACCCGACGTCCGGAGCGCGGACCTTCGGGTTCCGCGCAACGGCACGGGCCATTGTCCGGAGGTTTCGTGACCTCGGCGCGTGGCCGGAGCACGGCTACGTCGCGAGCTGACGAGTCGCGCGAGCACCCTTGGTCAGGCAGGGTCGGGCGACCCGGTTTCCAGCAGCCGCACGAAGGCCGCTTCGTCGAGGATCGGCAGTCCCAGATCGCGAGCCTTGGTCTCCTTTGACCCGGCGCCGGGACCGACGACCACCCAGTCGGTGTTCTTGGACACCGAGCCAGCCGCCTTGCCGCCCCTGGCGATGATCGCCTCCTTGGCGCCGTCGCGGGTGAACCCCTCCAGCGACCCGGTGACCACGACGGTGCGACCCTCGAGGGTGCGCGCCACGGTGGCGTCGACCTCATCGACCATCCGGACCCCGGCGTCGGCCCAGCGGGCCACGATGTCGACATGCCACTGCGAGTCCGGGTCGTCGAACCATTCGCGCACCGATGCCGCGATGACGCCGCCGACGCCGTCGACGGTGGACAACTCACCAGCTCCGGCAGAGCGGATCCGCTCCATCGACCCGAAGTGGGTGGCCAGGGCGCGAGCCGCCGTCGGCCCGACATGGCGGATCGACAGGGCGACGAGCACCCGCCAGAGCGGCTGGCTCTTGGCCTTGTCCAACTCGGCGAGCAACCGCTCACCATTGGCCGAGAGCACCCGTCCATTGCGCACCTGGGCCAGATCGTCACCTGACTTGGCCGCCCGAGTGAAGAGCGGCACCTGAATGAGGTCGTCACGCGTCAGCGCGAACAGGTCGCCCTCGTCGGTCACCACCCCCGAGTCGAGCAAGGCCCCCGCGCCCTCCCAGCCCAACGCCTCGATGTCCAGCGCCCCCCGAGAAGCCAACCCGAACAGGCGCTCACGCAGTTGCGACGGGCAGGACCGAGTGTTGGGACAACGGATGTCCTTGTCACCCTCCTTGGAGGGGGCCAGCAACGCCCCACAGGAGGGGCAGTGCGTGGGCATGACGAACTCCCGCTCGGTGCCATCGCGAAGCGCCACCACCGGCCCGACGATCTCGGGGATGACATCGCCGGCTTTGCGCAGCACCACGGTGTCGCCGATGAGTAGCCCCTTCCGGGCCACCTCCCAGGCGTTGTGCAGGGTGGCGTTCTCGACGGTCGATCCGCTGACGAGCACCGGCGTCATCACCCCATAGGGGGTCACCCGCCCAGTGCGCCCGACGTTGACCCGGATGTCGACCAGCTTCGTGTTGACCTCTTCCGGGGGGTACTTGTAAGCGATGGCCCACCGAGGCGCCCGGGATGTGGAGCCGAGCTGTCGTTGCAGCGCCACCTCGTCGACCTTGACGACGACCCCGTCGATCTCGTGTTCCATATCGTGGCGGTGGCCGGCATACCGGTCGATGTAGGCCGAAACCTCGGCGGGCGTCGACACAACCCGCACCGCTGCTGAGGTGGGCAGCCCCCACGCTGCGAGCACGGCATACGCCTCGCTCTGGCGCGTCACCTCGAAGCCGCGGCGCGCCCCGATGCCGTGCACGAGCAGCCGCAGCGGTCGGCTCGCCGTGACCCGAGGGTCTTTCTGACGCAGCGAGCCCGCCGCGGCATTGCGGGGGTTGGCGAACGGCGCCCGCCCGGCCGCGACGAGTCCGGCATTGAGCGACTCGAACGCCGCGACCGGGAAGAAGACCTCGCCACGCACTTCGACCAGGTCGGGCACATCGTCGCCGATCAGCCGGCTCGGCACCCCCGCGATGGATCGGACATTGAGGGTGACGTCCTCCCCGGTGCGCCCGTCACCCCGGGTCAGCGCCCGAACCAGCCGCCCCTGCTCGTAGAGCAGGTTGACCGCGAGGCCGTCGATCTTGAGCTCCAGCAGGTAATGGAAGGGCACCGCCCCGGCCTCGCGCTCGACCCGCCCCACCCAGGCGGCAAGTTCCTCGGCGGAGAAGGCGTTGTCCAGGCTCATCATCCGCTCGAGATGGTCGACCGCCTGGAACTCGGTGGCGAACCCCGCTCCCCCCACGACCTGAGTCGGGCTGTCCGGCGTGCGCAGACTCGGGTATGCCGTCTCGAGCTCCTGCAGCCGCCGCAGCAGCGAGTCGTACTCGCCATCGCTCACGGTCGGAGCGTCTTGCACGTAGTAGGCGAACTGGTGCGCGGTCACCTCCTCGGCCAGACGGCTCCACTCGTGGCGGACCTCCGGTGCGGGGTCCTGGGCGGGTTGCCCCCCGGTCGATGACGACGACGCCTCGGGCGAGGGCGGCACCCCGTCAGCAGGGTCGGGAAGGGCAGAGGGAAGGCTGGCCACGGGCCCATCCTGCCGCACGCCGCGGACACTCCCAGGGGACTCACAGTGGAGCTGACTTGCTTAGGCGCCCCTTGCCATCGGAAACTAGGACTTCCGACCTGCGCCCCGCTCGGTCGGGTATGCCTACTCAGGGGATCCTCCGTGCGCTCTCACCTCGCGACTTCCACCCGAACGCTGCGGTATGCCGCTGCCCTCACCGTGGTGGCGGCTCTCGCGTTGTCCGGCTGCACCAGCACTCCCGGCCAGTCCGCCGCGCCGACCACAGGCTCCAGCGGCGCGGGTGCCACCGACGGCGCAGCCGCCACGCCGGCCGCCACTCCCGATGTTGAGCTCGTCCCCAATGTCACCGAAGGGACGCCGGTCACCGTCGACACCGTGGTGAGCGTCGCGGCCAAGGGCGGCACCGTGACGAGCGTGGCCATGTCGTACAAGGACGCCAAGGCCGCCACGGTGCAGGTCGAGGGCTCGCTTGCTCCCGACGGCTCCAGTTGGACCGCGCGCTCCCTGCTGGAGCCCGGCACCGTCTACGCGCTACAGATGACCGGCGTCAACGCCGACGGCAAGCAGACGACCAAGGACAGCACGTTCACGACCCAGAAGCTGTCCAAGAAGCAGGAGATCTTCCCGACGCTCACGGCCGACGGCGCCACCGTGGGCGTCGCGATGCCAGTCATCGTCCGCTTCGACGTCCCGGTGACCGACAAGGCGGCCTTCGAGAAGAAGCTGACGGTCACCTCGGTGCCGGCCCAGAACGGCTCGTGGGCGTGGTACGGCAGTAGTGAGGTGCACTGGCGGCCGGAGAAGTACTGGCAGCCCGGCACCAAGGTCTCGGTCAACGTCGACATCAACGGCGTCGCCGCAGGCAATGGCACCTACGGTCAGAAGTCGATCACCGGTGGTTTCACGGTCGGCTCCTCGACCATCCTCAAGGCCGACCTGGCCAGCCACCAGATGACCGTGCTCGTCGACGGTCAGGCGGCCCGCACCATCCCCATCACCGGCGGCAAGCCGGGCTGGGTGACGCGCAGCGGCACCAAGGTCATCATGGAGAAGTTCGCCGAGGTCAAGATGGACGCCACGACGGTGGGCCTGGACAAGAGCGACCCCGAGTACTACTCCATCCCGGACGTGAAGTACGCACTGCGCGAGACCTGGTCGGGTGAATTCCTCCACGCAGCACCGTGGTCGGTCGGCAGCCAGGGCCGGGCCAACGTCAGCCACGGCTGCATCGGGATGAGCACGGGCAACGCCCAGTGGCTGTTCAACCAGGTCAAGGTGGGCGACCCGGTCGTCGTGTCGGGCACCAACCGGGGCCTGGAGCGGGGCAACGGCTGGACTGACTGGAACATCTCCTTCGAGGAGTTCAAGAGCTTCTCGGCGCTCGCTCCGGGCAAGGCGTCGGCCACATCCACGGCCAAGCCGACCGCTGCGGCGACCTCGACGGCCAAGGCGACCGCCACCTCCTGAGCCGGGTCACCCCATGTTCGGATCAGGTCAATCGGGATCACGACCACAGGGCAGGACCGCAGGGCAGGACCGCAGGGCAGGACCGCAAGGCAGGACCGCAAGGCAGGACCGCAAGGTCAGGCCTGCGCGCGATCGGCGAGACGACGGGCCACGTCGATGGCCAGCCGCTGCCGAGCGACGGCGAGTGCGGGTGATAGCCCGGCCAGCCCACAACTCGGGGTGACGGTGAGCTCGGCAAGGCGAGCGGACGGCATACCGAGGTCTGACCACGACCGCGCCAACGAGGCGGCAAGCGACGGGCCATCCCCCGCCTCGCCCGAGGTCGGGACGCAACCGGCCGCGAGGCGCAACCCGTCCTCGACCGCGACCGCGATACCCTCCCACCCGCGCGGGGTGAGCAGCGAAGTGTCCACCGACAGCGCGCTCGCCCCGGATCGCCGCAGCAAGGGCAACGGCGGGTATGCCGCGCAGCAGTGGATGACGGTCGGCCGTCCGCCTGCCGCAGCGAGCACGCCCGTGAGCACGGGGAGTGCGTCGACGGGATCGACGGCCGGCAGGCGGCCATAGCCCGATGCCGTGGGTAGGGCTCCCGAGAGCACGGCCGGCAGCGAGGGCTCATCGACCTGAAGGGTCAACGCTGCTCCTGGCACCGCCCGAGCCACCGTCTGCAGCAGCCCGCGGATCCCCTCGCCGAGTGACTCGGCGACATCGCGGACCGCTCCGGGATCGATGACGCAGCGGTCGCCACGAGGGAGCCACAGCGATGCCGCCAGGGTGTACGGCCCCGCGACGGTGACCTTGAGCGGACCGGCATACCCGTCGAAGACCTCGGCCAAGGTGTCGAGGTCCTCGCGCCAGAGCGCCGCCGTCCGAGCCGCGTCGCGTCCAGGACGGTCGACCAACCGCCAGCCGGCCGGTTGCAGGTCGACCGCGAGGTCGACAAGCAGGCCCGCGGTGCGCCCGATAAGGTCGGCGCCTGGCCCGCGAGCGGGCAGCTCGGGAAGGTAGGGCAGCCCCCTCACGCCATCGGCAGCATCCAGCGGCACGAGCAGGTCGCGCACAACCGTGAGAGCTTCGCGCACCTCGGTGCCCGGCCAGGACCCGATCCCGCTGACGTCGACCACGCGGGCAGCCTAATCGGGATGCGTCGCGCGGATGGTGGCCGACCCGACCACCCGGGTGCCGTCGTAGAGCACGACGCTTTGCCCCGGCGCCACCCCGCGCAGCGGCTCGTCGAGGACCACCTCCAGCGCGCACCTCCCGTCGGCCGAAAGACGCGGGTATGCCGTGCCCGGCAGCTCCGCTCCGTGGGCGCGCACTTGGGCGCCCAGCCGGGTCGGGCCACTCGGCGCCTCGCCACACCAGCGCACGTGCTCTCCGTCGATGCGCCGGACGCCGAGCAGATCGGCCGGAGCGACGACGACGACATTGCGCTCGACGTCGACCTCACGGACGTAACGAGGCCGGCCGTCGGCTGCGGGGCGCGGAAGGTGCAGTCCCTTGCGTTGGCCGACGGTGAAGGCGTAGGCCCCACCGTGCTCGCCGACGACGTCGCCCTCCTCGTCGAGGATCACCCCGGGCTGGGCTCCCAGGCGTCGGGTAAGCCAGCCGCGGGTGTCGCCATCGGCGATGAAGCAGATGTCGTGGGAGTCGGGCTTCTTGGCGACGGCGAACCCGCGCTCAGCGGCCTCTGCGCGCACCTGGGTCTTGGTCGAATCCCCCAGCGGGAAGAAGGCCCGGGCCAACTGATCCTGGTCGAGCACGCCGAGCACATAGGACTGGTCCTTGGCGGCGTCGACGGCGCGGTGCAACTCGCGCGCGCCAGTGTCCCCTCGGGTGACGATGCGCGCGTAGTGTCCGGTAGCCACCGCGTCGAAGCCGAGGGCGAGCGCCTTGTCGAGCAGGGCATGGAACTTGATCCGCTCGTTGCACCGCAGGCACGGATTGGGAGTCCGGCCCTGGGCATATTCCGCGACGAAGTCCTCGACCACCTCCACGCGGAAGCGTTCCGCGAGATCCCACACGTAGAACGGGATACCGAGCCGGTCGGCGACCCGTCGGGCGTCGGCGGAGTCCTCGAGGGTGCAGCAGCCTCGGGCGCTCTCCCGCAGCACGCTGGCCTGCTGAGACAACGCCAGGTGGACCCCGACCACCTCGTGGCCCGCCTCGACCATCCGGGCCGCGGACACGGCGGAGTCGACCCCCCCACTCATCGCGGCGACGACGCGCATCAGCCGGACCCCAGGGTGGCCCCGGCGGCGCGCCGAGCCCGGTCGACCGCCGCCGGCAGGGCGGCGAGGAACGCCTCGACGTCGGCCGCCGTGGAGGTGTGACCGAGGGTCGCTCGCAACGCCCCGCGCGCCTCTCGCTCGGTCAGGCCCATGGCCAGCAACACGTGACTAGGTTGCGGCACGCCCGCCTGGCAGGCCGAGCCGGTCGAACATTCGATCCCTGCGGCATCCAGCAGGTAGAGCAGCGAGTCGCCCTCACAGCCAGGCACGATGAGGTGGGCATTGCCGGCCAGCCTCCCGAGGGCATCGCCCGGGGTCCAGCGTCCACCGACGCGGATCCCGAGATCGAGGTCGAGCGCGCCCTTCAGGAGGGCATCACGCAGCCCGACCAGCCGGGCGGTCTCGCGCTCGCGCTGCGCGACGGCATACTCGACTGCCAGCGAGAGCCCGAGGATGCCGACCGTGTCGAGCGTGCCGCTGCGGATCTGGCGCTCCTGTCCCCCGCCGTAGACCAACGGGACGACCGCCACGTCGCGCTTGACGACAAGCGCGCCGGTGCCGACCGGGCCGCCGACCTTGTGCCCGCCGAGGGTGAGCAGGTCGACCCCGGACGCGGCGACGTCGACGGGCAGGTGCCCCACCGCCTGGACCGCATCGGTGTGCATCGGTATGCCGTGCTCGTGCGCCATCGCGGCGAGCGCCGCGACGTCCTGGACCGTGCCGACCTCGTTGTTGGCCCACATGACGCTGACCAGAGCGACCGACTCGGGGTCGGCCGCGAGTTCACGCGCCAAGACCTCGGGATGCACGACACCCTCGGCGTCGCACGGCAGCCAGGTGACCTGCACCCCCTCGCGAGCTTCCAGTGCCTCGACGCAGTCGAGCACGGCGTGGTGCTCGATCGCCGACACCAGGAGCCGGGTCCGGCGCGGGTCGGCGTCGCGGCGAGCGCGCAGCACGCCGCTGATCGCCAGGTTGTCGGATTCCGTTCCGCCAGAAGTGAAGACGACCTCCGAGGGGCGGGCACCGATTGCGGCGGCCAGTCGCTCGCGGGACTCCTCGACGATCCTGCGGGCCGCCCGCCCGGCGGTGTGCAGCGAGGAGGCATTGCCCACTCGGGTGGCCTGCTCGGCCATCGCCGCCGCGACGTGCGGGAAGACCGGCGTCGTCGCGGCGTGGTCGAGGTATACGGGCACCCGGTGATCCTACGTCGGTTGCCCTCCTGGCCCCCGACCCACGGCTACGGTGGGGCCATGCTCACCGCCCGTGATCTGGCCCCGGCCCTCACTCGGTATGCCGTGCGCCTGCACGAGCGCATCGGCGCCGCCCATCACGTGGCCTCCCCGCTGGGGGCCTGGCTCATCCTCGCCCTCATGGCCGGGGCCGCGGACGTCGACGAGGCTGGCCTTACCGATGGTCAACTCGCCGCTCTCGCCGACGCTCTCGGTCTGGATCTTCCGAGCGCTAGCTCGGCCGCCAAGACCCTGCTGAGCACCCGGCATCCTGCGGTGCGGGCTGCCGTCGCGACGTGGCTGGACCCGCGGGTCACGACCCCTGCCATGGCCGCCTTCCTGGCTGCTCTGCCCACCGAGACCGGGCCGATCCCGGCCCAGGAAGCCGCCGACACCTGGGCGCAGGAGCACACCGACGGCCTCATCACCACCTTCCCGATCGACCTGGCGGCTGTCGATCCCTTCTTCGTCCTGGCCAACGCGCTGGTGTCCCGGGTGACCTGGGTTGAGCCGATGAGGAGCGCCGACGCGCACGGTCTGGGACCTGGCCCGTTCGCGACGTCCGTGCGGACCGCACTGCACGCCCTTCCGGGCTACGGCCACCGGCTGCAGGTCGAGCAGTCTGCGCTCGGACCGGTCGCGGTCCACCGGGCGTCCGCCGAGGGGCTCACGGTGGTGTCGGTGTCGGCCGACCCGGAGCACTCCCCCGCGGCGGTGCTGGACACGGCAACCGTCTGGCGCTGCGGCCGGGGCCTTCCGTGGCGCCCCGAGACCTCGAGCCCGGCCAGGGACACTCTTTCGTCGTCGAGGACCGCAACGGCTGGGTGACCTCCCCCGACGGGATCGACATGAGCGTGGTCGGGGTGACCATCCCTGCGTGGAGCGCCACGAGCAACCACGACCTGGCCGAGCTCGGCC
>JADJVI010000009.1 GCA_016710645.1 Actinomycetales bacterium | reverse complement strand
GGCGGATTAACGACTCCGGGTGGCTCGGGCGCGGTGATCCCGAGATCACCCACTGCGCACCGTGATTCTCCGCATCACCTCAGCTCAGGCCGGAGGACGAACCGCCCGTCAGCCGCGGTCCACCCGCCGTCGACGAACATCACCGAACCGGTGACATAGCTGGAGGCATCCGAGGCAAGGTAGACGACCGCGCCCGCTAACTCGTCAGGGCGTCCCCAGCGACCGAGGATCGCCTTGTCGGCGTAGGCGGCATACCAGTCGGGTTGGGCCTTGATCGGCGCGGTGAGCGGGGTGTCGACTACCCCGGGCGCAACGGCGTTGACCCGCACGCCGTGCGGGCCGGGTTCGACGGCGAGGGTGCGCAGCAGCATGACCAGGCCCGCCTTGGTCATGGCATAGACGCCCTGGCCAGGTTCGGTGGTCAGCGACCGGATCGAGGGAGAACCCGATGATCGAGCCGCGGTCCCGCTGCGCCATCCCTCGGCCGAAGGCTCGGGTTAGCTCAAAGGCTGCGCCGAGGTTGAGGTCGACCACCCGATCGAATTCCTCGCGGGTGTAATCCAGCAGCCGCTTGCGCACATTGACCGCCGGGGTGACGGCCAGGACGTCGACGGCCCCGAGGTCGGTCACCGCCCGCTCGATCGCCCCGTCCGCCAGCACGTCCAGCCGGTATGCCGTGAGGCTCCCGCCCGCGCGCCCGGTCCCGGCCGCTTCGCCGGCCGCGACGGTGGCGGCCATGGCCCCTTCGTCGCGGTCGGCGACGATGACCTCGGCGCCGTGGGCAGCCAGGGCCAGGGCAGCAGCCTGGCCGATGCCACTCCCACCGCCGACAACGACGGCTCGGCGGCCGTCGAGACGGAACAACCTGCTCAGATCGGGGATCGTGTCGCTCATGTCGGACTCCTTCGGCCGGTCGGTTCGGTTGGCTGGGTTGGTCAGGTTGGCTGACGGGGGCTCACAGCAGGGCGTCGCGATAGCTGCGGATGGTGCGGGCGGGCGGGTGCACCGAGGTGGCGGCCAGCATCGCGTGCCCGACGGCCCGGGTGACCGTGTCGCCCGCTGCATCCAGAGGGCGTGGAAGGCGAAGGGGTCTGGTGCAGCGTCCGCGCCGCGAGCTCCAGTGGCGACGGTGAAGAGCGTGTCGCCGTCGAACATGGTGTGCACCGGCCGGATCGCCCGGGCCAGCCCGTCGTGGCCGATGCCGCTCACCTTGGCGCACTGGGCCTTGGTCAGTGTGGCGTCGGTGGCGATGACCCCGATCGTCGTGGCGAGGGCGGGTTTGAGCGGGCCGACCTCCTCGGCAGCGCGAGCGCGGGCCTGCGCCAAGCGCTCCGGGTCGATCGGGCCGACTTCGGGAAACTCGCCGGGAAGCCGAGCGAGACGGCATACAGGTGCCCGGTGCGGGGGGTCGACGCAGAGCCGACCGCGTTGACGACCACGAGTGCCGCGACCGTCGTGCCGTCGGCGAGCACCGTGCTCGCCGACCCAATCCCGCCCTTGATTCCGCCGGCCTTGGCGCCGGTGCCGGCGCCGACGCAGCCCTGGGCGACGGCTGCATCGGTGGCAGCGGCATGAGCGGCAGCCCGAAAGAGGAGTCCGGGCGGTTGGCGAAGACTCCGCCCCGGCCGAGGTCGAAGATCACCGCCCCAGGCACGATGGGGACGACCTCGCCCGGGCCCCCATGGGGAAGCCGACGCCGTCGGTGAGGAGCGCCGACATCACTCCGTCGGCCGCGGCGAGCCCAAAGGCCGAGCCGCCGGACAGACAGATGGCATGGACGCGTTCGACGAGGTTGCGTGGGTCGAGCAGGTCGGTCTCGCGGGTGCCCGGCCCGCCGCCGCGAACGTCGACCCCGGCCACCGCACCGTCGACCGGCAGCCGCACGACGGTCGTGCCAGTGAGCCATCCGTCGTCGGTGCGGGTGTAGTGACCCACGCGCACTCCCGCGACATCCACGAGCGAGTTGGTCGGGCCCACGGTCCAGGTCATCGGCTCTCCTTGGCGGCGAGGGTGTCAGCGGCGAGGTCCGCTGCGGTGCGTCCGGCCAGCGCGGTGCGCAGTCGGGGTGCGGCGGCGATGAGGGCGCGGGTGTAGGCGTGCTCGGCTTGTTGATAGATCTGCTCGGTGGCGCCGACCTCGACGACCTCGCCCCGGGTCATGACTGCCACCGAGGCGCACATGCCGGATCACCGACAAGTCGTGCGACACAAAGATGAGGGTGAGGGATAGTCGCTCGACGAGTTCGTCGAGGAGGTTGAGCACCTGGGCCCGCACCGACACGTCGAGGGCGCTGACGGGTTCGTCGGCGACGAGGATGCGCGGGTCGGGTGCCAGGGCGCGAGCGATCGAGATCCGTTGGCGCTGGCCGCCCGAGAACTGGTGGGGATAGCGGTCGGCTGCCTCAGACTGCAGCCCAACCGCCTCTAGCAACTCCAGCACTCGCGGCAGGTTGTCGCGTTTCCCTTGCGAGACAAGGGGTTCGGCGATGATGTCGCGCACCTTCATCCGTGGGTCGAGGGAGCCCATCGGGTCTTGGAAGACCAGTTGGAGCCGCTCGCGCAGGAAACCCAGCCGCCGCTCGGGAAGCCGTGAGATGTCAGTGCCATCGATCTCGACGCTGCCGGTGGTCGGTTGATCCAGGCCCGCGATGATCCGCAGCAGGGTCGATTTCCCGCAGCCGGACTCCCCCACGATGCCGAAGCGCTGGCCTTGTGCAATGTCCAGGCTCACCCCGCGCAGTGCCCGCACGACCGGCGCCGGCGTGAACATCGAGGTGCGCTGCCGGCGGTAGTCCCTGGTGACCTCGCGCAGCCGCACGGCCGGCACCGCCGAAGCGGGCGAGGATGACGGCATACCCTCAGCCTGGGGCGCTGCGGGGACGGTCATGACCCACCCACCCCCTGCGCGTCACGGACCCGCACCGGGTGCCAGCACGCAAACCCGTCTTCTGGGCCGCTGCCCTCCCAGCGCGGCTGGCTCTCACACTCGACCGTGGCATGGATGCACCGGTTTCGGAAGACGCACCCGTGCGGGAAGCGCCCGGCCGAGGGCACCGAGCCCTGGATCGTGTAGAGGCGTCCGTCGGGCCGGGTGAGGTCGAGGTCGGATGCACCGATCAACCCGCGGGTGTAGCGGTGGCGCGGCTGGGTGAACACCTGCTGCACGTCCCCGGCCTCCACGCTCGTCCGCCGTACATCACCAGCACCCGCTCGCAGACGCTGGCGACGACCGCCAGGTCATGGGTGATGAAGAGCATCCCGGCGTTGCGAGCCTCCACCCCACGGACGATGAGGTCGAGCACGAGCGCCTGCACCGTGACATCGAGCGCGGTCGTCGGCTCGTCGCAGATCAGCAGGGCGGGGTCGTTGGCCAGGGCCATCGCGACGACGACCCGCTGACGTTGCCCGCCGGAGAGCTGGTGCGGGTAGGCCTTGGCCGCTTCGGCAGGGTCGGGCAACCCGACCTTGTCGAGCAGTTCGACGGCACGAGCGGCTGCGGTATGCCGGTCGGGCACCGTCCGGTGGATCCGCATCACCTCGGCGACCTGGGCGCCGACCCGCATGGTCGGGTTGAGGGCCGTCATCGGCTCCTGGAAGATCATCGTCACATCGCGCCCGCGCATGGCGGCGAGGTCACCTTCTGCGGTGCCGACGACCTGGGTATGCCGCCCGTCCTGCCCGGTCACGGTGACCGACCCGAAGGGCTCCAGCGACTCGGCCAACAACCCCATGATCGACAGCGCGGTAAGCGACTTGCCGGAACCGGATTCGCCGATCAAGCCGACGCGTTCGCCCCTGCGGACGGTGAGATCGACATCGCTGAGCAGCTCGAGCTCACCGACCCGGACGTGCAAGCCGTCGACACGCAGCACATCCTCGGGCACGTCGTTCGACATCTGGGCTGGGACGGGGCGGACCGGCATACTCATCGGCCGTCTCGCAATCGGGGGTCGTAACGGTCCCGCAGCCCGTCGCCTAGGAGGTTGAACCCGAGGACGGCGAGGGCGATGGCAACACCGGGGAAGACCTCCAGCCGCGGCGCGACGAAAAGCAACTCCTGGCCTTCCTGGAGCATCCGGCCCCATGACGGGGTGCCGGGGGGTGCGCCGAGGCCGAGGTAGGACAGGGCGGCCTCCGCTAGGACCGCGATCGCGAAGGAAACCGAGGCCTGGACGATGACGAGGTTCATGACGTTGGGCAGCACGTGCCGCAGCGCGATCGCCCACGGCCGTCGTCCGGCCGCGCGGGCGGCGAGGACGTATTCAGTCTTCATCACCCCGATGGCACCGGAGCGGACCACCCGAGCGAAGGACGGGATGCTTGCGATCCCGATGGCGATCATCGCCGTGACCACGCCTTGCCCTTGCACCGCGGTGAGCATGATCGCCAGTAGCAGCGCCGGGAACGCCAGGAGCAGGTCGTTGGCCCGCATGATGACCTCGCCCCACCATTTGGGGACCATGGCCGAGAGGATCCCCAGCGGTACGCCGACGATCGCGGCCACGCCGACAGCGACAACGCCGACCACGAGGGTGGTGCGTGACCCGGCCATGATGAGCGACAGGACGTCGCGGCCGAACTTGTCGGTGCCGAGCCAATGCGCGCTGGAGGACAGCTGCAGCCGCGAGGTGGGGTCGATCGTGCCCGGGTCGTAGGGCGTCCAGACCAGCGAGAGAAGGCCGACGGCGACGATGAGCCCGACGATGCCCCCGCCAACCGCGATGGTCGCGCTGACCCCTGCGCGGGAGCGCTGCGATCCGGCCGGGAGCAGGCCGGTGGCCAGCCGGGAGAACCCGCTTGACGTGCCGGCACCGCGCCGCCACGACGGCCCGCGCCAGGAGGGGCTGGTCATCGGGTCCCCGTCCGCAGCCGGGGGTCGATCACGAGGTAGAGCAGATCGACGACGAAGTTGGTGACGAGCACGGCGACGACGAGCACCATGACGACGTCCTGGACGACGATGAGGTCGCGGTTGCCGACGGCGTCCAGCAGCAGCGACCCGAGGCCCGGGATGACGAAGACCCGTTCGATGACGACCGCGCCCACCAGCAGGGTCGCCAGTTGCAGCCCCAGGACCGTCACCACCGGGACGGCGGCATTGCGCAGTCCGTGCCGGGCCAGCGCGCGCATCGGGGTGAGCCCCTTGGCGCGGGCGGTGCGCAGGAAGTCCTCGCGCAGCACGTCGAGCACCGCCGAGCGGACATAGCGGGTGAGCACCGCTCCCTGCACGAGTCCCAGTGACAGGGCCGGCAGCAGCAGTTGCTTGAGGAACAAGCCGGGATCGTATGCCGGTGGCGTCCAGCCCCCGGCCGGCAGCCACCCGAGCTGTACCGCGAAGACGGTGATGAGCAGAATGCCGGCGAGGAAGGCCGGGACGGCCACTCCGATCTGGGAGATCGCCGAGAGCACCAACCCGGCCGGACGTTGGTGGTGGACCGCCATGAAGGTGCCGAACGGCACCGCGATGACCAGGGCCACGAGCATGGACACGGCAACGAGGATGAGCGAGACCTGCAACCGGTCGGCAATCTGCGGGGCGATCTCGGCTTTGCTGATGTAGCTCTTGCCGAGGTCGAAGCGCAGGAGCCCGCCCAGCCAGTCGAGGAACTGGGTGGCCAACGGGCGGTCCAGGCCGTATTCGCGTCGCAGGGTGGCGACATCGGCCTCGGTGGCGTTGACGCCGAGGGCCACCCGGGCGGGATCACCGGGCAGCAGCACCATGAACCCGAACACCAACAGCGAACTCACCGCAAGGCTCACCAGGAGGATCGCGGTGCGCTCGGCCAGGCGCAGGAGCATGCCGTCAGCCTGTCATGGTGGGGTGCCGCGGTCGAGACCGGCCAACGAATAGCGTTGCCGGCCGGTCTCGACCGGACTACGTCATCGTGCGTCGAACCGCCACTCAGCCCTTGGCCAGCTTGGACAGGTCAAAGGCGACCGCGATGGCGTTCTTCGGCAATCCCGTGATGCCCTTGTCGGCCACCATGAGGTTGGGCAGCAGGAAGAGGACATCGCCGGCGGCGTCCTCGGACAGCAGCCGGGCCGCCTTCTTGAGGTTGGTCACCTGGTCCTCAGCGGTGCCTTCGTCGGCGGCCTTGAAGAGCGCCTGGATCTCGGCGGTGCCGTAGTGGGTGTAGTAGTCCGGGTTGCCGAAGACGGCCTTCATGTCGCGCGGCTCGACGTGGGCCACGATGGACATGTCGAAATCGCCACCCTTGAAGACCTGGGTCAGCCAGGCTGCCGGGAATTCGAGCTGGTCGAGTTCGACCTTGAAGCCGACCGCCTCGAGCTGGGACTTGACCACCTGACCGCACGAGACGGCATACGGGAGGGTCGGGACCCGCAGGCGCAGCGTCGTGCCGACCTTGCCCGCCTCGGTGAGCAGCGCGTTGGCCTTGGCCTTGTCGAACGGCATGACGCCGGTGAGGTCCTCGTACCACGGGTCGGTCGGCGGGACGAAGGAACCGATGAGCGAGCCCTTGCCGGCCCAGCAGGTGTCCATGAGGGCGTTGTGGTCGATGCCGCGGCGGATCGCCTCGCGCACCTTCTTGTCCTTGAAGACCTCGTTGGCGTTGTTGAACGACAGCAACACCTCACCGTTGGTGGTGCCCTCGATGACCTGGTACTTGCTGTTGGAGGTGAACTGGGCCAGCGCCTCGGGGGCTTGCACCGTTGTCACGACGTTGATCGCGCCGGTGAGCAGGGCGTTGTTGAGGGCCGTGGCGTCCTTGAAGTACTTGAGCACGACGGTCTGGTAGTAGGGCTTGGTGCCCCAGTAAGAATCGTTGCGGGTCAGCGTGATCGAGTCGCCGCGGTTCCACGAGGTGAAGGTGTAGGGCCCGGTGCCGATCGGCTTGTTGGCCAGGTCGGCCACCCCGTTGCGGGAGAACATCGCGCCCAGGTGGGTGGTCATCCGATAGAGCCAGTCGTTGCTCGGCGCCGACAGGGTCACCTGAAGCTGCGTGGGCGACACGGCCTTGGCGTCGGCAACGGCCGACATGCCGGCCTTGAGTGAGGTGGTCCAGTCGGTGGCGACCCGCTTGATCGAGAAGACCGCGTCCTCGGCGGTGAAGGCCTCGCCGCTGGTGAACTTCGCGCCCTCGACGAGGTCGAAGGTGTAGGTCTTCTTGTCGTCGCTGACCTTCCACGACTTGGCCAGCGCGGGGACGATCTTGCCGTCCTGGTCGAGCTTGACCAGGCCCTCGTAGACGTTGACGAGCAGCGCCTGGGGGATGGCCGCGCCGTCGGTCTTGGTGAAGTCGAGGCTCGCGGGCTCGGCGACCAGGCCGAGGGTGATCTTGTCGGTGGACGTTCCGGCGGCAGCGCCGCTGGACGCCGGGGCCGGCGTCGTGCTCGACCCCGCGGTGCACGCGGTGAGGCCGATCGCCACGGCAGCCAGAGCTGCGAGCGGGCGGACGAGGGAGGCGGACAACCGCCCGGTGCGAAGGGTCACGGGAACTCCAAGAGGGATCCGGCGGACGATCTGGCGAGCACAGGCTACGTGCTGGGATCGGGTTGCAGGGCAGCGGATCCCGCCACCGGCCGATGTCGATATCCAACCGTCATCTACCCGACGGTAGTCAGACCGCCCAGATCAGGCGTTACCCTCGGATTTGGGGGCGGACGGGAGGTGAACGGCATGCACGACGGCAGACACCTGGGATTGTGGTCGGTCGCCGAGCTGGCCGCTGCCTACCGCTCGCGCGACGTGTCGCCCGTCGAGGTCAACGCCACAGTCGCCGCCCGCATCGCCGAACTCGAACCCGCCGTCAACGCCCTCGCCGACCGCTCCCCCGACCTCGTCGCTGCCGCCGAGCGCGCGGCCGCGGCGTCCGAGCGGCGCTTCGCGGCCGGTATGCCGTTGGGCCCGCTGGACGGCATACCCGTCACCGTCAAGGAGAACCTGGCCCGCGCCGGCGTGCCGTTGAGATCGGGCTCGGCGGGCGCGACCCCGCGCGTGCCGAGCGCGGACTCCCCTGTCGTGGAGCGATTCTCGGCTGCAGGTGCGGTGCTCGTCGGCACGACGACGATGCCCGACTGGGGCATGCTCTCCTCGGGCGTCTCCTCCCTTTACGGGATCACTCGATCGCCGTTGGACCCGACGCTCACCGTGGGCGGCAGTTCCGCGGGGGCGGGCGCGGCCGCAGCTGGCGGCTACGGTCCGATCCACATCGGCACCGACATCGGCGGCTCGATCCGTCTGCCGGCCACTTGGCTGGGCCTGGTCGGTCACAAACCCTCCTACGGCCGGGTGCCCTTGGAAGCGCCCTACCTCGGCCGCGTGGCCGGACCGATCACCCGCACGGTCGGCGACACAGCTGCCGCGATGGCGGTCGTCTCCGGTCACGATCCGCGCGACTGGACGGCTTTGCCTGCGGCGCAACTGGATTGGTCTCTCGCCGAGGTGTCGGTCGACGGCCTGCGGGTGGCCCTCCTGCTCGACTCCGGAGCCGGTATGCCGTGCGACCCGGCCCTGCGCGAGGTCACCGAGGCGGCCGGTCGGCTCTTCGAACGCGGCGGGGCACATGTCGAGGTCATCGCACCGTGGCTCACCGATGCCACGCTGACGGCCCTGGATGCCTTCTGGCGGATGCGGCTCTGGGCCGACCTAGAGGTCTTGAGCAGCGAGGCTCGTGAGCGGGTGTTGCCCTACATCCGGCAGTGGGCCGAAGCTGGCGCCGAGACATCCGGGGTGCAGACGCTGCGCAACTACCAGGCCACGCTCGCGTTGCGGGGCGCCACGGTCGCTGCGACCACGGCATACGACCTCGTGCTGTCCCCGGTGGCGCCGGTGAGCGCCTTCCCGGCGGAGTGGCCGATGCCGTGGGGCGACGACCCGGCGGAGGGGATGGCGCATATCGGGTTCACCGTGCCGTTCTCGATGTCGGGCCAGCCCTCGTGCGCCGTGCCGATGGGACGACGCGAGGATGGGCGGGAGATCGGCGTGCAGCTGTCCGGCCGCCGGTTCGACGATGTCGGAGTGCTGCGCGCGGCGACCTGGCTGGAAACAGCCTGGCCCACGTCCGTCACCTGAGTCGCCCCGGGGCGTCTCTGGTCAGGCGGTGACGTGCACCCGAGCGGCCGCGACCAGCGCGCCCATGAGCTCGTGCACCGCGTGCTCCTGGGTCGGGTCGACCAAGCGTCCGCCCTCGAAAGCGCTCCACGCGCTGCCAATCCCCACCGTCTCCGCAAGAGGGAGCGCCCCAGCCACCCGAAGTACCTTGACGGCGTCTTCACGGGCCCACAGGGCCGCGCGCGGCGAGCCGCTAGCCGCGAGGACGGCAGCGGGGAGGCCGGCGATCGCAGCCGCGCCGCGCGGGCGCGAGGCCCAGTCGATGGCGTTCTTGAGGATGGCTGGCAGCGACCCGTTGTACTCCGGGGTGACGACGAGCAAGGCGTCCGCAGCGGCCACGACGTCCCGGAACTCGCCGACGATGGCCGGAGCAGCGTCGGTGTCGAGGTCCTCGGAATAGAAGGGCAACTCGGTGAGGCGCTCCCACCGGGTGACCGTGTTATCGACCGGGAGCGCCCCGATCGCGACGTCGGCGAGTCGGGCGTTGGTCGAGCCGGCGCGCAGGCTGCCGACGAGGACGAGGACGTTCATGGCGGGCTCCCGCTGCTCAACGATGGTGGTTGACGGTTCATCTAACGGCGACAACCGCGGGCCCGGCCACGGCATTCCCCGGCCCGGTCGCCTCCCGACCTCACACGAGGTGCGAAAGGATGCCCTCATGGCGGACTGGGTGCAGCACTCCATCTGGTGGCAGGTCTATCCACTCGGCGCCCTGGGGGCCGACCCCACCGGCCAGGACCGCCGCTGCCACCGCTCGCTGCGCGACCTCATCCCGTGGCTCGACCACCTGGTCACCCTGGGGGCCAACGGTCTGGCGCTGGGGCCGATCTTCCAGTCCACCTCGCACGGCTACGACACCCTCGACTACTTCGCCATCGACGAGCGACTAGGCACGCTCGCCGATTTTCGCGAGCTCGTCGTGGCGGCGAAGCAGCGCGGCATACGAATCATGCTCGACGGAGTCTTCAACCACGTCGGCCGCGACCATCCCGCCGTCCGCGACCCGGCCGCTGCCATCGCCAGCGGGTGGGCGAAGGCGGCGCGCGGAGACACCGGCGCCCCCGCGCTGCACACCTTCGAGGGGCACGGTGGGCTGGTCACCCTCGATCATGACAACCCGGCGGTCCGCGATCTCATCGTCGAGGTCATGACGCACTGGCTCGCCGAAGGGGTCGACGCGTGGCGTCTCGACGCGGCATACGCGATGGCCCCGCAGGCCTGGGCGGCGATCCTGACGCGCGTGCGGGCCGCCCACCCGGAGGTCTACATCGTCGGCGAGGTCATCCACGGTGACTACCCCGCGATCGTCGCCGAGTCGGGGATGGATGCCGTGACGCAGTACGAGCTGTGGAAGGCCATCTGGTCCTCCATCACCGATGGCAACATGCACGAGCTCGCGTGGTCACTGCAGCGCCACGACGCCTTCCTCGAGCACTTCGTCCCGTGGACCTTCATCGGCAACCATGACGTCACCCGGATCGCCACCCTGCTGCCGCCCGAGGGTGCGGCGATCGCCGCGGTCCTGCTGGCCACCCTGCCCGGGACGCCGGCGGTCTACTACGGAGACGAGTTGGGCTGGACCGGCCTCAAGGAGGAACGCTTCGGCGGCGACGACGCGATCCGACCCGCGCTGCCCGCAACCCCGGCCGAGCTCGGCGAGCCGCCCGCCATCTGGCACCTCTACTGCACCCTGCTCGGGCTGCGCCGCCGCAATCCCACCCTGTATGCCGCTCGGGTCCGCGTCCTGCACGTCTCCCACACGACGCTCCTGTATGCCGTGGACTCGACCCCCGTGGTCACCGTCGCGGTCAATGCCGCAGCCATCCCGCAGCGGGTGCCCGCGGTGCCCGGGGATGTCGTCGGGTCGGTCGGCGCGTTGCGCGATGTCGACGGCGTGAACCTCGACCCCTGGGGATGGCTCGTCACATCCGGCGAGTAGCGGCCTTGGCCGCCGTCAACTGACTGGAATGCGTCAGGACGTCCACGGGTCAATCGTGGCGACACCGAGCGGGGTGAAGTGTCGGGTGTTGCGCGTCGCCACGGTCATGCCAGTCGACTGCGCAATGGCGGCGATGAACGCGTCGTCGAGGGAGGCCTGGTCCGGGACCCGGTAGGTCGCGAGAATCCGTGCCGCCGATAGGTCAAAGGGCAGGACCCGGCCGGCGAACGCAGGGAGAACACGGTGCTCGAACCAGCGCCGCAGGACCACACCCTGCGCAGCATCGGAGCGCTCTTTGCCCACGACACCTCGTTCGATCTCGGCAATCGTCAGCGCGGTGACGAACTGGTCGAGGACGGGCACCGACGCCGCCCATCCCTCCACTCGAGGGTTCCGCCCGCGGACTCGTAGGGCGGCGACCACATTCGTGTCCAACACGAACCGACTGGCCGTTGTCACAGTCCAGCCGGGCGAGCAGAGAGGCCAAGGCGCGTGGGCTCGAACTCGATAGCGGCACCCTCGTCGGTCCCGAGCAGGTCGACCATGGTGAGCGGCTCTGCTACCAGAGCTGCTGCCAAGATGTCCCGCACCTGGAACGCCTGTCGAGAACTCTCCCACAGCACTCTGGCCCCGGGATTCGTGATGAATCCCGGGGCCAGACTTTTTGTAGCGGGGGCAGTGTCGGAGTTCTTGACATAGTTGGCATCTGTCCGGAGACATGGTTGGCACCTAGCGTGGAGGTGCGGCATGTCGCTCGCGGAGCTCGTCATCACATCAGTCACGGTCGAGAGGCGCTCCAAGAGCGAGGTCGCCCGGGACTACAGGATCAGCCGTTACTGGGTACAGACCCTCGTGAAACGCTACGAAGCCGAGGGCGAGGCGGCGTTCGAGCCGCGGTCACGAAGGCCACACACCAACCCGCGTGCGATCAGCCTCGACCTGGAAGACCAGATCATCCGGCTGCGCCAAGAGTTGTCCAAGCAGGGTTTGGATGCCGGCGCTGAAACCATCCGCTCCCACCTTCAGACCTCTGGCGTGAACAGGCTCCCGGCGACCTCGACCATCTGGCGGGCCCTGACCCGGCGCGGGTTGGTCACCCCACAGCCCCGCAAACGACCCAAAGGCGCGGGGAAACGTTTCGCGGCGGACCTTCCCAACGAACGATGGCAAGCAGACCTCACCCACTGGCAGCTAGCCGACGGCACCAGCGTGGAGATCCACCACATCCTCGATGACCACTCCCGCCTCGCGATCACCAGCAAAGCCAGGACCACCACGACCGGCCCCGACGTTCTGACCGACTTCCGAGCCGCATTCCGCCGCCACGGCATCCCCCGCTCAGTCCTGACCGACAACGGCGCTGTCTACACCGGCACACCACGCCGCGGTGGCCGCGTCGCTCTCGAGATCGAACTCGACCTGCTCGGCGTCCGACTCCACCACTCCCGGCCCTACCATCCACAGACCCAAGGCAAAGTAGAACGCTTCCATCAGACCGTGAAGAAGTGGCTCCGTGCCCAACCCCCCGCACCCGACCTGGCAGCCCTGCAACGCCAACTCAACCGGTTCCTGCGCTACTACAACACCGTCCGCCCCCATCGAGCCCTCAGCCGCCGAACCCCCACCCAGGCCTACACCGCCCGAACCAAAGCCACCCCGGCCAAACCCGCCATCAACGTCCACTACCGAGTCCGACGCGACCGCGTCGACACCGGCGGAGTGATCACCATCCGCTACGACAGCCAACTACGCCACATCGGCCTCGGCCGCGAACACGCCGGCACCCGAGTCCTGGCCCTCATCGCCGACCGCGACATCCGCGTCGTGAACGCCGACACCGGCGAACTCCTGCGCGAACTCACCCTCGACACCACCAAGGACTACCAACCCCTCGGACGCAAACCCGGCCCCCAAACCAAGACCTGAAATGCAACGATGTCCCGCGACACCTGTCAACGGTGTCGCGGGACATCACATTTGTAGCGGGGGCAGGATTTGAACCTGCGACCTCCGGGTTATGAGCCCGGCGAGCTACCGAGCTGCTCCACCCCGCGTCGGCAGGCGCTACCTTACGTGACCCCTGGACGAGAACCAAATCGACCGGCATACGGGCTGGTATGCCGTGCGCGCCGGGTGGCTGTCGGCGGGTAGCCACCCGGCGCGCTCCAGCACTCAGGAGGTCGGAGCGGGAGTGGGCGTCACCGTGAAGGACCCCGTCGGCGACGCCGCGGCGGCGCGGGCCAGGGCGTCCTTGAGTCGCTTCTGCGCCTCCCCGTATGCCGTGAAGTCTCCGGCCCGCAGCGCCGCCTCGCCGTCGGCGAAGGCCTTTTGGGCATCGGCGATGGCCGTCGCCAACGGTGAGCCAGGGTCGGTCGAGGGCGGCGTGGTCGGGGTCGTCGGAGTGGTCGGCGTGGTGGGCGTCGTCGGAGTGGTCGGCGTGGTCGGCGCCACCTGACCACCGAACAGCTCGTTGAGCGCACCATTCAAGGTGTCGGACCAGGCCAGCTTGTCACCGAAGGTCACGACGATAGCCCGCCCCAGCGGGAACGGGTTGGACGCGCTGCCCTGCAGGTAGATGGGCTGCACGAAGAGCATCCCGTCGGCCATCGGCAAGGCCAGCAGGTTGCCCAGGATGACCGAATTCCCTTGCTGGCGAGCCGAACTCAAGAACTGCGACAGGGTCAGACTGAACGCCTTCGACGACTGACTCGAGGAGTTGATGGAGTTCTGCACCTGGCCGGGACCGTTGACATTGCTGTCCGGTGGCAACTCGAGCAGCCGCAACGTGCCATACCCGTCGGCCCGCTTGCCGGCCGACGACCCGGCATTGGAGTCCGCAGCCAGGAAGCCGGTGAGGATCTCGCGAGTGTCGCGCGTGCCGGCCGGGATGAACGTCGTCGTGAGCGAGAACTCCGGCGTCGCCTGTCCGGGCATGGCGATCGACAAGTAGTAGGCCGGCTGATCGGTATTGCGGGTCTCCTGGGTCGGGTCGCTGGGGACCCGCCAGTTGGCCTGACCGTTGAAGAGCGTGCCGGGGTCGGTCACGTGGTAGCGCGCCAAGAGCGTGCGCTGGATCTTGAGCAGGTCCTCGGGGTAACGCAGGTGCGACATGAGCGAAGCGCTGATGTCGCTCAGCGGCCGGACCACACCGGGGAAGGCACCCATCCAGGCCTTGAGGATGGGGTCGGACTCGTCCCACTGATAGAGGTTGACCGACCCGTCGAAGGCATCGACGGTGGCCTTGACAGAGTTGCGGATGTAGTTGACCTGACCCTGCTCCAGGCTGGTGACCGCCCGCCTGTTGACCGTCGTGCTGTCCGAGGTGGAGGTCGCCATCTGGCTGATCTGTGAGTTCGGGTAGCTCGCCGTCGACGTGTAGCCGTCGACGATCCACACCACCCGCCCGTCGACGATCGACGGATAGACATTGCCGTCCAGCGTGAGCCACGGGGCGACCCGCTCGACCCGCTCGCGGGGGGCTCGGATGTCCAGCAGTCGGGAGTTGGCGTTGACGGCGTCCGAGAGCAGGAAGTTGATCTCGCGGTACTTGATGCCATAGGCCAACCGCTTGAGCGCGTTGTCGAGCGCGACGCCGCCCTGCCCGGCATACGTCGTGTTGACCTGCTGGGTGTCGCCCTGGGCGGGGTAGTCGAACTCGCGCGGCGCCTGCCCCTGCGGGGCGCCGACGACGGAGTAGAGCGGCGACTGCTCGCCGAAGTAGATGCGTGGTTCGTACTCCCCCAGCGCCGTGCCGGCCGGGATCGAGGACTCGATGAAGACCGGTTGACCGTCGCTCTGCCGGTTGCCATAGGCCGCGACGACGCCGTATCCGTGGGTGTAGACCGTGTGGTCGGTGAGCCAGTTGCGCTGTCCCGCAGGCACGCCGGCGAGATCGAGCTCGCGCACAGCGACGACGACGTCCGTCGACACCCCGTCAAGGGTGTAGCGGTCGACGTCGAGGGTGTCCGGGAAGGCGTAGTAGTTACGCACCGCGTGCAACTGCTTGAAGGTCGGCTGCACGACATTGGGGTCGACCAGGCGCACTCCGGGGATGGCGCCGGCGGTCTCGCGCAGCTTCTCTTGCGAGGCCACAGCCGTCGGGCGGTAGGGCGTCACTTTGATCTGGTCGAGCCCGTATGCCGCGCGGGTGGCGGTGATGTTCTTGGCTAGGTAGTCCGACTCAAGCGACAGCTCGCTCGGGGTGACCTTGAGGCTCTGGATGAGGGCCGGGAAGATCCCGCCGACGACGACCGACACGACCACGAGCAGCACGGTGCCGATGACGGGCAGCCGCCACGAGCGGGTCCACACGACCGACAGGAACATCGCCGCGCACATGACCGAGGCGACCGCGAGGATCGCCTTGGTGGGCAGCACCGCATTGGCGTCCGTGTACTGCACACCGGTCATCAGCCGCGAGGTCTGCAGCGACAGAGCGAACCGCTCCAGCCAGTAGCTCGCCGCCCGCAGCAGCACGACGACCGCGAGCAACGAGGACAGGTGCACGAGCGCTGCACGCGTGGTGTCACGTCCGCGATTGGCCAGTTGCAGCCCGCCGTAGACGTAGTGCGTGAAAGCCGCAGCCAGGGCCGCGAGGATGACCGCCATCGACAGGAAGGCCACCAGGAAGGTCCACCACGGCAGGGCGAAGACGAAGAAGCCCACGTCGAGGCCGAAATGCGGGTCGTTTACCCCGAACGGCTGCTGGTTGCGCCACAGCAGCAGGGTTTCCCATTGCGAGGACGCACCCAGCCCGGAGACCAGGCCGACGACCAGCGGCACAGCGATGGTGCCCACCCGCCGCAACGGCTCCAGGGCGGCGCGGTAGCGGTCAAGGGCATCCTGTTGCGGGGTGACCGGAGCGTAGATGGGCCTCGAGCGATAGCCGTACCACAGGCTCGACCACACCAGCGCCGCCGTGATCAGCCCGCCGCCGATCCCCAGCACGAGTTGAGCACCGAGCCGAGTGGTGAAGACCGAGGTCAGCTTGACCGAGTCGAACCACAGCACTTCGGTCCACACAGTGGCCAGCAGGCTCACGATGACGGCGATCGCAGCGAGGATCGCGATCGTCGTCGCCAGCGGCGAGCGCTGCCGCGGCCCGAAGGCAGCGCGCGCCAGCGGGTCCGAGCCAGCAGCACCTTCGGAGGGCTCGTCGGGGTCCTCGGGACGGTTCCAGTCGCGCTCGCTCACGCGCTCACCATACCTACCCTTGGGTATGCCGTCCGGTCCCGCCATGGCGGGAGCCCTCGCTCGGCACGGGGATGGCGAGTGATGTGCCGTCCAACCTTCCCCGCGGGTCGGGGAATGGAGTGCTCAGTCGGACAAGGTCGCCCGGAGCGCGTGGACCAGGCCCGGGGCGATGTCCGGGCCGGACGCCACTCGGTCATCCCGGTCATGAGCCCGTTGGCGCAGCAGGCACACAGCCGGACCGTCCCGTAGCACGGCGACGACCAATCGCACATCGGCGCGATCCGGGTGGTCGGCGAGCACCTGCACTGCCTGCGCCGGGTCCTCGGGTAGGTCGCGCTCGGCGTCCGGAGGCACGACGATGCGTTCGACCGCGAACGCAGCTCCGGCCACCTCCGGAGGCCAGCCGATCTGGGCCAAGAGCTCGACGACGTCGGACGTGGTCGGCAGTTCGTCCTGCTCGATGGCCGTCAACGCGCCCGGGAGGAGATCGGACCCGCCCAGCTGTTCGGCCAACCCGGGCTCGTCGGCGATCATCTGCGCGGTCGGCACGAGGGCGAACAGCCGCGGCGGTTGATCCCAGCCGAACCCGGCAACATGACGCTCGGTCTCCAAGGCCACGATCGACAGGGGGTCGGTCACGGGCACCGGGGTGACATCGGTCGGCTCATTCACGGCATACCTCCTAGGGGGTGGCGTCGCAGCTCGGAAGGGCGGCCGTCTCGCCCTTGGCGATGCCCTCCAGCGCCGTCTTGGCGTCCTGGAAGGTGGCTACTTTGACGACCTGGATACCAGGGTGGTCGAATCCAGCGACCTCGGTGCAGTTGTCCTTCGGGGCGAGGAAAAAGGTCGCTCCGGCCCGCTCGGCGCCGACGATCTTCTGGCGGATCCCGCCGATCGGCCCCACGGCTCCGCTGTCGTCGATGGTCCCGGTGCCCGCGATGGACTTGCCGCCCGTCAACGCGCCATCGGTGAGCTTGTCGTAGACGCCAAGGCTGAACATCAGGCCCGCGCTGGGGCCGCCCACGTTGCCCGCGTCGATGGTGACTGGGAACGGCAGGGTGTACCCGCCCTGCAGCACGACTCCGAGGATGGTGCGGCCGTCGGCAGCCTTGCCGGTCTTCGGGTGGGTCGTCAGGGTCGCGCCGTCGCGCTTGACGACGACCTCGACAGTGTCGCCGAGGGTGGCCTTCTGCACCGCCGCGCGCACGGCGGCACCGTCGTTGGCCGGCGCTCCTCCGACCGACACGAGAACGTCGCCGACCTTGAGTTCCCCCTTGGACGGCGCGTCAGGAGCGAGGGAAGCGATGCTGATGACGGGCGTCAGGGTGTAACCCAACGCCCGCAACGCCACTGCCGTCGCCTCCTGCTGAGACCCGGCCATCTCGACCCGGTTCTCCTCGGCGACCTGCTCCTTGGTGGCGTTCGGAGGGAAGATCTCGTCGACCGGCCGGACATCCTTGGTCGGGTCGATCCACGCCGTGACCAGGTCGACCACGGTCACCGGGTAGCCCGGACCCCCGGCGACCCGGACGGTCGTGAAGTCCAACGAACCCGACGTCGGATAGGTCTGCGCGTCCTTGATCTGGATCCGCGGAGTGCTCGACCCGTCCGACGCGGCGAAGGTCCCGAGCACATCGGTCGCCGGCCCCGGCATGAGGATGGCGTACGGAAAGTGGACGAAGCTCACCAACAGCCCGATCCCGAAGGACGCCATAGCCCCCAGCGCCAGTTTCGTCCCGGGTCGGGACAACCACCCGCGACGGGTATGCCGTCTCGGCTCACCGAAGGCGGACATCGCCGACGGCTGGCCGGAATCGGACGGCTGCCACGGTGGCGTCGGCTGGTCCGGGCCGGGGAACGGGGGCTGGGTCATGGCAGGCCCACCCACTCCTCGCTCCCGTCGGTGAACACCTGGTGCTTCCAGATCGGAACAGTCGCCTTGAACTCGTCGACGAGCACCCGGCATACCTCGAAGGCACGCCCCCGGTGCGGGGCGGAGACCGCTGCCACGATCGCGAGGTCGCCGATATCCAGCCGCCCGACCCGGTGCAGCACCGCGATCCGGGCGATCTCGCCATCGTCGGCGAGCCGATCGGCCAGGGCTGTCGCGACCTGAGCCGCGCTGGGGTGGCAGGAATACTCCAGCACGTCGACCGACCGACCGCCGTCGTGGTTGCGCACCTGACCGATGAAGACGACGACAGCACCGGCCTCTGGCACACGGACCGCCGCGATGACCTCATCGGCCGATAGCGCCTCCTGGCGGATGTCGGCGAGGACGGCACGAGCGCTGCGCGTCACGGTCTGCGGGCTCCTGTCGGGGTCGGCGCCAAGCGGTCGCGGCTGGCTCGGGTATGCCGTCGGGTCGGGTGGTTCTCCAGGCGGGAGGCTACCCCCATCGGCTGGCAAGCACCGGCCGCGAGCGGGACGGTCAAGGGCGTCGAGCGCGCCGCAGGACGGCAGCGGTGCCGACGAGGGCCACCGCCGCACTGGCTGCGCCGAGAGCGGCGTCCTTGGGTGCGACCCGGCGCCCGGCCAGAGCGCTGCGGCCCCGGATCGAGTCCAGAAGCACTCCGAGGCAGGTCTCGTTGTCGTATGCCGGCCGCCATCCGGCCTCGCGCAGGAGGGTGGGCTCGACGACCCAGGGGTACATCGCAAACGCGAGCTCGCTGGCCGGGGCGGGGAGCACCCCGAAGCGGTGCAACCGGGCCGCCGTACCCAGCGCGGTGGCCTGACTGAGCTGAATGCGCCGCATTCCGGAGAGTTGCTCCACCCGCTCCTGGGCGAGATAGCCCTCGGCAGCGACGGTGATCGCCGGGCCGAGCGCGTGGGTGACGGCCACGACGACGGCGGTGGCCAGGTCATCGACATGGCAGAACTGCCAGGTGGGCTCGGCCCCCTTGACGGTGAGCAGGCGGGGTGCCTCGAAATGCCGGGTGACGACCGTGTCGATCCCCATCCCGACGAGGGCTGCGGGTCGCACGACGGTGATGTCGAGGTGCGGGTGCACCCGGCGGGCTTCACTGACGACGTCCTCGACTGCGAGGAGGTCTCCGACCACCCCTCCGTCGCGGGCCGCCCCAAGGGGGTGGTCCTCCGGGAGAGGGACAGGATTGCCCGGTTCGGCCCCGTAGACCATGGCGGACGTGATGACGACCAGGCGCGCCACTCCGGCTGCTGCGGCGGCCGTGATGAGGGTCTGCGCAGTGCGGACGATCATCTCGCGCCGAGAGGTCGGCCGGAGCTGCAAAGCCGACTCCAGATCGGTCTCGGCTGCCACCCACACGAGGACGTCGACATCCTGTAGCGCGCCGACAACGCTGGGGGAGGCGCAGTCCGCCGTCCGCCACTGCACCCCAGCTGTGGTGTCGGGGGTGCCGGCGATCCCGATCGGCTCCATGACTCCGGGGGTGCTCTTGCGTTGACGGCGCAGCGCCCAGAGCACGCGGGCTGCGGGAACGGTCGTCGCCTCGGCCACCGCGACCCGCCCCCCGGGCTGCCCTCCGACCCTCGGCCCGTGGGGGCGTCCGGCGCGCACCGAGGCGGCCCCGGACCGATCCGGTGCCCCTCCCGCTCGCGTCGGGGAACTCACGCCGCCTCCTGCTTGTTGCCTCTGCGGGATCCATCCTGTCAGTCCGCGGCCCGGTCGAATGTCACGACTCGATAGCCTCGGAGAGCACCCGAGACACCAGGAGCCATCATGGCCGACCGCGACGAATCGCTACCCGACTTTGCCGCGTTGCTGCGCGAGTTGCTCGGCCCGGACGCCCAGTTGCCGCCTGAAATGGAGCAATTCCTCGCCGCCATGCAGGGCGGGGGCGACGCCTCGCCACAAGCCGCGATGCTGCAGCACCAGTTGGGTCTGCTCTTCGGCGACGGCGGTGAGGCAGCCCGACTCTCAGGTGCGACAGACCTGGCCCGCAAGGTCGTGGCCGCCGGCGGTGAACGCAGCATCACCGAGGGCGCGCGCCGAGATGTCCAGGCCGCTGTCGACGTCGCCCGGCTCTGGGTCGACCCGGTGACCTCCTTCGACTCCCCCGGCGGACCGACCCGGGCCTGGAGCCGCGCCGAATGGGTGGAGGCGACGATGCCCACCTGGGTGGAGTTGTTGGAGCCGGTGGCCACCGGGGTCGCCAGCGCGGGCAGCGCCGCGATGCGCAAGCAGCTCGACGCCCTCGGGGCCAGTGGCGAGTTGCCAGACCTGGCGTCGCTGGGGTTGCCGGAGGAACTCACCGCACGCATCGGCGCCCAAGGGATGTCGATGGACGGCCTGTTGCGCCAATTCACGCCGGCCCTCGAGCGCGTGTCTGCCGGGCTGTTCACCGCACAGATCGGCCACGCCGTCGGAGCCTTGGCTGCCGATGTCGTGAGCGGCACCGAAGTGGGCCTGCCCGTCGTCCCGGACCAGGCCATCACCCTCCTGCCTGCGGCGATCGAGGAATTCGCCGAAGGTCTGGGTCTGGAGGTCGCCGAGGTGCGGCTGTACCTGGCTGTCCGGGAAGCCGCTCGGGTGCGCCTATTCACCCAAGTGCCGTGGCTGGCCGCCAATCTCGAGGCCGGCGTCCGCGATTACGGGCGCAATATCACCATCGACACGGACGCCATCGAGTCGGCAGTGTCCTCGGTGGACTTCACCGATGCCGACGCCATGCAGGAGGCGTTCGCCCAGGCCCAGTTGTTCGGGCGAGCCCCCACCCCGGCTCAGCAGGCTGCGCTTGCGAGGCTGGAGACGACGCTGGCCCTGGTCGAAGGGTGGGTCGACCTGGTCACCGACCAGGCCGTCGCTGCTCACCTACCCCACGCAGCAGCTCTCGGGGAGGCGGTGCGTCGACGTCGGCTCGGTGGCCCGGCCCAGAAGGCCTTTTCCGGGTTTGTCGGGCTGCAGTTGAGCCCGCGGCGGCTGCGTGACGCCCGCAATCTGTGGGCCGCACTGGAGGCCGCGGGTGGGCTCGACCTGCGCGACGACTCATGGGCTCACCCCGACCTGGCGCCGACCGCGGGAGACCTCGACGACCCCTTGGGTTACGTCGAGCGACGCCGCACTCCGGCTGCGCCGGATGCCATGGACGCAGAGATCGACTCGTTGCTCGCCTCGTTCGGCGACGAGCCCCCCACTGCTCCGCCCGCGTGACCGGATCAGGCCCCGTGACCGAGTCTCCCGACGACACGGCCGCGCTGAGCCCGGCCGACCAGACGGCATACCGGCGTTTGCATGCCGACGCAACGGCGCTGTTGCGCGCCTGGGAGCCGCCCGACTCGGGGCAGGAGGCGCTGCGCGCCGACTACCTGACCCACCTGGGCGACTACCCGTGGGCGGTCGCCAAGGCCGGACCGCCCGAGCATCTGACGGCCAGCGTGCTGGTGCTCGACGAGGGATGGGAGCGGGTATTGCTCACCCACCATCGCAAGGCCGGAGTGTGGCTGCAGTTCGGCGGTCACCTAGAGCCAGGCGATAACTCCCTGTATGCCGCTGCGGTCCGCGAGGTGGCGGAGGAGTCCGGGCTGGTGGGGGTCCGCGTCCACCCCACCGTGGCGCAATTGGACCGGCATCGACTGGTTGGCGCGTTCGGGCGGTGTCGGGAGCACCTGGACGTGCGCTTCGCGGGCGTGGCACCAGCCGGTGTAGCCCCTCGGGTCAGCACTGAATCGCACGATGTGCGCTGGTGGCCGTTGGCCGACCTGCCCGAGCAGACCCGAGGCGAGGTCAGCGCACTGGCGGCCGCCTGTCGACGCGTGTTGAGCCACGCGTCGGACTCGCGCTGAGCTTCAGCCGACTGTGAACAGCGACACGAGCGCGACGGCTAGCGTGCTCGCGATCTCGGCGATGCCGATCTGCTTGGGGGAGAACGAGAATCGCGGCACGATCCAGGCGCGCACGGTGAGTACGAGGAAGACCGCGGCCAGCGGCAGCGAGAAGGTCGCGACGGCCACAGTCGACAGGGCATGCCACCCGACGCTGAGTCTGCGGAAGCGGAGGTTGCCACGCTCACGGATCATCGACTTGACGTACCAAACGGTGCCGCCGAAGTAGAGGAACTGACCCACAGCCAGCAACACCGCCCGCCGCAGGTCCTCCCCCGGGCCGGCGTCGTAGGCCACCACAGTCATGAGCGCCGATGCGAGGACGGTCGTGAGGCCGGCCAGCAAGGCGCGCTCCTGCCGGTGGGCCGCCGCCCACAGACCCACCCCGAGCGGCAGGAGAAACCACGGCACCCAGCGCAGCAGGCCCGGCGCGGCGAGCGCAGTGACCACCCCGAGGACCGCCGCGAGCCCGGCATACGCGCGGGTCGCCGGCAGGTAGCGGGCCTTGCGACCGGATTTCAGCCACATGCTCGCGGCGTAGAAGAGGAAGTAGCCCGCGAACCAGAAGGCGGCGAGGGGCAGGTGGATCCAGGCCGGACCTGAGGCGAGCACGCCGAGCAGCAGCGGGCTGGCGAGCATCGCCCAAGCACCGTGTTGCTGCGGAATCCACCCGGCCGATCGGGGGCTCATTCCTCGTTCCACTCCAGTCCGGCGGCGGACGACACGCCTTCCAGGAATCCTCGCGCCCGCTCCAATCGAGGGTAGTCGCCCAGCACGGCCCAGAATTCGGGGCCATGCCCAGCGACGATCAGGTGGGCCAGCTCGTGGAGCAGCACGTAGTCGACGACGTAGTCGGGCATGTCGCGCACCCGAGTGGAGATGCGGATGCTCCCGTCAGCAGGCGTGCACGACCCCCACCGGCGCTGCTGGTTGCCGACCCATCGGACCGACGTGGGTCGGGCCCGTCCGCCGAGGTAGCGCTTCGACAGAGCCGCGGCCCGCTCGGCCAGGTCGGGATCGGTGCGCCGACGCCGCTCCGAGACGCGGGTGAGCCGCGCGACCATCCGCTCGACCCACTCGCGCTCCTGGGCCTCGGTAAGTCGGTCCGGGATGAGGACGACGACCCGACCACCCTCGCGATAAGCGCTCACGGTGGTGCGACGGCGTCGACTGCGGCGCACCTCGACGGGCAACGACGCCACCGGGTCAGCGGCAGGAGGGACGGGCGTCTCGGTGGGCTGGCTCATGGCAGGCACAGTACGGGTCGGGTCCGACAACCCAGGTCGCCGGGCGGTGCGACGGGCAAGGACGTGTCAGCGGCCGCGGAACTGGGGCCGTCGGCGGGTGGCCGCGGCCTCGATCCCTTCGTGGAGGTCCTCCGTGGCAAGCGTCACCGACTGGGCCAGGGCTTCCCATTCGATGGCGTCCTGGAAGCTCTGGTGCCCGCCGTCGCGCAACGCGGCCACGGTCAAGGTCATGGCGATCGGTGCGGCCTGGGCGATGGCCGTGGCTGCGGCGATCGCCTCGTCCAGGACCTCGGGCGCCGGCAGCGACCGTGAGACCAGGCCCAGACTGAGCGCCTCGGCCCCGGTGACTGCGCGCCCGGTGAGCAGCAGGTCGCGGGCCACGGCGAAGCCGGCGACGTTCGGTAGGGACCACGTCGTGGCCATCCCCGGGTGCAGCCCGAGCGTGGCGAAGGGCACGGCGAGCTTCGCCTCGGCGGCCGCGAACCGCAGGTCACACGCCAACGCCAAGGCAAACCCCGCACCGACCGCCGACCCGTTGATGGCCGCGATGGTCGGCACCTCGAGGGTCTTGATCGACAGCCAGGACCGATAGAACGCGAGCATCCGGTGCCGCAGCGCGATCACCGGGGCATCTGGTTGCGACACGATCCAGGACAGGTCACCCCCCGCGCTGAAGGCCGGCCCAGCGCCGGTCACCACGACGGCGGCCAGCTGGGCGTCCTCCCGCAGAGCGGCCATGAGGCGCACCCAGGAGGCGGTCATCTCGTCCGACATGGCATTGCGCTTGTCGGGTTGGTCGAGGGTCACGACGGCGATCCGTCGGTCCCCGACGGCCTGGGATCGCGCGGCCAGATGCTCGTATGCCGTCTCCCACGCGGGAGTGCTGGCGGGTTCCGTGCTCATGAAACGAGCGTAACCATGCCGTGGCGGAGTTCGGACGAAGGGAACACCTGGTCTAGGGTGAGGGGCGAGCGACCCGCCCGACGGCGCGCGGGCATCCCACCCAAGACGAAGGAGATCCATCCGTGTCCACCGAGACGTACGAGTTCTACTGCGTGAAGTGCAAGACCAAGCGCACCGCGGAGGGCAAGGTTGTCGTGAGCGAGAACGGCCGTCGTATGGCCAAGGGCAAGTGCCCCGAGTGCGGCACCAACCTCAACCGCATTCTCGGCAAGGCCTGAGCACTAGACCTCGACCGCACACCTCAGGTGGGGCCGCCGCGACGTTCGCGGCGGCCCCACCTGTGCCGTCTGCCCCCTGTGGATGACGAGAAGCGTCGCTCGCGAGGTTCTGCCAGGGTGGCCCCATGCCAGCCCGGCCGCGAATTCCCAGCCACTTGTCCCCAGTTCATCGGTCGGTCGACACGGTGCAACTGGGGTTGCACCCCGATGCCGTGGTCCTCACCGGGGTCACCAGCGCCGATGTCAGGGTGCTCCGGGCGATGGACGGCTCCCGATCGTTGCCGGAACTGGAGTCGCTGGCTGACAGCGTCGGACTTCCGCTGAAGCGGGTTCGCGAGTTGCTAGACCTGCTCGCCGCCCAGGACGCCCTCGACCGGCAAGGCCGGGACCGAGCCACGCTGTGGTGGCGCAGCCGTCGGCATGTCCTCGTCGGCGGTGAGGGGGCACTCACCTTGGCGATCGCCCAAGCGTTGCGGCGGGAACACCTGGGCCGGGTGTGCCAGGGCGAGTGGGCTATGGACCACCACGACCTGTCGCTCGGCCACGGCGTCCCACGTTCGTGTCAGCGTCCTGTCGACCTCGCACTCGTCGTGGGTCGTCCCGACCTCGACCCAGACCGCCTCGAACCCTGGCTGCGCCACGGCATACCCCATCTTGCGGTGCGGTGCGAAGGCGCGCGGGCGTCGATCGGGCCTCTCGTCGCCCGCCGCATCCCTGATCAGCCCTGCCTGCGCTGCCTGGAGTTGCATCACTGCGACCTCGACCCGGCTCACGCCCTCGTCCTGGCGCAGGCTCGGTCCCACCCGGGCGGTGCCCTCGCCCATGTCGACCCGACGGCCGCGCCATTCGTCGCCAGTGTCGTCACCAGCATCGTCACGGGCTACCTCGACGGGTTCGGGCTTCCGGTCGGCGTGAGCGTCGAGGTCAGTACCCCGTGGCCACGGGTGGACTACCGCCGCTGGCAGCGTCACCCGCTCTGCCCGTCCCATCCTGGGCACGGCGGAGGCATTCCGGAGACGACCCCGGCGACCGGGGTGGCTTTGGAGGAATCCCGGGAGACAATGGCCGGGTGAGCGACCTCCCCAGCAACGCGGTGTCCCGGGCGTTCAAGCTGGCGACCCTGCCGGTCGGGTTTGCCGGTCGGGCCGCGTGGGGGCTCGGCAAACGGATCGGCGGTCGTCCCGCGGAGTTGGTCGCCCTGGAGATGCAGGCCCGGGCCGCAGAGCAACTCTTCGCGGTGTTGGGCGAGCTCAAGGGCGGGGCGATGAAGTTCGGCCAAGCGCTGTCGATCTTCGAGTCCGCGCTGCCTGAGGAGGCCGCGGCGCCCTATCGAGCCATGTTGACCAAGTTGCAGGACAGCGCCCCCGCTCTTCCACCCGACCGAGTGCATGCCGTGTTGACCCAGGAGTTCGGGCCGCGCTGGCGGTCACGGTTCCTCGAATTCGACGACGAGGCGGTCGCTGCAGCGTCGATCGGGCAGGTGCACCGGGCGGTGTGGAAGGACGGCCGAGAGATCGCCGTCAAGGTGCAGTACCCCGGCGCGGCCAAGGCGCTGCTCTCGGACCTGGCCCAGGTCTCTCGGGTCGCCCGGGTCGCCACGACGTGGATTCCGGGCCTCGATATCGACCCCGTCCTGGAGGAATTGCGCGGGCGGATGGCCGAGGAGCTCGACTACCGCATGGAGGCCTCGTCGCAGAAGGCCTTCGCCCAGGCGTATGCCGGTGACGCTCACGTTGCGGTGCCCCAGGTGGTGGCGTTCAGCCAACGCGTGTTGGTGTCGGAATGGCTCCCGGGGACGCCGCTGTCGAGTCTCATCGACAAGGGTGAGGCGGCCGACCGCGATGCTGCCGGGACGGCATACATGCGGTTCTTGCTGGAGGGACCGGGACGGTGCGGGTTGCTGCACGCCGACCCGCATCCGGGCAACTTCCGACTGCTGCCGGACGGGCGCCTCGGCGTGCTCGACTTCGGCGCCGTGAAGCATCTGCCGACCGGGCTGCCCGACGACATGGGGCGGCTGCTCACCCTGGGCATCGATGGCGATGCGGTCTCGACCCTGGCCGGACTGCGGGAGATCGGCTTCGTCCGCGATGGGGTGGATGTCGACGCCGAGCGGCTGCTGGAGTATCTCGAACCCTTCATCGCCCCACTGCGGGTCGACGAGTTCCACTTCAGCCGCGAGTGGCTGCGTGAGGTGTTCGCGCACATCAACGACCCGCGCAAGCCCAACTACACGGTGGGGATGCGGCTCAACCTGCCGGCCGAGTACCTGCTCATCCACCGGGTCTGGTTGGGCGGCATCGGGGTGCTCTGTCAGCTGGGCGCCACCGTGCCAGGGCGGGCCACCGTCGACGAACTCATCCCGGGGTCAGACCTGCCGCCGGTGAGCGCATCCGCCTGAGCCGCGCGCCATCGGCCTCTCGGCGGATTCGAGTCACCACCACTCGGAGTCCAGCTTGGCCTCGATACTGCGCAGGAAGGCGCGGGCGCACTCTGGACACGTGTGGATCTGACGCCCCTTCTCCCACCCCAGCGACCACGCCAGTTGCCGTGCGGCGTCCATCGGGAAGGAGGCACCGCATTCGCTGCAGCCGATGGGCTCGCGCCTTTCGGGGAGGGCGGACTCGCACGCCTCATCGCCCATCACGGCATCCCGACGTCAGCAGCCGGTGATGGTGAGCGATGCGGTCGCAGTCTGGGTGCCCGACTGGGCGGTGCCTCCGGTGCCGGAGGTCCAGGTATACGACGTCGTGAGAGTGGCCGTGCCCGAGCTGGGAGCTGACGCGTCCTGGAAAGTGCCGGTGAAAAGGACGTCCACACACGACCCAGCCGGGATCGTCGTGGCCGATACGGTGCCGGACAGCGCGGTCCAGGTCGTCCCACCCTGCTGCACCGTCATGCTCTTGAAGGCGATCGTGATCGACTGCGTTGTGTTGTTGCAGATGCTCACGAGCATCTCGAACTTCTTGCCTGGGCTGGCGGCCGGCTTGCATCCGGTCGAGATCGTCGACGTGGTCGCGGGTTTGGACGACGCAAAGGCCGGAGTGGCCGCGGCCATGGTGACGACCGGGACGGACCAGGCAGCCACACGGGCGACGGTACGACGTGAGACGAAGGTGCGTGCGCTAGAGGACAATTCCCGCTCCCGAGTCAGCGGTAGCGCTGCGTCCGTCCGCAGCGCGCCCGACAGTGTTCTCCACGCCCCCGACGGGTGGAAAGGATGACCTACCTGACGACCCGACTCTAGCGGGCAACTCGGACGCACAGTCCTCCTTCCAGGAGGAACGGGGCACCTCTCGTTAAGAGATGTCGGCTCATGGGGTCTTAAACGGCAAGGTCAGCAGGGCGTCACCGAGTTGAAGGGCACCTGGGTGTTGACGACTACCGTGGTCCCGCCGACCAGCGTGTAGGTGTAGGTCAACGTCATGTAGCCATTGGACAAGCACTCGGCCGGCACGGACAAGAACTTCAGCGACACGGTGGTCCCTGCCGTCACGTCAACGCACCTGGGCAGCACCGTGGGGTCCACATTCGGGTCGTCGCAGTTCGCTCCATTGGTGATCATCTGCCCGGCGGTGACACACAGGGTGGTCGTCGTGGTGCCGGTGTTTTGGAAGACCAGGGTGAACTGATAGCGCTTGGTCGTTCCGGTGATCTTGCAGGCCACGCTGCTGTCCAGCACTTTGACGATGTCTCCCGACGCGGCATACGCGGGGGCCCCCGCGACGAGCAGGACGGCCGGCACCGCCCAGGCCAGCCCGGTGGCGACCGTGCGCCGAGGCACTGCTGCGCGAGCGCGCGCTGAAGATGACATGAGGTTTCCCCACCCGAGATCGAAACCGACAACTCAGGCTAGAGGCCGATGCGCGGCCCCCCATAGCCGAATCCGGACATCCAAAACAACGACACGCGGGCCCCCCAAGCAGTGCTCCCACTGGTCCGAGATAGAGGTATGCCGCCCGTTTTGTCACAGCGGGGCGGCATACCGTGGCTATTCAGCACCGAGCAGTCACTCGGTTTGAGATGTGGTCTCGATAGTGGGTCCTTCCTCCGGCGTTGGGCCGGAGTCGACGGCATGGTGCGGGTGCAGTCTGAGCTCGGACTGCCGTGGCGCCGTGGCGCGATCAGAGCGAGGGCATGGGTTCGGGGCCGCACCGGAGGACCCCGCCTCGGGGCGTCGAACAGGACGGTATGCCGTCCGCGCACCATGGGAGCCTCGGGCTGCGACGGCCGCCCGTGGCCCACCTCGACTGGGGCGAACCGTGGGAGCCGCCGAACCATCGCGACCAGCCGTCGCGCGAGAGCCTCCGAAAGCGACTCGCCTCGGAAGAGCCAGACGGCGACCAGGCCGGCTGCGACGGTATGAGCGAGCCACATCCAGGTGTCGCCCCCGAGCACCGGACCACCGGAGGCATCCAGGGTGGGCAAGAGGATGCTGCCGTGGTGACCGACGATGGCACCGGAGGTCACGGGTGACAGGACGAGGAAGGTCAGATGGCCGAGGACCTGAGCGGCGAGCAGGGCGCCGAACATGGCGACCGTGGATCGCACGGCGCGACCGATGACGCTGCGCAGGGCCGCTGACCCGACGGCGACCAGGACGAGAGCGGGCCAGGCGGGTGGGTCGCCGTGGCCCACGAGGTGACCGGCGAGGGTGAGCAGCATCGCGACGGCACCGAACACCGTTACCTGCACCCACTGGGCCACCGGCCACCCGGCCAGTGGCACGCGATGCCCGCCTTGCATGGAGGGCATTTTAGTCCGGCCAGCATCACACCAACGTGCGGCGTAGCGCACACGCGGTCACGGCTGACGAGGCGGTCAGCGAGCGGCCACTCCCAGCAGCGCCGCCAGCCCCAGGGCGCTGCGCGGCTCGTATGCCGTCGTCCACAGCCCTCCGTGCGCCGCGTGGTCGGCCTCGTCCATCCAGACCTGCCCGCTGGACCCGGAACCCGTGCGCAGGTCGTGGACGAGGAGCACCGCCAACAACGTGTTCGCTGTGGCCGGTTCGAAGACTTCGATCCCGAACTGGTGGGCACCGGCATACGCGGCTGCGAGCGCGCGATTCTTGACGACCGAGCGGGTGCGGGTGGGCGGGGCGACCGTGAACGAGACCGTGGTGCCATCGGCTCGGGCGACCGCGGCCCGCCAGCGCTGAATTCGCTTGGCTAGCAAGTAATTCGGTCCCTGCTGGGGCACCACGCTGTCGTTGATGCCAGGGTCGGCAGAGGGCAGGTAGTTGCGGGTCAGCAGTCGACCCCCGCTGAGCGCACGCATCGGTCCGCGCAGCGCTCGGCTGAGCTTGGCGCTGTCGTAGGCCGCCACCGACCGGGTCACGACCGACCGGGGAACCGCGAAGACGTCGGTCGGGGTTGCGAGGAAGGCCAGGGCCGTGTCGGGTCGATCGGTCATCACCGCGGCGGTCAGCGCGTCGACAGCTCCGGCAACCCGGACGTTGTCGGCGCCGTCGGCATAGACGTAGTTGCCGAGCACCAGTCGCCCCTCGATGTCCTGGAGCCACTGTCGGACCGCCGGCCATTCGGTGACAAGGTCCGCTCCTGCGCGATCCTCCAGCCGCCCGCTTCCCGGCCGCGCTGGGAGGTGCAGCCACCCGGCATACCGCTTGCTGTCGTCCAGCAGCCCGCGCCAGAGCTGCGGGCGGGCCAGGTCGACGGCATACACATCGGCGCCCCACCGCAGCAGCGCGCGCAGCGGCCCCATCTCGGCACCCGCCCCGAGCACGGCCAGCCGCAGGTCGGACAGGTCCAGCCAGTCGGGGTTGGCCGCCACCGTGGCCACCGCCTCGGCGCACGAGGGTTCGATGATCCCGCGAGTCGTCCAGTCGTCCAGCTGCCGCCGCAGCGAGTCACCGTCCAGCCGCGAGCCACGGTAGGGCAGGGTCACACCATGCTCTGGTATGCCGTCGCCTCGCACCGTCTCGGTGACGAGATCCCTCGCGGGCGCGGCCGCCGCCGGGCCAGGGCGCGCCGCGATGGCCTCGGCGAGGGTGGTCTCCGAGCCGTCGAGGGCGGCCCAACTGAGCCGCTCGCTCACGCTGGCCAGGCCGTGCGCGGCGATGGTCTGGGCCGCTTCGCTGCTCTCCAACCCGGCGACAACCAATCGGCGGAAGTGCTCGCCGTAGCCGGTGCGCCAGTTGGTCTCCGCCGCCGCGAGACGCGCGCCAACCGGGTCGACCGCCCGCAGCGCGTCGACGACGACCTCACGACCCAGCGCAGTCGTGCTGCGTCGATCACCGGTGAACGGGAAGACCACCCCGAGCGCGTCAACCTCAGCCATCGCTGGCCTTGGCTTTGGCGGCCGCCTTGACCTGTTGCTTGAAGGCCCGCACCTTGGTCAGCGATTCGGCGTCCACGACGTCGGCGACCGAGCGGAAGCTGCCCGGTTCGGCATACGGGCCGATGGCCTCCCGCCAGCCGGCCGGCTGAATCCCGAGTTGCTTGCCGAGCAATGCGGCGAAGATGCGCGCCTTCTGGTCCCCGAAGCCCGGCAACTCTCGCAAGCGGTTGAGCAGGTCGGCCGTGTCGTCCGCCTCGGTCCAGATGCGCTCAGCGTCGCCGTCGTAGTGCTCGATGACGTGGGCGGCCAACGCCTGGATCCGGCCCGCCATCGACCGCCCATAGCGGTGGATCGCAGGCGGGGTGGCAGCCAGGTCGGCGAAGGCGCCCGGCTCGGCCGCGGCAATGGCACGCGGGTCGAGAGTGCCGAACCGGTCGAGGAGCTTGGCCGGACCGCGGAAGGCGTGCTCCATCGGGTATTGCTGATCGAGCAGCATCCCGGTGAGGAGGGCGAAGGGGTCCCGCGAGAGCAGCGCGTCGGCTGCCGGGTCCTGGGCAATGGTGATCGTTGCCTGCATCGCCCCAATGTAGAGGGCCGCGCCAGCCCCGCAAGAGCCCCCGCCCAGCGGGAGTCGGGACCCTTCTGTTGGTCGAGCCGCGCGGCTATCGCGGCGTAGCTGTCGCCGCATCGGCGCGCGCGGACGATCCGGGCCGCAACTTCGGCTGGCACCTGGGGCCGAACCGGACGGGCCGGCCAGCGGCACGGCTCGCGGCCAAATCGCTCGCTTGTCCGGGCGGCTATCCGCATAGACTCACCCCATGAAGCGTGGCGAGCGAATACGATTGATCAAGGAGTCTGCGGAATCCCTCAATCAGCGCCCTTGGCATGAGATTCAACTAGTGCTCCGCACATACGGCCTCAAGACCTACGAACTTGACGATCAATGGAGCCACCCAAGCCAGCTAATGTATTGTGATGAGCAGATAGAGGAAGCGGGCGATGAGCTTCTCTTGGACTTACACGCCTATCTGCTCGGCGAGGACGCCGCTCCGGAACTGCCTCATGAGGACCGCCCGTGGGGAGACAGCCCCGTCGCCGTCTTTATCAGCCACCGGCACGAAGACGCTGCGTTCGTGGGAATGGTTAGAGACCTTCTCCGAGATCGCTATGGGATCGACGCGTTCGTCGCTCACAACGACATCAGCCCGTCTCGAAAGTGGCGCGACACTATCCGTGCTGCCCTCGCGTCCTGCGACTTCGCTGTGGCTGTCTTGCACGAGAAGTTCCACGAGTCACAATGGTGCGACCAAGAGGTTGGGTGGGCCCTCGGCCGTGGCATCCCGGTTATGCCAGTCCGGCGCCAGGTATTCCAGGGCGAGCGGCGAGACGGCTTCTTGGAGGAGCACCAAGACTTAGTCCTGGGACCTGCCCCTCAATTCGGTTCCGGCGAGTGGTGGCTCGCGGAGCAAATCTTCGAGCGAGTGCTATCAGAACCGAAGACCCGCGAGCGAGGATTCAAGGCACTGGCTGAGGCGTTCGTCAACTCCTTCAGCTTCGACAGCACCCGGAAACTGTGGGCGAAGGTCGCCGAGGTCGAGAATTGGCAGCCAGAGCAGCTTCGCCGGCTAGAGTACGCGGTCGCGACTAATCGACAGGTTTACGAAGCGAACCTGGACGGACAGCCCATCCCAGATCTGGTCAAGGCTCTCATCGAGCGTTTCGAACCACCTGCCCCGCCAGCACAGCCGAAGCAAGACCCTTGGGAGCCGCCCTTCTAGTGGTATGTCCCAGTATTGATTTCCCGGTTGAGGGAGACTCGCCCGCGGGCGACTTTCTCAAGGATGGATTCTGCGCTAGCGGTCCACGCCGAGGGCAGGGTTTGTCATTTCGTTGGCTAGCCTCGGTCCTTCATGGGTGCGGGGTGACACGCTCCCTGGATGTACCAAAGTGCCTGTCCTGTAACGGAATACTTGTGATTGCGACGTCACAAGGAACGGTACGGGAAGGCACTTGGTAGGTGAAGAGTACAGCGTGGGCTGCGGGCCTGTCGGTCTCTGGTGATGGTGTCGGCGTGGTCGCCCACGCTGGGGTTTGCCGGTGCGGCTGCTGGCGGATCGGGTCGGCCTGACCGGCGAGTTCTCCAGCGCCCTGACGCGTCGTGGTTTCGTGCCGGGGCATGACCGCGGACAGGTGCTGGTGGATGTGGCCACGATGCTCGCCGGTGGTGGGGAGGCGATCGCCGACATTGACACTCTGCGCCATCAAGACGCCGTGTTGGGGTCGGTTGCCTCACCGCCTACGGTGTGGCGCTCCTTGGACGAGCTCACCCCGGCCAGGTTGCGCCGGGTCCAGAGGGCGCGGGCCCGCACGAGAGCACGGGTGTGGGACCTGGCCGGTGGGCCGCCGGCGGCGCGGGTCGCCGACCGCATCCTTGAGAAGGACCTGGTCGTCCTTGATGTGGATGCCACGATCGTGGTGGCCCACTCCGAGAAGGAGAACGCGGCGGCCACGTTCAAGCACACCTTCGGGTTCCACCCGCTCGGCGTATGGTGCGACAACACCTCTGAGCTGCTCACCATGGCGCTGCGTCCGGGCAACGCCGGCGCGAACACCGCCGCCGACCACATCGAGGTCCTGACCGCTGCGCTGGCCCAAGTCCCGCGGGCACACCGCAAGAAGCTGCTGGTCCGTGTCGATGGGGCGGGCGCCTCGCACGCACTGCTGAACTGGCTGACCGCTCAGGACGCCAAACGTGGCCGATCCATGCAGTATTCGGTTGGGTTCGCGGTCACCGAGCACGTCCGGCACCGCGATCACCGCGATCCCGAAGAAGGGCGTGTGGTCCCCGGCAATCGACGCCCACGGCGACCCGCGCGTGGAGGCTGACGTCGCCGAGATCACCGGCCTGCTCCCGGCCCATGTCCGGACGTTGTGGCCGGACGGGATGCGGGTGATCGCGCGCCGCGAACGGCCCCACCCCGGCGCCCAGCTGTCCCTGTTCGAAGAGAGCGACGGATGGCGCTACCAAGCGTTCGCCACCAACACCACCACCGGTGCCTTGCAGTTCCTCGAAGCCCGCCACCGCGCGCACGCCCGCGTCGAAGACCGGATCCGGCACGCCAAGGACACCGGTCTCGGACGGCTGCCCTCCAGGGAGTACGCGATCAACCAAGCCTGGCTGGTAGCCGTCGCGATCGCGGCCGACCTCATCGCTTCGGCTGCGCCTGCTCGCCCTCCCGCAGCGGCTGGCCGACTGCGAACCCAAAGCACTGCGCTACCGGCTGCTGCACGTCCCAGCCCGGATCACCCGCGGCGCACGACGGCGGAGGCTGCGGTTCCCCAAGACCTGGCCCTGGGTCCACGACATCGTCGCTGTCTTCGCCCGCATCATCGCCATCCCACGAGCCGCCTGACCGTCCCTGCGCACCCTCGACCCGGAGCCACCAGGAGACCCGCACCGCAGCGCCACGCGGCACCCGGTCCTGCCCACACCCCGGTTCGCCGTCCCCGCCCTCACCCAACCGCCTCAGGGCAGCGACCTCGCTGACTCATGAAAGACGGAGGCTAGGCAGGACTCGATGGGCTCGATCAGGTCGGGCCCGGATCGGAATACGCCGCGGCGTCGCGCCTCGTCCGTCAGTTCGCGGAACCAGCCCTCGACCAGGATCAACCAGGAACATGGAGGTTGGGATGAAGTGCAGGCTGAAGCGTTTGGTGCTTGGCCAACCAGTCATTGACTTTGGGGTGCCTGTGGGTGGCCTAGTTGTCCAGGATCAGATGCGCCTGGAGGTCATGAGGGCGTTGGCGTCGATGGTCTTCAAGAAGGTCATGAACTCGAAGTGGTGGCGCCTCGGCAGGCATTGACCGACCACGGCGCCTGGGCAATGGTGATCGTTGCCTGCATCGCCCCAATGTAGAGGGCCGCGCCAGCCCCGCAAGAGCCGATGGACCGGCGGGCGCCGCGGCGGACGCGAACGGGGGCCGGGATGATCATTGCGACCACCCCGGCCCCTCCACTGCCGGCCCTGACTACCGGACATCGTGAATGGCGGCCCGGCTGCCCGGTCACGCCGCGACGTCGCTCTTGCGCGGCCGCCCCCGCGGCCGCTTGCGCGCAACGATGGCGCCCGCGACGAGCAGGTGGCCGCCCCAGACACCCCAGGGCTCCGCACGGTCGAGGGCTCCGCTGAGGCAGGCCGCCCGCATCGGGCACGGGCCGCACAGCGACTTGGCGAACTCGACATCCTCGGGACGCTCGGCGAACCAGAGCTCGCCGTCGTACTCCCGGCACGGCACCTGCGTGCGGACCGATCTCGCCCCACGATGCGCGTCGAGCACTGCGCTGGACTGCACCGCCATCACCTCCCTCGTCGTGCGACGTCCCGCGGTGGCGGGCGTCGGCTCCTTTCCGGTGGCGCCGCGTCCCCGGTCGGGAATCGGCGCTTCGTGCCCGATGGTCCGGCTGTGCTGCCGGGCGACCGGTCGTGCGTCGTGCTGTGTTGCTGTAGTCATCAGTGGCCTTAGGGGTGTCCGACCGGCCGACGCAACAAACACGAAGGCCGCGGATCCCGGGTGGGTTCCGCGGCCTGGAGAGGGCCTGGCTGGCTGTCGGCTAGCGAGGCGGTCTTCCGGGGGCGGAACGACGGACGGGGACATTGGCGGTGGCGCCGGCCTTGACGGCCGCGGCGCACAGGGTGGCCGGGACGGCGACATAACCATCGCGAGCGAGGACGGCCTTGCCGGCGGCCAGGGCGCCCAAGGCGAAGCGGGCAGAGGTCTCCTGGTGGGCCACGGGGGCCGGGTGGGTCGCCAGGAGGCCGCGAGTGCCGCGCGGACGCATCGCCATGGGCTCAATCGCCGTCATCGACAGAGTGCTCTTCACTGGACCGACCCTCCTTCCGTGGTGTCGCCCGACGTTCGGGGTGACTCGCGCGCAATCGACGAGCGAGGCGGTTACGAGGGTAAACCCCAACCACCGTTTCGCCAACCGAATTACCGAAACTGCCACTGGATGAGGGAGACGGCCCGAAGGGGACGATGAATCAGGTTGCTGCAGAGGCTGATTGACCAACGTCGAGGGGATCGGCTCCGGCCACGAGGGCCAGCACCGCGTCGCCGTAGAGCTCTAGCTTGCGGGCACCGATGCCCGGAATGGCCGTCAAACCGGCGGAGCTCTCGGGTCGGGCCTCGGCGATCGCCGTGAGGGTCGCGTCGGTGAAGACGACGAACGCCGGCACCTTGTCGGCCCTGGCGACCTCGCTGCGCCAAGTGCGCAGCGACTCGAAGAGGGCGGGGTCATAGGTCGGTGGACAGTCGGCACAGCGGCGGACCTTGCGCTCGGCCGCAGCCGAGAGCAGCGTGCCGCAGCCACGGCATACGGCCGGCAGCCGTGGCGTGCGCGCCCGACCGGAGCTCTCGCCCGCCCCTCCCCCGGACCGCCCGGAGCCCCCGCCACGGGCAGCTGGCGTTGCCCCGGGCCCGAAGATGGCCGCGGCCGCCTCCAGGAAGCGGGACGGACGCCGAGTCTGCCGAGCCCCGGGGGTCCGGGCGGCGGCCCAGGACAGGCGCAACTCGCGGCGCGCCCGGGTTAAACCGACATAGAGAAGTCGCCGCTCCTCCTCGATCGCTGCGGCGCCTTCGGCCATGGTGATCGGCAGGTAGCCATCGCTGCAGCCGGCCAGGAAGACGACGTCCCATTCCAAGCCTTTGGCAGCATGCAACGAGGCCAGCGTGACCCCCTGCACCGCAGGGGCGTGCTGGGCGGCGGCGCGTTCGTCGAGGTCGGCCACCAGGTGGCCCATCCGCGCCGCGGGGTCGACGGCCACCAGCGCGTCAGCGAGGGCAGCGAGGGCTGACAGCGACTCCCAGCGCTCCCGGAGCGCACCACCCGCAGTTGGCGGCGTCGCCGCCCAGCCGGCTCCGGCGAGGACGTCGCGGACGAGGTCGGGCAGCGGGGTCTGGCCGTCGTCACTGCGCACCGCCCCGCGGAGCAGCACCAGGGCCGCGCGCACCTCTTGGCGGGCGAAGAAGCGCTCACCGCCTCGCACGAGATAGGGCACGTCGCGCTCGCTCAGCGCGGCTTCGAATGCCTCCGACTGGGCATTGGTGCGGAACAACACCGCCACTTCGCCTGCCGGAGTGCCCGCGTCGAGCATGGCTCGAATCTCCTTCGCCACGCCGGCCGCCTCCGCCGGCTCGTCGTCGTATGCCGTGAGGCTGGGTTCCGGCCCCGGTTTGCCTTGAGCGCGCAGCGGGGTGTTGGTGCGCGACGCTCCCGCAAGCACGAGGTTGGCCACGTGGACGATCTGCGGGGTCGATCGGTAGTTGCGGACCAAGCGCACGACACTCGACCCTGGAAAGCGGGTCGGAAAGCGCAGCAGATGCTCGGGGGTGGCCCCGGTGAAGGAGTAGATGGTCTGGGCCGGGTCGCCGACCACGCAGATGTCGTCGCGCCCGCCGAGCCAGAGCTCCAGCAGATGTTGCTGCAGCGCGTTGACGTCTTGATATTCATCGACGACGAAGTGCCGGTACTGGTCGCGCACGACCCGGGCGATGTCCTCCCGCTCGGCCAGGATGCCGGCCGTCAGCAGCAGCACGTCCTCGAAGTCGATGACCCCCCGCTCGGCCTTGCGCTCCTCGTAGGTCTCCCACACCCTCGCCATGGCCGTGACGTCCATGCCCGCGGGATCGCGGCGCGCGCGGCGAGCGGCCACGGCATACGTCTGCGGGGTGAGCATCGAGACCTTGGCCCACTCGATCTCGGCCGCGAGGTCGCGGATCGTCGTGCGGTCGACCTGCAGCCGCAGGCGCCCGGCCGCCTCGCCGACGACCGGAGCCTTCTGGGCGAGGACCTCGGGAGCCCCGCCCCCGATCGCGTGTGGCCAGAAGTAGTGCAACTGTCGCAGCGCCGCGGCGTGGAAGGTGCGAGCTTGCACTCCGCCCACGCCGAGCTCGCGCAGCCGTACCCGCATCTCACCGGCGGCCCGGGCGGTGAAGGTCACGGCCAGCACTCGCTGGGCCTGCAACGCGCCCGAGTGGACGCCATAGGCGATGCGGTGGGTGATCGCCCGCGTCTTGCCGGTGCCGGCGCCAGCCAGCACAGACATCGGCCCCCGTGGGGCGCTGGCCACGGCGCGTTGCTCCGGGTCGAGGGCGGTCAAGACCGCGTCGGCACGGTCCAGCGCCGCGCCGGGAGCCGAGAGGCCCTCGCGCTGCGGGACGGACGGACGGCTCGCCTGGCTCATGGTCACCACGATCCTAAGCGCGGGGTCGGACAGGCTCGGCCGGCCACTGCACTGCGAGCCGACCCGGGAACGCGCCACCCGGCATACCGGAGCAGTGCTGGTATGCCGGGTGGCGGCAAGGGTGCGGCGCGTGCAGCGCCGGCGGGATCAGTGCTGGATGGTCAGCCCTGGGCGTCGTCCTTGGCCGGTGCGTCCGCGGCGGCGGGGGCGGCAGCCGGCGCGGCTTTGTGCGCGGTCTTGGCGGCAGGCTTGGGAGCTGCGGGCGCCGCGGCGGGCGCCGCAGCGGGCGCCGCAGCAGCAGCGGCCGGGGCCACAGCGGATGCTTCGGCCGGTGCCGAGGTCTCGGCCGCTGCAGGAGCGTCCTTGGCCTTGTGCTTGTCCTTGTCTCCGCCCCTTGCCCTTGGCCTTCGCTTTGGCCTTGGGCTCGACGATCTCGAGGCTGTGCGCGTGGTCGGGCACATAGCGGTTGGACTCGCGCGGCGGCCGCGCGTAACCGACGGCGTCCGGGCGGCGCGGGATCTCGACCGGCTTGGGTGACAGCGCCTCGTAGGGCACCGTCGAGAGCAGGTGCGCGATGACGTTGAGGCGGGAGGCCTTCTTGTCCTCGGACTCGACGGTGTACCAGGGCGAGTCGGAGATGTCGGTGAACTGCATCATGGTGTCCTTGGCCCGCGAGTAGTCCTCCCATCGGGTGATGGACTGCATGTCCATCGGGGACAACTTCCAGCGGCGCATCGGGTCGAGCGCGCGCGAGCGGAACCGGGCCTCTTGCTCGACGTCGCTGACCGAGAACCAGTACTTGCGCAGCATGATGCCGTCGTCGATGAGCATCCGCTCGAAGGACGGCGCCTGGCGCAGGAAGCGGGCGTACTCGACGTCGGTGCAGAAGCCCATCACGTGCTCGACGCCAGCGCGGTTGTACCAGGACCGGTCGAAGAGCACGATCTCACCGGCGGCTGGCAGGTGCTCGACGTAACGCTGAAAGTACCACTGGGTCTTCTGGCGCTCGGTGGGGGCCGGGAGCGCGGCGATCCGGGCCTGGCGGGGGTTGAGGTATTCGGTCATCCGCTTGATGGCCGACCCCTTGCCGGCTGCGTCGCGGCCCTCGAAGAGCACGACCAGGCGCGACCCGGTCTCGATGACCCACTGCTGCATGGTCACGAGTTCGGCCTGCAGGCGCTTGAGTTCGGCTTCGTAGGTCAGGGTGTCGAGTTTGCGGGTGCCGTTAGCGGTGTACTTGCCCATGCGGGGCATTGTTCCAGTTTCAGGGCCTCACGTCTCCCCCGGATTCGGTATGCCGTTCATCTCGTGTTTGCCGGGGGCGGCGGGCCTACCGACCGGCCGCGCGGGCCCCTAGACTCCGAGACTTTCCGCGCTTGTCGGTCCCATCCAGGTCCCTCGCTGTCGCGAGCGGCCGCACGCGGGGAAGAGGCTCTCCCGGTGGTGTGTTGACGCCGGCAACGTTGTCCACCAGGAGGATCATGTCCACGCCCGACGCTCTTGCGCCCTTCGTGCCCGCTGCCGGCAGCGTGACGATGTTCACCACGACGTGGTGCGGATACTGCCGACGCCTCAAGGCGCAACTGCAGCGCGAGAACATCGGGATCACCGAGGTCGACATCGAGCAGCTCCCCGAGGCCGCCGATGTGGTCATGTCGGTCAACGGAGGCAACCAGACGGTGCCGACCTTGGTGTATCCCGACGGATCGGTCGCCACGAACCCCTCCATCGGTGCCGTCAAGGCAGCGTTGCAGCGCTGAGGAGATGGCAGTGCTGAGGAGATCAGCCGGTGGCTGCCGCGGCGTCCTCGACTGATTCGCCGAGCCAACGTTCGATGATTCGGCGGGCCACCGATATCCCCGTCGGCACTCGAATCTCCCCGGCCTGCAACGCCTTCCGGTAGGCCTCGCGGGTCATCCAGCGGGCCTCCGCGAGTTCCACCGGATCGTGCCGGATCTCGGTGGTCAGGGCGAGCGCTTCCATCGCAATCATCAGCGACGAGGGAAAGGGCCACGGCTGGCTGCCCAGGTAGCGCACCTGGTCGGCACGAATCCCGCTCTCCTCGAAGACTTCTCGGATCACGGCCGCCTCTAGCGATTCGCCGGGCTCGACGAATCCGGCGAGCATTGAGTACTGGTTGACCGGCCAGGTCACGCCCCGGCCGAAGAGCATCCGGTCTTCGGCGTCCCGCACCGCCATGATGACCGCGGGGTCGGTGCGCGGGTAGTGCTCGGAGCCGTCCTGAGAGCAGACCCGGATCCAGCCGCCCGCCGCGGGCTTCGTGGTGGCCCCACAGCGTGAGCAACAGCCATGGGCGCCGTGCCAGTTCGCCAGGGCGACCGCCGCCGTGAAGATCCCCGCATCGAGGTCCGGGAGCAGCGCCCCAGCCTGGCGCAGGGTGACCCACGAGGGCGAGTCGTCCCATTCCGATCCGCCCGGATCGGTATCGACGACCGGTTTGACGACCGCCACGACGCTCACTGCGTGAGGGCCGTCCCGATCGGGGCTGACGCCCTTGGGGATCTCGCCGAGGTAGAAGGCCAACCGCTCGGCGTCGCCGGGCTCGGGCGCGCGCCACGGCAGGTGCGGGGTGGGCTCCTGGACCATCCGCATCCGGTCACCGCGCACCTCGTACACCCGGGTCCGCGGATCGGCCAGCAGCCGCGGCACGAGATCGGGCTCACTGCGCCGGTATGCCGCGCGGTCGAGGACCGCCCTTGACAGGGCCAGTCCCGGCAGGCTCTCGGCGCGGTCGGTCACGGCCTCCACTGTAGGGGCGCCTGCACGGCATACCGTGGACGCGTGAGCCGCACCCCCGAGTACCTCGCCGCCCTGGCCAGCACGGCCGTCCCCGGGCTCGATCCGGTCACCGTCCGCGCCGTCCTTGGCGATTCAACCCTGCCGGTGGATGTCGCATTTGTCGTCGACGCCCAGGATCGGCACTGGGTGGTCCGGGCGCCCGCGACGACGGCGGCCGGTGCGGCGCTCGACGCCTCGGCAGGGTTGCTCGCGGTCCTGGCCCGTCGACTGCCGTTTCAGGTGCCCGTGCCCAAGGGATTCGCGCCGGTCCCGGAGGGCCGAGCCGCCGTGTATGCCGCCCTGCCGGGCACGCCGCTGGACTTCTCGGCGATCCCCCCCGGGCCTGGGCTAGCCGTCCAGATCGGGCGCGCCATCGCGGCGATCCACAACCTCGATCGAGGCATCGTCGACGACGCTGGTATGCCGGTCTACGACGCCGAGAGCTACCGCACCCGACGCCTCGCCGACCTCGACCGTGGCGCCAGCACCGGACACATTCCCGCGACGTTGCTCTCACGCTGGGAGCGCGCGCTGGACGACGTCACCCTGTGGCGGTTCGCTCCCACCCCGGTGCATGGCGCCATCCGAGGGCAGGTCATGCTCGCGACCTTCTCCGACCCACAGGATGCCGCAACGGCCCAGATCCGGGGGATCACCGGCTGGGAGCAGGCGATGATCGCCGATCCGGCCGACGATTTCGCTGCCCTGTGCTCAGAGGCCTCCCCCGCAGCCATCGAGTCGGTCTTCGAGGCCTATGCCAACTCGCGCATCGACCGCCCCGACGCCCAACTACGGCGCCGGGCCCGTCTTGCCGGCGAACTGGCCCAGTTGCACGATCTCCTGGCCGCGGTGTCGGCCGGGCAGCCCGAACGAGTCCGGTGGGGCGCGGGCCGGTTGCGCCGATTGGCCGAGCACGTGCACGAGGACGACCTCTTGCCGCCTCCTCCTGCGGCGGCTCCCGCCAAACCCGTCGTCATCGCCGCCGACATCGCGCCGGACGCCCGCGTGCAGGCGTCCGAGGGGCACGCTGACGACGGCGGACCGACTCAGTCGTTCGACACCGACGCCACCACGGAGTTGTCGCCGGACGAGTTGACCAGCGCGACCGCAGGCGGACGACTGGCCACGGAGGACGAGCACGCGGCCGAGCCAACTTCGGACGCTCAGCCGGGCACGGCTCGCAACACCCCGACGAGATCGGACTCGGACGGCAACTCCGGGTAGACGGTTTCGCCCGTCGCCGCGTAGTAGAAGGCACCGTCGACCTGATCGACCGCGAGTCCCCGCAGCCGGGCATAGGCCAGGGCGTAGGCGCCCAGCTGCAGTGCACGGACCCTCGCAGCTGCCGGGCCGGGAGGTGCTCCGGTCTTCCAGTCGACGATGGTGACGCCGCCGTCGGGTCGGGAGAAGACGGCATCGATCCGGCCCCGGACGGCCAGGCCATCGATGACGGTCTCCACGGCGATCTCCACCTCCAGGGGCGTCCGGGTGGCCCACTCGCTGGCGAGGAACGCGGCTTGCAGGCGGGGCAGCGCCTCGTCATCGGCCGCGTCGTCGTCGGCCCAGCCGGGTAGTTCGTCGACGTCGACGAGGGCCGCACTGCGATAGTGCTGCTCGACCCAGGCATGGAAGGCCGTGCCACGCCGGGCGGCGACGGCAGGGGCCGTGGGCATCGGCCGGCGACGGGAGGCAGCGAAGGCGCTGGGATCGGCGGCCAGGCCCACCACGTCAGAGGCGCTCAGGTGGGCGGGAATCTCGACCTGGACCGGCTGGGAGACCCGGGACGCGGTGATCTCAGCGAGCAAGAGGGTGGCGTCGGCGGCATACGGGTCGTGGGTGCTGCCCGCACGCGGTGCGACGAGCGCCGCCACCGGCCACGACGCTTCCGCCGTCGGGTGGGTTGACTCGTCGAGGCGATCGATCTCGGCGCGCACGCGCGCCAGGGATCGGTCAATGGTGGCGCGACGCTCGGTGAAGGGGTCGACCGGCCACAACACCTCCACCGGCGTGGCGGTGACGGGATTGACCAGTGGCTCATCCGGGGCGGGCATGGGGTCCCAGCGCGCGACGTCGACGGCGACCCCGCCCGGCCCTGTGGTCATGCCGAGGGTGACGGTGGCGTCGTCCTCGCGTCCGGCGGCGGCGAGGACCTCCCGGAGAAACTCTGAGGTCACCCGCGGCGTCGCCTGGGTGCCCCAAACGTGAGCGGTCAGCAGCAGGCGTGACCTCGCGCGGGTGGTGGCGACATAAGCGAGGCGGCGTTCCTCCAGGAGTCCCCGCGCCCCTTCTGCCTTGCGGAACTCCACTCGTCGTTGCTCAAGCGCGGGCAGGTCGACCGCTCCGTGCACCTCAAGCATCGGAAGCCCGTCCCGGTCGCCGCGTAGTCGATAGGGGACGCCGCTGGCGCCGATCGTCCATCCTGCCGCGTTCGGAGCTGCAACCTCCCAGCCATGCTCCGGGTCGGCCCCGCTGATCGGTTTGGAGGTGACGCCGCCATCGCGTGCCGGGAAAGTGCCGGCGACCAGGCCCGGGATCGCCACGACATCCCATTCCAGCCCCTTCGCGGCATGGACGGTGAGGATCTGCACAGCGCCCGGGGTGGGCTCCAAGGTGCCACGTTCGAGGCCCCGCTCTTCCTTCTCGGCCGCCTCCAGCCAGGCGAGGAAACCGTCGAGGGTGGGGCGGTCTGCGGACGACGCGAACTGGGCGGCCACGTCGGTGAAGGCATCGAGGTGGGCTCTCGCGGCGGCTGCGGTGTATTCGTGCCGCGCAAGCACCTCGATATCGAGACCGAGCGCCCGCTCGGCCTCACCGACCAACTCGGCCAACGGCATACCGGCTTGGGACCGCAACTGGCGCAGCGCTCCTGCAAGCCAGACGACCCGATCGCGGACGGCCGGGGAGAGCCGTTGGCCGGCCGGACCGACCCAGCCAGGTGGAGGCAGGTCTTCGACGGCCTCGGCGATGCTGACGACGTCCTGGGATTCGGCCGCCAGATCGGGCAGCCGCGGCGCTCGAGGGCCTGCGTCGTCGGGGTCGATCAGCGCCGGATCGGGGACGGCGCTCTCGGCACCGGGGATATGGAATCCGAGCGTGCCGGACTCCTGACGACGATGTTGCCGTTGCCGCTCTTGGGCCCAGGCGTAGAGCGCGTCGAGATCGGCGATCCCCAACCGGCAGGCCGCTCCCGACAGCAGCCGCATCAGGGCGTCGCCGCGAGTGGGGTCGGCGACGACGCGAAGCGCCGCCAGCAGGTCGACGATCTCGGGAGTGAGCAGCAGCCCACCGAGACCGACGACCTCGTAGGGGACCTCCGCGGCCTCCAGCGCGGCCATGATCGGGGCAAACTGAGACCGCTTGCGACACAGCACGGCCGCCGAGACCTCGGGCGTCAAACGGGCGGCGGCGATCCACCCGGCGAGGTAGGCGGCCTCCTCGTCCTGGGTGTGCAGCCGCGCAACGGTCACCGATCCCGGACCAGCGCTCGGCCGGGAAACCAGGCTCGGAACCGCCACGCGCGACCCAGCGCGCAGGGGGTCGGAGAGACTGTTGGCGATCGCGAGGATGACCGGGTCGTTGCGCCAGCTCGTGCTCAGCGGCACAACCGGCACCGGTGTCGGGCCGGCTCGGAACTCCGCCGGGAACCTGGCCAGCGTCGTCGCGCTCGCTCCGCGCCACCCGTAGATGGACTGATGCGGGTCGCCGACGGCGGTCACCGGGACCGAGTCCTCGTTCGCGACAAAGAGGTCGCGCAGCAAGACGAGCTGCGCTTCGGAGGTGTCCTGGAACTCGTCGAGGAGGATCACGCGGTAGCGCCGCCGCTGGGCCGCCCCGATATCGGGATGCCGGGAGGCCAGCTCGGCGGCCCGCGCGATCTGGTCGGTGAAGTCCAGGGCGTCCCGGGAGCGCTTGAGCGCCGCGAAGCGATCGACGATCGGCAGCAAGGACTTGCGGTTTTGCAGCGCGGTGACCATGTCTTTGAGCCCTGCTGGGAGGGCGCTGCGGCCGCTCTTGGCGGGAGTGCCCTTGATCGCGGTGAGGACGCGGTCGATCTCGGCGTCGACGTCGGCCGTCGTCAGCAGATGTTCGGCCATCTCGCCCGCCAGATCGACAACGGCCGCCACGGCGGTGCGCTCAGCCTGGCTCATCAGGGTGAGGTCACCGTCATAGCGCGCGACAGCTTCCGCGGCGTATTGCCAGGACGCCGCCTCCGACAGCAGCCGGGCGTCGGGCTCGATGCCGAGCCGCAGGCCGTACTCGCCGACGAGGCGACCGGCATACGAGTGGTAGGTGGCCACGGTGGCGGTTCCTTCGAGCACTTCGGCACCGTCGCTGTCCACCCCGCGGCTGTGACCTTCGAGGCGAGCCAACATGCGCAGCCGTCCCGTGATGCGTTCGGCCAGTTCACCAGCGGCTTTGCGGGTGAAGGTGAGTCCGAGCACCTCCTCCGGGGCGACCAGGCCGTTGGCGACGAGCCACACGACCCGGGCCGCCATCGTCTCGGTCTTGCCGCTGCCCGCGCCCGCAATGACGAGCATGGACTCCAGCGGCGCCTCGATGATCGCGGCCTGCTCACGGGTCGGGGCGTGCGGGAGCCCGAGGGCCAGCGCCAAGTCGGTGGCGCTGTAGCGAAGACCTGCGCCGACATCGCTCACAGTGCCTGGCCTTCCGGTTGTGCCGGGCAGCTCGTGCGGACCGCGCAGAAGGTGCAGTCGCCGGGCCGGGCGACCATCGTCGCCGCCCCCATCCCGTCGGCAGCCTCCTGGACCATCGTGTGCGCCCAGCCAGGATTATCACTCTCGGCCAGCGGTGGTTGCAGCTGCAGGGCCGGACCGCGCACACCACCCGCCTTGCCGATGTGCAACAGCGCGGCTCCCGAGCAGACCGTGCCGAGCGCGGGGAAGGCCCCGGCCTCAACAGCCACCTGATAGGCGCCGAGCTGAGGCACGGTAGCGACGGCGTCAGCCTTGGGTTTGCTCGCGCCGGTCTTGTAGTCGATGACCCGCACTCCCCCATGCTCGGTATGCCGTTCGAGCCGGTCGACGCTGCCGGTCAGCACCGCGCGCCCCACCGTCACCCGCAAGGGGGCTTCAGCCCCCACCAGCTCCCACTGCTGGGCGCGGGCCTGCTGGAAGTAGCTGGCCACGCGCACCGCCATCCGATGGGCTTCCTCGCGTTGCCGTTCGGCGACCCACCCCGGGGGCAACCCCAACTGCGGCCACCGGCGGTCGATCTCGGCGGTCAGCGCGTCGGCGTCAGCGTCTCCCAGGTCGCGGATGACGGCGTGGACCAGCGTGCCGATGGTCGCCGAGCCCACCCTCGGCCCCTGTCCACCCGCCGCCTCCAGAGCCCACCGCAGACCACACGTCTGGAACTGCTCGATCTTGGACGGAGAGACCGAAACGTGGTGTTCGGGCAGGCGCCGTGGCCGCCCATCGGGCGCAGGAACCGCTGCCCACCAACTCTGCGGATGGGCGCCGCGAACCCCCGCGACGGCCAGCCGGGCCAACCAGCGGGCCGCCCGCTCGCTCACGGCGGGGTCGTCATCCGCAGCGGCCCGCCGCAACTCCCCCACGAGGGCGGGCAGGTGAAGCGGCCGAGGCACGACGGTGAAGGAGCGGGCCGGCAGGTCGTCAGGCAGGGGGTCGACGACATCGAGGTAGACACTCGGCTGCTCGTCGTCGTTGCGCACTGCCGTCAACACGACGCGTTCGCTCGCTCGGGACAGCGCCACATGAAGGAGGCGGGTCTCGTCGTGCCGCACGGCAGAAGCAGCGGCCTGCACTCCGGCATAGCGGCCGGTGACGACGTCGACCAGAGCAGTGGAGCCGAGCAGCGACCCACGCAAGCGCAGGTCGGGCCACACCCCCTCTTGCAGTCCGGCGATGACGACCAACCGCCACTGGCGCCCGGCCGCAGCCGCAGGGGTGAGGACGGCGACGGTCTCCGTGCTGGGCGCCCGCGCAGCGAGCGTGTCCTCGGCGAGCTCCTCCCCGAGGATGTGCTCGAGGAAACGCTCCGGCCCGGCTCCCGGGAGCCGCTCGTCATAGCGCACTGCGGCGTCGAACAGCCCGACGACGGCATCGAGATCGCGATCCGCGCGAGCGGCCCGCGGACGGCCGCGCAGGACGTCTTCCTGCCACGCGCGGGCCACCCCCAGGCCGGACCAGATCGCCCACAACACCGACTCGGCGCTGACTCCGGGCGCCCAGCCGCGGCCGGAGGGGCGCCCGACATCCGGAGCGGCCGCAGCGACTCCGGCCGCGAGCGCCGCGCTGATCCGTCGCAACGCCTCCCCGTCGGGCCCGGTCATGGCTGCGGTCACGCGGTTGCAGATCGCGGCGGCCAACAGCTCGTCGCCAGTGCGGTCGCCGCCCTCGTCGAGTTCGTCGCGGCGCAGTGCTCGCCGGAGCCGACGCAACCGCACGGCGTCGGATCCACCCAGCGGTGAGAGGAGCAGATCGGTTGCCTCGTCGGGGCTGATCTCGGCTTCTGGGTTGCTCGCCAGCCGCAGCGAGATGCGCAGGACACTGAGGAGCGCTCGCGCAGCTGGCTCGTCGCGCACCGGGACCGCTCCGGCAGCCGTCGCGACGCGGACACCGGCGGTGGCCAGGACGCGGCGAATTGTGCCGGCACGGGCGCTGCCCCGCACGATGACCGCCATCTCGCGCCACGGCATACCGTCCTGCAGGTGCGCGCGACGCAGCACCGCGGCGAGGAAGCTCGCCTCCTGGATCGTCGATCGCACGAGCGCGACCTCGACTTCCCCCCCGGGCCGCGCCGGGGTGGCAGCGCGGTGAACCCCCCGGCCCAACACGCCGATCCGACGGGCCACCCGAGTCACCGCTGCGTGCACAGCCTCTGGAGTCCGGTATGCCGTGCCGAGGACGAGCGTGGATGCCTCCGACAGCTGCGACCAAGAAGGGTCGAAGAGCAACCGGGGGTCGGCGCCTCGGAAGGTCTGCACCGCACTGTCAGGATCAGCCAGGAGGATGACCTGGACGTCATCGCCGGCGAGCAGGCGCAGCAGGCGCAGCGCCGGGCGGGTGAGCTCCTGGGCGTCATCGACGACGATCAGCCGCACCGCGGCGTGGGCTCGGGCGCGTGCGACGGGGTCGTCTTCGAGCAGATCGGCCGCAGCGCTGATGATCCAGGCCGGGTCATAGGCACCTGGCCGCGACAGCGCGGTGACCTGGTCGTATTCGTCGAGCACTCGCGCCGCGGCCACCCACTCGGGGCGGTCCTGCTCCCGACCGAGCCGGGCGAGGTCGGCGGCGTCGATGCCGTGCTCCACCGCCCGCATGAGCAGGTCGCGCAACTCGTGCCGGAAGCCTCGGGTGGACAGGGCGGGAAGCACGTGCTCGGGCCAGTCGGGGGCGGCATCCGTCGCGACACCGGCCGTGGCGGCGGCTCGGTGCCCGTCGAGCAGCTCCTTGAGCACGACATCCTGCTCGGGGCCGCTGAGCAACCGTGGGGGTGGCGCCCCCACCAGGGCAGCCTGCTGGCGCAGCAGCGCGAAACCGAAGGCAGCCGGGGTGCGGGCAAGGGGCTCGGTGGTCGTGCCGCCGAGCCGCGCCGTGACCGCCTCCCGCAGCCGGGCCGCGCCCAGTCGGGTCGGCGCCAGGATGAGACAGGAGTCGGCGGCCAGCCCGCCGCGCACCCGGTCGGCCACGATCTCGACCGCCAGCGCACTCTTGCCCGTGCCCGGAGCGCCCAGCACCCGCAGGACCGGAGCCCCGTTGGCCAGGACCGCCGCCTGGCCAGCGTCGAGCACGAGACCCTCGGCGAACCCGAGGTCCTCTCGTGGAGCGCGGCGCATGACGACCATGAAGCGATTCCATCACGCACCCCCGACAACCGGTCGTGAGGCATCGTGAGGCGCGCTGCGGCGGCGACTAGACCGGCAGGTGCCCGCCTGCCACCCAGCGTGACCACGCCAGCGCCCCACCCTCGAGCGACACGGCATACCGCCAACCGGCAGCGCCGGCGAGCACTCTGGCTTCCTCGGATCTCACCCCGGATCGGCAGACAAACACCACAGTGGCGTCGCGGGGCCCCAACCGGGCCGGGTCCAGCGCGGTCCCGTCCCGCAATCGAGCCAGCGGTATGCCGTCCGCCTCCGGCCCGGGGAGCGCCTCCCGCTCGGCGGCATCGCGCACGTCGACGACATGAATAGCGCGGTCTGACAACCTGGTTGCCAACCAGTCAGGGGTGACGACCTGCTGGTTGCCTGATGACCCACCCACACGCTCCGAGGCGACAACCGCAGCAGGCGACGGGTCGCAGTCCGGGCAGCCGGGCCGACTGCGCACGGTCAGCGTCGCCCAGGTCTGCGCCAGAGCGTCGTGCAGCAGCAGGCGGCCGACGAGTGGCTCGCCCACTCCCAGAAGGATCTTCAGCGTCTCGGTGGCTTGGAGCGAACCCATCGTGCCAGTCAGCGAGCCGAGCACACCCGCCTCGACGCACGACGCCACCGACCCCGGCGGCGGCGCGTCCGGGAAGACGCAGCGGTAGCACGGCCCGCGACCGGCCCACCAGACGGACACCTGCGCCTGGAACTGCAGCACCGACGCCCACACGTGCGGAAGGCGGGCCCGCGCGCAGGCTCGACCCACGGCATACCGGGTGTCGAAGTTGTCGCTCCCGTCGACGACGAGGTCGTAGCCCGCGACGATGCCAGGGGCGGAGGCGCGGGTGATCCGGGTGTCGTGCCGCACGACCCGCACCTGGCTGTTGAGTCGAGCGATGGAGAGCTGCGCCGACGCCGTCTTGGGATGGCCGATCGAGTCCTCGCCGTGCAACACCTGGCGGTGCAGGTTAGTGAGGTCGACGATGTCGTCGTCAACCACGCCGAGCGTGCCGACCCCCGCTGCCGCGAGGTAGAGCAGCGCCGGTGACCCGAGCCCACCAGCTCCGACGACGAGCACCTTCGCCTCGGCCAGTCGCCGCTGTCCCGCCGAACCAATCTGGGCGAGCAACTCCTGTCGCGCATAGCGGTCCGGGCTGGCGACAGCGCTTTCCGGGTCGAGGTTGCCGACGGAGTTCGGGGACTGCGGCGGAGCCGACATGTCCGCAGAGTACCCAGCGGGCGGCTACTGACGCGTAGGATTCCAACGGTCGCGGACAGGGTCCGCCCCGACTGAGGAGGGCCAGAACACGCCATGACGATCGCGGATCCGCGCGTCAAGGGGCAACGATTGCCCCGCTCGGCCCGGCGCGCCCAACTGCTGGCCGCCGCGCAGGCAGCGTTCGTCGAGTCCGGCTATCACGCAGCCGCGATGGACGACATCGCCGAACGGGCTGGCGTCTCGAAACCCGTTCTCTACCAACACTTCCCGGGCAAGTTGGAGCTTTATCTCGCGCTCCTCGACGAGCGGGCTGGCGAGTTGGAGGCGGCGGTCCGTGCCGCGTTGGCGACGACGGGCACCAACAAGGAGCGCGTGTTCGCCACTGTCGCAGCCTATTTCGAGTTCGTCGCGCGCGAGGGTCAGGCGTTCCGGATCCTCTTCGAGTCCGACCTCATCAACGAGCAAAACGTCGCTCGGCGCATCGAGGGTGCCTTCACCCGGTGCGGGGAGGCTTTCGCCGACGCGATCGCCGCCGATACCGAGATGTCCCGAGCCGACGCCATGGTGTTGGCCATGTCGCTCACCGGGATGGCTCAGATGTCCGCCCGCAACTGGGTCACCCTGGGCGCGACCGTCGGCCAGGAGGAAGCGGCCCGGCTGGTCGGGCAACTCGCCTGGCGCGGTTTGGGCGGCTTCCCTCGCTCGCGGCCGGCGACCGCGACAGAGCCCGTCGACTCAGGCGGTGCCGGGGAATCCCCCACGCCCGCCTAGAGTTTGGGTCAACGACACAGCGGTATGCCGTGACATGAAGGGAAACATCGTGGAGGTCAGGATCGGCGTGCGACAGGTCGCGCGCGAGCTGGTGTTCGAAACGGACGACACCGCCGAGGCGGTCAGCGCCGCGGTCGAGGCGTCGCTGCGCGAAGGCACCGTGCTGGCGTTGAGCGACGACAAGGGACGGCGCTACCTCGTGCCGGCCGACGCCGTCGGCTTCGTCCACCTAGGCGACACCGAGAAGAGCCGAGTCGGCTTCGGAATCGGCTGATTTCGTTCGGTTGAGTCTGCGCTCAGGGGGAATACCTTTGAGTACGCAGTGAGTTCACATGCATAGCGCCCCGAAATCGGCGGGTGCTCGACGTTCCGGCCTCGTGGCCAGAAGGAGACATTCACGTGATCAGCAGCATCATCTGGGCCGTCATCACCGGCCTCATCATTGGTCTTCTCGGCCGGCTCATTCTTCCCGGCCGTCAGAACATCTCGCTCGCGATGACCACGCTCATCGGCATCATCGCCTCGTTCGTCGCCGGTCTGCTGCTGGGTCTGACGACCTACAGCAACGCCAGCGGCGGCATCCCGTGGCTCTCAGTCATCCTCGGGGCGGTCCTCGCGGCCGTGGGGATCGTGCTCTACGGCAACATGTCGGGCAAGCGCGTCTGACCCTCGTCTGGTCACTTCACCGAACGGGTCCGGATTTCCGGGCCCGTTCGGCATTTCCAGGCTCCTTGTGACGGCGACGCCACTCAGGCAGTGAGGCCGAGGTTCTCCATGCGGCGAGTGTGCGCGTCGGTGATCCGGGCAAACATCCGGCCGAGCTCAGCGAGGTCGGCGCCGCGCTCGCCGCCAACCAACAACGCTGTCAGAGAGTCGCGTTCGACGCCCACCCGCTGCGCCTGCTGGAGCGCCTCCCCCATGATCCGTCGGGCCCACAGCGCCAGCCGGCCACCCAGGCGCGAGTCGGCGGCGATCGCGTCACGGACCGTCGTCGAGATGAAGGATGCCTGACCCTCATCGCGCAGCAGCTCGACAACGAAGGACCGGCTGCCGGAGTCGAGGTATTGCGCCACCTCGGCGTAGAAGTCGCGGGCGATGCCGTCACCGACGTAGGCCTTGACGATGCCCTCGAGCCAGTCGCTGGGGCGGGTCCGCTCGTGGAAGGAGTCGATCGCGTCGACAAAGGGAGCCATCGCCTGCACCTGGTCGGCGCCCAGCGACTCCAGTCGACCGCGGACCTGCTCGAACTGACCGAAGACCATCGCCGCCATCCGGGCGACCTCCGACTTGGCACCCAGGTCGGGCGCGAGCTGTGCGTCACCGGCCAGCGCGCCAAACCCGCTCAGCTGGGCGTAAGACAGGGCACCCAGCAGGTCGACCACGGCGATGTGGTTGGCGTGGGCACTTTCCGGCTGCTCGCTCATAGCCGCAGCGTAGCCGCGGCGCCGCATGGGGCGACACGCCGACTCCGGTAGACTCGCCCGGTCAAGAGGTGCCCGATCGGCCCGAATCGATGACGAACCAGCGGCGTGGCGCCGCCCCCGAAGACCTCCGATCGGCCCATATCGCCGTCGCGGCGAGGGTTCGCCCACAGCGACCCGCAGCGACCGGCCCGATCGGAAGCGACTCATCCATGACCATCGACACTCCCGACCAATCCGCAGTGACGACCGAAGGGACCAGCGCCGACGGACCTGCCGCGGCCGCACCGGAGCCGACCTTCGCCGACTTCGGCGTGCACCCGGACATCGTCGCGGCGCTCGTCGACCACGGCATCGTGCACCCCTTCCCCATCCAGGCGATGACCCTGCCGGTGGCGCTGGGCGGGCACGACATCATCGGCCAGGCCAAGACGGGCACCGGCAAGACCCTGGGTTTCGGCGTACCGATCCTCCAGCGCGTCGTCTCGCCGACCGACGAGGAGTTCACCTCGCTGATCAAGCCCGGCCTGCCGCAAGCCCTCGCCGTGGCCCCCACCCGTGAGCTCGCGGTTCAGGTCGCCAGCGATCTGGAGCGTGCCGCAGGCAAGCGCGGGGTGCGGGTCCTCACCGTCTACGGCGGGCGGGCCTACGAGCCGCAGGTCGAGGCCCTCAAGCGTGGCGTCGAGGTCGTCGTCGGCACTCCTGGCCGCCTCATCGACCTGGCCAAGCAGGGCCACCTCAACCTGTCCCAAGCCCGCATCGTCGTCCTCGACGAGGCCGACGAGATGCTCGACCTGGGCTTCCTGCCCGATGTCGAGACCCTCATGTCGCTGACCCCTGCGGGGCGCCAGACGATGCTCTTCTCGGCCACCATGCCCGGCGCCATCGTCGCGCTGGCGCGGCGCTATATGACCCAGCCCACCCACATCCGGGCGATGGGCGACGAGACTGAGAACGCCCACACGGTCAAGGCGATCGAGCAGTTCATTTACCGCTCGCACGCCATGGACAAGGTCGAGTTGCTCGCCCGCGTGTTGCAGGCCAAGGACCGCGGCCTCACCCTCATCTTCACCCGCACCAAGCGCGCAGCCGCTCGCGTCGCCGAAGACCTCGCCGAGCGCGGGTTCGCCTCCGCAGCGATCCACGGTGACCTCGGCCAGGGTGCCCGCGAGCAGGCGCTGCGCGCCTTCCGTAACGGCAAGGTCGACGTGCTCGTCGCCACCGACGTCGCAGCACGCGGCATCGACGTCGAGAACGTCACCCACGTCGTCAACTACCAGTGTCCTGAGGACGAAAAGACCTACGTCCACCGCATCGGCCGCACCGGCCGGGCCGGCAACACCGGCATTGCGATCACGCTCGTGGACTGGGAGGACATGCCGCGCTGGTCTCTCATCGACCGGCAGCTCGACCTCGGCATCCCCGAGCCGGTGGAGACCTATTCATCCTCCGAGCACCTCTACACCGACCTCGACATCCCCACCGACGTCACGGGCTACCTCGACAAGGCCAAGCAGACGCGCGCCGGCCTCGACGCCGAAGTCCTGGAAGATCTGGGCGAGACCGGCGGTCGCGGCGGCAAGGGCGGTCGTGGGGGCCACGGTGGCAGCCGTGCGGGGGGCCGCTCCGGCGACCGCGACGACCACAGAGGCAATGGCCGGGACCGTCGCGAGCGCCGCGGTCGCGACACGCACGACCAGGGCGACAGCACCGACGGCGAGGGCAACGACACTGCTGGCACCTCACGCCCGCGGCGCCAGCGCAACCGTCGGCGCGTGAACGGTGCCACAGGCGCGTCGACCGAGGGCACGACGACCGGCAGCGCACCCCGAGCCTCGGCCGATGCCGGGGACACCACACCGGCCGGTATGCCGTCGTCCGACTCCCCGTCGCGGCCGCGCCGTCGGCGCCGTCGCGGCGGCAGCTCGTCCGGCGTCGCAGCAGCGGACATCGCGACGCAGGGCTAACCAGACAAGGCCCCACAACACCCTGACCGGGCAACCCAGCCCGGCCAGCCAGCCAGACCCGGCTCGCTGGCCTCAGGCCGTCGGCCAGAACTTCGCAGCCAGACCCTCGGCGACCTGGCGGTAGGCAGCGGCGCCCTTGGACCGCTTGGCTGTGGTCAGAATCGACCGGCCCACTGCCGGAGCTTCCGCGAAGCGGATCGTCTTGGGAATCGGTGGCAGCAGCACCGGCAAGCCATACCGCTCGCCCACGTCGGCGAGCACCGCCTGCGAGTGCGCCGACCGGCCGTCAAAGAGCGTCGGCAGCACGCCGACGACCTCGAGGTCCTTGTTGAGCAGACGCTTGACGTCGCGCACCGTGTCGAGCAGTTGGCCCACCCCTCGGTGACTGAGCATCTCGCACGGCATGGGGATGATGAGCCCCTTCGCGGCGGTCAGCGCCGCCAAGGTCAGCACCCCGAGGCTCGGCGAGCAGTCCAGCAGGACGATGTCGTAATCGCCGAGCACCGGCTCCAAGGCGGTCCGCAGGGCGAATTCCCGCCCAGGACGGCCCAGTAGCTGCGCTTCGGCACCGGCTAGGTCGATGACCGACGGCAACAGGTGCACCCCTTCGGCGCACTCGATGACGGCGTCGCCGACCTCGGCCTGACCGAGCAGCACCTCGTTGATGGAGGTCTCGACGGTGTCGGGGTCCACGCCGAGGGAGAAGGTGAGGCAGGCCTGGGCGTCGAGGTCCACCAGCAGCACCCGCTTGCCCAACTCGGCGAAGGCGGCCCCGAGGCTCGCCACCGACGTCGTCTTGGCGACGCCGCCCTTCTGGTTGGCGACGGCCACGACGACCGCGCCCGCGCGAACGCGCCCACGCGATCGTGGTTGCTTCGGGGCGGGGGTGGTCGACCTGCTGCTGCGCGGCGCCGCGCTCATGCCTGCACTCCTTCGTCTCGGTCAGGGTCGGGGACCGATTCGCTCGGTGCCTCCAGGGCGGCCCAGGACTCGTGCTCTGGACCGACCGCCTGTCCAGGGGGACAGTGGGCACGGTAGTCGCACCAACGGCACAAGGGCGACAACCGTGGTGGGAAGCACTCCGCGTCGGTGCCGGACACGGCATACTCCGCGTCGGCGCGCCGCAGGTCGGCCGCGATCGACTCGGCCTCGCGCACCTTGGCGACCAGCGAGTCGTCCGAGTGGGTGTGCGAGACCACCGTGCCGGTCGGCACGTGGTGCAACTCCACCCGCATACAGCGCCGCCGGAACATCTTCCACACCGCCGCGGCATACAGGGCCAGCGGCAGCGAGGTGCGGGCATCCTCGTCGGTGAGCGGGCGCCGGCCGGTCTTGTAGTCGACGACGACGAGCTCGCCGCCGCGGTCATCGAGCCGGTCGATCCGCCCGAAGAAGGCCAGCTTCTCGGTCTTGAAGGCGGCGGTGCGCTCGATGCCGATGGGCACCCGCGAGGCATCGACCCCGCCCAGGTATGCCGTGACCTCCTCGCGCACCCGCTCCCGCCATACCTCGCTCTGCCGCTCGTCGCGGAACCCCAGGCCGATCCAGCCCTCTCGCACGAGCCGGCCGCCGGTCTGAGGGGTGCGTGGGGTGGAATCCCACCAGTCGCGCAGCGCGTTGTGCGTGCTCACCCCGACCGACGTGTGCGCGCGCTGCGGCCGGGATGGGGGCCGCGGCCGGTCGAGGTAGGCGAACCGATACCGACGCGGGCAGTCCAGCCAGGCCAGCAGGCGGGACGGGCTCGCGGCATACAAGGGGGTGGGCATGCCCGGGAAGGTGCCCTGCTCCCCCGGCCCCGGAGCGCCGCTCACGGGCGGACGACCGCCGAGCCGGCGCCGAGCGACTCGATCGCGGCGAGCACGTCGGGGTGGGTCAGTTCGGCACCGATCCGCACCGGCTTCCCGGTGCCGTGATAGTCACTGGATCCGGTGACGAACACGCCGGTATGCCGTGCCGCCTCCCGCACCGCGCGCCGGGCCCGCTCGTCGTGGTCGGGATGGTCGGCCTCGACCCCCGCCAGACCCACGGCTGCCAGTTCCTCGACCAAGGCAAGGGTGGGTGCGACTCCTCGCCGGGCCGCCAGCGGGTGGGCCAGGACCGGGACTCCGCCGGCAGCCCGCACCAGTGCAACGGCGCGGGCGGGATCGGGGGCGTAGTAGCGCACGTAGTAGGGACTGTCGTCGGCGAGCCAGCGCCGGAATGCCTCGTCCCGATCGGCGACCACGCCCGATGCGACAAGCGCATCCGCGACGTGCGGTCGCCCAGGCGTCGCGCCCGCGGGGACCTGCGCCGCCACCTGCTCCTGCGAGATCGGTATGCCGTCCGCCGCCAGCAGATCGACCATCCGCTGCAGCCGAGTGGCGCGCGAGGAACGGGCCCGGTCGAGCTCGGCCAGCAGTGCGGGGTTGGCCGGGTCGAGGAGGTAGCCCAGCAGGTGCACCGACCGTCCGTCGCGCTCGCAGGAGATCTCCACGCCCGGCACCACGGCCACGCCCAGCCGACGGCTAGCCTCGAAGGCTTCGTCCCACCCGGTCATGACGTCGTGGTCGGTGAGCCCGACGACATCCAGACCCGCGGCGAGCGCATGGGCGACCAGCCCGGCTGGGGCATCGGTGCCGTCGCTGCGGGTCGAGTGGGTGTGCAGGTCGATGCGCACCCGGCCAGCTTAAGCCGGGGCGTCGGGTTCCCGGCGCGCCCGGCGGCAGCTGTGGACACACAACCCGGGCCGGCGTCATCCTGCGCCCGCGGGTCCTCACGGGTCCGGCCCCTGATCCGACCCTTTCGGTGCCCGACCAGCTCCCGCTGAGTATCCCGACTCAGGCGCGCCACCCTCGGCGGTCACTACGCTGACCCGGGACAGCAGGCCGGGAAGGGGATCTCGTGACGTATACCGCAGCGGTAGACGGGTTGAGCACCGCGACGGTGTTCACCGACACGCGCCAGAGTGTGGAAACGACGGCTCGATCGCTCACCGAGGCTCTGGGGGGCGCCGAAGCGGCCTTGGGCAGCGCCGCCATGTCGATGGCGGTGAGTTCGGCGGTGGTGGCGCTACTGGGCAATCTGCGCACGGCATACGGGGCGATGGGCTCTCTGGAGCACCGGGTGACGGCCGCGGGAGTGAACTATCGCGCGACCGAAGATGCCGCCGTAGCGCAGTTCGGAGCCATCCATGCCTCGTGACGACACCGGAGGCGGGAGCGGCGGGGGTCTGGCCCTGTTCGTGCCGCCCCTGGGCGACCCGTTTGCCATCCGGTCGTTCGCCTCGACGCTCTCCGGTGGCGCGGACTCGGTCGGCGACGCGGCCGTCAGCGTGCGGCGCCAGGCCGAACGAGTGGTCTCCAGCACCTCCTGGACCGGCACGGCGGCCGATGGGTTCACGTCCTCGACCGACCTGCTCAAGGCCGGGCTCAGTGCCCAGGAGGGCCCGACCCACGATGTCGCGGCCGCCTGCCAAGGCTTTGCCGACGCCCTGGACCAGGCCCAACGCCGGATCGCCGCGGCCGCCACCCGCTACGACTCGGCCCAGTCGGCCTCCGATGCCCTGGTCGCGCAGGTCAATGCCAACCCCGACCGCACCCCCGCCGAGGTGGCCGCGGCCCAGCAGACCATCGACGGGTACTCCAGCCAGATGCAGGCGGCCGTCGACGACGCCACCCTGGCGTGGAACGGCTACCGCGAGGCCGAGCAGTCTCATTCGGCCAAGATCACCGGCGCTGTCATCCCGCTGCAGACGATCCCGTCCTTGGAAGAGTTGCTACGGCTGCTTGGCGACGTCAACGAATACACCGATGCCTTCGGCAGCATCTGGGAGTTGGCCTGGTCCTACGCCAGCGTGCGCAATCTGGCCGCAGTCATCGGCGGAGGCAGCGAACCGATCCAGACCTTGGAGAGTCTGCTCACCGCAGTCCGCGCCGGAGCGGCCGAGTCACCGGCCGCCGTTGCCGCCGCCGCCAGCGAGGTGAGTGCCCTGCAGGGTGAGATCGCCGCACTGCAGGCGCTGAAGGCGCGCGGGCTGCTGTCCGGCGCCGAGGCCACTCGCCTCGGCCAACTCCAAGCACGCCTGCCGTCCGCGCTCTCCCGCTTGGAGTCGGCGGTCGGGGGCGCCGAGAGCTTCTCCAAGTGGAGCAAGATCCTCGGGGGCGCCAGCAAGGTGCTCACCGGCATCGCCGTGCTCGGCGACGTCATGACCCTCATCGACCCGCCCCACGAGGGCGGCTGGGGGGTCGTCGATCGAGTTGCCGCGGGTGGCAACCTGGTCGGGCTCGGGATCGGTGCGGTGGCCGCGACCTCCTGGGGTGGGGCGCTGCTGGCCGGCACGGCGATCCCTGTTGTGGGCCAGGTGCTCGTCGTCGGCACTGGCCTCTATCTCGCCGGCAGCTGGCTCTATGACAACTGGGAACCCTTTCATGACGTCGTCGACTCAGCCGTGGGGGGCATCGTCGACGCCGCGCATGCCACCGGCGAGTTCCTCAGCGACGCCGGGGAGACCATTGGTGAGGGCTTGGAGGCCGCGGGCGACGCCATCGGCGATGCCCTCGGCAGCCTCTTCGGTGGCTAGGAGCGGACGATGAGCTTGATCGAGACGGATCCTCAGGAGCGGCAGGCGGAGATCGACCGGCTGATCTTCGATGCGACAGTCCGCGGGGTGGTGCCGCTGCCGACGCTCACCGACGACCAGCTGTGCGTGCTCAGCGAGGGCCGCTGGCCGCTCACCGACGTGCCGGTGTGGACCGACTGGGCGGCGCTCGACCCTGGTGTGCGATTCGCTCGCGGCGAGCGCGCCCTGCGAGAACTCGCCGCGGCCGGCCACGTCCTCGGCTGGCAGCACGACGCGCACGGTTGGACCGTGTCCGCCGCGCCGGCTCTCGCGCTCCTGACCGCAGCCCGGGCCCGGCCCTCGTATGCCGCGTTCGGAGCCGGCCTCGGCGCCGGCCACGAGGTGCGGGCACCGCGCTGGTTCGGTATCGGCGCGTCCGACGGGGCCGATCACCTCGTCGTCGTCGAGTTGCTCGTCGCCGGCGCGCGACAGCATCGGCTGATGTCGCCGACTCGGCTGTCCCGGTCGGTGGCAGAGTGGGCCGCTGCCTGTCTGACCTCCGCCGCGATGGGGCAACAGGTGCCCGCCGTCGCCGTCCTGCTGGTTCGCCCCGGGCCCGACGCCTCCGTCGCCGGCGCCGACCGGGTCGCGGACTCGGGTGCAGAACCCGGCGCGTATGCCGTGCGCGTCGCCTCCCAGCCCGGTCACCCGGGGTTCGACGTCGACGCCCGCACGGCGTTGGGCGAGCGGATCGCTCGTCAGGGCTGCTCGGTGGACGAGGTCGACGAGGTCATCGCCCGCGTGTTGCAGTCGGCAGCTCCAGAACGGGATGGCTCATGAGCGTGGACCCCGGCCGGGGAGCGACATCGGCCCCCACGTTCATCGAACGCGGCGCAGCTGTCGGCCTCTCGGCCAAGGTGGCGGCATACACCCTGTTGCCGGTCGCTCTCGTTGTCATCGTCGTCGCGATGGCCACCCTTCCCCAAGGCCCAGGCCGCCGGATCACCCCCGCCGGGCTCCTCGCGGCCGTGATCGCCACGGCATTGCTGGTGGTCTGGCTCCGCACAACCATCCGAGTCCTCACTCAGGGCCGGATCGGGGTCCGCCTGGAGTCCTCGGGACTGACGGTGGGCGACGTCGGCCCGACCCGAAGTCGCCCGACACCGCCCGAGGCCGTGAGCATGCACCCCTACTCCGCGCCATGGTCGGCGGTCTACGACGCCCGGCTCGTCATCGATCCGGCCCAGGTGGCGTCCGCGCGACAGCGTTCTGCCGTTCGGCAGATGCCCGGATCGCGGATCAAGGCGCCATCCCGGCCCGCGTACTTCCCGGATTCCGGGCCGCTGTTCATGTGCAAAGTCGACCCGGCTCAGGTCCGCTGGCCCGCGCTGCCGGTCGGCGTCGCGCCCAGTCATGTGTGGACCGTCCCGGTCCGTGACCTCGACGGTCTCACCGCGGCACTGGAGCGGCACGGCATACCGGTCCGGCGCTCGGCGCCTGCCTTGGGGCCGACCCGCGAGACGGACATGGTCGAGACCGACCTGCGATCCGATCCCGGATACCAGCGGGTCGCCGACCATCTCCGAGGTCCGCTGCCGCGCTCCCGCGCGGAGCTGGAGGCGGCCATGGTGCGCGACCTGAAGGTCGAGCCCTACCTCACCTGATCGGCCGGGCCAGGCGACGCGTCCGGGGCTGGCTCCCCGAGCCGCACCCGACGGGTCAGGGCCATCCGGCCCAGCGAGGTGCCCATCGACACACCGGCAGCGATCCCGATGCCGACGGCTGCTGCGTCGAAGAGCGTCGAAAGCCCCTCGGCCAGCCCGGTTTCGGTGTTGGTCACGAGTTGGAAGACGCCCTGGTAGACCGACCGACCCGGCACCAGCGGCAGGATCGCCGCGGTGGTGATGACCAGGGCAGGGATGCGGACCCGCCGCGCCACCAACTGGGCCGGCAGGCCCACCAGCAGCGCCGCAGCAGCCGAGGCGGACGGCCGACCCGCTCCCCACGAGGTGAAGGCCACCAGCAGCAGCAAGGCGGCACCCCCCGCGAGCCCACACACGAGGACCGCGCGGCCGACGGCATACGAACTCACGGCGAAGGACGCCGCGACCCCGGCGGCAGCCAGCACCTGGACGACCGTGTCGACGTCGCCCATGGTGCGGGTGCTGATTGTCATCGGCACGCCGATCCGGTGGGCCACCGCAAGCACCGCGACGATGCCGGCGATCATCCCGACGGTGAGCACCATGACCTCGGTGAGTCGGCCTCCGGCTGTGACGTAGTAGCCCTCAATGGCGTCCTGGGCAGCGCCGACAAACGAGAGACCGGACAGCAACACGACGATGCCGGCGGCAACGACGAGCGAGGGTGACACCGACAACAGCACGAGGTCGCGCCGCAGCACCGCCACCCCCACCGCCACGGCCGTGGGGACGGCGGCACCTACCGCCTGGGTGAAGAACGGCGCGAATCCGGCCCGTTTGAGCTGGTGTTGCAGGCTCGCAATGGCCACCGAGGTGAGGAAGGTCAGCAGCACGATGAGCGGCCCACCACCGAGCAGGGCTGCGGCCGAAGCTCCGATGCCACCCGTGGCTGCCGAGACGATCCAGCGCCGATAGGGGTGGTGGGCCTGGATGACCGAGTCGAGGCGGACGCGCGCACGCTCCACGTCGATGGGTTCCGCGGCCAGAGACTCGACGAGGTCACGCAGCCGCTGGTAGCGGGTGAAATCCTGCGACCGAGTGCGCACGACCCGCATGACCGTCATCGGGTCGGCATTCGGTCCGCGGTGGTAGGACACGGTGAGCGACGAGAAGGTCACGTCGACGTGGATCGAGCGCAACCCATAAGCCCGCGCGACCCGCAGGGTCCGCGACACGACCTCGCGCGCCGGAGCGCCGGTCGCCAGCAGGGCGACCCCCACCCGCAGCGCCAGGTCGACGACCGCCTGGGCAGTGGCCCGGTCGACTCCGTCGGGCGAGGTCCACACCGGGATGGCGTCGGTCGGCGGCGTGCTCGGCCGCACGACACGCACCGTCTGCTCGGCGACGACCTGCCCGGTATGCCGTGCTCCCGCCCGGAACCGTCGGCTCACCCGGATGCGCTGGCGGCGCGGGCGGGGTGGCGGCTGGGCGGTCACGGGACCACTGTCCCTGCCGGACGGCATACGGCGCAATGCGCAGCGCCGGAGGACTGATACCGACGAAAGGCCGGCGGCAGGCTCGTCGAACGGCCTGCCGACCATAGGGTGAGGGGCATGGCCAGGGTCGTCGGCGTCCCGTCGTACACGATGCAGCAACTGGCCGCCTTCGTCGCCGTGGCCGACACCGGCACGATCACCGCGGCTGCCGCTCGGTTGGGGTTGTCGGCGACCGCTGTGCGCGCCGCGATCGACGAGCTGGAGCGCATCCTCGGGGTGCAGCTGTGCGTGCGGCGCCGCGCCAAAGGGGTCACGCTCACGACCGCCGGCGAGGCGATGCTCGCCAAGGCCCGGGTGGTGCTGCACGAAGCCGTCGACCTGGAGCTCGATGTGCGCGGCGAGCCTGGTCAGGTGAGCGGCGTGCTGCATGTCGGGTGCTACACGACGCTCGGCCCGACGGTGTTGCCGCCGCTGCTCGCCGGCTTCGGGGCGCGGTATCCGGCGGCGCGGGTCGATCTGCGCGAGGACAGCCTCGACCGGCTGCGCCGAGCGGTCGACGCTCGCGAGCTGGACCTCGTCATCGCGTATGACATCGACCTGCCGCGGCACTGGACCTTCGTCACCTGGCTGCGCAGCGCACCCCGGGTGCACATCCACGACGGTCACCGACTGGCCACCGGTTCAGCGGGCGACGGCGAAGGCGGCGGGGTGCGGCTGGCCGAACTTGCCGAGGAACCGATGATCCTGCTGGATGTCCCGCCGAGCGGTGAACACGTCGTCGACATGTGCCGCAGCGCCGGATTCGACCCCCGGATTGCGCTGCGGACCAGCAACTACGAGACCGCGCGAGCGCTGGTCGGGCGCGGGCTGGGCTGGTCCCTGCTGGTTCAGCGCACCCCCGTGGACCTGTCCTACGAGGGGCGCAGGGTCGTCATGCGCGATGTCGTCGACCCACCGTTGCCTCCGGTCGCCATCGTCGTCGCGTGGCCACGCCAGTCCCCGCTGACCCGGGCCGCGCAGGCTTTCGTCCAGCTCGCGGCCCGCGCGGCAGAGGCGCGATGACCCCGGAAGCCCTAACACGGCATACCTGCGTTTTTAGCGCGACAATTGGCCCTTTCGCGCGTTTCTGGGATGGCGCACCATGATCCCAGTCCACTTTGGGAAGGAGAGTCCTATGGCACCCACCGTTGCACCCCTCGACTCCTCGCGGCAGGCCCTGGTCCTGGGCGCCGGCCCGGTCGGTCAGACGGCTGCGCTGTTGCTCGCGGAGTGGGGCATTCCGGTGGTGATGCTCGACGCCCGTCCCGAGCGCGACCCGATCGGGTCCAAAGCGCTCTGCCAGCAGCGCGACGTCCTCGACGTCTGGGATCACGTCGGCGCCGGCAAGGCGATCGCCGCCGAGGGCGTCACGTGGACCCGCGCCGTGACCCTCTACCAGGGCCAGGAGCTGTTCAGCCAGGGCTTCGTCGACCGCGGCCGCTCGCCCTTCCCGCCGTTCGTCAACATCGGCCAGAACCGCACCGAGGAACTCCTCGACGAGAAGATCCACGGCAACCCGCTCATCACCGAGAAGTGGGGCCACACGGTCGAGGCCGTCGAGCAGGACGACGACTCGATCACCCTGGTATGCCGGCTCGCCGACGGTTCGGTCGAGCGGATCACCGGCGAATACTGCATCGCCGCGCCCGGCAACAAGGGCCACCTCGTCCGCGACATGGTGGGGATGAGCTTCGAAGGCACCACCTTCGAGGACCAGTTCCTCATCTGCGACATCCGCACCACCCTGCCCGGCTGGGAACTGGAGCGGCGGTTCTACTTCGACCCGGAGTGGAACCCAGGCCGCCAGGTGCTCATCCACCCGTGCCCCGGCTCGGTCTACCGGATCGATTGGCAGGTGCCCCCGGCCTATGACGTCGAGGCCGAGGAGAAGTCCGGGGCGCTCGACGCCCGGATCCGCAAGATCGTCGGTGACGCCGACTACGAAATCGTGTGGAAGTCGGTCTACCGCTTCCACGCCCGCCAGGTCGACCAGATGGTCAAGGGCCGCCTGCTGATGGCCGGCGACGGTGCCCACCTGGTGGCCCCGTTCGGCGCGCGTGGCCTCAACTCCGGTGTCCCGGACGCCGAGAACGCCGCCTGGAAGGTCGCCTTCGCCATGCACGGCTGGGCCGACCCGTCAATCGTCGCCAGCTACCACGACGAGCGCCACGCCGCAGCCGCCGAAAACCTCGACGTCACCGCGGCCACCATGCGCTTCCTCGTCCCGCAGAACGAGGCCGAGTGGGCCGAGCGCCGCTCCATCCTGGAGGCATGCAAGGCCGCGCCGGACGACCTCGCGATCCGCGCCCAGGTCAACTCCGGTCGGATGGCCGAGGCGTTCTGGTACGTCGCCTCCCCCCTCACCACCCCGTGCGCCGCCCACGTGTTCCCGGGCCGCCCGCCCAAGGGTGAGGACCCCGTGCCCGCCCCCGGTGTCATCGCGCCCGACGTCGAGGTCACCCTCGCCTCCGGCGAGAAGGCCCGGATCCGCTCGCTGGCCCGCCGCGGGATGCTCGTGCTCGTCGGGGCCGATGTCGATGCTGCCGAGGTCACCAATGCTCTCGCTGGGTTGCGCTGCCCGGTGACGGTGCTCTCGCTGCCCGATGTCGACCCCGACGGGTCGGTCGCCGCCGCCCTGGACGCGACCCCCAACGAAGTGTGGATCATCCGCGCCGACGCCCACATCGCCGCGGCTGCGACCAGCGTCGCCGAAGCCGCTGACGCGGCATACAGGGTCCTCGGTATGCCGTCCCCGGTCGCCGTCTGACCCTCCCTTCTTCACCAAGACCCCGATCACGACCGAGCTACTACTGACGCAAGGAGCGATCACGACATGGCCTTCTACCGCAGTGCGGGGAACGTCCCCCACAAGCGTCACGTGCAACACCGCAACCCCGAAGGTGGCCTCTACTACGAGGAGCTGATGGGTGAAGAGGGGTTCTCGTCCGACTCCTCGCTGCTTTACCACCGCTACATCCCCGCGGCGATCCGCGAGGTGCGCGAGTGGGCGCTGCCCGACCAGACGCTGCGCCCCAACAACCCGATGCTGCCCCGGCACTTCAAGACCCAGGACCTGCCGGCCTCCGGCGCGGGTATCGACGCTGTCAACGGGCGTCGGCTGCTGCTCGGCAACGGCGACGTGCGCATCTCCTATGTCGTCGCGGGCGAGACATCTCCCTACTACCGCAACGCGATTGGCGACGAGTGCCTCTACATCCACGGTGGCACGGCGCGGGTCGAGACGGTTTTTGGTGACCTCGACGTGTGGGAGGGCGACTACGTCATCGTCCCGCGCGCAACAACGCACCGTATTGTGCCGACCGGCGAGGCCCCGGTGCGCATCTACGCCATCGAGGTCAACAGCCACATCACCCCGCCGAAGCGCTACCTGTCGCGGTTCGGGCAGTTCCTCGAGCACTCGCCCTACTGCGAGCGCGACCTGCGCACGCCGACCGACCCCTATGTGGTCGCAGAGCTCGACGTGCCGGTCTACATCAAGCACCGGGGCCCGGGCGAGGGCGGCATCTCCGGCACGGTCCACGTGCAGAACCACCACCCGTTCGACGTCGTCGGCTGGGACGGCTGCCTGTGGCCCTACGCCTTCAACATCTCCGACTACGAACCGTTGACCGGCCGGGTGCACCAGCCGCCGCCGACCCACCAGGTGTTCGAGGCGCACAACGTCATCTTCTGCAACTTCGTCCCGCGCAAGGTCGACTACCACCCGCTGGCGATCCCGGTGCCCTACTACCACTCCAACGTCGACTCCGACGAGGTGATGTTCTACGCCGCGGGCAACTACGAGGCACGGCGCGGGTCGGGCATCGAAGCCGGGTCGATCTCGCTGCACCCCATGGGGCACGCCCACGGTCCGCAGCCGGGTGCCTACGAGCGCTCGATCGGCATCGAGAGCTTCGACGAGACGGCGGTCATGGTCGACACCTTTGCCCCGCTGCTGCTCGGTGAAGGTGCCGTTGCCGTCGAGGACGCGAAGTACACGTCCTCCTGGAACGAGGACTGACCTTCCCGCCTTGGGTAGTCGCCGCCATCGAGGCGAGTCGCTGTGACAGGCTGAGCCATGGCTGATTTCGTGGGTGCAATCGACCAGGGGACGACGAGCACGCGGTTCATGATCTTCGACCATGCCGGGCGCGAGGTGGGCAAGCACCAGCTCGAACACCAGCAGATCCTGCCGCAGGCCGGGTGGGTCGAGCACAACCCGCTGGAGATCTGGGAACGCACCCAGACGGTGATCGGCTCCGCCCTCGCGGGCGCCGGGCTGCGAGCCAGCGACCTCGACTCGATCGGCGTCACCAACCAGCGCGAGACGACGATCGTGTGGGACCGGCATACCGGCCGTCCCTATGCCAACGCCCTCGTGTGGCAGGACACCCGCACCGCGCCCATCGCCAGCGCCCTCGACGCCGACGAGCGCGGCCAGGTGATCCGTCGCAAGGCTGGGCTGCCGCCGGCGCCCTACTTCTCCGGCGGCAAGCTGCAATGGCTGCTGGAGCACGTCGACGGGCTGCGCGCGGCGGCCGAGCGCGGCGACGCGCTTTTCGGCACCCCCGACACCTGGGTGATCTGGAACCTCACCGGCGGCCCCGACGGCGGACGCCACGTCACCGATGTCACCAACGCCAGCCGCACCATGCTCATGGACCTGGAAACCCTGCAGTGGGACGACGAACTGCTCGGCTTCTTCGGGGTGCCGCGCGCGATGTTGCCGGAGATCCTGCCCTCCAGCGACCCGGACCGGTATGCCGTGTCAGCAGTCCCGGGAAACTCCAATTGGGGTGGGGCGCTGCGGATTTGCGGTGCCGTCGGCGATCAGCAGGCCGCCACGGTCGGCCAGGTGTGTTTCGCTCCGGGCGAGGCCAAGAACACCTATGGCACCGGCAACTTCATGCTCATCAACACCGGCGCCGAGATCGTGCGGTCCCAGGCCGGGCTGCTGACGACGGTCGCCTACCAACTCGGCGATGCCCCCGCGGTCTATGCCTTGGAGGGCTCGATCGCGGTCACCGGTTCGGCCGTGCAGTGGTTGCGCGACCAACTCGGCATCATCAGCGGCGCGTCCGAGATCGAGTCGCTCGCGGCCAGCGTGCCCGACAGCGGCGGGATGTATTTCGTCCCGGCGTTCTCGGGTCTGTTCGCGCCCTACTGGCGCTCAGACGCGCGCGGAGCGATCGTCGGTATGTCGCGGTTCAACACCAACGCCCACCTGGCCCGCGCGACCCTGGAAGCGATCTGCTACCAGACCAAGGACGTCGCCGACGCCATGGTCACGGACGTCGAGCGCAGTGGCGTCGACTTCGACCTGCGGCGGTTGAAGGTCGACGGCGGAGTCACCGCCAACGCCCTCGCCATGCAGATCCAGGCCGACATCCTCGGCGTCGAGGTGAGCAAGCCGGTTGTCGCCGAGACCACCGCGCTCGGAGCCGCGTATGCCGCCGGCCTCGCCACCGGCTTCTGGTCCTCCACCGACGAACTGCGCGCCAACTGGCAGGAAGACCGCCGCTGGTCACCACAGTGGTCCGACGCCCAGCGCGAGCAAGGGTATGCCGGGTGGCGCAAGGCCGTGTCGCGGACTCTCGACTGGATCGACTGAGCGACTCGATCTGCCGCAGCGCCGGCATCAGTGGCGAGCTAGCTTCCGAGCCGCGTGAGCAGGGAGGCGTATCGGGTTCTGGCAAGCACGGGTAGGGAGCGCACTCGATTGCCATGACCGGACTCCACGTCGGGCCATGGGCCAGCCGTTTCCGGCAACCGCGCAGGATCCGTGGTTTGCGCCTCACCGTCGCCGCGCGCAGCAGTAGCAACGAGCGGCCAGCGGTGATCTACGCCGTTCGTTGCGCTGCGCGTGTGCTGGATCATCGACCCACGGTAACGAAGACGCGCTGGCTGGCCCATCGGGTTTGATGGTGGCGCATCCTGCCAGGGTCGCCCCGTGGCCGGTCAGCGGGGTGCCCTCCCACTCCCGAACCGTCCACGAGGTGGGACGAGTGGGAGAATGTGACTCATGAGTAGCCCCACAGCCCTGTCACCGGCATACCGAGCCAGCGCGATCGAGGCCCTCGCCTCGGGTGGGGAACTCGACGTCCTCGTCGTGGGGGGCGGGGTGACCGGCGCGGGCTGCGCGCTCGACGCAGTGACCCGCGGCCTGTCCACCGGCCTGGTCGAGAAGCGCGACTTCGCGTCCGGCACGTCCAGCCGCAGCAGCAAGCTCATCCACGGCGGGTTGCGCTATCTGGAGATGTTCGACTTCACCCTCGTCGCCGAGGCGCTCAAGGAGCGAGGGCTGCTGCTCACCCGCCTGGCGCCGCACCTAGTGCGGCCGGTGCCGTTCCTCTACCCGCTGTCCAAGCCGGTCGTCGAACGGCCCTATGTCGAGGCCGGGCTGACGATGTACGACACCATGGCCCGGGCCGGCAAGCACTCAGCCGGCCTACCCTGGCACAAACACCTCACCCGCCGCCAGGCCCTCAAGATCGCGCCCGCGTTGAAGAAGTCAGCCCTCGTCGGAGCGGTCCACTACTACGACGCCAAGGTGGACGACGCCCGGCATACGATGGAAATCGCCCGCACCGCAGCGAGTTACGGCGCCCACGTGGCCACCCGCGTCGAGGTGGTCGGCTTTCTGCGCCAGGGCGAGCGGGTCACCGGCGTGCGGGCGCTGGACAAGGTGAGCGGGCGCGAGTTCGAGATCCACGCCAAGCAGGTCGTCAACGCGACCGGGGTCTGGACCGACGACACCCAGGCCATGGTCGGCGAACGCGGGCAGTTCCATGTGCGGGCCTCCAAGGGCGTGCACCTCGTCGTGCCGCGCGACCGGATCCACTCGACGAGCGGCATCATCCTGCGCACCGAGAAGTCGGTCCTCTTCGTCATCCCATGGGGGCGGCACTGGATCATCGGCACCACCGACACCGACTGGGCCCTGGACAAGGCGCACCCCGCGGCGACGAGCGCCGACATCGACTACCTCCTCGGTCACGTCAATCGCGTCCTGGCCACCGAGCTCACCCAGGCCGACGTCGAGGGCGTGTATGCCGGGCTGCGGCCGCTGCTGTCGGGTGAGAGCGACCAGACCTCCAAACTGTCCCGCGAGCACATCGTGGCCCACCCCGCGCCGGGGCTGGTCGTCGTAGCCGGTGGCAAGTACACGACCTACCGGGTGATGGCCAAGGACGCCATCGACGAGGCGGCCCGCGGTCTCGGCGGGGACGTCCCCGAGTCCGCGACTGAGAACATCCCCATGGTCGGTGCGGTCGGTTACCAAGCGATGTGGAACCGTCGCGCCGCGCTCGCCCGCGAGTCCGGCCTGCACGTCGAGCGCATCGAGAAGATGCTCATGCGCCACGGCGTGCTGATCACCGAGATCCTCGCGCTCGTCGCAGCCGACCCGTCGCTCGGCGAACCGCTGCCTGGCGGGGAGGACTACCTCAAGGGCGAGATCGTGTATGCCGCCTCTCACGAGGGCGCGCTGCACCTCGACGACATCCTCGCGCGACGCACCCGGCTGTCGATCGAGTCGTTCGACCGGGCCATTACCGCCTCGCGACCGGCCGCCGAGTTGGTCGCGCCGGTGCTCGGGTGGGACGCCGCGACGATCGACGAGGAGGTCGAGCACTACCACCAGCGCGTCGCCGCCGAACGGATGAGCCAGACCATGCCCGACGACGCTGCCGCCGACGCCGCGCGCCTGCAGGCGCCTGACCGGGGATAACCAGCTAGCTCACGGCGTGATGGTGCAACTTCTTGCCGTGGGCTCGGGATGACACACCACTGGACTCGTGGACTGAGGGCCCGAGCCATCTGGTAGGCCGAGCTGGGCTGCACTCACCTCTCGTCCGTCGAGCGTGAGGGATGGGACGTGGCCTGGGTTGGTGCGGTTCTCGTAGACGCGCGCCGCGAAGTAGGACGACACCTGTGGCTCAAGGCGGTCCTTCGCCACCGCCTGATTCCGCAACGCGGCCGGTAGGGCATTGGCCAGTCGTTCGACCAGGTCCTTGGTCGAGGCATCGTCCGGCACGCCATGGAGAGCGGCCGACAGCGCCGCATAATGCGAAAGCGCCTGCTCCGGGTCGGCCGCGACGAGGCGAACCCACAGGGCGACCGCGGTGGCATTCGTCGCTGACGTCGCCCTGGCCGGGATGACGTTGAGCCACACGCTGCGTTGCCCAGCGGCGATGGCATCACGGAGGATCGCCACGTTGCGGCTCGCCTCGGCTTGACACGCCGGGCACGTGAGATCCGTCGTGAGGACCAGTTCACCCCCTCCAGCGCCCACGCTGAGGCGAACCCCCTTCTCCCCGAATCCAGTCGGGGGCGGCCCGGCGGCGTTGTCGCGGTAGTTGGCAGCCTCGGCCGCACCCAGGCTCGACACTCCGCGAACCACGCCGACCAGGGCCAGGACCAGGCCCGCCATGATGAGCCCGGACACTGCCCGGGCGACCCACCTGCGGGGAGCCGCCAAGGTCCTCACGTCAGGCTCCTATCCGTAACGGTGAGGTGAAGCGCGGCCACGATGAGAGCAACGGTGACCAAGGTGGCGACGAAGAGCGCCGGTCCGCCCATGGCTGGCCACCCAGACTGCAGCGCGACGGCGACGGCGACGGCATACCCCGCCGATCCGAAGGCCCTACCGACGCTGAGCGCCATGAGGTCACGCAGAGCGCACGAGAGGAGGAGGCCCACCCCATTCGCCGCCACGGCGAAGGCTCCGAGCCGCACGACAGCCGCCACAGGCATCCCTCCGACCACGAGCACGACCCCTGCTCCGAGCACCGATGGCCCCAGGACCAAGAGCGCGATGAGGACGAGACCCCTGCGCAGGTCGGCAGGGCAGACCCCCAGCATGGCCAGCCGGGACATGGGGCCTAGCGAGGCACGTACGCCCAACACCGGGACCCCCGCCGCTGCCGCAGTGAGCAGGAGCACCACGTCGGCGTGTTCAGTGCGCCCCCCGCGCCACAACTGCGCCGCGAGCACGGCTGCTGCCGCCACCACGACGGCCATGGAGAGGACCTCACTGATGATGGAGGAGTGGGTGGCAGCGACTCGCGCGAGTCCCCACCACACCCTGATCCGCGGCGACCGGACACGACGACGCCACCCAACTAGCCTCGCCCGCAGGGTGCTCTGAGGGTCTGGGCGAGCCTGGCTTGTCGGCCGCCGGTTGTTCGATGGGTGGGCCAGGCGCCGCTTCAGCACACTCAGGATGGCTGCCCCAACCCCAACGAGGAGCGCCATCACGAGAAGCAGATGTCCTCCCGACCAGGGTTCGTCCTGGGCCATCACGAGCACCACCGGGTTCCATCGGACCATCGCCAGATCGGCAAGCGGGTCTGCCAGGACGGAAACCGCATGGGCCACCAGGGCAACTGGTCCGGCAATCGTCGTAACCGCCCATACCCTTCGTCCCACCGTGCGAGCCAACCAGGGGTAGCAGAGCAGGGCCGCGGTCAACCCGATGATCCAGGCCAGAGCTACACCGGCCGCAGCAGCCACGAACGCCGGTACAGGCGATCGCTGCATGCCCGCTGCGACCGCCGTGAGGATGGCACTGGTCAGGCCGACGCTGATGACCGTGGGGATGGCGATGGGAACGAGGGCGTGTAGCCACAGCCCAGAGTGTCCGAGGGGCAAGACGACCAGTTTGCGCCGCTCGGCCACCAGCTGGCCTGCCCACAGGTGTAGGCCGACCAAGCAGGCGCACCCTCCGATGGTGCCGGCCCCGAGCGCTGCCGTCACGAGCAGGCTCTCCCCAAAGGTTCCGCCCAGCTCGGCGCCGGCGGCCCACGCCCGGACGAGGCCGACGCAGAGCGCCACCACCGCCACCACTGCGGCAAGGGACCAGAACAGGCCTGGCGGCATGGCCCCGCGCGCGATCACCCGATGAACCACCCGCAACACCTGGCGTACTTGGGCCCGAGCGATGATCGCCGACGATGTGCGTTGGTTAGGCATCGCAGAAGAGCCCTGTCACGAACCGTTCGCACTCGGCACCGTCGCTGAACGGTGTCTCACTGCGACCGACGAGCTTCCCATCGCGCACGACAATGACGTGATCGGCCATCCGGGCCACGGAGTCCAGGTCGTGGTTGGACATGACGATGGTGGCGCCAGCCTCACGAAGTTCAGCGATGATCACGCGTACCTCGTGGCTGCTGATGAAGTCCAAGCCGTTTTGCGGCTCGTCGACCATGAGGAGGCGGGGCTGCGACATCACCCCGGTGATGAGTTGGGCTTTGCGGCGCATCCCGAGGCTGAATTCACGCAACCGCCTGCGTCCCGGATCGAGGGCAAGACGGTCGGCCAGGGCAAACGCCCGGGTCAACAACTCATCGGGGTCGTCACCGAACGTCGCCGCCCGCACATCAGCATAGAAGGACCAGAACTCGTCGATGGTGAACTCGTCCAGGAGCATCTCGTCGGAGTCTGGGACGTAGATCCAATCACGCATGTGGCGGCTCTGTCGGTGCATGAGGTCGACGCCGTCGGCTGTCGCGGACCCCGTTGCCTGCGGAATCAGGCCGTTGACGGCCCGCAACAGAGTCGTCTTGCCGCTGCCATTGGGGCCGAGCACGGCGGTCACTCCGGGACCGATCGTCACGTCGATGGGCCCGAGGGTAAACGCTCCGTACGACACCTGCAGGGACGAGATGGTCAGGGTGGTCATGACACTGTCTGCTTCGTTCGGCCCGGCGTGGTGGCAGCCGGAGCATCCGTTCGGCGTGCGGACGGTCGGATCAGCGCCCAGAGCGTGCTGCCGTCGGCGGACGGGGGAAACAGACACATGAGGTGGTACACGCACACCAGACCGATCGCTGCCCCCGCGGCCCTCGTCGGCACACCTGGCCACATCACCCCGCCGTAGGTGGCGATCAACCAGATGGCGGTGATTCCGCCAGCGATGGCGCCCAGCGGGCCAGCCGTGGTGATGGCCAGGGTGTCGGTCCGTCGCGCGCTGCGGTACTGCAGTCCGATTCGCAAGCCTTCGACGTACAGCTGGCGCGCTTGCTGTGCTCTCCGTCGGGCCACGACGTAGTGGGCGACCTCGTGGAGGACCCCAAGGATAGGGAAGCCAGCGAGCAAGGCGACGATGAAGGTGGTCGTGATCGCGCGGCTACCGCCGATGTCCGTCCACGGCGCCGCACCGAGAACGAAGGGCAGGACCACCCCCCCGAATGCGATCGCCACCACCACTCCGATCATGAATTGCGACCAGGCTGCGTGCCGGATGACTCCCACGGCGCTCGCCGGGTAATAGCGCCGACGGGGCGCCGTGAACCAGTACGTCGTGTCAAACGGCTGACTCAGGAAGTGAACGAACGGGCGGACCCGCACCACTACCGTCGACCACATCGACGATCGGAAGGTCAACGCCCCCATGCCCTGCGCCTGCTGAACGAAACCAGCCACATCCGATAGCGCCGTCATGCGGGGTACGTCGAAGCGACGGGTCAACACCTCGCCCAAGGCATCAAGGGTGACGGCCCCGTCTTCCTCGATACGCGCGACGAGCGCTCGGGTCGCCGAGTTGAGGCCGGTCACGCCGGCGAGTTCGGGCCATCTCGCGGCGGGAAGCACCGTGTCGCTCGCCCGATAGCCGGTGGTCCCGATCTCGTCAGGCAGCCACGCGGCAGGGTCCACGAGACGTCTCATCCGACGACGCACCCTGAGGCAGTGTGGAAGGCCCGGACCTTCTCCACGAAGTCCCCCGCGCTCGATGCTCCCCCACAACCGTTCCAGATGACGAAGAGGTAGCACCCACCGGCGAACAGAACCAGGGCGATGATGCCCAGGGCGGAGGTAAGCGGGCCGACAGTCTTGGCGTTCATGAAAATCCTCTCGGTCGGATGGGATCGGGATGGTGCCGCTGGCATGGCGCCCACGGCACCATCCCGAAGGGGGGGTGGCTTCAGCAGCCGCTGCCGAACCAGGCGCGGACGATGGAGACCGTGTTCCAGAAGCTGTTGCAACGGTTGCCACACTGCGAACAGACCCAGGCCACGAAGCTGGCCGACACACCGAGGAAGCTGGCGACGGCCCACAGGATTGCGGGGAGCACCTCGTTCTCGTCGATGCTGAGCTCGTCGTAGGCGGGGGCCAACGTCGGGGACTGGTAGGTCATCTGAGCGGTCATTAGACTTTCCTTTCGGTGACTGTCGAGCAATGGATGAGTCGCCGCATCTGGCAAGGGAGTTCCTGTCGTGTCACTGTCCGGTGGCGACGGGTTCTCCCTTGCTGGGCGTTCCCACTGTGGCCGACCGACAGGTGTGAAGGAAGCAGTACCGCCTGGCCACAACGGGCCATGGCCGGTACGGGCCACGGGTCGAGGCAGCCGGCCCCCGAACCTCCGCGAACTCAGAGCCAGACAGGTATGCCGTGCGGGTGCACCCAGCCCAACGGGTCGCCATCGACCGCGAGTTGGGCCTCCCGGGCATGGACAACTCGGCCGTCGACCACCTCGTCGGGGTGCTCCATGGTGATGTGGGCCAGCGGTCGTTGCCTGCGGGCTGCGGCAATCACCGCGTCTACCCGCTCGCCCTCCGAGGGCGGCCAATACATCCGAGTGACCGATTGCCAGACCACGGTGAGTACGTCGGCGCTCCCGCTCGGCGTCCGACTCGCGAGCTGTCCTTCCAGCCATTCCCCTGCGCCGGCCCGATCCACCACAGCCGCGCGGCCCGCCGTCGCTTCGACGCGTACCACCGCCAGAGCCGCCGACAGCCGCTCGTGGCGAGCGACGTGCCATGGCCACACGAACGACCGCAACCGGTCGGCGCCATCGCTCGTCGTCGGATCGACGGGGTCGAGATCGCAGCCCCGACGATCCACGATCTCGAACGCCTCCACGCGCACGTGGGGCGCCTCGGTCGGCAGCAAGAGCGCTGAGTCGGTGGGCCCCCACTCCCAGCCTGGCCCTACGTAACGGAACCGATCGGCATACAGGTTGAGACCGGCGGAAGCTCCGATTTCCAGCAGCCGCACCCGACGTATGCCGTGCCGCCGCACCGCCTCGAAGAGACCGAGGAGCAGGACCGCCGAACGACCGGGCTCATTGGTCTGCGGGACGACGTCCAGCGCCCGGCGCAGCTCTGGCACGTGCCGTGCGGCCACCTCACGCATGACCGGCCAGACTCCCTCGGCGGGAGCCGAGCCCCCGAGGCACGGATAGAAGGCCGCCAGCTCGGGTGCCTCACCTCTCAGCACAATCCGGAAAATGCCTGCGAGATAACGCAATTGGATCATCGTCCCGGTCGGGGACGCCTCCCAGCCGGCACAAATCTCCCGGGTGGCTCCCCCAGCCTCCCAGTCATCTGCCATCCCCCGCAGGGCGTAGCCGTAGACGGTCGGCGCATCGCCCATGTGCGAACGGAACCGCTCCGCGAGCGTTTCACCGGCATCGAAGGCGACCACGCCCCCACCCTGCCATGCCATCGGACGTGGCACGCGGCATACCGATCGGACCGACCCCGCCGCCCACCGCGGTGGCAGGATCAGAGGTGGACCGCCCACCGCCCGGGCAACCGTCGACACCCCGTGACCCACCGCGACACCGGAGGCCTGACCGATGACCGCCAAGATCATGACCGGCAACTTCTTCGAGGACTTCCGGATCGGGCAGCAGCTCGTCCATGCCACCCCGCGCACGGTGACCGTCGGCGACACAGCGCTCTACCAGGCGCTGTACGGATCGCGGTTCGCGGTGACCAGCGGCGAGACGTTTGCGCGTGGGCTCGGGCTGGAGCGGATGCCCCTGGACTCGATGCTCGTCTTCCATGTCGTCTTCGGCAAGACCGTGCCCGACGTCTCGCTCAATGCGGTGGCCAACCTCGGGTATGCCGCGGGCGTGTTCGGCGCGCCGGTTTACCCGGGCGACACCCTGACGACGACCTCCGAGGTCATCGGTCTCAAAGAGAACTCCAATGGCCGCACCGGTGTCGTCTACGTGCACTCGGTCGGGGTCAACCAGGACGGCGAGACCGTGCTCGACTATGTCCGGTGGGTCATGGTCAACAAGCGCGACGCTTCGGTCCCGGCACCTGAGCCTGTCGTGCCGTCGCTCCCCGACGCCGTGCCAGTCGACAAACTCGTCGTGCCCTACTCGATCGACGGCTATGACACCGCGCTGGCCGGATCGCCGTTCCTCTGGGACGACTACGAAGTCGGCGAGCGGATCGACCACGTCGACGGGATGACCATCGAGGAGGCCGAGCACATGATGGCCACCCGGCTCTACCAGAACACGGCGAAAGTCCACTTCAATCAGCACGTCGAGGGCCAGGGTCGCAACGGCCGGCGCATCGTCTACGGCGGTCATGTCATCTCGCTCGCGCGGGCGCTGTCGTTCAACGGTCTGGGCAATGCGCTGTCGATCGCCGCCATCAACGGCGGCACCCACGCCAACCCGACCTTCGCCGGCCACACCGTCTATGCCTGGTCAGAGGTGCTGGATCGGATGGAACTGCCGGGGCGCTCCGACGTCGGCGCGCTGCGGCTGCGGACCGTCGCCACCAAGGATCGCGCGTGCGCCGACTTCCCGTTGCGCGGCGAGGACGGCAAGTACCTCCCCGAGGTCGTCCTCGACCTCGACTACACGGTGCTCATGCCGCGTCGCTGACTCGGCTGCGACAACGTGGCACCATGGCCCGGTGAGCGAAGAGCAGAAGAAGAGCGACAACCGCCCCCGCCCCACCACCGAGGCGTTCCGGGCCTTCGTCCGCGAGGGATGGGCCCCTCGCACCGGCGCCCTTCCCGAGCGCGCCGAGGTTGCTCCGTATGCCGCCGCGCGACGCGAGGCGGTCAGCACGGCATACCCGGGTGAGCGGTTGGTCGTCCCCGCGGGGGGGCTGAAGGTGCGCTCCAACGACTGTGACTACACCTTCCGACCGCACTCGGCCTTCGCGCACCTCACCGGCTTCCGCGCCGACTGCGAGCCCGACACCGTGCTGGTCCTGCACCCGCGCAGCGCTGCCGACGGCGGCGGGCATGAAGCGATCGTTTACACCCGCCCACTGGCCGGGCGCGACACCGAGGAGTTCTTCGCCGACGCTCGCTACGGGGAGTTCTGGGTGGGTGCTCGCCCCACGCTGGAAGAGCTGGAGGCCGAGTTCGGCATCACGGCGCGGCACATCGACGAGCTGCCCGACGCCCTGGCCAAGGACGCCGGTGCGGTCGCCTTGCGGGTCGTGCGCGACGCCGACCGCGACATCGCGGCCCTGGTCGACCAGATCCGCCGCGAGGCCGGCCTCACCGACGAGCAGGTGACCGAGTCGGTCGACGCCGACGACGCCCTGGCGGCCACCCTCTCGCACCTGCGGATGGTCAAGGACGGGTGGGAGATCGACCAGATGCGCGCGGCCATCGACGCGACCAAGGTGGGCTTCGAGGCGGTCATCGCCGACCTCGACGGGGCCGTCCAGCGCGGCAAGGGCGAGCGCTGGGTCGAGGGCCTGTTCGGCCTGCACGCACGCCACCAGGGCAATGGCACGGGCTACGACTCGATCTGCGCCGCCGGCGACCACGCCAACACCCTGCACTGGATCAAGAACACCGGCGAGGTCCGATCCGGCGAAATGATCCTCCTGGATGCCGGGGTCGAGGTCGACTCGCTCTTCACCGCCGACATCACGCGCACCCTTCCGGTCGATGGCACCTTCACCGACGCGCAACGCGAGATCTACGACGCGGTGTATGCCGCGCAGCAAGCGGGCATGGAGGCGATCAAGCCGGGCGCGAAGTTCTCCGACATCCACGCTGCGGCAATCCGGGTCATCGCCGAGCGGTTGCATGGCTGGGGGCTGCTGCCCGACGGCGTATCGGTGGAAGACACCCTCGACACCGAGACCGGGCAGTATCACCGCCGCTGGATGGTCCACGGCACCAGCCACCACCTCGGCATCGACGTCCACGACTGTGCCCTCGCCACGCGCGAGCAGTACATGGACGCCGAGCTGAAGCCCGGGATGATCCTCACCGTCGAGCCGGGGCTCTACTTCAAGGCCGACGACGAACTCGCGCCGGAGCGGTTCCGCGGTCACGGTGTGCGGATCGAAGACGACGTCCTGGTCACCGAGACCGGCTACGAGAACCTGTCTGCCGGTATGCCGCGCACCAGCCACGACGTGGAAGCCTGGATCGCACAGGTCCGCGGCCGCTGACCTCCCCGACGACGGAGGCTACGGACTCGGCGACCCGGGCGAGACGGGTGACCCGGGCGAGACGGGTAACCCGGGCGTCGCGCCGAACCGGTCGGCCGGCAGCAGCATCCATTGCGAGGTTTGCGCCGACGTCTCGATGCTGTCCGCAAGATAGGCCTCGGTGCTGAACTGCCCGTTGGTGGTCTGTGCGCAACGGTTGACGTCGGTCTGGCTCTGCACCCAGACCACCCCGCCGCCGGCATAGTCCAGGCGCAGCGCCAGCAGGTCGACCGGCCCCGCCATCATGGTGCAGGCGCGCGAGGCGCCCGCCGTCGACGGCCGCAGCGTCGATAGATCCTGTGCCAGCGTGTCCAGTCCCGCGCTGATGCGTCGCGCCGTGAACAGTGGGTGCGTCGACTCCGGCTGGGGCGTCTGTTGACCGTTCACCCCGAAGACCACCAGCCGGTATCGGCATACCACGGCACTGACCGGCGTCTCGGCCGGCACCAGCTGTTGCGACGGCTGGAAGGGCGGGCTCCACACCCCCGCCGGATCCGGCGGCGGGCCCGGCTCGGTCGGCACCGATTCGGGGCAAAGCTCGACCGGGTATGCCGTGTCCCACCCCGCCGCGCTCCCCGAGGGTCGCGACTCGGCCATCTTCTGACCACCCGTGGCGTCGCCTGGGGCCATGGGGGCCGATGCGGCACTGGCTGGAGCGCCCCCGGCGGCGGAACTGGCCGCGGAGCCGCCCATCCCCATCCGCAGGATGCCGCTCGTGCTCAGCAGCACCAGCGCCGAAGCGATACCGCCGACCCCGAGACCGACGCGCGTCGCCGCACGCCGGGACCGTCGGCGTCCGGCCTCCGCTGCGATGGCGTCGAAGTCGACCTCGACACCCGTCACGGGCGACAGCGCCTGCAGTCGGGCCACCAACGGGTCCGGACCGCTCCCCTGGTCGAAGGAATCGGACGACCCCGCTCCACGTCGGTCACTCATCAGCAAGCACCTCCCGCAATGTGGCCAGCCCGCGGGCTGCCTGACTCTTGACCGTGCCCTCCGACAACCCCAGCAAGGTGGCCACCTGGCTCACCGGCAAGTCCTCCAGATAGCGCAGCAGGACCACCCGGCGTTGACCGGGCGGCAACCGGCGCAGCGCCGCCGCGAGCATGAGGTGGTCGTCGACCTGATCGGTGGCGGACGGCATACCGGCCGTGGTGTCGCCCGCTCCGGCGACCCCCGCGCGCGGCTCGGGGAGCACCTCGGTGGGCACTTCGCCGCGCCACTTGCGCCGCCACCAGGAGGTGGCCAGGCGCACCATGACGGTCTTGACGTAGGCCTCGGGATTGCCCTCGCGGATCCGGTCCCACTGTGGCCAGGTGCGGGCCAGGCTGGTTTGCACGAGGTCCTTGGCCAGGTGGGCATCGCCGGTCAGCAGGTATGCCGTGTGCAGGAACCGCGGGGACCGCGCAACGACGAAGTCACGAAACCCGACCGGCTCGACCGTCACGGCACACCCCCTTTCACCCGGATAGAGCACCTGACTTGGGCCGGTGGTTGCAGCCCGCGGCCAACTCTCTCTCGCGACAATGGCCGCGCCGGGTGCCACATCGAGGATGCGACACCCGGCGCGGGTTGCTCAGAATCGGTCGACCGAGCCGGTCACAGGCCGTCGATGCGGCTGGCCGGGGCAGTGAGACCGGGGTGGGTCTTGAAGTAGTCGACCAGGTTGGCCAGGTCCTCCGGGCCCCCGAGCCGGTTGGTGCCGGCCTTGAATCCGGTGAACAGGTCGCCACCGTCGGCGAGGAAGTTGAGCGTCCCCACCCGGTAGGTCGTGGTCATCGACATCGGCACGCCATTGAGCTTCATCGAGCCCGCGACGACGCGCGAGCCCTCCGCAGCCGTGGCGTCCCAGGCATAGGTGAAGCCCTCCGACACACCAAGAGCGAGCATCGGGCGGGAGCCGCGAGCCGGGACCGGCTGGTACTGCTGCTCGAGGATCTGGCGGATCTGGTCACCGGTGAGGTCGAGGGTAACCAGGATGTTGTTGAACGGGGCGATGTCATACGCCTCAGCGAAGGTGATCTCACCGGGCTGCTCGGCATACTTCGGGGTGATCTTGAGGCTGGAACGCACGCCGCCGAGGTTCATCAACGCCAATTGGGCGTTGCCCTTGGTCGGGCCCGCGGTGCCGTGCAAGATCGCGTCGGCCACAAGGTCGACCATCGGGGTCTCGATACCGCGGTTGCCGCTGGCGTCGCCGAGGATGTCCTCGACGTTGGAGCCGACGATCCGGCTCTTGACCGGGCCTGCGAGCGCATTCCACTTGGCGATGACGGCGGTCTGGTCCGGGTCCTTGACCACATCGCGGGTGTTGAGGTGGTTGATCGCGGTCGTGCGGTCGCGCATCACCTCACCGCTGCGGGAGTTGACGACCAGCGAGGTCTCGGTGATGACCCGGCCGTAGTCGGCGGCGCTGGTGACCAGACGCGGGTTGCCGGCCGGGTCGGGGAACGAGCAGATGTAGGGCTGGTGAGTGTGGCCAGAGATGATGAGGTCCACCTCGGGGCTGATTTGGGAGGCGATGGTCGAGATCGGCTCGGACACGCCAAGGCACTGGCCATAGGTGCCGGCCTGGTAGCCGCCCTCGTGGATGAGCACGACGATCGACTTGACACCCTGCTTCTTGAGGACCTGGGCCTGCTGGTTAGCGGTCTCGACCTCGTCCTTGAAGTCGACGGTCGCGACGCCCGCCGGGCTGACCAAGGTCGGGGTGGCCTTGAGGGTCATCCCGATGAACCCGATCTTGACGCCGTTGACGGTCTTGACGCTGGTCGCCGGCAGCAACGGCTGCCCGTTGTCCTTGCGCACGACGTTGGCGGCCAACCACTGGAAGTCGGCACCGGCATACGGCTGGTCTGGGAAGTAGCAGCCGTCGACCGGGTGGCAACCACCCTGCTGCATGCGCAGCAACTCGGTGGTGCCCTCGTCGAATTCGTGGTTGCCGACGGAGCTGACGTCCAGGCCGAGAGTGTTGAGCGACTCGACCGACGGCTCGTCGTGGAACATTCCCGACAGGAAGGGTGAGCCGCCGATGAGGTCACCGGCCGCGACGGTGAGGCTGTTGGCCGCCCCGACCTTGGCGCGCAGTTGGCTCAATCGGGTGCTGAGGTATTCCACCCCGCCGACCTTGGTCTGCGACGGGTCCAGCCCGAGAGCCAGGGGTGAGTCGACGGCCTCGAGGTGGCCGTGGTAGTCGTTGAAGGACAGCAATTGCACCGTGACGAGATTCGGGTTACCGCCCGCAGCGGGTGGGCCGGCGACGGCTCCGCTGGTCGGGACGACGATCGCGGCTGCCAAAGCCAGGGCCCCCACCCCGGCCAGGCGCTTGCGCTGTGACGCCATGATTCCTCCTCTGGGGGCGCCTCCCTATGGACGCCACCAGCGGAGACTAGCTGCCCGGGGTGACAGGTGGCGAGACCTGGGTCACACCGATGAGGCCGGCCTTCGTGAGAATCTCCCGGGCCTGCTGCGCGACCTTGTGCTCACACAACAGCTCGAATCGGGACGGAACGACCTGGCTCACCGAGGTGAAATCGCGCCGCCCGCGAGTCAGGGCATAACCGAAGGCCGCCCACACCGCCCCGAAGACCGCGCCGTAAAGCATCGTCGAGATGACCAGGCCCGCGGGATTCACCCCGGAGACGAACAGCGACAGGATGAGCCCGACAAACAACCCCAGCCACACCCCGGACAGCGCCCCGCCGACCAGAACGCGCCCCCAGGTGAGGCGGCCGGTGACCCGCTCGAGCTGACGCAGCTCGGTGCCGACGATGAGGCAGTTCTGCACCGGGAATTGCTCGTCCGAGAGCGTGTCGACAGCCTTCTGGGCCTCCGCGTGGCTGCTGAAGACCCCGATCGACATCGGGTAATCCAGGGTGAGCGCGGCGAACGGGACACGGCCAGGTTGACTGCTCATGGCTCCAGTTTCCCATGCACGCGCGGGGCGTCCGGATTCTGCTGCATCTTGCGCACGGTGCGATCGAAGACGCGGTCGACCACGGGGTTGATCATCGGGCCGAGCGCCACGAGCGCCCGCAGCTGGATCCCGGAGTAGACCGCAAAGGTCCCCTTCTCGATCGCTCGCACCACGCCGCGGGCGACGGTGTCGGCACTGATCGGGTTCACCGCACCGCTGATCGCGGCGGTCTCGGCCGGCTTGTACTCGTTCTCGGCGGCCAGCATCGGCGTGTCGACATCGGGCGGGTAGACACACGCGACGTGGACGCCGTGCGGCTTGAGCTCCCCGCGCAGCGCCTCCAACAGCCCGCGCACGGCAAACTTCGCCGCTCCGTATGCCGTGTACCCATAGACCCCGAGCAGGGCGCACGCTGAGCTGATCCCGACGATGCTGCCACGACCCCGCTGCACCATCCCCGGCGTCACGGCCCGGATCGGATGGAGGGTGCCGAAGTAATCGATCTCGATCATGTCCCGGAAGACCTGATCGTCCAGGTCCAGGAACCGCCCCGGGTGAGACACGCCAGCCGAGGTCACCAGGATGTCGACGGGTCCATGCTGAGCGACGGCTCGCTCGTGGCCTGCGGCCACCGCCGCGGGGTCCGACACGTCGACACTCTCGGCATACACGTCGATGCCGCGAGCGCGCAGGGCAGCGGCAGCCGAAGCCAAGCGCTCTTCACCCCGGGCCCAGATGGTGATCCTGGCGCCCTTCTCCCCGAGCAGGGCCGCGATGGCGTGGCCGATACCGCTGGAGCCACCCGTCACCAACGCGTGGGCACCCGGAATCACCTGCACCCAGCCAGGCTAGCGGTCGGTCGGACCCCGATCAGTCCACTCGGGGGATGCCGGAAGTCATCGGTTATCCACGGCATACCGGTGTGAACGCCGAGACATCTCCGCGGGCGGCGTTCACAGCAGCGCTCAGCCCTTGAGCTTGTACTCCTCCAGCAGGCGCCGCCCGATGATCATCTTCTGGATCTCGGCCGTGCCCTCACCGATGAGCAGCATGGGGGCCTCGCGGAAGAGCCGCTCGATCTCGTACTCCTTGGAGTAGCCATAACCGCCGTGGATCCGGAAGGACTGGCCGACGACGTCGGCGCAGTATTCGGCCGCGAGGTACTTCGCCATGCCGGCCTCGAGGTCGTTGCGCTGGCCGGAGTCCTTCAGGCGCGCGGCCTTGACCATCATCTGGTGGGCGGCTTCGACCTTGGTGGCCATATCGGCCAGGCGGAAGAGGATGCCCTGGTGCTCGGCGATCTTCTTGCCGAAGGTCTCGCGCTGCTGGGAGTAGGCGATGCCGAGTTCGAAGGCCCGCCGCGAGACGCCACACGCGCGGGCGGCGACGTTGACCCGGCCGACCTCGACGCCGTCCATCATCTGGTAGAAGCCCTTGCCGGGTACCCCGCCGAGGATCTGGGCGGTCGTCGTGCGGTGGCCCTCGAAGACCAGCTCGGTGGTGTCGACGCCCTTGTAGCCCATCTTGTCGATCTTGCCGGGCACCGTGACGCCCTGCGCGGTCTCGCCAAAGCCCGAGGTCTTGTCGATGAGGAAAGTCGTCATGTTTTTGTAGGGGCTGGTCGACTCGCCGAGGTCGGTGCGGACCAGCACGGCGACGAGGTTGGACGAGCCGCCGTTGGTGAGCCACATCTTCTGACCGTTGATCACCCAGTCGTCGCTGTCGCCCTGGCGCACGGCCTTGGTCTTGATCGCCGCGACGTCGGACCCGAGACCCGGCTCGCTCATCGAGAAGGCGCCGCGGATCTCACCGGTGGCCATCTTGGGCAGGTAGTGCTGCTTCTGCTCCTCGGTGCCGTGCTGCAGCAGCATGTAGGCGACGATGAAGTGGGTGTTGATGATGCCGCTGACGCTCATCCAGCCGCGCGAGATCTCCTCGACACAGAGGGCATAGGTGAGCAGCGACTCGCCGAGGCCGCCGTACTCCTCGGGGATCATCAGCCCGAAGATCCCCATCTCCTTCATCCCGTCGACGATGTCCTGCGGGTATTCGTCGCGGTGCTCCAGCTCGGTGGCGACGGGCAGGATTTGCTCGTCGACGAACTGGCGGACCAGTTTGAGCAACTCTTGCTGGTCGTCGGTCAGGCCGTCGGTCTGCTGCAGCCGGGACATGGAGTGCCTCACTTCGTGCGTCGCGTTGGGGTCCAATCCTGAGTATGCCGAGCGGCTGGCTACCAGCCCAACGCTGGCGGTGTGAGCCCCAGCACGCCGAGGCTCGCGCGCCTACCCTGGAGGGCATGATCGTCACCCGCCGCGCGCTGCTGGTCGGCGGCGCGGCGACGGTCGCCGCGACCGGCATCGGCGGGTATGCCGTGCTCCGCGGCCGGGATTCGGGCCTCAGCTGGGCGGAGGGCCGGCTCACCAGCGCGCACTGGCCCGGCCGCGGGGTGGCCTGGCGGCTGGCCCGGCCGGATCCCGCGCGCGTCCCGTCCCCCCGCCTGGTCCTCGCCCTGCACGGCCGGGGCGGCAACGCCGGTGATGCCTTCGACGGGCTACGGCTGCAGGATCAGGTTGAGCGGCTCGGCATAGCCATCGCCAGTGTCGACGGAGGCGAGCGCTACTGGCACCCCCGAAAGGGCGATGACACCGGCGCCCTGGTCATCGAGGACCTGTTGCCCGAGGTGCGGCGACACGGCATACCGGCTGGTCCGATCGGGCTGGTCGGGTGGTCGATGGGTGGGTATGGCGCGCTGTGGCTGCGAGCCCGCTACGGGCCGACCGTCGTCGGCGCGGTCGCGGCGATGAGCGCGGCGCTGTGGACCTCCCCCGGCGCGAGCGCGGCAGGCGCCTTCGACGACCGCGAAGACTTCCTCGCGCACGACGTCTTCGCTCGGACGACCGACCTGGCCCGTATGCCGGTGAGCCTGGCGTGCGGCACGAGCGACCCGTTCATCGCGGCCAACCGAGCGCTGGCCGCGAAACTGCCGCACGCGATGACGACTTTCGACGCCGGTGGGCACGACGACGGCTATTGGCGACCCCACGGCATACGGGCCTTGGAGTGGTGCGCCGCCGCCCTCGCGAGCTGAGCGCGGACCGCGCGAACGGTCAGCCGGCGGCGAGGGCGTCGATGGCCGCGCGAGTGGCAAGCACCTTGCGGGCGGTGTCGACGTGCAAGTTTTCTACCAGCTTGTTCTTGTAGGTCACCACGCCCTTGCCCTCGGCCGCAGCCTCCTCAAAGGCCGCGATCAACCCGCGGGCATCCTCGACCTGCTCGTCGCTCGGCGCAAACACCGCGTTGCACGGCTCGACCTGGCCGGGGTGGATGAGGGTCTTGCCGTCGAAGCCCATCGCTCGTCCGGCGCGGCACTCGGCCTCGAAGCCCTCCAGGTCGCGCACGTCGTTGTAGACCCCGTCGACGATAGCGATCCCGGCAGCGCGAGCCGCGAGCACGGCAAACGACAGGGACATCTGCAGCGGCGCCCGGGCGGGCACGTGGAAGGCGTCCAACTCCTTGACCAGGTCGTTGGTGCCCATGACGAGCACGGCGAGGCGCGGCGAGGCGGCGGCGAGCTTGCGAGCGCCGAGGATCGCCTCAGGTGTCTCGACCATCGCCCACAACCGGGTGCGCGCGGGCGCCTTGAAATCGGCCATCGCCTCGACCAGCCGGCGCACAGCCTTGGCCGACCCGACCTTGGGCACGACGATGCCTTCCGGACCGGCAGCGCAGGCGGCCTCCAGATCGGCTTCGTGCCACTGGGTGCCGACGCCGTTGACCCGGATGGTCAGTTCCTTGCGGCCATATTCACCGGATTGCACTGCGGCACAGGCGGCTTCGCGCGCAACCTCCTTGGCATCGGGCGCGACGGCGTCCTCGAGGTCGAGGATCAATGCGTCGCAGGCGATGCCCTTCGCCTTCTCCAGCGCCCGCTCGTTGGAGGACGGCATGTAAAGAACCGACCGACGCGGCCGGTATGCCGGATCCGCTGCCCCAGCGACCGCAGCGTGCTTCTTCTTGCCCATCAGGCCGTTCCTCCTTCGCCGCCGTCGACGGCATACAAGCTGGCGAGCTCGGGGTCGCTCTTGGCGAGCCGCTCGGCGAGTTCGATCATGACCAGGCACTGCTTGAGGCTGGCGTCGTCCTCCATCTTGCCGTCGAGCATGACCGCGCCGGTGCCGTCACCCATCGCGGCGACGACCCGCCGCGCGTGCGCGACATCGGCCGGGGACGGGCTGAAGACCTTCTTGGCGATGCCGATCTGCACCGGGTGCAGCGACCAGGTGCCGACGCACCCGAGCAGGAAGGCGTTGCGGAACTGGTCCTCACATGCGACGACGTCCTTGATGTCGCCGAACGGCCCGTAGTAGGGGAAGATCCCCGTGCTCGCGCAGGCGTCGACCATCCGGGCGATCGTGTAGTGCCACAGATCCTGCTGGTATGCCGTGCGCGGCCCGTTGATGTCGCCGTCCACCGGGTCCTGGCGCACGAGGTAGCCGGGGTGACCGCCGCCGACCCGGGTGGTCTTCATCCGCCGGTCTGCGGCGAGGTCGGCCGGGCCGAGCGAGAGGCCCTGCATGCGCGGGCTCGCCGCGCAGATCTCCTCGACATTGGCCACCCCGCGGGCGGTCTCCAGGATCGCGTGGACGAGGATCGGGCGGGTCAGGCCGGCCCGCGCCTCGAGCTGGGCGAGGAGCCGGTCGACATAGTGGATGTCCTCCGGGCCCTGCACCTTGGGCACCATGATGACGTCGAGCTTGTCGCCGATCTCGGTCACGAGCGTGGTGAGGTCATCAAGCACCCACGGCGAGTCGAGAGCGTTGACCCGGGTCCACAGTTGGGTGAGGTCACCGAAGTCGACGCTCTTGCCGATCTGCACCAGACCCGCGCGGGCGGCCTCCTTGTTGTCGGCCTTGACCGCGTCCTCGAGATTGCCCAGCAGGACGTCGACCGACCCCACCATCTCCGGGATCTTGGCCGCCATCTTGGGGTTGCTCGGGTCGAAGAAGTGGATGACCCGCGACGGCCGCGCGGGCACCGAACGCAGCGGCTGCGGGGCTCCCACCGCGAGCGGGGCGTAGAAGTCCTTGGGGTGACGCATGCGGCGGCTCCTATCCAGTGGGGGCGGGCCATCCAGACATCCGAGACGAAGGCCCCGCCCGAGGGCACTCTCTTGCGACGCTAGCAGCGCCGTCGCTGCCAGCCCCACCCCGCGGTTAGCCTGACCTTCGTGACGTTGCCCACCCGCTTGTTCCTCTCTCGCTTGGCCGGGATCGAGGTCTTCGACCCGCTCGGCGATCCGGTGGGGCGGGTGCACGACGCGGTCATCAGCCTCGGTGTCGGTCAGGGCCGGCCACGGCTGATCGGTCTGGTCCTGGAAGTGCCGGGGCGGCGCCGGGTCTTCATGCCGATGACCCGAGTCACCTCGCTGGATGCGGAGGCCGTCATCACGACCGGCCTGGTCAACCTGCGCCGTTTCGAGCAACGTCCCACTGAGCACTTGGCCATCGCCGAACTCTTCGACCGGCGGGTCACGGTGACCGACCCCGACGACCCGAGTGCGAGCTACGACGCGACGGTCGAGGACCTGCAGGTCACAGTTCAGCGCCGCGAGTGGATCCTCGACCGAGCCTTTGTATGCCGGGTGCTGCCTCCCAGCCGCCGACTCTCCTTCTCCCGCCGCCGAGGTGAGACCGCGCTCGTCCCTCTCGACCGAGTCTCCGGACTCGAGATCCACGGCCCGAGCCAGGATGCCCAGCTGTTGCTCGCGGCATACGAGAATCTGCGGGTAGCCGACCTGGCCGATGTCATCCACGAGCTGTCTCCGGCGCGGCGGGCCCAGGTCGCCGAGGCCCTGGACGACGACCGACTGGCCGACATCCTGCAGGAGCTCGACGAGGACGACCAGGTCGAGATCCTCGCCGGCCTGGACACCGAGCGAGCAGCCGATGTGCTGGAAGCCATGGAGCCCGACGACGCCGCCGACCTCTTGGCCGAGTTGCCGGTCGAGCAACAGGAGTCGTTGCTCTCGCGGATGGAGCCCGACGAGGCCGAGCCGCTGCGCCGCCTGCTCAGCTACCCCGAGGACACCGCGGGTGGCCTCATGACCAGTGAGCCGATCATCCTCGGCCCGGAGGCGAGCATCGCCGAAGCACTGGCCCTGGTGCGTCGCGAGCAAGTGCCGACCACCCTCGCGACGACGGTCTTCGTCTGCCGTCCGCCCCTGGAGACCCCGACCGGCCGCTACCTTGGCATCGTCCACATCCAGCGCCTGCTGCGCGACCCTCCGCACTCCCCCGTGGGCGCGGCGCTCGACCGGGTCGATCCGCTGTCGCCATCGGCCAGCGTCGACGAGGTGCACCGGCACCTCGCGACCTATGACCTCATCGCCGCACCCGTCGTGGACCCAGACGGTCACCTGGTCGGCGCGGTCACCGTCGACGACGTCCTTGACCACATCCTCCCCGAGGACTGGCGCGAGGACTGGCGTGAGCACGAGGCCACCCCCCAAGCCGACACCGCTGTGCCCGCCGAGCGGCCGAGCATCACCCACCCGAGGGAGGCGACCCGATGACCACGCCCACTACTCGCCCCGGCCGCCGACCCCTCGACGCCCTTGACCTCCCCCGCGACAGCCAGCGCCGCGGCCTGCCGGTGTCGGTGCGCACCCCGACGCTCAACCAAGAACGTTTTGGGGTGTGGAGCGAACGGTTTGCCCGCTTCATGGGCACGGCGAAGTTCCTCATGGGGATGTCGGTCTTCGTCGTGGTGTGGCTGGCCTGGAACACCTTCGCACCGACCACGCTGCAGTTCGACCCGCGCGAGCTCAACTACACGCTGCTCACCTTGATCCTGTCGCTGCAGGCCTCGTATGCCGCGCCGCTCATCCTGCTCGCGCAGAACCGCCAAGCCGACCGCGACCGGATCTTCCTCGAGCAGGACCGAGCCCGCGACGAGCGCAACCTCGCCGACACCGAGTTCCTCACCCGGGAGGTCGCTGCGCTGCGGATCGCGCTGCGCGAGACGGCCACCCGGGATTTCATCCGAGCCGAGCTGCGCGACCTGCTCGACGAGATCGACGACCGCCGCAGCCCTGCCCCGGCCACATCCGCCCCGACCACGCCCTCCCAGCAAGCGATGGAAGGCTGACCCGCGAGCCGACCTAGGATGGCGAGCATGACTGCCCCCACGACCGAGACACTGCTCGCCGCGCTTGCGACGGTCAATGACCCCGAGATCCGCAAGCCCATCACCGAACTCGGGATGGTCAAGGCGGTCGGTGCCGACGAGTCCGGCGCGGTGGTCCTCGATCTCTATCTCACCGTCGCCGGCTGCCCGATGAAGGACACCCTGCGCAGCGAGACGACGGCTGCCTTGATGAAGGTGCCCGGGGTCACCGGTGTCCTCGTGCGCCTGGACGTCATGAGTGACGAGCAGCGCGCCGCGCTCAAGACCAAGCTCCGCGGCGGCGTCGCCGAGCGCGAGATCCCCTTCGCGCGCAGCGGCTCCCTCACCCGGGTGTATGCCGTGGCCTCCGGCAAGGGTGGCGTCGGGAAGTCGTCGGTCACCGTCAACCTGGCCGCGGCGATGGCCGCCGAGGGCCTGCGGGTGGGCGTCGTCGACGCCGACGTCCACGGTTTCTCGATCCCCCGCATGTTGGGCGTGACGACACCGCCTACCCAGGTCGACGACATGATCATGCCGCCCATCTCGCATGAGGTGAAGGTCATCTCGATCGGCATGTTCGTCCCCGGCAACCAGCCGGTCGTCTGGCGTGGCCCGATGCTGCACCGCGCGCTGCAGCAGTTCCTGTCGGACGTGTTCTGGGGCGACCTTGACGTGCTGCTGTTGGACCTGCCCCCGGGCACCGGTGACATCGCCATCTCCATCGGTCAGCTCCTGCCGACCGCCGAGATCCTCGTCGTGACCACCCCGCAATTGGCTGCCGCCGAGGTCGCCGAGCGGGCTGGCGCCATTGCCCTGCAAACTCACCAACGGGTCGTCGGCGTCGTCGAGAACATGTCCTGGCTGGAGCTGCCGGACGGCTCGCGCCAGGAGATCTTTGGTGCTGGTGGCGGCAAGGCCGTGTCCGAGTCGCTCACCCGCTCGATCGGTGCCGAGGTGCCGCTGCTCGGTCAGGTCCCCCTCGACACTCGCCTGCGCATCGGCGGCGACGAGGGTATGCCGGTCGTGCTCGCAGATCCCGACTCCCCGGCCGCCGTCGCGCTGAGGGCCGTCGCCCGTGGCCTCGCCTCGCGCGCCCGCGGCCTGTCGGGTCGTTCGTTGGGGGTCTCGCCGATCAAGCGCTGACGACCCTGTCACCGCGCGCGAATCTCACCCGGTCACCTCGTCTCAGCCTGACCGCCAGCTTCCCTCATACCGCTCGACGTGCCGACCCTTGTTCTGACGAGTTTTGGTGTGGCGGAATGCGCGCCAGGGCGCGCATTCCGCCACACCAAAACTCGGAGAGGGGGCTCTGAGAGCAAAAGACGGGGCTGCGAAGATCGCGATCATTTGGGCTGGCCGGGTGACGGCTCATTCAGGTTGCGTCGGGGTCCCAGGGCGTCGATTTGATCGGATCGTGGACAACCGGTGCCGGACCGGCCGGTGCGCCCAAGTCGGTGGCCGTTGCCTCCGCCGCGGCTCCGGGGACCGGGTCCAGCAAGGCTTCGCGGACGATGCGGCGCGGGTCGTACTGTCGGGGGTCGTACTGCCGCCAGTTCAGATCGTCGAACTCTGGGCCCAACTGGTCCTTGAGTTGGGCCTTGGCGCCGTCGGCCATGACCCGCAACTGCCGCACCAACCGGCCGAGCTTCGCGGCATACTCCGGCAGCCGTTCGGGGCCGAGGACGACAATGGCCACGATGACCAGGACGATGAACTCGTACCCGTTGATATCGAACATGGCAGCAGTCCTCCTCCCCGATCCCGGCCGTCACCAGCCTTCGATGTCGCTAGCTACCAGAGGACTGTAGCGTCAGCGAGAGGTCCATCCGCTGCCCGTTGCGTTCGATGGTGAGCTTGACCGTTTCGCCCACGGTGCGGGCACGGATCGCCACCACCAACTGATTGCGGTCGGTGACTCGTTTGCCGTCGAAGGCGACGATGACATCCCCGTCCTGCAGGCCGGCGCTCTCGGCCGCACTGCCTGCGGTCACCCCACCCGGGGCGAGCACTTTCGCGCCGGTGCCCTCGAACCGTCCGTCCAGTCGCACCCCGATGACCGGGTGCACCGCCTTGCCGGTCGAGATGAGTTGCTCGGCGGTGCGGGCAGCTTGGTCACTGGGAATCGCAAAGCCCACCCCGATGCTGCCACTCACGCCGGTCACCGAGCCCGGGTCCCGAGCGATCGCCGAATTGACCCCGATGACCCGGCCGTTCATGTCCAGCAGCGGGCCACCAGAGTTGCCGGGGTTGATCGCCGCGTCGGTCTGGATCGCGTTGATGAAGCTCGACTCGTTGCCATCTCCGGCGACCACCGGACGGTCCAGCGCCGAGATGATCCCGCTGGTGACGGTCGCCTCCAAGCCGAGCGGCGCCCCCACCGCGATGACACCGTCGCCGACGACCACCTCGGTCGACCGCCCCCAGGCCAACGGCGTCAGTCCGGTGCGCTCCACCTTGAGCACGGCCAGGTCGTAGGAAGCGTCCCGCCCGACGATCGTCGCGTCGACGCTGGAGCCGTCTGACAACTCGACGGCGATCTTCCCGCCATCAGCCGCGGAGGACACCACGTGGTTGTTCGTGAGGATGTGACCGGCCCCGTCGATGACGAACCCGGAACCCGTGCCCGCCCCCGCAGCCGTGGAGGTCTTGATCGTCACGACGCTGGGCAACGCCGTGGCCGCGATCTTGGCGATGCTGCCATCCGGTCGCAAGGTCGCGCCGGGCTGGGGGGCCGGGAGGGGCGAACTCACCGTCGGCGTCGTGGACCGATTGACCAGGTAGGCACCCGCGCCACCACCGAGCAGTCCCGCAGCCAGCCCGACCGCCGCAGCCAGCGCCAGGACCCCACGAGCCGAGGACGCCGGGCGGGCCGGAGGCGGACTGCTCGGTGCCGGGGCGGCATACGGGGGTATGGGCGAGCCAGCGGCTGGGGCGGCGTACGGGGGATGACTCGGGTCAGGAGTCTGCGCGGCATACGGACTCGGAGGGAACACCGCCGGGTATGCCGTGCCGCTCGCCGGCCACGGTGCGGTGGGCGCGGTCGCGTGGGGCGACTCGGGCGCCTGCGGCTGGAACCATGCCGACGGGTGCGGCAGCTCCCTGCCGTCCTCGGTCTCCAGGGGACGGTCGGGGGTCTGGCTCATCGGTCGGAACGCTCCGTGGTGTCGGGGGTGGTGGTGCCGTTGCGGCCTGCGGGAATGGTGAGGGGATTCAGTCGACCGCCGGCCGTAAGCCGAGCGATCGCCGGGACGGCCTCGGGGGTCGTGGTCCCGAAGGTGGGATAGGTGAGGCGCGCAGACGGGGCCAGGCTGGGCTGCTGGGTCGGCCCGGCAACACCGACCGCCCACGCCGCAGCGACGGATGCCGAAGCGGCCAACCCGGCCAGGGCCGCCGCTCGACGCAACGACCGGTGCAGGGCCGGCGCCGAGGGAGGCACGGTGGGCAGTCGCAGGGCGATGAGCGGGTTGGGCGCCAGCGGAATGGGTGGCACGGCTGCCTGGCGCACCGGCGACGCGCCAGGGCTGCCGGCCGAGTCGCGGAGGGTCGGCCTGGAGTCGGGGGCGGTCAGCGCGTTGTCGGCAAGCGCGAGCAACATCGCCTGCAACTGCGCCGAGACCACAGGCGGACCACTGCGCAGTGAGGTGAGCATCCGGCGCTCGGTGGCCACGGCATACCGGCAGTGTTCGCAGACCGCCACGTGCCGGTCCCACGCGAGCAACGCCGGCCCGCTCATGCGGCGGTCGGCGTAGTCGCTCAGTTCGTCGGTGAGATGTCGGGTCACCTGGCCCCCGAGGCCACGACAGCGGGCCGGACCGACCCGACGGACCGGGACGGGACAGTCGCGGCGACGGGCGACGAGACGGGCGCCCGATGGGCGAGCGACTCGCGCAGGGCGGCGCGGCCGCGGTGGATGCGCGAGCGCACCGTGCCCAGCTTGATGCCGAGCGTGGCGGCGATCTCCTCGTAGGACAGGCCCTCGATGTCGCAGAGCACGACCGCGGCCCGGAACTCGGGCGACAGGGAGTCAAGCGCGCGCTGGACGTCATCGGTGAAGTGGGTCTGCTCGTAGACCTGTTCCGGGCCCGGCTCACGGGTGGCCATCCGGGAGGCAGCGTCTTCGGGGAGCGCGTCGAAGCGGATGCGCTGCTTGCGGCGCATCTTGTCGAGGAACACGTTGGTCGTGATGCGGTGCAGCCAGCCCTCGAACGTGCCCGGCTGGTAAGAGTGCAGCGAGCGGAAAACCCGAACGAACACGTCGTGAGTGAGGTCTTCGGCGTCGTGGGGGTTGCCGGTCAGCCGGTAGGCGAGGCGGTAGACGCGCGCCGAATGCTCGGTGACGACCTGCTCCCAGGTCGGCGGTGTCCAGGCGTCGTGACTCAAGACCTGGCCAGCATCGGGCGCGGCAGCAGCCGCGGGGCTGTCGGTCGGGACGAGGATGTCGGTCACGAGGGGTTGTCGCCTTTCGGAAGCGTCCGTGCGGTTGACGATCGAGGTGCTCCCAGGGTTCCCGGGTTTCCCACGATGCAACTGTGACGCGTCTGTGGGCTGGCCAACCATCGGGGCCACCCCTGGTATTCCCCTGACACCGGCGAGGGACCCTCGGGGGAAGACGCGACCCGGGCGGATGAGACCGACGCGAGCGTCGCGGCATACCTCTCGTCGGGTCAGTGCCGCGAGCGGTCGCGTCGCCCCGCGCGGTCGCGCCCCCGGGGCTATGGTGGGCGCCATGAGCACCAACCGAGCGGTGAGTTGGGCGTATGCCGAAGGGTTCCTCGTCGAGGACCAGCATGCGGAAGCGGCTCGCGCCCGCGGCGAAAGCCTCGGGGCCGTGCCAGTCGCTGCGGCTGTCGGCGGCCTGCTGCGCACCCTGGCAGCGGCAATCGGGGCACACGCGGTGGTGGAGATCGGCACCGGAGGAGGGGTGTCGGGGCTGTGGCTGCTGGCGGGTATGCCGTCGCACGGGGTCCTCACGACCATCGACGTGGATGCCGAGCACCAGCGCGCTGCCAAAGAAGCCTTCGCGGCTGCCGGCGTCACGCACCAGCGCACCCGTGTCATCACTGGCCGGGCCCAGGAGGTGCTGTCGCGGATGACCGACGGCGCCTATGACCTGGTCTTCGTCGACGGGGCAAAGGCCGAGTATCCCGACTACGTCGCGGCCGCGACTCGGCTGCTGCGCCAGGGTGGGGTGCTCGTCATGGACAACATGCTCTGGCACGACCAGGTCGCCGACCCTGCGGTCCGCGACGAGACAACCCGGACGCTGCGCGACCTCGGCAAGGCGCTGCGAGACGGCGAGGACTATCTGGTGAGCCTGCTGCCCGTCGGCGATGGCGTCCTCGTCGCGGTCAAACGCTAGGGCTGTCCCACCCTCCGGGCACAGGCGCGACCACACGCAGCGGGCCCCGGTGCCATCTGGCACCGGGGCCCCCAACGGGTCTAGGTGGAATCAGGAGACGCCGTCACACCCCTGAATTGCATCGCGCAGGGCAGCCGCCTCGTCCGGGGTCATCTCGACGACCAGTCGGCCGCCGCCTTCCAGAGGCATTCGTAGCACGATGCCACGGCCTTCCTTGGTGACCTCGAGCGGGCCGTCTCCAGTCCTCGGCTTCATCGCCGCCATGTGTTTCCCCTTCCTCGGAAACTGGGCTACCTTGCGCTGTCCGTACCCGGGGCTGAGCCGCACACGTATCAATAGCCAGAGACCATTATCACGTGCCTGGCTGACGAGACGAAATCCTGGGTTTGACACCATGGCCCCATGTCCACCACCCCAACCGCGCCCTTAGAGCACCGTGACGACGCCGAGCCGACCACCGTCCGCACCTCTCTTGACGCCGGCGTCGCCACCGTCCGCATCGACCGACCCGAGGCGTTCAACGCCCTCGACACGGCGACCAAGCAGGCCCTGCTCGCGGCGCTGACCCAGGTCTCCAACGACCCGCAGGTCCGGGTGGTCGTGCTGACCGGCACCGGGCGATCGTTCTGCGCGGGCGAGGATCTGCGCTCGCACGCCAAGGCGCTGCTGTCCGGCGCACAGACCCTCGCCGACACCATCGACGCGCATTACAACCCCATCGCGACCGTCTTGGCCACCATGGACAAGCCGGTCATCGCCGCGATCAACGGCATCGCCGCCGGGGCGGGAGTGGCCTTCGCATTGGCGGCCGACTTCCGGATCATGGTCGCCGAGGGCGGGATGAACCTCGCCTTCGCCGGGATCGCGCTCTCGTGCGACTCGGGTGCGTCGTTCTGGTTGCCGCGCATCGTCGGCATGGCCAAGGCCAAGGAGATCCTGCTGCTGCCGCGCACCCTGCCGGCCCCCGAGTGTGCGGCGTTGGGCCTGGTCACGACGGTCGTGCCGGCCACCGAGTTCGACGCGGCGGTGGCGCAGTTGGCCGGCACGCTGGCCGCCGGTCCGACGCTCGCTTATGGCGCGATGCGCCGGGCCCTGGCCTACAGCGCCACGCACACGCTGGAGGAGTCGCTCGCCAACGAGCGGGCCCTCATGGACCGCACCGGACGCACGGCCGACCACCTGGCGGCGGTCAACGCTTTCGTTGCCAAGCAGCCGATGGTCTTCACCGGCAGCTGACCGCGCGGGACGCCCTCGACGACGGTCAGGGCGCCCAGTCACTCGGCGGGGTGAACAGCCACAAGACGCTGATCCACTTCCACTGCCACCAGAGGAAGGCCAACACCAGCACCTCGAAGCGCAGCCAGGTCGGCAGCCAGCGCGGGCGACGCCCGTCGGCCCACCCCAATCCGAGCAGCACGACGAGGTAGGGAAACATCGGCAACAGGTACCGCGGGGTGCTGGTGCCCGGGCCCTGGGCCGCCATGACATAGAGCGCATAGGCGACCGGCCAGACCCGCAGCACCGGGTCGAGCCGAGCCGCCCAGGGCCCCCCCATGCCGGCCACGATGGCCACCAACAGCGCGGCGATGACGACGATGCCGAGGTCGCCATAAAGCCACTTCGACATGTCCAGCCAGGGCAGGAAGAACCGCACCCGCCCGCCGGACGACCAAGCACCCATCGTCGAGAAGTAGGCGCCCGGCTCCCCCGTGCCCCGCCACGCCAGCGCCGGCCACAGCAGCCCGGCCACCGCGCATCCCAGCAGGGCCGCGAGCATCGAGCCGGCTTCCGGACCGCTCAGGGCATCGGTATGCCGCCGCCGCCACCGCAGCCAGACGGCCACCAAGGTGACCAAGCCCAGCGGGACGGCGATCGGTCGGGAGAGCCCGATGAGGACCGCCAGGGCCGTGGCGACCAGCCAGCGTTCCCGACGCAGGGCCAGCAGGTAGCCGCACAGCAGCAGCATCGCCAGCGACTCGGTATAGGCCAGTTGCAGCGCCGGGGAGGAGGGGAACACGGCATACAGGACCAGGACCATCAGCGCCGCGCCGCGCCCGATCACTTCGCGCAGCAGCTGCGCCAGCAGCACCGCCGCCCCGAACCCCAGCAGCAGCGCGACGATCCCCCCGATCGCGGTGAAGGACAGCCCGGTGACCGCCATGACCAGTCGGCACAGCATGGGGAAGAGCGGGTAGAAGGCCCACGGGTTTTGCTGCACCGACCCGTCGGGGTCGCGGGGCAGCACCGCGGGGTAACCGTCGGTCGCGACCTTGTCGTACCACTCGCCGTCCCACAGCCGGGTGAACCCGAAGTAGCCGACCGTCGTGCCACCGGTCATTCCGGCGGGAGCCTGGCTGGGCGCGACGACCGCGAGCAGCACGGCGGTGATGATCCGCGTGATGGCATAGACAAGCACCACTTGCACGACAAACCGCCCGCCGAGGACCCGGTCGAGGCGTCGGTCGAGGCCGCGCAGGACCGAGGCGGTGGCTGCAGGCATGCCGTGGATGCTATCCAGCTTCGGCCCGGTGGCAGCCCACGACGTGGTCGTCGACGATCCCGCAGGCCTGCATCGCGGCATACATCGTCGTGGGGCCGACGAAGACGAAGCCGCGCCGCTTGAGCGCCCGGGCCAGCGCGTGCGACTCCGGGCTGGTGGCGGGCACCTCCGCGAGCGAGGAAGGCCGGGTATGCCGTTCCGGCCGGTGCGCACGGACCAGGGCTTCCAGCCCGCCCGCCTCCCGCAGGTCAAGCACGGCACGGGCGTTGCCGATCGTCGCTGCGATCTTGGCGGCATTGCGGATGATGCCGGCGTCGGCCTTCAGCCGATCGCGGTCAGTAGCGGTGAACGACGCGACCAGCTCTGGGTCGAAACCGGCGAAGGCGCGGCGGAAGCCATCCCGCTTGCGCAGCACGGTGGCCCAGGACAAGCCGGATTGGAAGGCCTCCAGGCTCAACCGCTCGAACCACGCGGCCTCGCCGTTGACCGACCAGCCCCACTCGGTGTCGTGGTAGGCGATTTGCAGGGGGTCGGAGCCGACCCAAGCACACCGCGCGACTCCGTCGGGGCCGTGGGCCAGGTCGGGACGACCGCTCACGGCGCACCGGGCGCGGCCAGCATGGAGTTGAGCGCCCGAGAGAACATCGCCTTGACGGCCGCATCCACGAGGGGTCGAGCAAGCCGACCGAGAGCGTGGGGATGCGGCACGATCTCCTCGCGCCAGACGACCTGGGTCCAGCCCCGTCGTGGTTCAGACAAGGTGACCTCGGCCCAGCCACCCAGCACCCGACCGACTTTGACCACGGCATACTGCGCGCTGGCTGGCCACCCGGGCGACCCCGGAGGGTGCCAGCGGGTGACGATCATGTCGTCGCTGAAGCGCAATGGCCCGAGCGCCGTGACGCCGCTGAACTGCCACCCCACGCCGGGCGGGCCGGGGTCGCTGTGCACGGTGGTCAACGGCAGTCGGTGGCTGGCGACATCCGCTAAGGATGCCCAGACGTCGGCGATCGGCCGAGCGACGGTGCGTTCGACGACAACAGTCATGACAGCACCCTCATGACGGGTGAGCGGCCGCCTCGGCCGGGTCAACGTCGTCGGCCACGAAAGCGGTGGGGCTCGGCACGGCAGCCCGAAGGGCTCCAATTTCGGCCGTGAGCCGGGCCATGACCTCGTCGACCTGATCCATCCGGTAGCCCCGGAAGGCGGTGTCGAAGCGCACTGCGTCAATGTCCTGCTCGGTGAGCCGGTCCTGCGGCAACGGCAGGAAGGACACCGTGGAGGTGGGTTCGCTCAGCGACCCGTCGATGCGGCCGATGATCCCCGCGACAGTGAGGCCGACGAGGACGACCGCGATGAGCAGGGCGACCCAGATCATGACGACACCTCCTGTTCGCCGAACAAGCCGTTGTCGGCTCGCACCACGAAATCCACGGCAGCCGCGACATCATCGGTGACGAGCACCCCGGCCAGATCCGACTCGCTCATCGTGCCGCGGGCGACCAGGGTGGCCCGCAGCCAATCCAGCAGCCCGGTCCAGTGCTCGACACCCATGAGCACGATAGGGAAGCTGGTGATCTTGCCGGTCTGCACGAGGGTCAGCGCCTCGAACATCTCGTCCAGGGTGCCCAGCCCGCCGGGCAGGACGATGAAGCCGCGCGCGTACTTGACGAACATCGTCTTGCGCGCGAAGAAGTAGCGGAAGTTGACCCCGAGGTCGACGTATTGATTGAGGCCGGTCTCGAAGGGCAGCTCGATCCCCAGCCCGACCGACACTCCGCCGGCCTCCAGGGCGCCCTTGTTGGCGGCTTCCATCAGCCCCGGGCCGCCGCCGGTGATGACGGCATACCCCGCCTCCGCCACCGCGCGCCCCAGCTGCTCGGCAAGCTGGTATGCCGGGTCGTCGGCTCCCAGCCGCGCCGAGCCGAAGATGCTCACGGCGGGCCCGAGTTCGGCCAGGGCGCCGAAGCCTTCGATGAACTCGGCCTGGATCCGCATGACCCGCCACGGATCGGTGTGCAACCAGTCGGGGGCGCTGCGGGTGTCCAGCAGCCACTGGTCAGTGGTGCGGACCGGCACCCGTGCTCCGCGCAGGGTCACCGGACCCTTCTGGTGTTCGCGCCGCGGGGCGCGCGGGGTCGACTGGCTCACGGGCGACAACGCTACGTCAGGAGGCCGGCGTTTCCAGCCAGCGGCGCATCGCGGCCTCGGCGGCGCGGTATTGCGCGACCGGAGCGGACTCGTCGTCCATGTGCGCGAGCAGCGGATCGCCCGGCCCGTAGTTGACGGCAGGGATGCCCAGCGCGGCGAACCGCGCCACGTCGGTCCACCCCTCCTTGGCGCGCACCGGCACCCCCAGCGCGGCGACGAAGGCCTGCGCTGCCGGTCGGTCCAGGCCGGGGCGCGCGCCGCCGGCGTTGTCGACGGCTTCGACGGCGAAGCCTTGGAAGACTCCCGCGACATGGGCCAGGGCCTCGTCCTCGCTGCGGTCGGGGGCGTAGCGGTAGTTGACGGTGACGACGCAGTGGTCGGGGATGACATTGGTCGCCTGTCCCCCACTGATGAGCACCGCCTGCAGCGCCTCGCGGTAGGTCAGTCCGTCGACGTCGACGACTCGGGCCTGGTATGCCGTGAGCCGCGCCAGGATCTCGCCGGCGTCGTGAATCGCGTTGTGTCCCATCCACGGACGAGCCGAGTGGGAGGCAATTCCCTTGGTGGACACTCGAACTCGCAGGGTGCCCTTGCAACCACCCTCGACCGCACCGTCGGTGGGTTCCATGAGGACCGCGAAATCAGCGGCCAACAGCTCCGGCGTGTTGGCGGCGACTCGGCGCAGCCCGTTGCGGACGCTGTCGACCTCTTCGCAGTCATAGAACAGATAGGTGACATCGCAGGACGGGTCGGGCACCGTCGCGGCCAGGCGCAGCATGACCCCCACGCCGCCCTTCATGTCGACGGTGCCGCGGCCCACGAGGCGGTCACCGATCCGCTGGGTGGGCAGGTTGGCGGTCGGGCTGGTCAACGGCACGGTGTCGAGGTGGCCGGCGATGACGACCCGCTGAGGGCGCCCGAGCTCGGTGCGGGCGATGACGGTGTGGCCGTCACGGGCGACCCGTAGGTGCGCCAACTCTCGCAACGCCGCCTCCACGGCGTCGGCCAGTGGGCCTTCTTCACCACTGACCGATGGGATGTCACAGATCGCGGCCACCAGGTCGACGACGTCGGCGGACAGATCCAGGCGCGGGGACGGCATACCGGACGGCATACCGGCCAGCCTAGGGGGTGCCCCGAGCGCCGGAACGGCCCCCGGGAAGTCTCCCGGGGGCCGTCCGTCATGCGGGTCTAGCTGATGCTGCTCAGTGTCCGGCGACGCGCTGAGCCGGCGTGAGGTGGTCCGGGTTGCCCGGGTCCATCCCCGTGACCGCCTGGATGCGGATCCGGTCGAACAGCGAGTTGGCGGCGTCGAGCTCGGCGCCCTTGGGCTGGGTCAGCATCGACACCAGCCACATGACCAGGAAGCCGGCCGGGATCGAGACGATGCCCGGGGCGGTGAGCTGGATGGGAGCCGACGCGCCCATGAAGGTCGTGCTGAAAACGATCATGAGGACGGCGACGAGCAGACCGGCGATCATGCCCCAGAAGATGCCCTTCGCGGTGGCCTTGCGCCAGTAGATCGTGCCGAGCAGCGCCGGGAGGTTGGCGCTGGCGGAGATCGTGATGGCGAGGGTCGCGAGGAAGGCGACGTTCTGCTTCTCGACGAGCAGGGCGATGAGCAGCGAGACGACGACCGCACCCAGGGTGGCGGCGCGCGCGACGAAGAGCTGCTTGTTGGGGTCGACGTGACCCTTCTTCATGAGCTTGCCGTAGATGTCGTGCGCCACGGCGCCACTGGTCGCGATGACCAGTCCGGACAGCGCCGCGAGGATCGTCGCGAAGGCGACGGCCGAGACGAACGACAGCAGCAGGTCGCCACCGAGCACGTTGGACAGCATCGGGACGGTCATGTTGCCACCGGGGGGGATGCCGGCGCGGCCCTTGTCGATGAGCAGCATGCCGCCGTAGCCGAGCACCGGCATGAAGATAAGGAAGCCGGCGAAGATCCAGATCGCGGTGACCGCGGAGGTGCGGGCGGCGTTGGAGTCACGCACGGTGAGGAAGCGGATCATGACGTGGGGCAGACCGAGCACACCAAGGGTGACACCAAGGATGAGCGAGAACTGGTCCCATTGCTTGAGCGCGCCGCCACGGAAGGGCTCGAGAGCCTCGGGAGCAGCCGCCTTACCCGCTGCCTTGGCCGCCGCGTTGGCCGCATTGGTCGCGGCTTCGGCCTTCTGGAACAGGGTGATCGGGTTGAAGCCGAACTTGTTGAGCACCATGATGACCAAGACGATCCCGCAGAACAGCAGGATGGCGGTCTTGACGATCTGGATGTAGGTCGTCGCGAGCATGCCACCGAAGAGGGTGTAGATCGTCGTGAGCACACCGATGATGAGCGCGGCGACCCAGTACTCGATCCCGAACAGCAGCTTGATGAGCAGCGCCGCACCGACGAACTGGGCGACGATGTAGATCAGCGACAGGATGATCGACGAGGTCGCGATCGCGCCACGGACGTTGAGCCCGCCGAAGCGAGTGGCGAGGACGTCGCCGAGGGTGAACTGGCCCAGGTTACGCAGCGGCTCGGCCACCAGGAGCATGGCCAGCACATAGGCGATCGGGATGTAGACCGCGTAGTAGAAGCCGTTGAAACCGCCCAGGGCGATGGCGCCGGTGGTGCCGAGGAAGGTCGCCGCGGAGATGAAGTCACCGGCGATGGCGACACCGTTCTGGCGACCCGAGATGTGCCCGGAGGCCACCAGGTGGCTGGACACCGACTTGTTGCGCTTGCCGGCCCAGTAGGTGATGCCGAGGGTGACGGCGACGAGCAGCAGGAAGATGACTGCTGCGGTAGGGCTGATATTCACTGGTCAGCTCCCGTCCCGCTGGGCTTGTACTTGGCCTCGATGGCAGCCATCTGGCGGCGGTAGTAGGTGGTCACGGCGACAACGAGGAAGAACAGCGCGAAGGCGTAGAGGTAGGCCCAGGACATGCCGGAGAAGACCGCGCCGTCCATCCAGCTGGTGAAGTTGGTGACGATCTGCTGGAACCAGAACGCCACCACGACGATGATGACGAGCGGGGTCACAAGCTTCTTCCGGGCCGATTCGAGGGCCCGGTACTGCTCGGCGTTGAACTCGCCGGGCGGGGTGGAGGGCGGCATCTGCCGGTCCTTTCTGGGGGGTGGTGGGCCCGGCCGGGAAGGCCGACACGAGCCGTCGGGCGACGAGAGGTGCACACGTGAGCGCCGAGCCGGTGATCCAGGGAGTGATCACCGGATGTCGGATCTCACATGTCCATACCTCCGTTGACTGACCAGCACTGGCCGGTGATGAACGCCGAGGCGTCCGCAGCCAGGAAATGCACCACCCGCGCGACCTCCGCCGGGTCGCCGAAGCGGTGCATCGGGATGTCCTCGTAGAGGGCATCCCGAATCTTGTCGGGGATGGCATTGACCATC
>JADJVI010000008.1 GCA_016710645.1 Actinomycetales bacterium | reverse complement strand
CGTGCAGCGCCGCGCCGCCCATGAGTTGCACGTCGAAGTGCCGCTTGCCCAGGGTGCGCTTGGACGCCTCCCGCACGGCCGCGAACGCCTCGGGCAGCAGTTTGTCGATCGGCTCGCCGTTGTCCAGACGCTGCCGGAAGACGCCGGTCTCGGCGCGCAATTCGGCGTCGGTGAGCTTCTCGAAGTCCTCCTCCAGGACGTTGACCTGGCGCGCGATCCCCTCGAGCCGCTTGACGACCCGGCCCTCGCCGGCACGCAGCAGCTTCTCGAACACCTTGACCACGGACAACTCCTCGGGGATTCCACTGGATTGCACACGCCAGACCGGTCGACCCGCGGCGTACGGCACACGGGGACCACCCGTCAGGGTAGTCGAGTTCGCCGGTCACCTGCCCAACGCCACCTCACCTCGGCGAGGTTCCCTCCCGCCTGTGCTCGCGAGCACGCGCCGGTATGCCGTCCGCTCACCTCCCAGCCACATCCCGGCGGCGCAGAACCCACTTGCCGCACGGCATACCGGGACAGCAAGGTGGTGGGCGTGACCGAAAGCCCTCAGCCGAACCACCCCGAGCGGCCCTGGCCCGAGTGCGTGCCGACGCTCACCGACGGGGTCGTCGTGCTCCGCGCCCATCGCCAGGCGGATGCCCCGCGGATCGTCGAGCAGTGCACCGACCCCGCATCGATGGAGTACCTGCCGCTCCCGCGCCCCTACACCCTGGAGTCGGCCCACGAATTCCTGGCCAAAGTCCGCACCGGGTGGGCGAAGCTGGACGGCGCCAGAGAGTGGGCGGTGACGGACTCGACAGATGTCTTCCTGGGGTCGGTCAACCTGCACGACCGATCCGAGCGCCGCGCCGAGATCGGGTTTGGCCTGCACCCGGAGGGCCGTGGGCGCGGGCTGATGGCCCGGGCGGTGCGCCTGCTAGCCCAGCGCGCGTTCGACGAGGGGATCGAGGTGCTGCGCTGGCGCGCGGTCGCGGGCAACTGGGCGTCCCGTCGGGTCGCCCGCGCGTGCGGCTTCGGTATGCCGTCCACCGTCACCGCCGGCGCGCTGGACCACGAGGGGCGACCTCGGGACGAGTGGCATGCCGACCTGCGTGCGGGCCAGCCATTGCACCGGCCCCGCCCACTGCCCCCGGTCCTGGAAACGGCCAGCCTGCGACTGCGGCCCTTCCGGCCCGACGACGGACCTCGCAGCGTCCAGGATGAGCCTGACCTTCAGGCGGTGCGCTTCACTCCTGCCGGTGCGGTCCCGACGACGGATGGATTCTCCGACTGGCTGGTTGAGCGTGAGGCGCGTCAAGAGGCGGGCGAGGCGCTGGTGTGGTGCCTGGCCGAACGGCATACCGATCTTGCGGTGGGGATGGTCGTGCTCTTCGGCATGGGGCCGCAGGCGGGGCGCTTCCAGGCGGAACTCGGCTATTGGGTCTATCCCTCGCAGCGCGGCCGCGGCCATCTCGCCGAGGCGCTGCCGGCTGTGCGGGACCTGGCCTTCGCTCCATTCGAGGAGGGCGGCCTCGGACTGCGCCGGCTGCACGCGACGGTCGACGCCGAGAACCTTCCGTCGCTGGCCGTGCTCGCTCGGCTGGGGATGCGTGAATGGGGCCGCAGCCACACCAGTTGGGCTCGGACCGACGGCAGCCTGGCCGATGGCGTGCACGTCGAACTCTTGAGCTCCTAGACGCCGAGCGTTGCGCGGGCCTTGGCCAACGATTGGGTGACCCGCGAGACGCCGGCGCCCTGAGAGGAATTGCTGCGGGTCAGCGCGGTGAGCAGGAGTTCCTTCCCGCCGGCCGTGATGATGCCCTCGGTGCAGATGATCCAGCGGTTGCCGTCGTCGCTGTCGGTGACCCAGCCGTTCTTGACGGCGACGGTCTCTCCGGCAGCGCCGACCTGGCCGGCCCCCCAACGTTGACCGGCCTGAACCGACCGCATCAGCCCCAGGATGAAGGCGGCGTCGTCCGGGTGCAGCACCGTGCCGTGTCCGGCCACATGGCTCATCAGCTGCAGGCGGTCGGCCACGCTCGACGTGCTGGTGCCCCACCATCCACCAGGGCCGGCCTTGGTGTGCGCCATCCCCATCCGCGCGTACATCTTGTCCATCCCGGTGGCTCGTCCCATGGCGTTGAACATCGCCATCGCGGCCGTGTTGTCGCTGTTGCGAATCATCGTCGTGGCCTGTGCGCGCTGGGTGGCGGTCAACGAGCCACCACCGTCCCGGGCCTTGATCATCGTGGCGACGAGGATGTCGACCTTGACCGAGCTGGCCAGTTGGAAGGTCGGGGCGCTGGAGTAGACGAAGGTGCGTCCTGAGCCGACGTCACGCAGCCCCACGCCGATGGCGACCTTGGACCCGGCCACCAGACCGGCGATCTCGCGGCCAAGCGTTGCGGCCGCAGCCTCATCGAAGCCGCCTGCGCTCACCGCACCCGGTGGCACGCTCGGCGTGGGGGTCGGCGTGGGAGTCGGCTTTGCCGTTGGGGGGTTGGTGGTGCCCTTCGTCGATGATGGCTTCTTGGTCGAGCTTGGGCTGGCGCTCGCAGTCGCCGCGGTGGTCGACGTGGCGGGCGGCTCTGGCTCGGCCACGGCATCGCTGCGGTTGCAGGATGCGGCAACCCCAGCGACGCCCAGGACGATCAGCCACTGACGACGCGTCAGGTCAGGAGTCGCACGAGCCACCCTGACAGCCTGGCATCCCCGCCTGTGGGAGCCATTCAGGCGCGCCCACCGAGGGGACGACAGCCGTCAGCCGATGGGTTCGCGACGCCTGGGCATGACGTAACACGCGGCCGCGGCCAGGACGCACAACCCGCCGGCCGTGAGCCACGCGGCGAAGTAGTCCCCCGTCGACTCGCGCATCCACCCGGCATACGCGGCGGCAATCCCGGCACCGACCATGTGGGAAGCGAAGACCCAGCCGAACACGACGCTAGAACGCTCGAGGCCGAAGTGAATGCGACACAACGCCATGGTCGGGGGCACTGTCGCGACCCAGTCCAGACCGTAGAAGACGATGAAGAGGAACAGGCTGGGCTGCACATCCGGGCCGAGCACAGCAGGCACGACGAGAAGCGACAGCCCACGCAGGGCGTAATAGACGGCCAGCAGCAGCCGCGGATCGACCCGATCGGTGAGCCAGCCAGAGGCCACGGTGCCGAGAATGTCGAAGATGCCGATCAGCGCGAGCAAGCTGGCAGCGGTCTTGGCCGGCATCCCGTGGTCGTGGGCGGCCGGGATGAAGTGGGTGCCGATCAGGCCGTTGGTCGACCACCCACACACGAAGAAGGTCCCCGCCAGCACCCAGAACGCGGGGACCGGGCCCGCCTCGCGCAACACCTGGATGGCCCGTGCCGCGGGAGAACTCCCCCGACCGGTATGCCGTGCCGGCGGTTCGACGATCGCGTCGCTGCCGTAGGGCGGGACACCGACATCGGCTGGCCAGTCTCGCACCACTCCGACGATGATCGGGACGAGCGCGAGCGCAGCGACAGAGGTGAGGCCCGCGGCATACCGCCAGCCCGGGCCTTCGGCGAGCGTCGCGATGGCCGGCAGGAAGACGAGCTGGCCGGTCGAGGAGGCCGCCGAGAAGACACCGGTGACCAGCCCGCGACGGGTCTGGAACCAGCGGTTCGCGACGATGGAGCCGAGCACCAGCGCCATCGCCCCCGTGCCGACGCCGACGAGCAGGCCCCAGAGGATCCACAGCTGCCACGGGGCCGTCATCCAGATGGTCAACCCGGAGCCGAGGCTCACCAAAACCAACGCCACCGACAGGACGCGCCGAATGCCGAAGCGGTCCATGAGGGCGGCGGCGAACGGCGCGGTCACTCCAAAGAGCACGAGGTTGACGGTCACCGCACCGGAGGTCGTCGTCCTCGACCAGCCGAACGTTGCCTCCAACGGCTCGATCAGCGCGCCGGTCGAGGACCGGAAGCCAGCTGCCGCGATGAGTGCTGACACCACCGCGGCCGCGACGAACCAGGCCCGATGGACTCCCGAGCGCCGGGGAGCCGACTCGGTTGCCCTCTGGTGTCCGGTGCCGTCTCCAGGCGGGGCTCCGGGCGGGGCACCAGGCCGGATGCTCATGGCGTCATGATGGCGCAATCACGGGCCGGTCGGCCTGCACGACATCGCGCAGCCCGAGCCAGCCGGCCATCGCGTCGAGTTCAGCGGCGAGGGCAGCCCGGTCCGCGCCGTCGCTTCCTGGCTCCCAGGTGACCTGCTGGACCCGCAGCACCCCGGCGGTGCGGTCGGCTTTGAGGTCACACCGGGCCACGATCTGATCGCCGTGGACGAACGGCAGCACGTAGTAGCCATGCACCCGTTTGGCGGCCGGGGTGTAGATCTCAAGCCGGAAACGGACCCCGAACAGCGCCTCGGTGCGCTCGCGCTGCCAGACCAGCGAGTCGAAGGGGCTGACCAACGCTCGGGCGCGGATCTCGCGCGGCCTGCGCGCCCCGGCATACAGGTATGCCGGTCGGCGCCACCCCTCGATCGTGACCGGCTCCATCTCGCCCGCTCGGACCAGGCTCTCGATCGCTGGCGCGACGACCCGAGCCGGCAGCCGGAAGTAGTCGGCCAGGCACGGGAGCGTGCCGACGCCCACGGCCTTGGCCGCGATGCGAGAGAGCTCCAGCACCGCGGCCGCATCCCCGCCTTCGGTATGCCGGTCGGTCCAGCGCGCTCGCTCGGCTACCACGGCGGGGGGCAGGACGGCGGCTGGCACGGCATACCGGCGTTCGAACTGCTGGGTGCGCCCTGCGCTGGACACCTGCCCGGACCAGAACAGCCACTCCAGCGAACTCTTGACCGCCGACCAGTTCCAGCCCCAGTTGTCCGACTCGCGGGGGTGGTCGTGGGCCAAGGCGGCTTCGACCTGGCGAGAGGTTAGTGGCCCGTGGGCCTCGACCTCGGCCAGCACCGCCTCGACCAGCCCCGGGTGCTGCTCGCGGACCCGCCGCATGCCGCCCCACGCCTCCTCGTCGGCGGCCTGCATGCGCTGGGCGAACAACGGCCAGGAGCGGGGTGGGATGAGCGCGGCCTCGTGGGCCCAGTATTCGACCAGCCGTCGCGGGGCCCGGTCGCGAGCGCGGTCGAGCAGTGCGGTGTCGTAGGGGCCTAGCCGCGAGAAGAACGGCAGGTAGTGACTGCGGGTGAGGACGTTGACGCTGTCGATCTGCACGACGCCGATGGTGTCGATGACCCGCTGCAGTTCTCGGGTACCGACGCCGACCGTGCCGACGGCGCCGACATCGCCAACAGCCGACGTGACCGGCCGTGGTCGGCCGAACCCCTGGGCGGCGAGGGCGATCCGCCGGGCTTGTGCCTGGCCGAGAGCGCGCACGAGTCAGCCGGTGGGCGGGTTGATGAGATTTTGGCGGACCGCATACATCGCGGCTTCCATCCGGGTGTGCAGCTGCAGCTTCTCGAGGATGTTGCGCACGTGGTTCTTCACCGTGTTCTCCGAGATGAACAGCATCCGGCCGATCTCCCGGTTGCCCATTCCGCGGGCGACGAGCCCGAGCACCTCGACCTCGCGCTCAGTGAGCTTGGGCAGGACGGTGCCGACGACCTCGGTATCCCGCCGCCGCATCAGCGCGAACTCGGCGAGGAGTTTGGAGGCCATCGACGGACTGATGAGCGAGTCGCCGTCCTGCACGGCCCGCACCCCGGCTGCAATCTCCTCGCCTGGGACGTCCTTGAGGACATAGCCGTTGGCACCTGCGCGCACCGCGTCGAAGAGATCGGACTCGGCATCGGACATCGTCAACATGACGATGCGGGCCGAGGGCACCCGAGCCTTGATCGCCTGGCATGCCTCGATCCCCCCGCAGCGCGGCATCCGCACGTCCATCAGCACGACGTCCGGCACGCTGGCCTCGGCCTTCTCGACCGCGGCGATCCCGTCCTCCGCCTCGTCGACGACGACGATGTCACCGTCGAACTCCAGCACGGTGCGAAGGCCGCGCCGGAACAACGCATGGTCGTCGGCGACGAGGACCCGGATCGGAGGCCGGCCCGCAGGCTGCTGGTCAGTCACGCTGGGCATGATGCCACGGGCCGGCCTCCGCGTGTCCACGGGTATCCGCACGCGGTCACGCAGTGGGCTCGAGATGGATCACTCCGTAGGACCAACCCCGGCGGCGATAGACGACGCTGGCTTTGCCGGTGTCGGCGTCGTTGAACAGGTAGAAGTCGTGCCCGACGAGCTCCATTCGGTTGACGGCCTCGCCGAGGGTCATCGGGGTGCTGGGGTGCACCTTCTCGCGGACCTCGATCGGGGAATCGCCGACCGCACCGAAGGGACCGTCGGGCGTCGGAGCCGGGTCGCCACTGGCAGCGCCCACCTCGGCGAGAACGGGCACAGCGGGCGCCACGGGCACCGCTGCCCGCGCCGGTTCGCCACGGCCGCGAATGGCGGTGCGACGCCTGCTATTGGCCCGACGGAGCCGCTCGACGAGCTTCTCGACCGCGAGGTCGACCGCTGCGTATTTGTCGTCGTTGAATGCCTCGGCGCGCACGACCGACCCACGGTCCTTGCAGGTCAACTCGACACATTCGGAGTTGCGGGCGGTGTTCTCGTGGGTGACGACCACCTCGACCTTGTCCACCTTGGGCGCGATTTGCACGATCTTGCCCAGTCGCTCGTCGAGGTAGCCCCGGAACCGCTCGGAGATCTGGATGTGACGGCCGGTAACGACGATGTCCACAAAAGCCTCCTTGACACGCAGGTGAGTGAGAGCGGGCCGGGCAGACCCCGAAGACCTGGCGCCTCACCTCCCGTGTCGTGGACGGTGTGTCTCCCACCGTATCCCGCGACGGCCTACCCCGGCCAGAGCGCCCCCTCATCAGCAGTTCGACAGGCGTGTCGTCGCTCGGTCGCCGCGATGACGGCGGCCCCCAGCACCACGCCACCGACTTCCCGCACCGCCCGGGATGCTTCGGCTAGCGTCGCGCCGGTCGTCACGACATCGTCGACGAGCACGACCGGGTGACGGCGCACCACCTCGGTATGCCGTCGGGTCACGGCATACGCGCCGGACAGGTTGGCCGCTCGCGCCTGAGCCCCCAGGTGGGACTGGTCGGCCACCCGCCGGCCGGTCGTGAGCGCAGCCACGATGTGACCGGTCATCGGCACCGACCCCGGGGCCGACTCCGACAACGGTCCGGCCCGGGCGCCGCCGAGATCTCGGCCAGCTCGTCGGGCCAGGGTGAGCACCGGGCGGTCCCCACGCCGTCTGGTCGCCGCAGCTGACGACGGCATCGGCAGGACCAACACCGGCCCCGCGAGATCGCTGAGCAGTAGCCGCAGCGCACCACTGAGGAGCGGGGCCAGCAACCGCCCGAGATCAGATCGCCCTTCGTCCTTGAAGGCGACGATCGTCCTTCGCATCGCCCCGGCATATCGAGCGCTGGCGACCACCACCGGCAAACCCGGTGGCGCAGGGATGGGTCGGACTTCGCGCGGCACGGCATACCGCTGAGCCTGGAGATCGGCGCGGCAGGCGGGGCACAACGTCGCGCCCGGGACGGCGCAGGCTGCGCACTCCCGCGCCAGCACAAGGTCTGCGAGCGCCTCCCAAGTCCGCCACATGAGACCACCCTGCACTTGCCTCGGAGGCCCTGCGAGTCAGTTCACCCATGGCTGTGGACGACGGGACCGGACGGGATCGGTTGTGGACAGTGAGCGTCGAGCCGGGACGTCGCCCGAGTCGAGTCAATGGACCGGAGGGACCACCAGTTCGGTCGCGCCGGTCAACCGCAGCCAGCCGCCACCGACGCGCACCAGCACTCCGGGCAGGTCGCTCACGACGACGAGACCTCGCGGGCCACCCGTGGAGACCACCCAGCGTGGCGAGGGGGGCGTGGGGACGAGGTTTTCCTCCGGACCGACGGTGCCGCGCCGACGCAGGCCGATGCCCTGGCCAAACTCCACGACGAACGGCCGCACTGGGTCCGCCGCCGCGACCGATCCGAGGGCCGCCACGGTGGCCGTGTCCATCCACACCGTGTCCAGGACCCGGGTCAGCGGTTCGCCGACCCGCAGGGGGGAGGTGAGCGACTTGGGCAGTCCGGAGGTGTCCTTGACGATGCCGGCAATGTCTAGACGGTCGATGCCGTCGCCGCCCTGGGACACGATGGCCAGCCGCGTGGCGTCGGGAGAAGGCGCCACCGCCCGAACCGTCCGTCCGGCCAGCCAGGGCGGATCGATGCGGTCCGCGGGCACACTCTGGGCGGCGAGCCCGTTGAGCGTCCACAGGGAGGATCGTCCGTCCGCCTGGCCAGCCACCCAGAGCCGACCCAACGCGTCGAACGAGGGACGGGTCAGCCCGGTGGCGAAGCTGGGCACGGTGATCTGCGTCTTGCCCCGCCACCGGAGCAACAGCGTCCCCTGGGCATTGAGGGCGGCGAGCCCGACCCCATCAGCTGCCCATGCCACGGCGGTCACCGTCGAGTTGAGGGTCGGCAGGTCGGGGGCCAGCGGGTTGCCACTCACGTCACCGGCCTGCCCCAACCGCGCCATGTCGACCGTGCGGAGCTGATCGCCGACCCGCACCAGTGCGGTCGATGAACTCCATAACGGTTCCCAGGCATAGCCGAGGTCGCGCGGACCCCGGACCGCCCCCGTCACCTCCTCGACCGCCAATCGACCGGAGCCTTGAATCTCCAGGCTGACTCCGAGGACCCCAGGCACGGCGAGCAGTGTCCCGGCCAATTGCGCCCACATCTCGCGTCGCGAGAGGGCATCTGCGGTCGAGGCGATGGGCGACAACACGACCGTGGCGATCCCGTCGGTGACCGACACGGCATCCAGAGCCAGTTTCGCGCCTTCGGGAAAGCCACTCTCACATGCTCCGCGCAGGTGCTCCGGGACCGCGCCGAGCTGTGCGCGAGCCAAGGCGGTCACCAGGCGCGGTCCGGTGGGGAACCAGCGCACGTCCGGGACGAGGAACCGCGTGCCGATCCCCACGTAATGCAGGCGGTAGGCCGAGAAGACCCGACTGAAGTCGTCGGTGTTGATCCAGATGCCGAAACCGCTCTCCGGCAACAGGATTCGCCACTCTTCACCGACCTGGATCAGGCCGAACTCGACGCTGGTCGTGGTATTCGGTGGGAGCTCCCGATACCGGCCGATGTCGTCGATGACTGCGACGGCCACGACCGTGGCACGCACGCGATCCGGGCCCACCATCGAGACCTCGACCAGGCTGGTGCGGTCGAAGACGGTCACCCCGCTCGTGGGGCGCCACCGGTCGACCGACGCTGCCGCGAGGTATTCCGTGCCGACGGCACTTCCGCCGTCGGGCGTCTCCTGGAAGGCAGCACCGGCCCGGAGGAAGCCCCGCACGATGTCGTCGGCGTCGGCACCGGGGGCGGGGGCGGGCACGACAATGCGAGCTTCCGGCGCCACCTGCTCGTCCACTCCCCGACCGACCGACACAGCGCTGTTGGACGGCAGCCCCAAACACCCACTGACGGCGCCGAGCGGCGCCAGCGACATCAGGGTGGCCAGAATCGCCGGGGCCCTGCGTTGCCCCGGCCATCGCCGGCGCGGGCCCGGCCGAGGGCGCAGCCGGAGGCGACCGCGAGGCCAATTCACGGCAAGCCCTCGCTGCGCGGCATACCAGGGTGGTCGGTCGCACCCACCGGTTGCTCCACGGGGGGGCTCGCCGGGCCCAGACCGTTGGAGACGGCGAGCAGTGGGGCGGATACCTGGGGATGGCGGGGGTTGAGCGGCAGCGGGGAGGCATCAATGGGACGGTCAACGCTGCGCGGCAGGGTGAGCCGGAAACACGAGCCTTCCCCCGGCGCCCCCCACGCCTGGAGCCAACCGCGGTGTAGCCGAGCGTCTTCCAGGGCGATGGACAGGCCCAGACCGGTGCCGCCGGTGGTGCGAGCGCGGGCGGGGTCAGCGCGCCAAAAGCGGTTGAAGACCAGGCCGGCCTCCCCGGGGCGCAACCCGACGCCGTGGTCGCGCACCGCAACCGCCACCGCCGAGTCGTTACGTTCGATCTTGATCTCGATCGGACGACCTTCGCCGTGTTCGATGGCGTTGACGACGAGATTGCGCAGCACGCGTTCGATCCGTCGCGGGTCGAACGCGGCCTCGCAGGGGTGCCCCGGGTCGAGCACCGTGACCCGGCTGCCCTTGCCCTCGGCCAGCCGGGCGGTGGCGTCGACGACCTTGGTCACGGTGCGCCGCAAGTCGGTGGTCTCGACGTCGAGGACCGCCGCCCCCGCGTCGAACCTGCTGATCTCCAGCAGATCGGCGAGCAGCGCCTCGAATCGGTCGAGTTCCCCGCGCAGCAACTCCGCCGAGCGAGCCATCGCCGGCTCGAACCCATCCCGCGCGTCGTAGATGAGGTCAACGGCCATGCGGATCGTCGTCAAGGGCGTGCGTAGCTCGTGCGAGACGTCCGAGACGAACCGTTGCTGCACGCGAGACAGGTTTTCCAGCTGCCCGATCTGCCGCTCCAAACTGGCCGCCATGGCGTTGAACGAGGTCGCCAAGCTGGCCAGGTCGTCCTCGCCGCGGCTCTCCATCCGTTCGGTCAGCGTGCCCGAGGCCAGCCGTTGGGCCACCTCCGCTGCGCGACGCACCGGGGCCACGACAAGGCGCGTCACGACGTAGGCGACTGCCCCGATGAGCAGCAGCAGGACCAGGCCGCCGTAGAGGAAGGTGCGGCCGACGACGACGAGAGAGTCGCGTTCGCGCTCCATCGGGTAGACGTAGTAGATGCCATAGCCCCCCGCCAGCGGCAGGGTGACCTGTTGGCCCACGATGAGCGACGGGACGGCGTCGGCGGTGCCGGTGAGCTTCACCGGCACGATCTGCTGTTGTTGGTTCTTGGCGTCCTCGGCGACCGCGCGTCGCAGGCCCTCGGGGATGACCCCCTCCCCCACCTCACCGCTCACGACGCTGGGGATGACGACCGTGGCGGTGTTGCCGACCAGCCGCTGCAGGATCACATAGCGGGACCGCTCGGTGCCGGCGACGTCCTGAACGATGTCCTGAGCAAACAGAGCCAGGCTCTGTTGGTCCTGCGCCTGGTCGGTGCGGTCGAAGGCGACCTTGACCTTCTTGGTCAGCTGCAGCGCCTCGGCGGTGGCGAGGGTGCGGCGGTCCTCGACGAGGCCCGCGCCGATCTGCTGGTAGAGATAGGTGCCCACCAGCCCGAGCACGAGCATCCCCAGGACCAACGTGGTCGCAACAACACGGAACTGCAGCGACCGACGCCACACCCCCGCCACGCGGGCCACCATGTGAGCAGGGCCGGAGCGGATCGCTGGCGAGTCACCGGCGACGGTCATGGGTTAGGCGGGACCGGCCTTGTAGCCGACACCGCGCACGGTGACGACGATTTGGGGTCGCTCGGGGTCGTGTTCGATCTTGCTGCGCAGCCGCTGCACGTGGACGTTGACCAAGCGGGTGTCGCCGGCGTGGCGATAGCCCCACACCTGCTCCAGGAGGATCTCCCGGGTGAAGACCTGCCAGGGTTTGCGCGCGAGCGCCACAAGGAGGTCGAACTCCAGTGGCGTCAGCGAGAGCACCTCGGACCCGCGGCGTACCGAGTGCCCAGCGACATCGATGACGAGGTCGCCGATCTCCAGCCGCTCGGGCTCGGGCTCATCGCCGCGGCGCAGTCGCGCCCGGATCCGCGCGATGAGCTCCTGCGGCTTGAACGGCTTGACGACGTAGTCGTCAGCGCCGGACTCCAGCCCGACGACGACATCGACCGTGTCGGTTCGCGCGGTGAGCATGACGATCGGGATGCCGGACTCGGCGCGGATGCGACGGCATACCTCCATGCCGTCCATGCCCGGGAGCATGACATCCAGCAGCACGAGGTCGGGGCGGGAGTCGCGGAAGGCGGCCACGGCGGCAGATCCGTCGGCCACGTGCGAGACCTCCAGGCCTTCTTGGCGCAGCACGATGCTGAGCATCTCCGCCAGCGCGAGATCGTCGTCGACGACGAGTACGCGACCCTTCACGTCCTGCTCCTTCTGCCCTGCGTCCCGGTTGACCGATCATCACACATCGCGCGGCGCGCGGGACCCGCGCCCCGGGGGAATCGCCGCAAGCGCCCACGTCGTGGCCGCCACGAGACACAAGCGTCGAGACACAGCGACGGCGCCCTCCCAGGGGGTGAAGGGCGCCGTCGTGACAAGTATGCAAGATTCCGCCGCTTCGCGCCATCGCAGGCTCGGAAGACTTCGCGAGAGTCGCGCGAACCCCACGGATTCAGCAGCCAGAACGGAACCAATGCCAGGTATGCCGGGTGCGCGAGGTGCGCACCCGGCATACCTCAGGGAGTGGAGCCGCCCCGGCGGCAGCAGCCGTCAGTAGCGGTAGTGCTCGGGCTTGTAGGGGCCGGCGACATCGACGCCGAGGTATTCGGCCTGCTCCTTGGTCAGCTCGGTGAGCTCGACACCGAGGGCGTCCAGGTGCAGACGAGCGACCTCTTCGTCCAGGGCCTTGGGCAGCGTGTAGACCTCACGCTCGTAGTCGTCGGTCTTGGTGAACAGTTCGATCTGGGCGATCGTCTGGTTGCTGAACGAGTTGCTCATGACAAAGCTCGGGTGGCCGGTGGCGTTGCCGAGGTTCATCAGCCGGCCTTCGGACAGCACGATGATCGAGTGCTCAGGGCGCTCCTCGGTGGACGGGAAGGTCCACTCGTGCACCTGCGGCTTGATCTCGGTCTTGGTGATGCCGGGCACGCGGCCCAGCCCCGCCATGTCGATTTCGTTGTCGAAGTGGCCGATGTTGGCGACGATCGCCTTGTTCTTCATGGCGGCCATGTGCTCAGCGGTGACGACGTCGAAGCAGCCGGTCGCCGTGATGACGATGTCGGCCTTGCCGATGACGTCCTCCAGGCGCGCCACCTGGTAGCCCTCCATGGCCGCCTGCAGCGCGCAGATGGGGTCGATCTCGGTGACGATGACGCGCGCGCCCTGACCCGCGAGCGACTCGGCGCAGCCCTTGCCGACGTCGCCATAGCCACAGACAACGGCGACCTTTCCGCCGATGAGGACGTCGGTCGCCCGGTTGAGGCCGTCGACGAGCGAGTGGCGGCAGCCGTACTTGTTGTCGAACTTGCTCTTGGTCACCGAGTCGTTGACGTTGATCGCCGGGAAGAGCAACTCCTTGGCCTCGGCGAGCTGGTAGAGCCGGTGCACGCCGGTCGTGGTCTCCTCGGTGACGCCCTTGATGCCAGCGGCGGTGCGGGTCCACTTCTGCGGGTCGGCGGCCATGGTCTGGCGCACGAGCTCCTTGAAGACCGCAAACTCCTCGGAGTCCTCCTCGGTCGTGGGGGGCACCTGGCCAGCGGCCTCCCACTCCCGACCCTTGTGGACGAGCATGGTCGCGTCGCCACCGTCGTCAAGGATCATGTTGGGCCCGGTCGAGCCCTCGGCGTCGGCGGGCCAGGTGAGGATCTGGTCGGTGCACCACCAGTACTCCGGCAGGCTCTCGCCCTTCCACGCGAAGACCGGCACGCCGGCCGGGACCTCGGGGGTGCCATGCGCGCCGACGACGACAGCGGCTGCGGCGTCATCCTGGGTGGAGAAGATGTTGCACGACGCCCAGCGCACTTCGGCGCCGAGAGCGGTGAGAGTCTCGATGAGCACGGCGGTCTGCACGGTCATGTGCAGCGAGCCGGCGATGCGAGCACCGGCGAGCGGCTTGCTCTCGGCGTAGCGCTCGCGCAACGCCATGAGACCGGGCATCTCGTGCTCGGCCAGGCGCAACTGGTGGCGGCCGGCAGCGGCCAGGGACAGGTCGGCGACCTTGTAGTCGAAGGACATACGAACTCCAGCTTCGGGGGTAGGGAGCGCGAACGGCACGCGCTGAGCTGACCCGGCGTCGCCCTTCAGGGCACGGTATGCCGTGGTGCGGCTCGCGGGTGCGGCTCGCCTCGGCTTCCTCGCGCGGGTCGTCCACCCACGCCGGCAAGAACCCGAGTCTACCTGTTGGCCACGGGCCCGCTCACCCCGCGCTGCCGACGCGCCGCGGCCCGCCAGGTCACCGCCACGAGGCTGAGCGTCACCCCGAGGATGAAGATGAGGGGCACCTCCGGGTGCCCCGCCAACCGCGCCCGGTCGGGTTTCCACGGGTCGTAGTCCACGGTGACCAGATCGCCCTGCCGCAGTGTCGTGAAAGTCGGGGCACCCACCCGTGCCACCACCGGTATGCCGTCCACGGCATACCGGACATCGCGCACCTGTAGGGGTCCGCGGCCGCTGGCGGTGTCGGTGACGGTCGCCGGGACCTCGCGGTGGTCTGCCGTGAGGAGCGCCTCGTCGGTGAGGATCTTGGCCGCGCCCAGTCCGATGATGGCGAACACGACTGCGAGGGAGCCGATGACCAGGCTCGCCCGCAACGGGCCGAGTCGGCGGCTCAGGCGATCCCAGAATCGCCGAGTGGGACCCCCGGCGCGCAGCCAGGACCGGACGGCATACCCGAGCACGGCGCCCAGAAGGGCGAACTTCACCGTCGCGCACCCAGCGGCGGTCGCCAGGAGGGGGCCCGAGGGTGCGTCCAGCGAGAGCCAGAGACAGGCGTCTTCGACGAGGTCGAAGACGCCTCCGAGAGCCGGGAACCACCCGGCCGAACGGGGAAGCCGCGGGTCGATCCGGCGTACTCGCGCCATGAGCAGGGTGAGCACCACGGCATACAGAGCGATGTAGGCCGGGTCCCACCGCAGGGATTCCCGCACCGCGGCCATGCCGTGCGCGCCGTTGGTGGCGACCACCTCGGCCCAGCGGTCCGGTGTGGCCGCGAACTCCACGGCGAGGATTCCGGATCCGAAGAACTTCGCCCGCATCGATCCGTCGAAACGGGTCATCGCATAGCTGGCCACACCGAGGCCAACCACCCCGAAGACCAGTGGCCAGAGCAGCCGGTCCCGAGCCGTGGTCGTCTCGGCCGTCGTCACGGTGGACCCGGCGGCACGGTCAGTGCTCGGCGGGTGCAGCGGGCTCGGCGTCAGCACGGCGCGGCAGCACGTGCATGACGCCCACGACGAGCATCCCGACGATGAGGCCGAAGACCGCCGAGAGTGCGGTGTTGGTCAGCCAGCCCAGCGCGCCGCCGAGGGGTCCGGTGGCGTGCACCACCGCTTCCTCCAGGTGATGGACCCAGCCGTAAATGGTGTGCCACCCCAGGGTGTCGAAGCCGACCAGCAGGATGTGGCCACCGACCCAGAGCATGGCGACAGTGCCGATGGTGGCCAGGGCCGACAAGAGCTTGGGCATCGCCTTGACCAACCCATTGCCCACCACCTGAGCGACTCGGTTCGATCGGCCGGCCAGGTGCAGGCCGATGTCGTCCATCTTGACGATGAGCGCGACGACGCCATAGACGCCGATGGTGATGCCGATGGCGACGACGACGAGGATGATCGCCCGGGAGAGGAATGGCTCATTGGCCACCTCGTTGAGGGCGATGACCATGATCTCGGCGGAGAGGATGAAGTCGGTGCGGATCGCACCGTTGACCATCTCCTCCTCCTGCGGGGTCCCCTGTATCCCCGCGGGCGTTTCGTGGCCGCTGGAGTGGCCCGAGATCTTCTCCCAGATCTTCTCGGCACCCTCGTAGCACAGGTAGGTGCCGCCCATCATGAGCAGGGGGGTCAGCGCCCCCGGCAGGAACTGACTGAGCAGCATCGCGGCCGGCAGGATGAACAGCAGCTTGTTGCGCAACGACCCCTGGGCGATCCGCTTGATGATCGGCAGTTCGCGGTCGGGACTGAATCCTGTCGCATAGCGCGGGGTCACCGCGGTGTCGTCGATGACCACCCCAGCGGCCTTGGCGCTCGCACGTCCGGCCGCGGCGCCGACGTCGTCGAGCGACGCGGCGGCGAGCTTGGCCAACGCGGCAATATCGTCCAACAGCGCGACCAAACCACCACTCATGCCGACAGGGTAACGGCTGGGTCACAGGTGAGGACGTACGGCCCTTGGCCTGCCGGATATCGCCGCCTAGGTTGGGGCGCATGTTTGAAGTCCGCATCCACGGCCGAGGCGGACAAGGTGTCGTCACCGCCGCCGAGCTGCTCTCCCACGCCTTCTTCGCCGACGGCCGGCACGCGCAGGCCTTCCCGAGCTTCGGCTCGGAACGCACTGGCGCACCTGTCGTCGCCTTCTGCCGCATGTCCGACACGCCGATCCGAGTCCGCGAACCCGTCGTCACCCCCGATGCCCTCGTCGTCCAGGACTCGACCTTGCTGCACCAGGTCGACGTCTTCGGTGGCCTCAAACCGGGTGGGTTCGTCCTCATCAACTCCAGCCGCACCGTCGGGCAACTGGGGCTGGACGAGATGGAGGACGGGCGGTGCCAGATCCTCACCATCCCGGCCACCGTCATCGCCCGCGAGCACATCGGCCGCCCGATGCCTAACCTCGTCCTGCTCGGTGGCCTCGCGGCCTTCACCGGGCTCATTCACCTGCCCGCTCTCCTGGAGGCCGTGCGCCAGCACTTCCCTGGAGCCTTGGGCGACAAGAACGTCGCCGCCGCCACCGCGGCATACGACCTGGTCCACTCGCTGCGGCCCACGACGGCCGGCGAGCACACGAAGGAGAGTGCCGGTGCTCACTCAGCTTGAGGGTTCGATGGCAGTTGCCCGCGCGGTGGCAGCCTGCCGTCCGCACGTGATCTGCGCTTACCCCATCTCACCCCAGACCCACATCGTCGAGGGCCTGTCGGCCATCGTCAAAGCCGGTGAACTGCCCGGCTGCGAGTACGTCAACGTGGAGAGCGAGTTCGCCGCGATGTCGGTGGCGATCGGTGCCTCGGCAGCCGGCGCGCGGTCCTACACCGCCACCGCCAGCCAGGGGTTGCTGTTCATGGTCGAGGCGGTCTACAACGCGTCCGGGCTCGGCCTGCCCATCGTCATGACGGTCGCCAACCGCGCTATCGGCGCTCCGATCAACATCTGGAACGACCACACCGATGCGATGAGCCAGCGCGACTCGGGGTGGATACAGCTGTATGCCGAGACCAACCAGGAAGCCGCCGACCTGCACGTCCAGGCCTTCAAGATCGCCGAAGAGCTGTCGCTGCCGGTCATGGTCTGCATGGATGGGTTCATCCTCACCCACGCGGTCGAGCAGGTCGACGTGCCCGAGGTCGAGCAGGTGGCCCGGTTCCTGCCGCCGTTCGAGCCGCGCCAGGTGCTCGACCCGGAGCAGCCGGTGTCGATCGGCGCCATGGTGGGTCCGGAGGCGTTCACCGAGGTGCGCTATCTCGCCCATGAGCGGCAGATGCAGGCCCTCGATGTCATTCCGCGGGTCGCCGAGGAGTTCCGTGCGGTCTTCGACCGCGACTCCGGCGGCCTGGTCCGGGGCTACCGTCTGGAGGATGCCGAAACGGTTGTCATCGCCCTCGGTTCGGTGCTCGGCACGATCAAGGACGTCGTCGACGAGCGCCGCGAGCGCGGCGAGAAGATCGGCGCCCTCGGGATCACGTCGTTCCGACCGTTCCCGTTGGATGCCGTGCGCGAGGCGCTGGGGGCGGCCAAGCGGTTCGTCTGCGTCGAGAAGGCCTTCTCGGTCGGCATCGGCGGGATCGTCGCCTCCCACGTGCGGATGGCCATGTCGGCCAGTCCGATCGCCAACTACACGATCGTCGCGGGGTTGGGCGGCCGAGCCATCCTCAAGAGCTCACTGCACGATGCCTTCGACAAGGCGGTCGCCGACGACCTGCCCGCACTGACCTTCCTCGACCTCGACCATGGCCTGGTCGAGCGCGAGTTGGCCCGCACCCGCGCCGACCGTCGCTCTGGCCCGGCCGCCGAGAACATCCTGCGCGACCTGGGCGCCGTGCGCGCCGGGTCCCGATAAGAGAGGCCAGGACCACATGTCGTCCTCATCCGCGTCGCCCTCGTCCGCCGAGTCCCTCGACATCACCTCGACCAGCGCCCTGACCATCCACGGCCCGTCGACGGTCGCCGACGCCGGCTACCACATGGGTGTCGTCCCGGAGGTCGTCCACGACACCCCCGCGGCGACCCCGGTGAAGTTCTACCAAGTCGGCTCCTTCGCCGTCGGCAACCGGCTCCTTCCCGTCTCCGAGCGGTCGGTGCAATCGGACCCCAAGCGGTTCAACTCGCTCACCAGCGGCCACCGGGCCTGCCAGGGCTGCGGCGAGGCCCTCGGCGCCCGCTACGCCCTCGACGCCGCGATGCGAGCGGCTGACGGCAAGCTCGTCGCCGTCAACGCCACCGGCTGCCTGGAGGTCTTCTCCACGCCCTACCCCGAGACCTCGTGGCGGGTCGCCTGGCTGCACTCGCTGTTCGGCAACGCCCCCGCTGTCGCCTCGGGCGTCGCGGCGGCATACAAGGCCTTGGGTCGCGACGACATCCGAGTGGTCGCCCAGGGTGGCGACGGGGGCACTGTCGACATCGGATTCGGCTGTCTGTCAGGGATGTTCGAGCGCAACGACGACGTGCTCTACATCTGTTATGACAACGAGGCCTACATGAACACCGGCGTGCAGCGCTCCGGAGCGACCCCTCCTGCTGCCCGCACCGCGACCACCCAGGCCGTCGGTGACGACCCGGGCAACGTCTTCGGCCAGGGCAAGGACCTGCCGCGCATCGCCATGGCGCACGAGATTCCCTATGTCGCCACTGCCACCGTCGCCGACCTCCACGACCTGGAAGCGAAGGTGACCCGGGCCATGTCGATGCGGGGCGCCCGCTATATCCACGTCATGGTCCCCTGCCCACTCGGCTGGGGCACGGCTTCATGCGACACCATCAAGATCGCCCGGTTGGCCACCCAGAGCGGGCTCTGGCCGGTCTTCGAGGGCGAATACGGCGAGGTCGTGGCCTCCACTCCGATCCGGCGTCAGGTGCCGGTCGAGGACTACCTCAAGGGGCAGAAGCGCTTCGCCCACCTGTTCAACCCGGTCCGTCGCGACGAGGTCATCGACCGGCTGCAGGCCCAGGCCGACCGCAACATCCGCCGCTACGGGCTGCTGCCCGAGGCCACCTCCCCCACCCTCCCCCCCATCGCCGAGGAGGCGAACGCGTGATGCAGAAGCCCTTCGCCATCACCCTCGACGTCGGCTCCAGCCTGGCCAACCAGACCGGCAGTTGGCGCACCGAGCGGCCGGTCTACGTCGACCTGTTGCCCCCGTGCAACCAGGCCTGCCCGGCCGGTGAGAACATCCAGCAGTGGTTGTTCCACGCCGAGGAGGGGTCCTACGAGGCGGCCTGGCGGCAGATCGTCCAGGACAACCCGTTCCCCGCGATCATGGGCCGGGTCTGCTATCACCCCTGCCAGAACGCCTGCAACCGGGCCGAGGTCGACGAGGCCGTGGGCATCAACGCCGTCGAGCGGTTCCTCGGCGACGAGGCGATCCGCCAGGGCTGGTCCTTCGAACCGCCGGCGCAGCTCACCGGCAAGCGGGTCCTCGTCATCGGGGCGGGCCCGTCGGGCCTGTCAGCGGCGTACCACCTGCGCCGGATGGGTCACGACGTGATCATCCGTGAGTCCGGCCCGTTGGTCGGCGGAATGATGCGGTTCGGTATCCCGTCCTACCGGTTGCCGCGCGACATTCTCGACGCCGAGGTGCGCCGCATCACCGACCTCGGCGTGCAGATCGAGCTCAATTCCACGGTGACCGACCTCGAGGCCGCCCTCGCCGAGGGTTTCGACGCGATCTTCACCGCCGTCGGCGCCCACATCGGCAAGCGCGCCTACATCCCTGCCGGCGAGTCGGCCAAGATCCTCGACGCGGTGTCCTACCTGCGTGACGTCGAGACCGAGGAAGACAAGCCAATGCTGGGACGGCGGGTCGTCGTCTACGGTGGCGGCAACACCGCCATCGACGCTGCCCGCACGGCCAAGCGGCTGGGCGCGGAAGAAGCGATCATCGTCTACCGCCGCACCCGCGACAAGATGCCGGCCCACGACTTCGAGGTTGAAGAGGCCTTGGAGGAGGGCATCCTGCTCAAGTGGCTCTCGACCATCAAGCACGTCGACGACGGCAAGATGGTGGTCGAGAAGATGGCCCTTGACGAGACCGGGTTCCCGCAGCCGACCGGCGAGTTCGAGGAGCTGGAGGCCGACTCGTTGGTCTTGGCGCTGGGCCAGGAAGCCGACCTGACCTTCCTCGAGGACGTCGAGGGCATCGAAATCAACGACGGCGTCGTCACCGTCGACCGCTCGATGATGACCGGTCGCAAGGGTGTCTTCGCCGGCGGCGACATGGTTCCCGCCGAACGCACGGTCACCGTCGCCGTCGGACACGGCAAGAAGGCCGCCCGCCACATCGACGCCTACTTGCGCGGCACGGCATACCAGCCGGCCGCCAAGCACCCGGTGGCGACCTTCGACAAGCTCACCACCTGGTACTACGCCGACGCGCCCCACCAGCAGCGACCCCACCTGGAGGGTGCCCGGCGGGCGTCCACCTTCGATGAGGTCGTCAGTGGCCTCGACGAGCGGACCGCCAAGTTCGAGGCCCGTCGCTGCATGTCGTGCGGCAACTGCTTCGCGTGCGACAACTGCTTCGGCGTCTGCCCGGACAACGCGGTGAAGAAGACCGGTATCGGCAAGGGCTACGAGATCGACTACGACTACTGCAAGGGCTGCGGCGTGTGCGTGCAGGAATGCCCCTGCGGGTCGATCGAGATGGTCCCGGAGACCTAGCCAGCACGGGTATGCCCGTCGGCCGGGTGCCGCATCGCCCGCCGGACCGGCATACCGCCGGGCTCAAGGGAGCGCATCAGCGAGTCAGCTGGTGCGCTCCCGCAGTTGGGCCAGGTGCGAGGACACCGACGGGTCCAGCCCGAGCCCGATGGCGAGGTAGGTCGCCGCGAAGTCCACGAGCGAGGTGAGATCGGCCAGCCGTTCCAGGGTGTGGCCGGGTTCCGCTCGGGCCTCACTGACCCGGATGCCGCTCTCCCGGGCCACCGCGACGACGGCGTCGGCAAGGGCTACGCGGTTGGGGTCGGCACCTGCGGCATCGGTCAACGACGTCGAGGCGTCGACCGCGGCGTCGCGGAGCATGAGGACCGCGAGGGACGCGTCTGGCGGGGCATCGAGGTAGGGGTCGCGGAAGATTCCCGTCAGCGCATCGTCATTCGGTCCGCCGCGGCGTCCGGTGGCTGCTGCCGCGGCCTGCGCCCCAGTCTGGGTGTAGGGCCCGTCCAGTAGGGCGACTGCACCGCTGGCGGCTCCGGGGAGCTCACCGGCCATGGCCGGCACTCGGGCGATCCGCGCGAGCACGCTGACGGCGCGGCGGGCCGCGACTCCCGACAGCGGGCTGTCACCGATGACGACGGGTACACCCTCGGCAAGGTCGGCAGCGAGCAGCTTGGCCGGGTTGACGAACGACTCGGACGACGGCCGGAAACTTTCGGCGGCGCGGTCGAGCCGCTCGGCCGTCGCCTCCAGCACGTCGGGACCGACCCGAGCCAGCCCGAGCGCCTCGGCGGCGAGCAGCACCGGCGTGAGCATCGACCACAACGCCGTGCGGCTGGAGGTCCGGGTGGTCGGGACGTCGACATGGACGCCTCTGGCCTGGGCGCAGACGGCAGCCAGTGGCGAATCCGGTGCCCCGACGGTGAGCAGGAAAGCCCCCCGACGAGCGGCCTCCGCGGCCAGACTGACCGGCCCAGCGGCCCGGCCGGACTGCGACACCGCGATGACGAGATCGAGCGACCCCACCCAGCCCGGCAGCGGACCGTGCGAACGAGTATCGATCGGCACGGGTGACCCCGCACCAGCAAACCAGCCCAGCGCATCGCCGACGATGGCGGTGCCTCCGGTGGCAGCGACGAGCACCGAACGTGGTCGCGACCCCCCGGCCACCCCGGCGATCCCAGCATCGGAGCTGAGCCGCACCGCCTCACGCACTTGGGCCCCTGCCGTCGCGAGCGACCGCAGCACCCCTCGGGAGTCGTGGCGCGCCAGCACGTCCTCGTCGTCGATGAGCGTCGGGTCCAGCGCGGGCATGGTCAGTTCGCCTCGGCGCGCACCCTGGCCTGGTCGACGAGCAGCACGGGGATGCCGTCGACGATCGGGTAGTTGCGCCCACAGTCTGCGTCCCCACAGGCCAGTTCGGGCCCCTGCGGGCCGTCCTCGTCGCGCAGCTCGGCGCGGCACGCAGGGCAGCGCAGCAGGCTCCGCATCCAAGGCTGCAGGCCGTGGTCGACCGCTGGGCCAGCTGGCTCGTCCCCTGATGGGGTGGTCGCGATGGGCTCGGGGGACAGCTCGGGCACGAGGGTGTTCTCCTTCATGGGGTATGCCGGGCGACTCTCGGACAGCGGGCGGCCAGCCAGGTCGGACCGGTCCAGCGCGACCAGCAGGTGCAGCAGGGCGGTGAGCCCTGAGACGCTCCCCCACGCCTCAGCCCAGCGATAGTCGCCGCCGTCACTGACCTTGAGCCGGTCGACCGGCAGCGCGAGCAGGTCGACAACGGCAGCCGGGGGTAGAACGCCGCCGCGCTCATCGAGCACGACGATCTGGTCGCCATCGCCGTCGAACGCCACGCCAAGGTCGGCTCGTTCTCGGGCGATCGACTCTCTCAGCCGATGGAGGTCGGCATATCCGTCCGGGAGGTCGTCCAGGGCGCGATCGACGCCGACCCAGCGCAGCGGCCAGGCCGGGGCAACTCCGTCACCGGTGACCAGGGCGTCCAGCAGTCGTGCGACGGCGGGGCCTGCGGCATCGACGGCGACAGTGCGTGGGTGGCGGCACGGTCCGCCGGAGATCAAGGTGAGGAAGGCGGCATACTCGCTCGTCACCTCACGACGGGTATGCCGTCCGGTCGCCTTCGCGTCCGCGTTCCCCAGCGCGGGCACCGCGTCTCCGACCACGGCGTCGTCCCCGTTCGCCAGCACGCTATCGGCCAATTCCGCGAGGGCAGCCACGTCGGCCTCGCTCCACGGGGTGACCCCAGGCCCCCAGACGGTCACTGTCACGTCGACGGCATACCGGCTGCTGGAGCCCACGAACACCGCGGGCGAGCCATAGGCCCCGGCGCAGAAGCGCAGGCCGTCAGCTGTCAGGCCGCCGAGATCGACCACGTCACGCCCCGCATCGAGCAGTCCCCTGACGAGTGCGTCACCGTCCATGGCAGCCGCTGCCCGACCGTCGTTGCCGACGATGACCGGCTCGGTCGAGCTGCCCAGGTGACCGCCGATAGCCAGCCCCACGGCATACCAGGCGGTGGCGTCGAGTGGGTGCGGTCCGCGAGAGGCGAGTCCACCCGCCACGACCGACGCGCTGATCGGAGCCGACGCGGAGTTCACGCCGGCCAGCCTAACCCTCCGAGAGCGACCCCTGGGGAGTCGGCTCTGGCTCCTACTCAGGGCGACCGCAGCACCCGCAGGTGGCCCCGGCGGACGCCTTCGGTCGGGTCCCCGTGATCGGACGCCGCGGACCGTGTCGGTGGGACGGAGGCGCTGGCGTGGGGACGAGGTCGGGCCGCTTCGCGGACGGCGTCAGCTAGTGCCAACAGGTCGTCGGTGGACGGCGGTGGCACGGAGTAGTCGATGTCGAGGCGCACAGCCTCCCAACCCCGAGGCACCGTAAGCCGCTCGGCATGGCGAGCGCACAGATCGTAGGAGTGTGGCTCGGCATAGGTGGCCAGGGGGCCTAGCACCGCGGTCTGGTCGGCATAGACATAGGTGAGCGTCGCTACCGCGCCGCCACGGCACCCCGTCTTGGAACACTGCCGCATGAGAGCCACGCCGGAACTCTAGATCCCGGCGCCGACCAGCGCCCGTCCGGCGCGCCGCGCAGGCGCCTAGAGTTGGCCCGTGACCCCGTCCGCCGGCCAACCGCTCAGCCCGCGCAGCTCCCGAAGCCCCAACCAGCCGCGGCGCCGTCGCCGCCATGGGCGTGGCCTTCGAGGGCCGCTGGCCTGGCCTCCGGTGCCGGCCATGACCAGCCGGGCCGAGCGGTTCGATGAGGTGGTTCTGGAGGTCGCCACCAGCCTGGAGCGTGCGTGGAACCGTCCGTTCCCGGTCTTCGAGTTGGCCGTCGAGGAAGTTCCGCCCAGCGATCCGGCTCCGTGGGAACACGCCGAGATCCCGCTCGGGCGGGTCTTTGCCGCCCAGGGACGCACGCCGGCGCGCGTCGTCATCTATCGGCGTCCGATCCACACCCGAGCCGTGGACGACCGCGATCTTGCGTTGCTGGTCGGGCAGGTGGTCACCGAGCAGATCGCCGGCCTGTTGGGTGTCGCCCCGCACGACCTTGACCCGCGCTACGAGCAGGATTAGCGAGACGCAACCGGCAACCCGGTATGCCGTCGGGCCGTCAGCGACGCACGTCGCGAACGACGACGTCGGTGCCCGTCACGACAGCAGGGTTGAGGGCAACAACGCTGTAGAGCGGACCGCCCGCATCGGTGAGCTCGAGGACCAGACCGGCCCGCACCGCTCCCCCGCTGGGCCGGAGCCAGACAGCTGCGGTGCCGGTGACGTCGACCTGGGTGACCGAGTCACCGGGAACGGTGACGTCTGAGGCTGTCGCGGTGCCGTCTGCGGCGACCTTGGTCACGGTGACCCGCGCGTCGGCCCCGACCGCCGCCAGCACCAGCCCGGCTCGCGTCACGGCCGGCACCGGCGTGCCAGCCACTCCGTCGATCGGCTCGGAGGCGGCGGCCCACGCCAGATCCGAGGGCCCGTTGCCGTCGGCCCGGCGCTCGGTCATTGCTGCGGCGACCATCGGCTGATCGGACTTGACCTGCACGGCATACGTGCCCGGAGGCAGCGACCCGATGGCGATGTCGCGAACGGCCCCCGCCGGGACGCGGACCACGCTGTCCTGCGGGAGCGAGATGGGGCCGTCCGGGGTGAGCGCACGAGTTTGGACGACCGCCTCCACCGTGCCGGGGACGAGCACTCGCACCATTGCCGGACCGGAGACCGGCACGGCAGCGATGAGGTGCTCGGTAGCCGGGGCCGGGGTCGAGGCCACGTCGTCGCTGCCGCGTCCGACTGCACCCTCGATCCAGGAGTCCTGCAACACCGCCGCGACCACGCCTCCCGAGGCGACGACGTGGACCGCGGGGGACGCCTCCCCCGGAGCAATCGCGTCGAGCAGCACGACCGTGCGCCCGCGCGGCGGCACCGCCAGCCGAGAGCTCGAGGTCGCGGCGATGATCCCCTGGCGGCCATAGACCGTGACGTCGACGGTCAAGGTGTTGGCCCCCGGGTTGGCGATGACCAGACGCTCGCGTCGGGTGGTCTCCCCGGCGCCCGCGAGCAGCCAGTGGGAGTCGCGTGGCACTTGACACGCGGTCGCGATGAGCGCGCGGTCGTCGGAGTCGGTCCGCAGCCAGGTCTGCAGCCCGGCCATCGCAGGTGCCAATCCGTCGGCACCGGTGATCGACGCGCTGGCGTTGCCGGAGAGCGTGCCGCTGATGGTTCGCCCACGCTCGGTGGACGTGCCGATCTCAGGACCGTCGGGGAGTCCTCGGGTGCTCAGTTGTCCCGCGGCGGGGGTGACCATGCCTTGCACTGCGGCGGCCGGTGCCGTTGCCGCAAGGACCGTGGTCGTCCCTCCGGCGACGGCCGGGACGCCGGCCAGGCCCTCGGTCTCAGGCCCTGGACAGACCAAGCTCGCCGTGCGCACCGGGATTCCCACCGGCGTGCTGGGAGCGGCCGCGACGACCGGGGCGCCGAAGTGCACCTGCCCCGAGGCTGCCGATCCGGCGAACACGATGCCGCCCGCGACGGCCCCAGCCCCGGCAGCCCGCAGGATCCTCACCCAGGGGACGCTCATCGCAGCCTCCTGGATCGGCGGTTACCGAAGGGCACGGCGAGGAAGACCGCGATGCCGACCAACAGCAGGTGAAGTTGGTACCACCGGCCGTGCCGGGCCGGAAGCGCGATCTCCAGCGTTCCCGCCGTCGCCGGGAGTTGGTATGCCGGTGGGCCGGAGCCCGCCAGCGGGGTCAGGCTCTGACCGTCGAGCGTGACATTGGCCCGATCGGCCCACTGACGGCTCTCAGCGACGACGAGTCTGCGCCCGTCGGGCCCAGCGGCCAGGGACGCGGTGAGCTGGGCGTGCGGGCCGCTCACCGGCACCCCCGAGATGGGCTTGCCATCAGCGGAAGTGAGCCGCACCCGCGAGGGATTGACGGCTTCACCGGGGTTGGTGGCCGAAGCCCGCGTCAGCACGCGCCAGAGGATCTGCCCGTCAGTGCTGCCTAACCGGGTCAAGCCTGAGGTGGCATCGAGGACCCGCACGAGTGGGTCGGTTCCTGCCGCCCTCAGCGAGACGAACCCTACGCCGAGGTCGGCCAGGGCCGCCCCGGGCGAACTCTCCGCAGGCGTCTGCCCCGACGCGAGAGCATGCACGAGGTCGATGACCCCGGGATCGGTGGGCCACGCGCGGGGTGCGACAGCCCGCACGACGCTGGCAGGTTCGGCACCGACCACCTCGACATCGAGGTGCTCGGCGCTGGGGGTCAGGACCACCATGCGATTGGCATCGGAACCCCGCGCTTGTTCGACGGCGACCGCAGGAACGGTCGTCGCGGTCGCCACCTGAAGGGTGTCAATGCCGGGTCGCAGGGCGCCGGCCGCGCCGACGGTGACAGCCCCGACGAGAACGGCCAATCCTAAGCCGGTCACAACCCGACGCCACCCCCAGCCGTGGGCACCAACGAGGTCGGTCAAACCGAGCGAACCGTGCAGTGCGAGAGTGAGCACGGCAAAGGTCAGCAGTTGGGCGCCCACGCCCGGCCAGAGCGTCGTTGACGCGACCGTCCCATCGCCGGCCACTGCTGCGCCGAGCTCGATGCGTCGAGCGAAGACGGCGACCCCGAGACCGACCAATCCGAGCACGGTCACGCTCCAAACCCCGACCGTCGCGGCGCGCGAGCGGGTGCGACGCACCAGCGCGAGCGCAGCCGCGACATACCCGGGGACGGCCAGGAACGCGACCCAAGTGGGCATGCCGTCCGGGAAACCGAGCACCACCTTCCCGAGCGCAACAGCGGGAGCTGGAGCGATGTCGAGCAGTCCCGGGGCGCCCAGCAGCGCTGCGGGATCACGCCATTGCGGGAGCCACGGCAGCAGCAGGGCCAACGGAATGCCGAGGATCGCGAGCCCACGCACGCGAGGGGCCAATCCCGGCCCCACGACGACGATGACCGCCGCCACGACGACAAGAGGGACAAGATAGAGGGGCACAAAAGCCGCGAGGACGGCACCACCCAGGCCGGTGGCGGCAGCAGCCGTAAAGGTGGCATTGGGTGCCAGCGAGCGCACCACCCCGGCTGCGACGAGCGGGAGCAGGATGTGGGCCAGCACCACCGTGACCCGCCCGCTGGACACCGCTGCGAGCGCGACCCCACCCGTGCCCCACGCCAGGGCAGCCAACCCGCGGAGCCAACGAGAGGCGGGCAGCACGCGCGAGGCGAGGTATGCCGTGCCGGTCGCCAACGGCATACCGAGCAGGAGCAACCACGCGAGAACGACAGAGGCAGGCGATCGGCCATCCGCGACATAGGGGAGGCGTTCGCCCAGCCAGACCAACCCTGCGAGCACCCCGACGCTCGGGCCGGATTCGGTGGTGCCGCCCCAGCCGGCGCCCGACCAGACGTCGCGATAGGTGTGCCAGAGCCCGGACGACCCGGTGACCACTCGCTGCAGCTCACCGCCCACTAGCCCGTAGCCCTCGGCGTCGAGGACGCCCGCGCGCAGTACCTGACGCAAGCCATAGGCGGATGCCCCTGCGGCCCCAACCACGGCGAGGAACCCGGGGTTGGTGACAATGCGCTGGGGCAGGGAAGCGGGCAGCACCGCGAGGTTGTCGGCTTCCTCCGCCACCGGGCCAGACTCGGTGGACCCCAACCCAACACTGCTGTCGTCGATCTCGCGGTCGGGCGTCAGCGCCTCGTGGACCTTGTCGACCAGATGGCGCACCGAGTCGCCGGTCGTGACGAACACGGTCGAGAGGTCTCGCCGACGCAACCGACGCAACCGACGGAAATGCCACCGCGACCGCAGCGCAGAAATCGGATGCGCGAGCGCCCCGATGTCGCCGAGTTCGACCCAGGCATGCGCCGGACGTTTGAGCAACATCAGCGCTGCCGCCGTGACCAACGAACTCACGACGATCCAGATGGACAGGAAGGGCAGGGCCCACGGCGAGCAACGCGCCAACGCGACCCGGCGGGCAGCGCTGCGGTGGGCCCGCCGGGCAGCGGCCCCCTCCGCCGTGGTGCTGCGCGCCACGTCGTAGCGCGCGTCGACATGCCGCACCCGGGCGTCAGGGACGACGACGACCCGATGGCCGGCGAGTTGGGTGCGCCAGCCGAAATCGAGTGAGTCCGCAGGGTCGGGGTATGCCGCGTCGAGGCCACCTAGCTCGGTGTAGACCGAGCGGCGCACCAGCATGCCGCAGCTGCCGACCGCGAGGACGTCGGTGCGCTCGTCGTACTGTCCCTGGTCCCGTTCGCCCGGTGCTGGAGCGAAAATGCGCCGACCGGTCGCCGTGAGCTGGTGTCCGACCTCGAGCAGCCGGCGCGGCCGTTCCCATTCCAGGACCTTGGGGCCAGCCATCCCGACCGACGGGGAGCGGCGCACCGCACCGACGAGTGCGGCGAGCGCCTCGGGCTCGGGTGCGCTGTCATCGTGCAGCAGCCACAGCCAGTCGGCGCCCGCGTCCGGGGCCAGCCGCTCAACCCCGGCCTGGACCGCGGCGGCAAAGCTGGTGCTGGCGTCCACCCGGACCACGTCGACAGCGGGGATCGCGTCGGCAAGGTCGCGATGAGAGCTCACCAGTGCCGCGCTGCCGTCGGTCGAGGCGATGTCGACGGCGACCAGCCGCTCGGGTGCCTGGCGCTGCGCGGCCAGACCGGCCAGGCACGCCGGCAACCAGGGGGCGCCATTGCGCAGGACGAGGATGGCGGCGACAACGGGCGCCTGGACCTGCTGCGCCTCGGCCACGAGGGATGGCCTCCCGGGACTCTGCCCCATGGTGGGGTCGGCGAGGCTGCGCGAAGCCTCCTCCGCGCTGGGAGGTGAGGCCTCGGCGGAGGCGGCCAGGGGGTGGGTCGGGGAAGTCACCAGCGTCCTAGGTATGCCGCGGCGCCGGTCCGCGGGTCAGGCCACAGCGAGCGCCCGGGGCGCTCACACGGCTCGCTTCTTGAGCTTGCGGCGTTCGCGCTCGGACAGGCCACCCCAGATGCCGAAGCGCTCGTCGTTGGCCAGCGCGTACTCCAGGCACTCGACGCGGACCTCACAACTGACACAGACCTTCTTGGCCTCGCGCGTAGAGCCACCCTTCTCGGGGAAAAAGGCCTCGGGATCGGTCTGGGCGCACAATGAACGCTCCTGCCACCCGGCCTCCCCCTCGGCCCCCACCTGCGCGGGAACGAGCAACAGCTCGTGCATGTCGCCTCCTCGACCCATCGTTGGCATGCACCCCTCCGGACATCCGCTGCCGGTCAGGTCCCAGGCCGCAGCCGACGAGATCGCCACCATGCCAAGCCCTCTAGAGCCTGCAGGCCACCCGTCGCACGGTCGCCAGTGCGAACGACAACACTGGAATTACACGCGTGTCATACCCGTTTCGTCAAGCCGAGATCTGATATTCGCGCCAGTTACGTGCATCCCGGGCGTGTCGCGGCCCCGCGACAGGTCCGCCCCCGATCGGCCGGCGGTCTCCGTAGGGCTCCGTCGAGCTCCAGCGGCACGTCCCGGTGTGGACGCGATCGGGCTCGCCGACTGGTCGACGGAACCGTCCCCCGACGGGAAAGGCTTGTACAACAAGGGCTCCCGAACGCCTGACAGACTGCATCCATGCATGTGACCGCCCTGTCTGGTGGCGTGGGAGGCGCCCGCTTCTTGCGGGGTCTCACGACCCATCTGGCCCGCACCTCCGACCTGGCCGACACGACTCTGACAGTCATCGGCAATACCGGCGACGACATCACCCTCTTCGGCTTGCGCGTGTGTCCCGACCTCGACACGCTGCTCTACACCCTGGGCGGCGGGGTCCACGAAGGACAAGGCTGGGGTCGGGCCGACGACACCGCAGCCGTGCAGACCGAACTGGCCGCACTCGGCGTGCAACCACAGTGGTTCGGGCTCGGGGACCGAGACCTGGGCACGCACATCGCCCGCTCGCTCTGGCTAGGGCAGGGACACACGCTCAGCGAGGTGACAGCCCGCCTGGCCGACCGCTGGGGCCTGCCCGACGGCGGCATCACTTTGCTGCCGATGACCGACACTCCGGTGGAGACCCACGTCGTCGTCGACGAGGGCGAAGGCCCCCGCGCGGTCCATTTCCAGGAGTGGTGGGTGCGAATGCGGGCAGCCGTACCGGCTCAACGCTTCCTCGTCGTCGGCATGGAACGCGCGACCGCGGCACCAGGCGTCCTCGACGCCATCCGCAAGGCTGACGTCGTCCTGCTGCCCCCGAGCAACCCCGTCGTCTCGGTCGGCATCATCCTCGGCGTCCCCGGAGTCCGAGACGCTCTGCGCGGCACCCAGGCACCAGTCATCGGGGTATCGCCCTTGGTCGGCGGCCGCCCGCTGCGTGGGCACGCCGACGCTTGTCTGCGCGCCATCGGGGTCGAAACCTCCAGTGCAGCCGTCGCCGGCCTGTATGCCGACTTCCTCACCGGCTGGTTGGTCGACGACTCCTTGGATGAGGTCGGCGAGGCTCCCGCCGGAGTGCACGTTCGCCGTCGCCCCCTGCTCATGCGCGACCTGGACTCGGCGGCCGACCTCGCGGGCGCGGCCCTCGGGCTCGGACTGGAACTACGCCGCCGATGAGCGCGCGGCTGGAGATCGTCGGCCTGGCCGGCATACCTGAAGTCGCCGAGGGGGACGACCTCGCCGAGCTGCTCCTGGCGGCCCTCTCGCGATCGGGCGAGACCTTGCGGGAGGGGGACATTCTCGTCGTCTCCAGCAAGGTGGTGTCCAAAGCGGGGGGCCTGCAGGTCGGCGCCACCGACAAGACCGGAACCGTCGCGAGCCAGACGGTGGCCGTCGTCGCGGAGCGCACCAGCGGGGATGGCTTCACGCGGGTGGTCCGCGCCAAGGCGGGGCCGGTCATGGCGGCCGCCGGCGTCGACGCCTCCAACACCGGTGGGCGCGACGTCCTGTTGCTGCTCCCCCACGACCCCGACGAGGTATGCCGTGCGCTGCGTTCGGCGCTGAGCTCCCGCACCGGTGTGTCGGCTCTCGGAGTGATCTTGTCCGACACGGCCGGCCGGCCTTGGCGGGTCGGCGTGGTGGACTTCGCGCTCGGGTCCGCCGGCGTGCGGGTGGTCGACGACCTGCGCGGACTGCCGGACGCCGATGGTTTGGTTCTGCAGGTGACGACCAGGGCCCTGGCCGACGAGATCGCTGCCGCCGCCGACCTGGTCAAGGGCAAGGTGGAGCGGACCCCAGCAGCGCTGGTGCGCGGCCTGGCCGATCTCACGGCTGGGGGGCCCGACGCTGCGCGCCCAGAGTCGGACGGTGCGGGCGACCTCGTCCGCACGTCCGATGCGGGCGACTGGTTCGCTCTCGGCAGCCAGGAAGCGGTCCGCGCGGCACTCGGGGTCGAGCCGGGCACCCCGCTGGCAGAGCGCGTCGGGATCCGCCCAGTGGGACCGGAACCCATTGCGGCGCAAGTGGATCGGGCGGTCGCTGTCGCACTGGCCGAGGTCCCCCCGGTGCACCCTGAGCGTCGCGGCCCCGATCAGGGCGTCGACGGAGCGGTCGACATGGGCGTCGACGTGGGATCCACCGATCTCGTCGTCACCGGCCCTGACCTGCTGACCGTTGGCATGGTCGGGGCTCGGTTGGTCGCCGCGCTGACCGGCGAGGGCGTGCGGCATACCGTCGAGGTGGACGCCCAAACCGTCCGCGTCCGCCTGACCGACGCCACCGGATTGGGCTGACAAGCCTCTCGGCCGTCCCCGGGGGCCTCGCCGAACGGGGACGCCGGGACGCGGCGACGTGGCGGGTCAGCCGCGACGGGTCGGAAGGTGGGTGCGGGGCGCCATCCGGGCGCCACGCCGGGGCCGGGAGAAGCCCCCGAGTTCCAGGAGGCGCTGCACCCGGAACCGGTGCCCGGCATACGTCTGCAACAACTCTTCCAGGCCGTCGTCGTCGACCTCGGTGCCGGTGAGCGCCCAGCCGATGTTCTTGGCGACGTGATAGTCGCCGAAGCTCACCGCGTCGGCGTCGCCGAGGGCCCGTTGCGCCACCTCGGCGGCCGTCCACCGCCCGACCCCCGGCACCGTCTGCAGCCGGGCCCGCGCGTCCGGACCCGGTACGGCAGCCAGCCGACCCAGGCTCTCGGCCACCCGGCATACTCGCTGGATGGTGTCTGCTCGCGCGAAATCGACTGGGGCACTGAGGAACTCCCATGACGGGATGCGTCGCCAGCCGTCCGCATCCGGTGGTACGAGCATCCCCGCCTCCCCAGGGGGACCGGGCGCGACCTCACCGAACCGACGCACCAAGGCCGTGTAGCCGCGGAAGGCTTCCTGCCCGGTCACCTTCTGCTCGATGATCGCCGGCACCAGCGCATCGAGCACCAGCCGACTGCGGGGCACTCGCCACCCAGGGAAGCGGCGCAGTGCCTGCGCGACGGCCGGATGCCGAGGCTCGAAACCGCTTGGGTCGTCACCGTCGCCCACCCAGTCGGGCGCGTACTCAAGCGCCCACGTGGCTCCCGGCCCCCATGCCGTGGCTGACACCTCGGTATGCCGTGGGGTCGCCAGCAGCCGCACGCTGGCCGGTCCCGCGGGCGTCCGGACGCACCGGATGACCGACCCATCCGCGCCGGAGTGATACGCGCGGTCGCCGGGCCCGCGCCGGAACACCGCTAGCACCGCTCCGAGCTGCAGCGGACGCGGCGTGCGCCAGGTGCGCTCGCTGCCCTCGCCCACGCCGGTCACGGCGCCCACCTTAGGCTGCCGGTATGACCCTCCCCCACCAGGTGCTCGCGACGCTGCGTCGTGCCGACGCGACGGCCCCGCGGGCCACCTGTTACGACGATGGCACCGGAGAACGCATCGAACTCTCGGCCCGGGTTCTCGCCACCTGGACCGCCAAGGCGGCTGCGCTGCTGGTCGAGGACGCCGACGTGTCGCCGCGCAGCACGGTCGGGCTCGCCCTTCCCGCCCACTGGCGAGCCCTCTACTGGGCGCTGGCGACCTGGTCGACCGGTGCCTGCCTCGTCACCGGCGCGGCCGCCGCTAGGGCCGACGTGGTGGTCACTGACGATCCCGTTCTCGCCGCAGCGGTTGTCCAGGACGGCCGGTATGCCGTGCTCGTCACCCTCGCAGCCTTGGCTCGATCCAACCCGGACACTCCGGCGGGTGCCGTCGACGAAGCCGCCGAGATCGCTTCCTACCCGGACGATTTCGTCGCCCTTGATGAGCTGGAGCCCGACGATCCGGGCTGGGCGCACGGAGGTGAGCACACGGCATACCGACATCTGGTCGAGCTGGTGAATCTGCAAGAGCTGCCGACCGGCGCCCGGGTGCGGGTTTCCGACGCGCTCGAGCCGTTCCTGGCCGGCACCCTCGCAACGTGGGCAGGGGGCGGGTCGATCGTGCTCCTGCGCAACGCGCTCGGCGACCAGACCGATCGCCTGGCCGCTGAGCGGGTCACTGTGGATCTCACCGAGGAGCGCGTGACCGAATAGCGTTGCCGCTCAGTCGAGTTCGACCCGGAAGTCGGGCTCGGTCGCGGCTTTGATGTCCTCGACCGTGACCCCGGGTGCGAGCTCACGCAGAACCAATCCGTCGTCGGTGATGTCCATGACGGCGAGGTCGGTGATGATCCGCTGGACGACGCCCTTGCCGGTGTAGGGCAGCGAGCACTCCTTGACGATCTTGTAGGTGCCGTCTTTGGCGACATGCTCCATGAGGACGATGACGTGTTTGGCGCCGTGGACGAGGTCCATCGCGCCACCCATCCCCTTGACCATCTTGCCGGGGATCATCCAGTTGGCGATGTCGCCGCGTTCGGACACCTGCATGGCCCCGAGGATGGCCGCGTCGACCTTGCCGCCGCGGATCATCCCGAAGCTTGTCGCCGAGTCGAAGAACGACGCGCCTCGGCGCACCGTGACCGTCTCCTTGCCGGCGTTGATGAGGTCGGGGTCGACCTCGGCCTCGGAGGGATAGGCGCCGACACCGAGGATGCCGTTCTCGGACTGCAGGACGATCTCGACGTCGTCGTCGACGTAGTTGGGCACGAGCGTCGGCAGGCCGATGCCGAGGTTGACGTAGGCGCCGTCGGACAGTTCCTTCGCGGCGCGTGCGGCCATCTCTTCGCGGGTGAGAGCCATGGCTCAGGCCTCCTTGGTCACGGTGCGGCGCTCGATGCGCTTGGTGGTCGCCTGCTCGGGGGTCAGCGGCACGACCCTCTGGACATAGATCCCGGGCAGGTGCACCTGGTCGGGGGGGATCTCGCCGGGTTCGACGAGCTTCTCGACCTCGGCGATGGTGACCCGCCCGGCCATGGCGGCCAGCGGGTTGAAGTTGCGGGCCGACTCGTTGAAGACGAGGTTGCCGTGCCGGTCACCGATCGCGGCGCGCACCAAGGCGTAGTCGGCGACGATCGCCTTCTCCAAGACGAACTCCCGCGGCCGCCCCATCCACTCGAACTCGCGGGTCTCCTTCTTGGGCGAGGAGACATCGACGGTGCCGTCGGCGTGGTACTTCCACGGCATCCCGCCCTCGGCGACCTGGGTGCCAACTCCGGTCATCGTGTAGAACGCGGGGATCCCGGCGCCGCCAGCCCGCATCCGTTCGGCCAAGGTGCCCTGCGGGGTGAGCTCGACCTCCAGCTCGCCGTGGAGGTACTGCCGAGCGAACTCCTTGTTCTCTCCGACGTAGGACGAGACCATCCGGCGAATCCGCTTGTCCATCAAGAGGATTCCCAGACCCCAGTCGTCGACTCCGCAGTTGTTGGAGATGACTTCGAGCTGGTCGACCCCGGAGTCGTGCAACGCCTGGATGAGGACCGAGGGAATGCCGCAGAGACCGAAGCCTCCGACGGCGAGGGACATGCCCGAGGAGATACCGGCGATGGCCTCGGCAGCGGAAGAGACGACTTTGTCCATGCTTCCGACTCTAGTGCCCTGGGTATGCCGTCCGGCCGGGTCCCATGACCCGCCTCACCTTGGTGGCGGCCAGTCTCACCGCAGACCGCGCTATGCGGTGGTGCTCAATCGCTGGCGCTCATCCGGCGGCGCAACGCGAGGTAGGTGAGCCGACGGGCCACCCCGAGCCCGCGAGCCATGGCGGCGCCCATGGCGAGGTCACGACGGCTGAGCAGGCCGGGGGCACGGGCTGCCAGTGCATCATGGAACCCGATGACCTGGGCGGCCTGCTCGGCGGCCAAGTCGACGCTCCACTGCCCGTCGGAGATGCGGAAGGCCGCGATGCTGCGGTCCACGGCATACAGGTCTCCCCGCAGCAGGACCAGGGCGTAGGTGGCTTCGTCGATGACGTAGGGGTAGTCCGACCACCACCCGCCGACCGCCTCCAGGTCGCGGCGGCGGAAGAGCACAGTCGCGGGCTCACCGAAGATGTTGGTGCCCATTCGGACCGTCCGCCGAATCGCCGCGCGCCCCTCGTGGAGCCCGGAGATCCGCGACATCCCCCGTCCGCCCACGACGACCGCACCCGCGGCGTCGATGAGGTCGCGCCGGCCGGCGACGAGCACCACACCGGGGTGGGCGTCCATGGCATCGACCTGCTCGCGCAGGCAGGTGGGATAGATGAGGTCGTCACCACAGACCAGCTTGACGAACTCCCCGCGGGCCCGGGCCGTGACGGCCTGCCAGTTGGCCGGGGCTCCCCCGCCCGGCGGCGTCTGCACGAGGGTCACCCGGTCCTCGTCGGCGAAGCGCGCCAGCCGCTCCCAGGTGCCGTCGGTCGATCCGTGGTCGGCGACGATGAGCTCGAAGTCGGTGAACGTCTGAGCCAGCACCGACTCGACGGTGGCCTCGATGAAGGCAGCGTTCTGGAAGGACGGAATGACGACCGACACCCGGGGGTGACTCACGAGGGGCTCCCATCGACGGGTGGCTCAACCGGCTTGCGCCGGAACGAAAAGTGCTTGTGGGCAAACCAGGAGAAGAACGCCTGGAACACGACGATGAGCGTCTGCGCGACCTTGGGGCTGAGGCCCAGCCAGATGACCAGGGGGTTGAGCGCCAGCCAGTTGAGAGCGATCGAGGTGAGGTAGACGCTCTCGAACCGGGCCAAGTCGCGCCAGAGGTGTCCGCGCACGCGGAAGACCAGCGTGCGATAGAGGACGAAGGCGCACACGACCGTCACCACATGCGAGCAGGCCAGCACCAGGGTGTTGTGGGCGACGGCATTGGCGTCCGATCCCACCGCCCCGAACCGATCCAAGAACCCGGGCCGGTATGCCGTGAAGAGGTCGTCGAAGCCGAAGAAGGCGACGAAACCGATCGCCGTGTTGACCAGCCCGACCACCAAGAAAGCAATGCGCTGGTCCTGGATGACCCGCAGGAGCCACCCCGGCGGTCCGCTCTCGACTCCTGGTGGGGGGGCGCTCACCCCTCACCGCGCAGCCGACCGACCGCCCCCTCGATCGGTCCGTCGAAGACTGTCTTGCCGCCGGCCAGGACGATGCCTCGTTCGGCGACCTGGCTGACCAGGTTGAGGTCATGGGTGACGATGACGAGGGTCTGGCCCTCCTTGCGCAGTTCGGCAATCCGCTCCAGGCACTTGTGCTGGAACGGTTCGTCGCCGACCGCGAGGATCTCGTCGATGAGGAAGACGTCGGGGTGGCTGTGCGCCGCCACCGAGAACGCCAGCCGAAGGAACATGCCCGAGGAGTAGAACTTCACTTCGCTGTCGATGAAGCGGCCTTCGATCTCGCTGAAGGCGATGATCTCGTCCAGGCGGGCGGTGATGTCCCGCTCGGTCATCCCGAGGATCGAGCCGTTGAGGTAGATGTTTTCCCGGCCGGTGAGGTCAGGATGGAAGCCGGCGCCGACCTCGATGAGACCGGCCACTCGCCCGCGCACGCCGACCTGGCCGCGATCTGGGCGCAGCACGCCCGAGATGAGCTTGAGCAGCGTCGACTTGCCCGACCCGTTGCGCCCGAGCAGGCCCACCGATTCGCCTTGTTCCACGGTGAGACTCACGTCGTCCAGGGCCAGGAAGGTGTCCTTGAGTTCGCCGCCGCGACCGGTGAGGTTCCAGACGACGTACTCCTTGATCGACCAGGTGTGCCGCAGCGTGAACTGTTTGACGACCTGGTCGACGACAATGGCGCGTGTCATCACAGCTCCTGAGCGAACCGTGACTCGAGCCGGCGGAAGACGGCCTGACCGACGACCAGCCATAGCACCGAGATGACGAAGGCCGCGCCGGCCCACATCGGCAGCGCGTCGATGAGCGGCCCGGTGCTGTCGGGGTAGCGCTCCTGGACGGCCGAGGTCGGGATCCAGAAGCCCACATGGTTGAGCTCGACGGCTTGGGTGATCGGATAGAGCTTGTAGACCCAGTCGAGGCTGTCCGGCAGAACCGAGGCGACATGGGACCAGGTGTAGAGCACCGGCGACACCCAGGCCGCCATCATGAGGATGAGTTCGACGAAGTTCTCGGCATCGCGGAAGAGCACGTTGAAGGCGCCGAACATCAGCCCCAGCCCGAGCGCGAAGAGCACCGTGAGGATGAGGGCGCCAAGAATGGCCGCGATATTGACCAGCCCTGGTCGCCAGCCGGAGATGAGGGCGGCGATGATGAGGACGACCAGTTGCGGCACGAGGTGGATGAACGCCACCCACACGCTGGCTACCGGAAAGAGCTCACGGGGAAGGTAGATCTTCTTGACCAGGTCGGCGTTGACGACGATCGACTTGGTCGTGTTGCCGAAGACCTCGCCGAAGAAGTTGACGATGACCATCCCGGAGAACAGGTAGATGACGAAGTTGGGGATCCCCCGCTCCAACCCGAGGAACTTGCCCATCGCGATGTAGTAGACGATGAGTTGCACGCCGGGTTTGACGTAAGACCACAGCAGACCGAGCGCGCTCCCGCGATAGCGAACCCGCAGTTCCTTCTTGACCAGCAGGGAGAGCAGGAAGCGCCAGCGCGGCACGTCGAGCAGACCATTGCTGCGCCCCGGGATGATCAGCCCGGGCTCGACCGAGTCAGGTGCCCTCACGGCATACCCTCCAGCCCGAAATGCCGCTCCCACGCCTGCGGTGAGGTCACCTGGGGAAGCGCCTGCCGGTATGCCGTGGCCAGACTCTCCCACTCCCGGTAGAGGCGGGCGTGCAGGCGCGCTCCTTCGAGCATCTGCGCCCGGAACAGCTCCGGATCCCGTTGGTAGAAGGCCGCGCCCGTGCCGTCGGCCTTGGACACGACAGCGGAGTCGAACTGCGAGAGGTACCACCACACGGCATACCGATAGGGAATGACCGCCTGCGGGCGCTCCACAGCCGCCGGAGCGACGCCACGGATGTGGGTGAGCGCGGTCTTGGCCGCCCAGGGCAGCAGCCGCGAGCGCGGCGGCAGGGCCGGCGCGGGGCCGGCGAGACCGAGCCCGGTGGGCGCCGGGAACTCGTCCGGGTCGGCAGAGAACCGCGTGTCGACGAAGTCACCCTGCATGGATCGCAACCGGGGCAACCGGTCGGCCAGCGTGGCAGCCAGGTGGTCGGGTCCCGCAAGCAGGTCGTGCAGCCCCAACATGCGCGCCGCATTGGCGTAGTAGCGCATCGAGAAGGCGTTCTTAGCCAGCCACTGGAAGCTCTCCCGCAACGCGGTGCCACCGTGCGGGAGCGGGGAGTGCAGTAGGGCGGCGAGCAGCCAGTTGCGCTGGTGGTAGTAGGCCTGCCAGTCGATCGTGTCGTCCTTGTCGTTCCACGACACATGCCACACCGCGGCACCGGGCAGACTCACGGTGGGGAATCCGGCCGCCCGGGCTCGGATGCCGTATTCAGCGTCGTCCCACTTGATGAAGATCGGCAGCGACAGGCCGATGGCGCGGATGACCTCGAGCGGGATGAGGCACATCCACCAGCCGTTGTAGTGCACGTCGGTACGCCGGTGCAGCCAGGGTGTTTCCCGCAGGCCGTCGAAGGCGAGGTTCCACTCCTCCTTGACCCCGCGCACCGGACCCCACCAGAACCGGGATGCCTCGATGGCCTCGCCGAAGGAGTGCAAGGTCGTCGGGTTGTAGAGGTCGAACATGTGCGCCCCGACGATGGTGGCAACTCGCGTGTATGCCGCGAACCGCACCGCCCGCAGAATCGCCTCCGGCTCGATCCGGACGTCATCGTCGAGAACGAGGTGGAAAGTGCTGGTGCCGGCCTGCAGGGATTCGTACATCCCGCGCGAGAAGCCGCCCGACCCCCCGAGGTTGGCCTGGCGGATCACCCGAAGTTGGGGCCCGAGTTCGGCGGCGAGACCGGCGAAACCGGGCGCCTCGTCAAGATGGTCGGTGCCCTGGTCGACGACGTAGAGCGTGTCGAGGTGCTCGCGCAGCTCGGTGGCAGCAGCGACCGCCTCCACGGTGGCCTGGCAGAAGGCCACTCGGTTGATCGTCGTGATCCCGATGGACAGGCGGGGCTCACGGCGGCGGTTGCCCTGCACCTGCCACTCGGCCCGGATCAGTTCGCCACCTGGCCGGCCGCCTACCTGGCCATCTCCTGGGCCACCGGCCTCGCCGCCGATGAGGTCGAACCAGTACCACCCGCCGTCAACGAACGACCCGAGGTCGAGGTCGACCTCCGTCCTCGTGGCAGCTGGGCCCACCTCGATGCGCGAAACCTGCTGCGGGACTCCCCGGGCGTTGGACTTGTAGACCACGACGGATAGGACCCCGGTGGTCTCGACTACGAGACGCACGGCGCTGGCCGTAGTCCAGTGCCGCCAGTAGGACGCGGGGAAGGCGTTGAAGTACGTGCCGAACGAGAGCCGCTCAGCGGCTGGCACCCGCAATGAGGTCCGCCCGAGCACGAGGCCGGCCAGGGACGGCGGCGCCACGTCGGGTGGAGTCTGGGCGTTCTTCTCCTCGCCCCATCCGCGGGCCTGCCGGTCGAAGCGATCGTCTACGCCCGGGTAACGACGCCCCGACTCGACGTAGAGAGGGATGACATCGTCGTCGCCGGCCGTCGGGAACACCACGCGAGCCGCGACCTGCCACGACGGGGCGCTGTCGCCGCGTGCGTCTAGGTCGGCGGCGTCTAGGTCGACGGCGCTGAGGTCGGCGGCACCGAGGTCCGCGACCGGGCTGTGATCAGCAGTCATCGCGGTGCTCCCGGGGCGTGGCGGACGTCCTGCAGTGGCGCGCCATGCACGTAGTGAGGCTCGAGGACGTTGTCGACGAGCGAAAGCGCCGACGCGATGGCCATATGCATGTCGAGGTATTGGTAGGTGCCGAGGCGGCCGCCGAAGATCACCCCGGGGACACTCTTGGCTGACTCGCGGTAGGCCAGCAGGCGGGCGCGGTCGGTCGGGGTGTTGACCGGGTAATAGGGCTCGTCATCGGGCCCGGCGAAGCGACTGAACTCGCGGGTGATGACGGTGCGGTCGGTCGGGTAGTCGCGTTCGGGGTGAAAATGCCGGAACTCGAGGATGCGGGTGTAGGGGACGTCCGGGTCGGGGTAGTTCATCACCGAGGTGCCTTGGAAGTCCCCGACCGGCACGACTTCGTGCTCCAGGTCGACTGTGCGCCAGCCTAATTCGCCGTGCGCATAGTCGAAGTAGCGGTCCACGGGTCCGGTGTAGACGACCGGCAATCGACCCACCACGGCGTCCCGGTGCCACGGCTGGTTGGTGTCGAAGAAATCGGTGTCCAGGATGACGTCGATGTTCGGATGCTCGGCCATCCGCGTCAACCACACGGCATACCCGTCGGTCGGAAGCCCTTCGTGGGTGTCGTTGAAGTAGCGGTTGTCGTAGGTGTACCGCACCGGCAAGCGCGAAATGATGTCAGCCGAGAGCAACTCGGGCGCCGTCTGCCACTGCTTGGCGGTGTAGTGGGCGATGAAGGCCTCGTACAACGGGCGCCCGATGAGCGAGACCCCCTTCTCCACGAAGTTTGTCGGCTCCTTGCCGCCGAGTTCGGCGGCCTGTGACGCGATGAGGTCACGAGCCTGGGCAGGGGTGTAGGCGGCCCGGAAGAACTGGTTGATCGTGCCGAGGTTGATCGGCAGGGGGAAGACCTCACCGCGATGGGTGCTGTAGACCCGGTGGACATAGTCGGTGAAGGTCGTGAACCGGTTGACGTACTCCCACACCCGCTCGTTGGAGGTGTGGAAGAGGTGCGCGCCGTACTGGTGCACCTCGATGCCGGTCTCTGGATCGGGGGCGCTGTAGGCATTTCCGCCGAGGTGACCGCGCCGCTCCATCACGAGGACCCGCAGCCCCCACCGGGTCGCGCACTGCTCCGCCACGGTGAGGCCGAACAGCCCGGAGCCGACGACGAGGAGGTCGGGATCCACACGCGCTCCTTCGACTCGGGGTGATCGCCTGGCAATCTTAGCCGCCGGTTCAGGCCCCGCCGCGCGTCGCCAATGCCGGGGCACCGAGTGCCCGCTGTGTCAGACTTGACGCTACCCACGAGTACCCACCGCGGGCCCGACGACGCCTGCCGACCTGCCACGACCCGACCTGCGACGACCCGAACCGCCACGACCCGACCGGATGGAGCTGCCGATGGACGGCCAGGACCCCTCCGCCGACCAGCCCAGGCCCATCCCGGTCCGCCGGCGTAGCTTCTCTGCGGCGCCCGATCCGGCGCCGCGAGCACCCCGCCCCACCCCGACCCGCACCCCGGCGCCCCCGATGCGAGACTCCTCCGACCGACCCCGCGTCGCAGCGCCTCCCCGACCGTCCCAGGGCGGTCCGTCCGCTCCGGTCCGCTCCGGCGGACCGCGCCGACCGCGCGGAGGCCCGAGCGGGACAGGCGGGCCGGGCGGGACAAGCGGGCAGAGGGGGGCGAGCGGGCCGGGCGGCACGGCATACCCGCAAGCGCGCCGACGCCGCACCTTCCGTCGGCGACGCGTGGTCGCCTTGGTCGCGTTGGTCCTGCTCGCCTGGGTGATCTTCCTGGTCTGGGTGCCGGTGAGCGCGTGGAACCGGGTGGAGCGGGTTGACAACGTGCCCGCGGGCGACCGCCCCGCAGCCGGGCGTGGATCGACCTTCCTGCTGGTCGGGTCGGATAGCCGCGAGGGGCTCACCCAAGCGCAGATGACGGAGCTGTCGACCGGACCCGACGAGGGCGGCAAGCGCACCGACTCAATCATGCTCGTCCACGTCTCCGACCACGGGGCGAAACCCTCGATCGTCTCGATCCCCCGTGACTCCTACGTGCCGATCCCGGGCCATGGCAGCAACAAGATCAACGCCGCCTACGCCTTCGGTGGCGCGAAACTGCTGACCCAGACCGTGGAGCAAGCGACCGGCCTGCGGCTGGATGGCTACTTGGAGATCGGGTTCGGCGGGTTCGCCGGTGTCGTCGATAGCCTCGGCGGGGTCGACATTTGTGTGGCTGCCAAGATGAACGACCCGAAGGCGGGCATTGATCTGTCCCCCGGATGCCAGACCCTCAACGGGCCCACCGCCCTCGGCTACGTCCGTTCGCGTTACACCGACCCGCTCGGTGACTTCGGCCGCGCCGAACGGCAGCGCCAGTTCCTCGGAGCCGTGATGAAGAAGGCCGCGACACCGGCGACCGTGCTCGTCCCGTGGCGCTACACCGCGTTTGCCGACTCCGCAGCCAAGGGTCTGGTCGTCGGCGAGGACACCTCGCTCAACGAGGCCGTCTCGGTGCTGCAGGCGATGCGCGCGGTAGGCAACGGGTCGGGACTGTCGATGCAGGTGCCGGTGGCCACCGCCGCACTCAACACCCCCAATGCGGGCGTCGCCGTCAAGTGGAACACCACCCAAGCCAAGGCCCTGTTCACCGCCTTGCGCGACGACGAGGATCTCGTCGCCCCGCCTGCGGGCACCACCCCAGGCTGACACACCCCGCCGGGGCTCAGCGCTGCGGGTCTCGGGAGTGACTGCGCAGGCGGTGATAGGCCCGGTATGCCGTGCGCCGCACCGGTTCCGGGGTGAGTCGGTAGGCACCGCGCAGCACGACATTGCGGCCGGCTTGCACGGGCGTGGTGAACCCCATCGCGAGGAATCGCCGCTGGACCTCGATCTCCGAGCGCAGCAGGGTCACCCCGCCGCGGCGGTGGAAGGCACCGGCGCTGACCCGATAGCGCAGCAACGGCTCGGCCACATTGGCAACGCGAGCGCCCGCCTGGATGAGCTGCGCAAAGAGCAGGTAGTCCTCCATCGAGGGCAGGTCCTGATAACCGCCCGCGGCATCGACCATCGACGCGCGATAGACCACGACCGGATGGTTGAGGGTCTGTTCGAAGCGAGCCTGCGCGGCGATCTCGACTGGATCGGTGAGGGCGTCTCGCCGCCCCACCGGCACCTCGGGCGAATCGGCGAACTCCTCGATGGTGGCCCCGACCAGGTCGTAGCCGGCCTCCATCAACTCGATCTGCCGCTCGAACCGCTGCGGCAGGCTCACGTCGTCGGCATCCATCCGCGCCACGATGTCGTAGTCGCAGTGGGCCAGACCGTGATTCAGCGCGGGACCGAGGCCCCGATTGCGGCCGAGCTCGACATGGGTGACCGGCACGACCGAGTCGGCGATGAGCAGCGCCACCCGATCCTGCAGCGCTGCATCGACGACACCGTCCCGGACCAGCACCACCTGGGCCGGGCGACGGGTCTGCTCCACGGTGACTGATCGAAAGGCTGTTTCCAGGGCGTCGGGCCGGTCCCCGTGGTAGTAGGGCAGCAGCACGCTGAACCCGTCGGAGCGGCGGGGGGTCGTCCGACGGGGGATGGTCGGGTCGAGGTCGGTCGGCGGTGCAGCGCTCGGGCCAGATAGCGACGGCAGCGCGCGCAGGCTGGCCGGTTGCTCGGAAAGTCCCTCTCGCACACCTCGGCGGAGCCCTTTCCACAGCGTGCCGCGATCGGAGGACCCGGCGATGGTGCGGGCCCAGCGTCGGGCCGTGGCCGCGCCGAACACGACTCGTTCGGCTGGAGCGAGCCCGGGGCTGCCCACCAGGGTCCACAGCTTGTTGCGGACCTCGTAATAGAACCGCGGACCGGGGTCCTGGTCGGCTCCGGCGAACGCCTTGGTCTTGTGGACGACGACCGATTGCGCGGCCCACAAACCACGCCGACCGCGGATCAGCCGCGCGGTGTACTCGAAGTCGTCGTTCCACAGGAAGTACTCCGGCACCGGCAGTCCGACCTGGCGGGCGCGTTCAGCGTCCACGAGGATCGACACAAAGGACGCCGTGCGCACCGGCCGGGCCCCGACCGCCGCGGCCGCCTCCCGCTCGGCCCGGGAGGCCCAGGCCTTGGTCCGGGGGGTATTCATCGGGTGGTCGCGGCCATCGGTCCACACCACGCGGCTGGCCACGACGGCAGGAGGTGCCGTCCGAGGTCCGTCACCGGCATACGAGGATCGCGTGGCGAGCAGCGCCGCCAAGGCGCCAGGCTCCGGGACGGTGTCATCGTCCATGAGCCAGACCGCGTCACATTCGCCTGCGAGGGCGTGCTCCAGCCCGGTCGCGAAGCCGCCCGCTCCCCCGGTGTTGACCGGATTGCGGATCACTCGGACGTCGGGGAAATCGGCGCTCAATAGCTCGGCGGTGCCGTCGTCGGAGGCATTGTCGACGACGAGGATCGCCTCCGGTGGACGGGTCTGCGACTGCAACGCCCGCAACGACTCGGCCAGCAGCTCCCGGCGGTTCCACGTCACCACGAGAGCGACGACGCGGTCCGAAGGCATGCCGACGATCCTACGGCGAGGGCCCGGCTGCCAGCGGCAACCGGGCCCGGAGCCCTCCCGCCGGATCGACCGGCGCGACGATGGATCAGGCCAACAGCTGGCGGGCCATGACGATGCGCTGCACCTGGTTGGTGCCTTCGTAGATCTGGGTGATCTTGGCATCGCGCATGAACCGCTCGACCGGGAAGTCGCGCACGTAGCCGGACCCGCCGAGCAACTGGACCGCGTCGACAGTGACCTTCATCGCGACATCGGAGGCGTAGCACTTGGCGGCTGCCCCGAAGAACGGCAGGTCGCGGTCGCCACGCTCGGACTTGGCTGCCGCGACATAGGTGAGCTGCCGGGCCGCTTCGAGTTCCATCGCCATGTCGGCGAGCATGAACTGGATGCCCTGGAAGTCGGCGATCCGCTTGCCGAACTGCTGGCGCTCCTTGACATAGGCAACGGCCGCGTCGAGGGCACCCTGCGCGATGCCGACCGCCTGCGCGCCGATGGTGACCCGGGTGTGATCGAGCGTGCGCAACGCAATCTTCAGACCGTCGCCGACCTCGCCGACGATGCGGTCGCCGGGGATGCGGCAGTTTTCGAAGTAGAGCTCCCGGGTCGGGCTGCCCTTGATGCCGAGCTTGCGCTCCTTGGGGCCGACCGAAAAGCCCTCGTCGGTGTCCTCGACGACGAACGCGGTGACATTGGCGCCGCGGCGGCCGCCCGGGTCGTTGACCGCGAGGACCGTGTAGTACTTCGACACTCCGGCATTGGTGATCCATGCCTTGTGGCCGTTGAGGATCCACGAGCCGTCCGGCTGCTCGTCGGCAGTCGTCACCATGGCGGCCGTGTCGGAGCCGGCCTCGCGTTCTGACAGACCGTAGGAGAAGGTCGCCTCGCCAGACGCGACCGGCGGGAGGTACTTCTGCTTGACCTCTTCGCTGGCGGCCAGCAGCAGCGGCATGGTGCCGAGCTTGTTGACGGCGGGAATGAGCGAGGCCGACGCGCACGCGCGCGCGACTTCCTCGATGACGATGCACGTTGCGAGGGCATCGGCACCCGCGCCGCCATATTCCTCAGGGATGTGCGGGGCAAAGAAGTCCGACGCGACGAGGGCGTCGTGGGCCTCCTGCGGATAACGCGCCTGCTCGTCGACGTCGGCGGCGTAAGGGGCGATCTCGGCGTCGGCGAGTTCGCGGACGGCGGCCCGCAACTGACGGTGGCTGTCGGGCAGCTGGTAGGTGTCGAAATCCGGGTTGGCGCTCATGGACCCACGCTACTGCCGGGTATGCCGTGCGCGCTCGCTCGCGCGGTGAGGCTTTGCTCTCGACGCGCTCCCCTTGCACGTCGAGCACCGGCCTGATCAGGAGCTCGGCAAGCCGGACGTCACGCCGGTGAGGCCCTCGCACAACGCCCACAGGGTGCGCTGCGCGTCGCGGTCGTGTGAGGCCGGTGAGGACGCCACGATGGTCGGCGGTCCGGCCCATTCACCGCGCCCAGAGGGCCCGACATAGCTGCCGCCCGGCAGCGACGGGTCGGTGGCAGCCATGAGCAGCGGCCAGGCTCCAGCCGCCGCCGGCTGCGCGATCCGCAGCGTCCGCTGCACCGTGTCGAGTCCGGGAATCGATGAAAACCGTTGGTGGCGAGCGAGTTCGGTCAGAGAGTAGCCCGGGTGCGCGGCATACGATCGCAGCGTCGATCCCGCAAGGGTGAGCCGCCGCTGCATCTCGTAGGCGAGCATGAGGTCGGCCAGTTTGGTCGCACCGTACGCGCGCCAGGCGTTGTAGCGGCGGTGTCGGAAGCTCGGGTCGTCGAGTTCCAATCCGCCGAGCCGATGGGCGTTCGAGGCCACCCAGACGACCCGATCGGTGAGCTGGGGCAGCAGGCTCATGGTGAGGGCAAAAGGCCCCAGGACATTCGTCGCGAACTGCACCTCGTGGCCGTCGACCGAGACTGCTTTCGGGGTGGCCATGACTCCGGCGTTGTTGACCAGGACGTCGATGGGTTGGCCACCCAGGCCCGCCACGAACTCGCGCACCGAGGCGAGCGACGCGACGTCGAGCTGGCGCAAGTCGAGGCTGCCCGGGTCGAGCGAGCGATCATCGAGCAACCGCTCCCGTGCTGCCGCGCCCTTGGCGAGATTGCGGCAGGCCATCACCACTCGGGCGCCGCGATGCACCAAGACTGAGGTGACCTCCAGGCCCAGTCCGGTATTGGCGCCGGTGACGACGACCGTCCGCCCGCTCTGGTCCGGCACAGATCCGACAGTCCAGGTCATGTCAGCCCTTGAGTTCGCGCATGACCGTGCGCTCGAAGAGGTCGACCCCCGAGGTGTCATAGGCGACCTCGGGGAAGTAGGTGATGGCATAGCCCAGCCCGACGGCTCGATAGGACTCGAGCGTCTCGGCGATCTGGTCCGGCGTGCCGCAGGTGCCGGCCTTGCGCAGTCCATCGACTTCCTTGCGTGCGGCCTCCTCGGCGATGCCGGCGCGCGAGCGCAACGCGATGTACTCCTCGGCGCGTTCGGTGACCTCGACCTGGGTCTCGCCGATAAGGATGTTGAAGTTGGCCGAGCGGACGATCTCGTCATCGTCACGCCCGACCGTCTGGCAGTGCCCGCGCAGGATCTCGTTCTTGCGCGCAAACTCGGTCGGGTCGCCGAAGAAGTTGGTGTAGTCGGCGTACTGCGCGGCGATCTTCAGCGTCACCTTCTCGCCGCCCCCGGCCACCCACATCGGTATGCCGTTCGCCGGCGACCCGTCGACAGCGGTCCCTTGCAGGGGGCGCGGCGCGCAGATGGCGCCGTCGACGGAGTAGTACGTGCCGGCATACGTGGCCGAGCCCTGGGTCCACATCTGGCGGAAGATCTCGACGCCGTCGCGCAGCGCACCGAGCCGGTCGCGCGCCTCCGGGAAGCCGTATCCGTACGCGCGCCACTCGTGTTCGTACCAGCCGGCTCCGATTCCCATCTCGACCCGCCCGCCGGAGATGATGTCGATGGTTGCGGCGACCTTGGCGAGGTAGGCAGGGTTGCGATAGGCCATGCAGGTGCACATCTGACCGAGCCGGATGCGGGTCGTCGACGCCGCGAACGCCGCCATGAGCGACCACGCCTCGTGGGTCGCCTCGCCCGAGGGCTTGGGCACGGTGTGGAAGTGGTCGTAGACCCAGAGCGACTCCCAGCCCTCGACCTCGTCGAAGCGCCGAGCGAGACCGTCCATGACGCCCCAATGCAGGCTCGGGTCGATGCCGACCAGGTCCATCCGCCAGCCCTGCGGGACGAAGACACCGAACCTCATGAGTTGCTCCTTGCGCCTGATGGGGTGGACTCCAGCCCATCATTGCACCGGCCCGAGCGGGTGTCGTGTGAGACTGGCCCATGGCCAGCGACTCCCGCTCTCCCGCTCATCGCAACGATCCCGCCGTCATCCGCGAGGCGTTGACCACGCCCGCGACCTGGGCGGTCGTCGGGCTGTCGCAGAATCGGTGCCGCACGGCCTACCGGATCGCGGACTTCCTTGTCTCGCAACTCGATATGAGGGTCGTGCCGGTGCACCCGGATGCGCCGACGGTCTTCGGGCAGCAGGGGTATGCCGTGCTCGGCGACATCCCGGACGGCACGGTGGTCGAGGTGGTCGACTTCTTCGTGCGCTCCCAGCTGGTGGGCGCGGTCGTCGACGAGGCGATCGCCCAGCGGGAGCGGCTCGGCATCCGTACTCTGTGGCTGCAACTCGGGGTGATCGACCACCCTGCGGCGGCGCGAGCCGAGGCCGCTGGCTTGCAGGTCATTATGGACACCTGCCCGAAGATGGAGTGGCCGCTCCCCTAGCTTGCTGCACGGCATACCGCTGCGAAGGGCTCAGCCGGGCGAAGGGCTCAGCCGCGCGAGGCGCGCAGCGCTGCCCCCTTGGCCTTGGCCTGGTCGCGCAGCCGCCCCTGGAAGCGCGCCATCTCATCGCGCACCCGGGCGGCTTCCGCGCCCGAGCCTGAGCCGATGATCCGCGCGGCCAGTAGCCCGGCATTGCGGGCGCCGCCGACCGACACGGTCGCCACCGGCACGCCGGCGGGCATTTGGACGATCGAGAGCAGCGAGTCCATCCCGTCGAGATGGGCCAGCGGCACCGGAACCCCGATAACCGGAAGCGGAGTGACCGAGGCGAGCATGCCGGGCAAGTGGGCCGCACCCCCCGCCCCGGCGATGACGACCTGCAAGCCCCGCTCGGCAGCCGAGCGGCCGTAGTCGATCATCTCGGTCGGCATGCGGTGCGCCGAAACGACGTCGATCTCATAGCCGATGCCGAACTCGTCCAGCGCGTCCGCGGCGGCGCTCATGACCGGCCAGTCACTGTCGCTGCCCATGACGATGCCGACGACGATGTCGTCCTGATTCAGGTCCACGGCCTACCTCTTCTGGATGGAGCGGTCGATGGCGTGATCGGTCGCTCTGTCATTCGGTGATGATCCCCTGCAGGTAATCGGCCGCATGGCGGGCCCGCTCACGAAGGTCGGCGAGGTCCTCCCCCGACACCGACACGTGCCCGACCTTGCGGCCCGGGCGCACCCCCTTGCCGTACATGTGAACCTTGGCCCCGGGGTCGCGGGCCATGACATGCCGATAGGCCGGGTAGATCTGCGGGTAGTCGCCGCCCAGCACATTGGCCATGACCGTCCACGGGGCGACCGGACGCGGGTCACCGAGCGGCAGGTCGAGCACGGCACGCAGGTGCTGCTCGAACTGGCTGGTCACCGCGCCGTCGATGCTCCAGTGCCCGCTGTTGTGCGGCCGCATCGCGAGTTCGTTGACGAGGAATCCGTCGGGGTATGCCGGGTGCTCACCGACCCGGAACATCTCGACCGCGAGCACCCCGGTCACCCCCAGCTCACCCGCGATCCGCAGCGCGGCGTGGGTGGCGGCGGCCGCCAGCTCGGCGGTGAGGTCGGGCGCGGGGGCGATGACGTCGGTGCAGATCCCGTCGGTCTGGACGGTTTCGACGACCGGCCAGGCGGCCGCCTGACCGGAGGGGCTGCGGGCGACGAGCACGGCGAGTTCGTGGTCGAAGGGCACGAGTTCCTCCAGGAGGATCCCGTCACGCAATGGACCAGAGCCGGTATGCCGGTCACGCTCCGATTCGACCAGCCAATCGGCGAGGTCGTCGATCCCGCGGACGACCCGCACCCCCTTGCCGTCGTAGCCGCCGCGGGGAGTCTTAGCGATGAGCGGAAACCCCACCACCGCAGCGAAATTGACGACATCCAACACCGTGTGAGCCGCCGCCCAGCGAGGACAGGGGATCGCGAGCGCGGTCAGCCGAGCCCGCATGGCCAGCTTGTCCTGCGCGAAAACCAGCGCGGCGGGCGAGGGATGCATGTCAACCCCGGCCTCGGCGAGGGCGTCGAGCACGTCGGCGGGGACGTGCTCGTGGTCGAAGGTGACCACGTCGCAGGCCTGGGCGAACCGGCGTACCGCCGTAGTGTCGGTGTGTGCCCCGACCGGAGCCGAGGGGATGACCAGGGCCGCGGAAGCGTCCTCGGACTCGGCGAGCACGGACAGTTGCACGCCCAGGGCCACCGCCGGCGCCTGCAACATGCGGGCCAGCTGGCCGCCCCCGATCACTCCCACCACCGGGAATCCTCCCGGGGCGCGTCGCGGTGCGGTCACCGGGTCAGCTTAACGGGGCACGGCGCACCGACCCAGGTGGCCTAGAGTCGTCCCGTGATGTCACTGGTCGACCGGATCTCGAGCTATCTGCGGGCCACCGTCGACCGGGTCTGGCGCGAGGCCGCAAAGTTCGGGGTCGTCGGGGCCATCGCGTTCGTCATCGACGTCGGCGGCTTCAACCTGCTCTATCACGGGCCGCTAGCCGGCCGACTCACCAGCTCCCGCGTCGTCTCGGGCGTTATCGCCACCTTGGTGGCGTGGCTGGGCAACCGGTTCTGGACCTTCCGGCACCGAGCCAACCGCAAGGTGCACCACGAGGCGTTGCTGTTCTTCCTGGTCAACGGCGTCGGCCTGCTGATCGGTCTCGGGTGGCTCAACCTCACCTTCAACGTCCTCGGCCTCACCTCGGCCCTGTGGGTCAATCTCAACAATGTGTTCGGCATCGGCCTGGCGACGCTGTTCCGGTTCTGGGCCTACCGCCGTTTCGTCTTCGCCGGCGAGCTCGAGGCCGACGCCACCAGCGCCGATACGGACGCCGCTGCACGTCCCTGACGACTCTCGGGCCTCTATCGGCCTTTGATTCGAGCCGGGAATCTGCTGCTGGCCTCGGAAAGGAAAACCGCGAAGGTCGCCGGTGTCCGAGCGATGAGCTCCAGCCGCCCGCCGAAGGATTCGGCCAGGTCACGAGCCAGGGCCAGGCCCAACCCCGTGCCCCCCGCGCCGCTGCTCACTGAGCGTTCGAAGATGTGCGGAGCCATCGTCGCCGACACTCCGTCGCCCTCGTCGCACACCTCGACGACCACCGACGGCCCGCTGCGACGAACCTGGATTTCAACCGTGCCACGGCCGTGGACGAGAGAGTTCTCCAGCAAGGTCGAGAACACCTGGCTCAACGCAATCGGCGTCGCACGCACCGATAGCCCCCGCTCACCGTGGACCCGGATGCTTCGGCGGGCGGTCTCGAAAGCCGGTTGCCACTCGCGTTGTAGTGAGGCGAGCACCGAGTCGAGGACGACCTCGGGGCGAGCGGTCTCCGGGACGGAACGTCGGCGCTGCAGCAGCTCGTCGACAACCCGGCTGAGCCGCTCGACCTGGGAGATCGCGACCGCGGCCTCTTCCCGCGCCACCTCGATGTCGTCAGTCGCGGCGATCTCCTCCAGCCGCATCAGCAGCGCGGTCAACGGGGTGCGCAGTTGATGGGATGCGTCGGAGGCGAACGACCGCTCGGAGGAGATGGATTGCGACAGTTGCTGGGCCGAGCGGACGAGCACGCTGGAGATCCGGTCCACCTCGTCGATCCCGGAGTCGGTCGCCACGAGATGGCCCTCACCCTTGCCCAGGCGCTCGGCATTGGTCATCAACGCCTCCAGCGGCTGGGCAACCCGGCGGGTCACGACGCCCGCGACGAAAACCGCCACCGCGGTGCCGACGAGGAAGATGGCCAACGACACGGTGAGCACGTCGAACACCTGCACGGTCGTCGACCGATTGAGCCAGGTGCCGACGAGGTCGGCCCGCTGGGTGGACACCCACGCCACGACGACGGCGACCGGTACCACGGTGAGCAGGGTCGAGGAGAGGATCGCGAGGATCGTCGCCCGCCGGATGAGCCGTTGCATGTCCCCTGACCTTCGCGGCCGCTAGCCGGCAGCAGGGCGCTCGAAGCGAAAGCCCATCCCGCGCACCGTCGAGATAAAGCGGGGTTGGGCGACATCGTCACCGAGCTTCTTGCGCAGCACCGAGATGTGCATGTCGAGGGTCTTGGTCGACCCGAACCACTCGGTGTCCCACACCTCGCGCATCAGTTGCTCTCGGGTGACGACCCGGCCGCGTTCGCGGACGAGCACGCGCAACAGGTCGAACTCCTTGGCGGTGAGCTGCATCTCCTCGTCGTGGAAATAGGCGCGCCGGGCGTCCGCGTCGATGCGCACCTCGGCATCGAGCTCACCGGCACCATCTGGGGCGTTGCGGCGCAACAGCGCCCGAACGCGCGCCAACAGTTCGGCCAGCCGGAACGGCTTAGTGACATAGTCGTCAGCTCCGGCGTCCAGTCCGACGACCGCGTCGAGCTCCTCGGCCCGGGCGGTGAGGATGAGCACCGGCTGGGTGCGCCCATGCTCGCGGATGCGACGGCATACCTCCAAGCCGTCCATGTCCGGTAGCCCGAGGTCCAGAACGATGAGATCGGGGCGGGTGCGGGCGGCCTCCAGGGCACTCTCGCCGTCCGAGCGGACGTCGACCGTGTAGCCCTCGCGTCGCAAGGCCCGGGTCAGCGGGACCGAAATGCCGGGATCGTCCTCGACGAGCAGCACCCGGGTCATGCGTGGATGGTATGCCGTGTGCGCTCAGTCAGCGACCCGGCCACTGCGGCGTGCGCTTCTCGGCGAAGGCACGCACACCCTCGGCTCGGTCGCCGCTGAAGGCGGTCGCGCGCCAGCAGGCGTCCTCGATCTCCAGGCCGCTGGCGAGGTCGACATCGAAACCGAGCCGCATGGCCCGCTTGGCCGACCGCAGGCCTACTGGGGAATGGGCCGCGATGGCCTCGGCGAGCGCCAGGGCGCGTTCCCGGGCCGACCCGGCCGTGACGACCTCGTCGACGACGCCGAGCGCAGCCGCTTCGGCTGCAGGCAGCCGGCGGGCGGTGAAGATGAGTGACGCGGCCTTGGACCATCCGATCCGGCGGGTCAGCAGTTGGGTGCCACCGCCCCCGGGGATGACGCCCACCGACACCTCGGGCAACCCGACGACGGCCGCCTCGCCGGCGACGATGAGGTCGCAGGACAGGGCAAGCTCCAGCCCTCCGCCCAGCGCGAACCCGTCCACGGCCGCGATGGTCGGCATCGGCAGGGCAAGAACCCCGCCGTATGCCGCCCTGGCCAGCGGCCGCTGCTGCACCAGTTGCAGATCGGTGTAGCCGTTGCGCTCCTTGAGGTCGGCACCCACGCAGAACGCCTTGGGGTGAGACGAGGTCAGCACGGCAGCACGGACGGAGGCGTCGCCCGACAGTGCCGAGGTCGCTGCAGCAATCGCTTCGGCCATCGCCGTCGATACTGCGTTCATCGCCTCGGGGCGGTCGAGGACGATCTCGGCGACGTGTCCGTCGGCGCCGTGGCGCTCGACTCGCACCAGCGGAGTATCGGTCATGAATGCCTCCCTCGGGTGGCAGAGCTACCACTACGCACCAGCGTATGAGGGGTGACTGTACCGACGCCACGCAGGGTGCGCCGTCGCATGGGGGTGAGGGTGAATCCCGGTTGGGAGGCCAAAGCCTTGGCCAGCGCTCCGTCGACGAGGACGTGACCCGGGTGGGCCATCGGGGTCAACCGAGCGGCGGTGTTGACCGTCTGCCCGAAGACGTCGCCGAGGCGCGAGACCACGCTGCCATAGGCCACCCCAACGCGCACCGAACGCAACGCGGAGTCCTCGGCGATGGCGTCGACGAGATCGAGGGCGATGGCGGCGCCGGGTGCCGGGGCCATGGTAGAGAACAGCACCTCGTCGCCGACCGTCTTGACCACTCGCCCGCCGTGGGCGGTGACGACATCGCTGGCGATGGACTCGAATCGCTGCACCACGTGGGCCAATTCGCGTTCGGTCAGTTGCCCGACCATGGTGGTGAACCCCACGAGGTCGGCGAACCCGACGCAGCGCACGACTCCCGCCGAATGGCGCCCTGGGCTGGCGTCGGACAGCAAGCGAGACAAGGCGTCGTTGAGGTGCCGACGCCAGGCATAGACGAGCATCGGCTCGAGTTCGTCAGCCAGGTCGATGAGCAGACGAGCGGTCGCTTGCGCGGTCGCCTCGTCCTGGACGCCCGCACCATCAAGAGCGTCCTCGGACCCGTCCTCACCCGCGAGACGACGCAGCGCGGGAGCGACCGATGGCATACCGGCATCTGGGGCGTCCGCGTCGTCGGGGAACCACTCGGACGCAGACGCGCCCGCGGCATCTGCGCGCGCAGAGAGCGATTCGGCCAGGAGGTGGACCTGCCAGGCCGCGAGCCGGTCTGCGGTGCGGGCGAAGGCACGGGTGAGACCGAGCGCGGTGTCCTCGTCGAGGACCTCGGCGCGGACCAGGGTGGCCATCCGGCGCAACGCCCGCAGGTCGGCCTCGGTGTAGGGCCGATCTCGCGACGACACGTCCGGGAAGCCCAGAGCGTGCCAGAACTTCCGCGCGCCGATGACCGAGACCCCTGACAGCCGGCTGACGTCGGATCGGCTGAACGATCGGCTCTGCCCGATCAGCAGCGCGGCGACGTCATCGGCATCGAGCGCAGGAGTGGGCCGGACCGGCATACCGGCCGTGACCGCGAGGCTCGGCCGGCCCGGAAGGGGCGCGGCCGGAGCGGGCGGCTCAGCAGGTGCCAGTGGGGTGTCGACCGGCTCGACCCAGCCCCCTGCCGGAGCGGAGGCGGGTGTGAGTTCGGTCATGCCAGCATCATGCCAACCCGACGTGAACGACAGGTACTCGGTCGCCTGCCGCTGCCGTCACCGAGCCTGCTGGCCGGGCCGGACATGGGTGACGTCCCCCGCATGCAGCGTGTGGATCTGCTGTCCGTCATCAACCACGAGCGCGCCGTCACCGTCGACGTCCAGGGCCGTCCCCATGACCGCTCGTCCGTCGGGGAAGGTCACCGTCACCAGCGTTCCCACCGTGGCGCACACCTGCCGGTATGCCGTCTGCGTCGCCTCCCGCTCCGCCGCCGACCCGCCCAGCTGATCGACCCGAACGGCCAGCCGCTGCAGCACCGCGACCGAGAGCGCCTCCCGATCGAGCCGATCCTCGCCAACACCCAACGCGAGCGCCAGCGAGGTCGCGGTGGTGACCGGAAGATCAGCGCGACGCTGGTGGACATTGAGGCCGACCCCGACGACGACCAGAGGTTCAGGCAGCGGCAGGTACTCGCACAAGATGCCGCACACCTTGCCCGAGCCGGGGTCGATCGCACCCTGAGGTGCGCCAGCTGTGTCCCCCGACGCATCCAGCCCGGACACCAGGAGGTCATTGGGCCATTTGAGCTGTGGGCGGAGTCCGGTCACCGCCGTGACCGCCTCTGCGACCGCCAGCCCGGCCGCGAGGGGCACCCACCCCGGGACGTTTACCGGAGCGGGCAGGACCGCAGAGAAGGTCAACCCCAGCCCGGCAGGAGACTCCCAGCTGCGATCCAGCCGCCCCCGGCCGGCGGTCTGCGCCTCGGCGAGCACGACGGCATACGGGCGGGACAGCTCGACGGCCCGGGAGTTGGTCGAAGAGAGGCGTTCGTGGACCTCGACCACGGCATACCGTCCTGCGGGTGGGCAGAGCGCCGCTGTGAGACGCGCGGGGTCCATGGGCACAGGCACGGTGACAAGGCTATTGTTCGCAGCATGTCCAATGACGGATTCGCCACCGCCGCGGAAGCGAACGCTCCTGACCTGTCCACCACGGCCGGAAAGCTGGCGGATCTCAAGCGCAGAGTGGCCGAAGTGGCCAACGCCGGGTCCACCGTGGCCGTCGAGAAGCAGCACGCCAAGGGCAAGAAGACCGCCCGCGAGCGGATCGAGCTGCTGCTCGATGAGGGCACCTTCATCGAGATGGACAAATACGCCCGACACCGCAGCAGCCAGTTCGGCCAGGACAAACACCGGCCTTATGGCGACGGTGTCGTCACCGGCTATGGCCAGATCGACGGCCGCCAGGTGGCCGTCTTCGCCCAGGACTTCACGGTCTTCGGTGGGTCGCTGGGCGAGGTCTTCGGCGAGAAGATCGTCAAGGTCATGGACTGGGCCGCCAAGATCGGCTGTCCGGTCATCGGGCTCAACGACTCCGGCGGCGCCCGCATCCAGGAGGGCGTGGTCTCGCTCGGGCTCTATGGCGAGATCTTCTTCCGCAATGTCCGCAACTCCGGCGTCGTGCCGCAGATCAGCGTCATCATGGGCCCCTGCGCCGGCGGCGCCGTCTACTCCCCCGCGATCACCGACTTCACCGTCATGGTCGACAAGACCTCGCACATGTTCATCACCGGGCCGGACGTCATCAAGACCGTGACCGGTGAGGAGGTCGCGTTCGAGGACCTCGGCGGCGCGCGAGCGCACAACACCAAGTCGGGTGTTGCTCACTACATGGGCACCGACGAGGACGACGCGATCGAATACGTCAAGGCGCTGCTGTCCTACCTGCCCTCCAACAACATGGAGGAGCCGCCGGCCTTCGACGTCGACTCCGACCTCACCGTCACCGACGAGGACCGCTGGCTGGACACGTGCATCCCCGACTCGCCCAACCAGCCCTATGACATGCACCAGGTCATCGAGCATGTCGTCGACGACGGCGAGTTCCTCGAGGTGCACGCGCTGTTTGCGCCCAATATCGTCGTCGGCTTCGCGCGGGTCGACGGCCAGTCGGTCGGCATCGTCGCCAACCAGCCCATGCAGTTCGCTGGGTGCCTGGACATCGAGGCATCCGAGAAGGCCGCGCGCTTCGTGCGCACCTGCGACGCCTTCAACGTGCCGATCCTCACCTTTGTCGACGTGCCGGGCTTCCTCCCGGGCACCGACCAGGAGTGGAACGGCATCATCCGCCGCGGCGCCAAGCTCATCTACGCGTATGCCGAGGCGACCGTCCCCAAGATCACCGTCATCACTCGCAAGGCCTATGGCGGCGCCTACGACGTCATGGGCTCCAAGCACCTGGGTGCCGACATCAACCTCGCCTGGCCGACCGCCCAGATCGCCGTCATGGGCGCCCAGGGTGCGGTCAACATCCTCTACCGCAAGGAATTGCAGAAGGCGGTCGAGGAGGGTCGTGATGTCGAGGCGGCCCGGGCCGACTTCATCAAGCTCTACGAAGAGACCCTGGCCAACCCCTACATCGCGGCCGAACGCGGCTACATCGACACGGTCATCACGCCGAGCAACACCCGGATGAACGTCACCCGGGCGCTACGGGCGTTGAAGACCAAGCGCGAGAGCCTGCCGCCCAAGAAGCACGGGAACATCCCGCTATGAGCAGCAACGCAGCCTCCGACCCGTCTGCCACCTCGGACGCTCCGGTCATCCGGATCGTCCACGGCTCGCCATCGGCGCAGGACCTCGGGATCCTGGTCGCGGTGCTGTCCGCCGTCGGTGGGGGTGAGGGCGGCGGCGGGGGCGCTCCGGCCTCGCACTGGTCTGCGCCGGCGAGCCGGTTGGTCCCAGTTGGTCCGCGCACGGCGCCCAGTGCCTGGCGCTGGTCCGGTATGCCGCGCTAGTCGCCTCACGCCTGCGCCTCGGCGACACCAACGCCTCGGCCGCCACCGGCCCGGGGTTGGCGTGGCTCAGCGCATCGAGATGTGCACGTGGTCGTAGTGGTTGGCGGTGATCGACCCGCGGTCGGCCATGGCGCGCCAGCCCGGGCGGTCCAGGTCGTAGATGCGCTGTTTCCAGATGAGGTACTTGATCCCCAACTCCCGACCGTGGGCGATGGCGTAGGCCGCCACGGCATCACCCAACGGCGAGTTGCTGTAGACCATGACATCGACGGCCTTGCCGGCCCCATGATCTCCGCCACCGGCGCGGTAGCCGCCGATCGAGGTGATCCCGAAGGCAGCGCGCACGGCCGAATAGGCCCGTCGAGCGGCGGGGCCGAGGCCGATGGCGGCGCCAGCAGCGGCATACGAGGTCGTGTCGACGCCGGGACTTGTCGGCGCGGGAGCGGGTGCGGAGGTGGCCGGCGGACTCGGCCGGGTGGTGGGGACGGAGGCTGCGGCCGCGGGGGCCGGCGGGACGGCAGTGCCGGCAGGGCTCGTCGGGGCCGCCGTCGGCACTGAGGTGGTGAGCGTCGCTGCCGTAGTCGTCACCCGCGCGGCACGATCGGCCCCGCGGCTCACGCCGTTCACAGCGCTGTCGTCGCGGCGCAGAGTCAGCGCCAGCAGGCTCGAGTCGGTGGTCGCAGCCGCGAGGCGCACTTCTGGCGCATGGGACGCGCTTCCTGCCGGCCCGCCGACACTGGCGCTGATGGTGACCACGCCCATCGCAAGGGCAGGGGCGACGACGGGCAACCGCATCGTCCGAACCGGCTGGGGAGCACGGTGGCGGCCGGGGACGCGATGGCGCCCGGCATGCCGTCTCGTCGACACGTGCAACTCCCCCCATGACGAAGTGGATCACCGGCACCTTACGTCAGCCGGACGCGATTGTCACGAATGGATCACGGCAGTTGCGGGCAACGCCGCTGCCAATGCCTCCTGCCAGTGCGGCAGCAGGTCGACCCCCACCTCGGTCGTCCGCCCGTGCCCCAGAACGCTGTATGCCGGTCACGCGGCGCGGGCCGCACGAACGCCTCGCTGGTCGTGGGCAGCACCCGCTCAGGGTCGAGACCGAGGCCGCTGAAGATGGCTTGGGCGAACCCGAACCACGTCGTCTCGCCCTCGCTCGTGCCGTGGTAGACACCCGGGGGGACCTCCCGGCCGAGCAGGTCGGCGATGAAGCGCGCCAAGTCGGTGGTGCTCGTCGGTTGGCCGCGCTGGTCATCGACCACCGACAGCGTCTCGCGCTGGGCCGCGAGGGCCGCCATGGTCTTGACGAAATTGGGGCCGCCAGGGCCATAGAGCCAGGCCGTGCGAACGATGAGGGAGTCCGGGCACTCGGCCCGCACCCCCCACTCCCCCGCTGCCTTGGTCCGTCCGTAGGCCGAGCGCGGGGCCAAGGGTGCGTCCTCGGCATACGGGCTGGTGGCATCCCCGGCGAAGACGTAGTCGGTGGACAGGTGCACCATCCGCGCGCCGGCCTGCCGGGCGGCACGCGCGAGCACCGCGGGCCCGACCGCATTGATCCGGAACGCGAGGGCTTCCTGCTCCTCAGCCAGGTCGACAGCCGTGTATGCCGCCGTGTTGACCACCACGTGATGGCCGGCCAGCGCATCGGCACAACTGGCAGCGGACGTGATGTCGACGTCCGGCAAGTCGGTCGCCGTGACCTCGTGTCCCACGCCGCGCAGCTGGGCGACCACATCCTGACCGAGCATGCCGTTGGTCCCTGTGACGAGGATCCTCATGACGCCTGAGGCTAGCGGAACCGTGGCAGGTCTCGACGGCCCGATAGCCTGGGGCCATGAAGGGCATCATTCTGGCCGGGGGGTCGGGGACGCGGCTGCACCCCATCACCAAGGGCATCAGCAAGCAGCTCATGCCGGTCTACGACAAGCCGATGATCTATTACCCGCTCTCGACCCTCATGCAGGCCGGGATCCGGGAGGTGCTCATCATCACCACCCCCGACGATTCCGCGCAGTTCCAGCGGTTGCTCGGCGATGGCGCGGAATGGGGCATCGAGATCTCGTATGCCGTGCAACCCAGTCCCGACGGCCTGGCGCAGGCGTTCATCATCGGCCGTGACTTCATCGGGTCCGACTCGGTCGCCCTGGTGCTGGGGGACAACATCTTCTACGGCGCCTCGCTGGAGGAGCAGCTACGCGAAGGCACCCGTGACATCGTCGGCGGACACGTTTTCGCCTACCACGTGTCCAACCCGAAGGACTATGGCGTCGTCGAGTTCGACGAGGCCGGCACGGTGCTTTCCATCGAGGAGAAGCCAGCCCGACCCAAATCGAATTACGCGGTGCCGGGTGTCTATTTCTACGACAACTCCGTCGTGCAGGTGGCTGCTGACCTCAAACCCAGCGCCCGAGGCGAGTTGGAGATCACCGGCGTCAACGATGCCTACCTCCAGCGCGGCGACCTCACTGTGACCGTCCTGCCGCGCGGCACCGCCTGGTTCGACACCGGCACCTTCCAGGGGCTGCTCGATGCCAGCCAATTCGTCCACGTCGTGGAGGCCCGCCAAGGGCACAAGATCGGTTGCGTCGAGGAGCTGGCCTGGCGCAATGGGTGGATCGACGACGACCAGCTGCGCGTGCTGGCCGAGCGACTGGCCAAGAGTGGCTACGGCGTCTACCTGCAAGGACTGCTCGACGAGAAGGACGGCCTCTGATGGACTTCCGACCCCTGTCCATCGAGGGCGCCTGGGAGATCACGCCCCGCCAGTTCCCCGACTCACGCGGCATGTTTGCCGAAGGCTTCCGGGCCGACAAGTTGGCTGAACACATCGGGCACCGCATGCAGGTCGTGCAGACCAACATCTCGGTGTCCACCGCGGGTGCGGTCCGCGGCATCCACTACGCGTCGGTCCCGCCGTCGCAGGCGAAGTACGTCACGGCCTTGTCGGGGGTCTTTATCGACTTCATCATCGACATCCGGGTCGGCTCGCCGACCTTCGGCCAGTGGGACAGTGTGCGCCTCGACACGGTCGACCGCCGCGCGGTCTACCTCTCCGAAGGCCTCGGCCACGCCCTGGCCTGCATCGAGGACGGCACCGCGATGTACCTCTGCTCGGAGACGTACAACCCCGTCGCCGAGAAAGGCATCACCCCGATCGACCCCACTGTGGCGCTGGCCCTGCCGCCCGGCTTCCGGCCGATCCTGTCCGAGAAGGACACCGCGGCGCCCACCCTGGAGCAGGCGCGTGAGGCGGGGCTGTTGCCCGACTACGACGAGGTCCTCGCCTACCGCCGGTCTCTCTGACCCGGCATACCCGCCGGTATGCCGTTGGGTCGCCCGCTGCTCCCGTGGGGGTTGGCGCGCGTCCACGGCCGCTCCATGGAGCCGACGCTGTATGCCGGTGATCTGCTGCTTGTGCGGTGGGGAGCCCGCCCCAGGCCGGGTCGCCTGGTGGTCGTGGTCCTTCCCGAGGGTCCCGACGGCCCGCGCCCGACCGCGGTCAAACGGTTGGTGGGCAGCGACCCGGGCGACCCCACGCGATGGTGGGTGGAGCGCGATAACCCCCGCGAGGGGACCGACTCCTGGGTCGTCGGTGGACTGCCCGACGCTGCGGTTCTCGGCGTGGTCGTCACCCGCCTGCCTCGCACGCTCGCACGGGCGGCGCTGCGGCGTTGACCGCCCGCGTCCGCCTGCCTCGGTATGCCGGCCCGGATCGGGGTAGGTTGGAGGGGAACCGGCGACCGTACGACGCCGGCCCGACTCACCGTCACGAAGGGACACCACATGCGACTGCGCATCTTCGCCCCCACCGTCGAGGTCAGCGCCCACTGCGACCTGCCGTGTGGCGTCTACGACCCCGCCCAGGCCCGGATCGAGGCCCAGTCGGTCAAGGCGACCATCGAGAAGGCGCTCGCGTCCGACGACCCCGAGTTCAAGATCCGCGCGACCATCATCAAGGAGCAGCGCTCCCACCTGGTCAAGGAACACCTCTGGGTGCTGTGGACCGACTACTTCAAGGCCCCGCACTTCGAGAAGTACCCCGACCTGCACACCCTGTTCAATGAGGCCACCAAGCTTGCCGGGGCTGCCGGCACCAAGGGTGACTGGGACGTCGCCAAGGCCGACGCCCTGTTGGCCAAGATCGACCAGATCGCCGAGATCTTCTGGGAGACCAAGAAGGCCTGACCTTTCGGTCAGCGGCACCGTAGTCTGAACCTGCAGCGGCGCACCCGGCACGGGTTGCGCCGCTGCTGCCGTGCTGGCGCGGGGTCAGGGCTCGCGCAGCGCTGGCCCGTCCAATGTCGACTGGCGCGCCAGCACCCGCTCCAGCGCAGCGACGACCCGTGGATCGTGTTCGTATCCCAGGCCAAGTTGGATGCGTTCCACGGCAGCCTCCCGCCGTCCCGGGGCGATCGATCCACCGACCAGGTCGTCGTAGGCGTTGACGACCTTGACGATCCGCGACACGAGGGGCACGGCCTGGCCCTGCTCGTGGACCAGGCGATACGGGCTGGCTTGCAGCTCCACGGCTTCGGCGACATCGCCGGGGACTCCGGTCTTGCGCACGATCGCCGCGCCATCTGCGGCGATCTGTCGCTGATCCGCCGGAGCGGCCATCAACGTGGCCCCACCGGGGATGGGCGCGGTGAGCGCGATCTGCCCCACGTCGTGTAGCAGGGCGGCATACTCCAGGCTGCGCAACTCGCGATCCGACAGACCCAACTCGTGTCCCACGTCGTTACACAGCGCCGCGACCCGATCGCTGTGTCCGGGCCTGGTAAACCCGGCAACTTCGGTGAGCCGGGAAAGCACCCGGACGGTCTGCGCATCGGTGGCGCGGATCGCCGCGAACTGGCGCAGCGCGAACTGGGTGAGCACCAGCGGCACGAGGAACAGCGGAAGCGCTATGACGCCAAGTGGCCGTTCGGCGAGCGCGACGAGAGCTCCGGTCGTGCTCAGCGCGAGGCTAAGCCCCGCGCCCGAACGCACTTCGTCTACCAGTGACTGCCCCAGGTCCCGCCGGCGTCTGGCCGCGGAAGCCAGCGCCGACATGCCCAGAAAGCCCATCAGGCCCACGGCCGAGACGACGGTCATGACGACGGCCAGCAATGGCCGATCAGTCGCCCAGATGTGTTCGGCGCGCACCAGGGATCCGTCCTCCAGGAAGGGCACGACCCGGAAGAGGGTCGCCGTGAAGGCCACCCCGATGAAGCGCGAGGCGATCTCGGCGACCCCGACCCGCCGACCCCGGGCCAGATGCGGAAGGGATCCGAGGACCATGGCGACGCCAGTGACGACGAGGATCGGTGCCGCCGGGATCACGCGGATATCGATGTCGCCACAGAAGCTCGTGAGGGTGAATCCGATGGCTGCGGCCAGCGACATGGGGGCGATTTCACGCCCCTCCTCCAGGGTGAACCGAAAATACTCGCCGACCGCGATGACGGCGCCGAAGGCCAAGACCAACGGCCACTGTGCGAGGAGCTGAGAAAGGTAGCCCCAGCGCAGCAGCGTGGACACCCAAATGGCGACGGCAAAGACGGTGACGGCGCGCTCGGCCCAGGCCGGCACTCGAGCGCCAGTCGCAGGTCCCCGACCCGTCCTCACCCGCGCTCCCTCCGCGTCGGCTCGGGCTGCAACCGCGCGAAGTGGTCACTGCAGTCGGGGTGATCATGGTCGAAACGCACCGTCTGCGCGGGGTGCTGGTCATGCGGCGCGACGGGCACCCGGGGCGGCGCGTCGTGCCGCTCCAGAGCCCGCGCCAACGCGCGGACGACGTCCGGATCCAGCTGGGTGCCGGCCCGAGCGGACAATACCTCCAAGGCCGCGCTAGTGGAGTATGCCGGGTTGCCGGGATGGTCGGTCGTGAGCGCGTCGAAGGCGTCGGCGACCGCGACCACGCGGGCCACCAACGGAATGTCCAGGCCGCGCAAACCTGCGGGATAGCCCAGGCCGTCGAAGCGCTCGTGGTGATGGCGGATGCCGGCGAGCGAATCCTGCAGGAACGCGATGTCCTGCAGGATCGCGACCCCCTGGTCGGGGTGCCGCGAGATAGCCACCCATTCGCTCGGTGTCGGCGTTTGCCGGGCATGCAGGGACGAGGGCACGGAGACATACCCGACGTCGTGCAGCATCGCGGCATACCGCAACGCTGTGGTCTCCGTCGCGGTAAAGCCAAGCGCTTCACCGGTCCATACGGCGAGCTGGGCGACCCGGGCGCTGTGCCCCGCGGCATACGGATCTCGCGCTTCAGCAGCGGCAACGAAGGCGGCCAGCGTGCGCTCGTGGGCACTCTCCTCCTCGCTGTACTGCACGAACGCCCAGCGCGCGACGAAGAGCGGGAGCAGGATGAGAACGGCGCTGAACGGACCGACCTGCGCCGGGACCCAAAGGATGACGAAGAGGAACCCGATGACGCCGTAGCCGATCTGCGCCAGCCCGGAGGTCGTGAGCAACTGCAGGACGAAGGGTCGGTAGGGAATGCGCTGGTCGGCCCACACGACCCCGCCGACCAGCATGAAGTTGCCCAGACTCTGGACGACGTCGGCGATCATCAGCGGGAGTCCCACGTGGACGAGCATGTCCCCGGCACCATTCAACGTGGTCAGGTCGGTAGCCCCGCCCGCCCAGATGTAGACCAGGCCGCAGATAGAGCCCAGCAGGGCGCCCATTGCCGTGTTGAAGACTCTGACCGAGGTGCGGCGCAGGCCTGGATCCGCGGCCATCGGCAAGGCGCCGATCAGAGCGGCGCCGACCGGGCCGACGAGGACACACGCGGCGAGCGAGATGATGCTTCCGGCGGCGAGGCTCACTCGGTTGAGGACGGTGACCCGTAAGACCTGGCTCACGACCGCCACGAGGGCGAGGACCAGGAGAGCCACCAGATCGCGTGGTGGCCCGGCCAACACCCAGGACACGAGGGTGACGGCGACGGCCGCGATGACCGTACCTGCGATAAAGGCTGGGACTGCCCAGCGGGGGTTCGGTGCCTTCTGTGGCGTTCCCCCGTGGACCATGTCAGGAGACTACTGACAGCGACGCCGCGAGGTCAGCGGCGAGCGAGGGCAGTCAGCGGGGGTTCCAGCCGTGGTAACCCTCAGCAGCAGGGTTCCAGCCGTGGTAACCCTCAGCAGCAGGGTTCCAGCCGTGGTAACCCTCAGCAGCGGGGTTCCAGCCGTGGTAACCCTCAGCAGCGGGGTTCCAGCCGTGGTAGGTGTCGGGGCAAGCGGTGCGGGTCATGATCGGTTCCTTCGGGACAAGGTGCGTGGTTGGGGTGGGGCGACCAGCCGTGCCAGGGCGGTCAGCCGGTGGATCACGAGATCAGCGGCGGGGGTTCCAGCCGTGGTAACCCTCGGCAGCGGGGTTCCAGCCGTGGTAACCCTCGGCAGCGGGGTTCCAGCCGTGGTAACCCTCGGCAGCAGGGTTCCAGCCGTGGTAGGAGTCGGTGGTCTGCGGGAAAAGGCTCATGGGATTAGTCCTCACATCAACGAAGAAAGGGGCCGGACCTCAACGGTCGACGGTCCACAGGGACACACAGAGGTGGATGGCAGAGCGAAAGCGGACGAGCGGTGTGCGCCCTCAGGCGCGCGGCGAGACTGGGACGACCTGACCGTTCCAGGTGGGGGTGCCGTCCTTGCTGAGCATGGCCTCAAACAGCTTGGAGAAGGTCTTCATGGCGTGGTCCTCCGACCGGGTGCGGGAAACGCCGACCGCGGGATGAGTGTCGACGGGCAGTGGCGCGAGACGGCAGCGCCTGGAAGGCGGACGGGTCGCGCGTCGGCACCGACTGTAGGAGTCAGCGGCCGAGCAGCGCCCCCGCACCCCTGCCCCGGGCCGACGGCTCACACCCCTCCGCGCACAATTGTGCTTCAATGTCGGCTCGGGCGCATCCGGAGCGGATGCGACACGACGGAGGGACTGTCAGGAATGAGCAAGCGCTCGCGGAAGCGGCGGAGCCGCAAGAACAACTCGGCCAATCACGGGCGCAAGCCCAACGCCTGACCAGGCCGGCACGAGTAACCAGCAGGCCCGCGCTCTCACGAGAGAGCGCGGGCCTGCTGGTGTCCGGAGATGGCTCGGCAACGCCCGGCGAGGCTCGGGCCTGTCGGTCTCAGTCGGTCGACTCGATCTGAATGAGCGTGAGCCGGGTCAAGATGGTGCTGCGCAAGCGCACCGGCGCCTGCACCTCGGCACACGAGCGCTTCACGACGAGCTTGACCATCTGGTCGAGGTCGTACTGCCGGAAGCACTCGGCGCACTGGTCGAGGTGGGCCCGGACCTTGGCCTGGTCCTCCAGCCCCATCTCGCCGTCGAGGTACTCGAAGACCCGCAACAGCGCCTCGGAGCACTCCACCGGCGAGGGCGGCTGGGTGTCACGGTCGGGCGTCATGACGTCTTCTCCGCGCTGGCCGCAGACGCGCTGGCGGCAGAGTCACCAGAGGGACGGACGAAACCCCGCTCCACGGCATACTCGCTGAGCAGCTCCCGCAACTGGCGCCGACCGCGGTGCAGTCGCGACATCACCGTCCCGATCGGCGTCTGCATGATCTCGGCGATCTCCTTGTAGGCATACCCCTCGACGTCGGCGAAGTAGACGGCGAGACGGAACTCTTCAGGCAAGGCGAGCAGGGCGCGCTTGACGTCGCTGTCGGGCAGATGGTCCAGCGCCACATCCTCGGCGGACCGGCCGCCGGCAGAGCTGTGCGAGTCGGCGCGGTGCAGCTGGTAGTCCTCGATCTCGGCCGAATCGGACTGTTGCGGTTCGCGCTGCCGCTTGCGGTAGGTGTTGATGTAGGTGTTGGTGAGGATGCGGTACATCCACGCCTTGAGGTTGGTGCCCGGCTGGTACTGGTGGAACGCCGCGAAAGCTTTAGCGTAGGTCTCCTGCACCAGGTCTTCGGCGTCGGCCGGGTTGCGGGTGGTGCGCAGGGCTGCTGAGTAGAGCTGGTCCAGCAGCGGCAAGGCCTCCCGCTCGAACCGGGCGGCGCGCTCCTCGGGGGTCTCGGGCGCGGTCGGCGCCTCCGTCACGTCGGGCGCGGCGGCGTCGGTCGCATCCTGGGGCGCGGGGGTCTGGTCCTTCGAAGCGGTGACAGCCGCGGCGCCGGTCTCGTTGTCGCTCATCGACGTCCACAGTAGTGGCCGCTGCGACGAAGCCGACGCCCGCGGGGGGATTGCAGACCCCTGCGACAGGACCGACAACACGAACACGGACAACTCCAGGGGACGTCGAGACGGGGGCAATTGGGCCAGCGGTGAGTCAGCGCAGATAACACCTCGGCCACGACGACCATTCCCGTGGGCGGTCGTGGAGCCACTGCCTAAGCCAGCAGCACTCCGAGCGCCGACGTCACGGCGCCGGTGTAGATCGCGGCGGCGCGGGCCGGGATCGTGTGGGTGCCGGGGACGGCATCCACTCGCGGATTTCCTTCCAGCCCAACGGAGTCGAGGTATGCCGTGACCTCCGCCGGGGTGCCGAAGGGATCGGATTCGCCCTGCACTACAGCGACCGGAATGCCAGCGCGGACCGGAGTGATCAGCTCCTCGCCGCGGCTGGCCTCGGGCTTGCCTGGAGGATGCAGCGGGAAGGAGAGCGCGAGCACCGCGGACGCGCCGACCGCGGTCGCGGTGCGGCAGGCGACACGGGCTCCCGCGCTGCGACCGGCGACCAGCAGAGGTCCGGCGACGTCTGCCCAGATTCCGACCTCGAGCTGGTGCAGCACGGGAATCCACGCCTGGTCGAGCAGCGGGGGACGGACGGCGACCTTGCGGCCGGCCACCATCCATGGCTGCTCGATGACGGCGACGGAGAAACCGTTGTCACACAACGTCTTTCGTGCTGCGATGAGGTCGACCGTGGTGATGCTGGGACCGGCACCGTGGCCTAAGGCCGCCCGTCCCCGCGGGGTTCCGGACGCGGCATACACGTGTGCCCGGGCTTGGCCAGTGGGCGTCTCCAACAAGAGGACGCTCGCCTCGTCACGGGAGGGACTGACAGCACTCATCCGATGACCTCTCCGGTGACGGGATCGACGACCCCGTGTAACTGGTCGGCAGCGGCGGGCAGGAGCAACTCGGGACCGGTGTTGGCTGTCCGGTTGACGGCCGTGGTGACGGGGTATGCCGTGAACCTGCCCTCCTCCCTGTAGGCGAGCAGCTCACCGATCTCGGCGAGGTCGGTCACCTGCGGGTCGAGCCAGGTCGACCAGTCGGCCGGCTCGAGGACCAGCGGTTGGCGGTTATGGATGCGGTCGAGCCCTGGGTCTGCTGCCGTCGTGAGGATGGTGAAGGTCGACAACCAGGCGGCGGGATCGGACACGTCGGTGACCGCCGGGTCACGCCAGAACTCGTAAAGCCCGGCGAAGGCGCAACTGTGTCCATCGGCCCGTGCGATGAAGAAGGGCTGCTTGCGTGGCTTGCCCTTGGCATCGACTGCGGTCGGTGACGGCTGCCATTCATACCAACCGGTCGCGGGCACCAGCAGCCGTCGCGAGGCGGCGGCGCGGGCAAAGGCGGGCTTGTCCAGCACACTCTCGGCGCGGGCGTTGATCATCCGCACGCCGACCGATGGATCCTTGGCCCAGCTCGGCACCAATCCCCACGTCATGAGCCGAAGTTGGCGCCGGGGAGCAGGCAGATCGACGGCGGCCGGTTCGATGGCGCCTGGAGCGCTGCTGGCGGCTGGCGCGGCCGCGGTAGGGGCGGTGCGCCGTGGCGCGCGGGTGAGGACGACCGGAGCCTGCTTGGTGGGAGCCATGTTGTGGTCGGGAGTGCCGGCGGGCGGTTGCTGAGGGTTGGCGAGCACCGACCGGGAGGGCTCGTCGGTGGCCACCACCTCGACCTCAAACTCCAGCACGAGGTCGGCTTGGTCTTTGGCCGCCGCATACCGCCCACACATGCCCACTACCGTAGGTCCTACCCGAACTCACGGAGGACTCATGATCCGCACTCTCGCCCGCCCGATGCTCGCATCGATCTTCCTGGTCAGCGGGCTAGAGACGATCAAGCGCCCAGGCGCACGCGTGCGGGCGGCCACCCCCCTGCTGGATCGGGTCATCCCGGTGCTCGGGCTGCCGGACGACAAGGAATTGCTGGTGCGAGCCAACGGTGCCGCCATGTTGGCCGGGGGCGCCATGCTCGCGACCGGCCGGATGCCCCGGGTGGCTGCTGGGATCTTGGCCGCCTCGTTGGTGCCGACCACCTTGTCGGTGCACTCCTTCTGGGAAGCCCCCGAGGCCGAGCGTCCAGCCCAGAAGATCCAATTCCTCAAGAACCTCTCGATGCTGGGCGGCCTTCTGCTCGCCACCGTCGACACCGAAGGAAAACCGGGACTGGCGTGGCGGGCAGGCAAGCTGCGGGAATCTGCTGCCGCACGCGTCGAGGCTGCCCGCGATCGCGCGTGACGGTGACTACCGCCTGGGCTGCCCCCACCGCCGGTCGGCCCCTCGATGCCGTCGTCCGGATCCCCGGCAGCAAGTCGCTGACCAACCGCTACCTCGTCATCGCGGCGCTCTCCGAACACTCCTCGGTGCTTCGGGCCCCGCTGCGCTCCCGCGACACCCTGCTCATGGCCCAGGCCCTGCGCGGCCTCGGCGCAGACATCACCGACGGACCGGGTGAGTCCTGGCTGGTCACACCCGGGCCGATCCGTGGTGCAACCACTGTCGACTGCGGCTTGGCCGGCACGGTGATGCGGTTCCTCCCGCCCCTGGCAGGGTTGGCCGCCGGGCCGGTGCGCTTCGACGGTGACGAACAGGCGCGCGGGCGCCCGATGGGGCCGGTCCTGGGGGCTCTGCGTGCCCTGGGGGTCACCGTCGACTCCCCCACCGACGCCCTGCCGTTCGTCATCGCCGGCACAGGGTCGGTCCGGGGCGGTCGCGTCGTCCTCGACGCCTCCCGGTCCTCACAGTTCGTGTCAGCCCTGCTGTTGTCCGGCGCCCGCTACGACGAGGGCGTCACGGTCATCCACGACGGCAAACCCGTGCCTAGCCAGCCGCACATCGACATGACGGTCGCCACCTTGCGTGCGGCGGGGGTCATCGTCGATGACAGCGAAGCCAATTGCTGGCAAGTGGCGCCAGGCCCCATCGCTGGCCTGGACCTCACCGTCGAGCCCGACCTGTCCAACGCGGGGCCCTTCGTCGCAGCCGCCCTCGCGGCCGGGGGTCGGGTGCGGATCCCTGATTGGCCGACAGCCACGACCCAAGCAGGGGACCTCCTGCGCGATGTGCTCGCCGACATGGGCGGTGACGTCCGGCTGGCCGACGACGGGCTCACCGTGGGCGGCGACGGCACCGTCCATGGCATCGACATCGATCTGCACGACGCGAGCGAGCTGACCCCGACGGTTGCGGCCCTGGCCGTGCTCGCCGACAGCCCCACCTGGATCCGCGGGGTTGCTCATATTCGCGGCCACGAGACCGACCGATTGGCAGCGCTGGCCACCGAATTGTCGGCGCTGGGCGCGACGGTCGCCGAGACACCGGACGGCCTCCACATCGTGCCAAAACCCTTGCAGGGCAAGCTCTTCCACACCTACCACGACCACCGGATGGCGACGGCGGGGGCGTTGATCGGCCTGCGAGTCCCAGGCCTCACCGTCGAGAACATCGAGACCACCGGCAAGACGCTGCCGGGCTTCGCCCACCTGTGGGAAGCGATGCTCGGATGAGCTGGCGCGACCTCGACGAGTCCGACGTGCGGGTGCGTCCCGGCCGCCGGACCCGACCGCGCTCCAAGGACCGGCCCAAACACGAGGATGCCGCCGTCGGCATGGTCACCGCCGTCGACCGGGGCCGGTTCACCGTGTTGCTCGGCGCGGGGGTGGGCGGCACGGCATACCCGGAGCGGTTGGTCATGGCGATGAAGGCCCGTGAGCTGGGGCGCGGGGGGATCGTCGTGGGCGACCGCGTCGCGGTCGTCGGCGATGTGTCGGGCACGACCGACACCCTGGGGCGCATCGTCCGAGTCGAGCCGCGGGACACCGTGCTGCGACGCAGCGCGGACGACACCGACCCCGTCGAGCGCGTGGTCGTCGCCAACGCCGACCAACTGGTCATCGTGACGTCGCTGATCAACCCCGAGCCGCGGCCCCGCCTGATCGACCGTTGTCTGGTAGCGGCCTTCGACGCAGGGATGCGCCCGGCGATCATCCTCACCAAGGCCGACCTCACCAGCCCGGACTCGCTCATCGAGTCGTATGCCGCGCTCGACGTCCCGTGCCTGGTCACCAGCCGCTCGGCCGACCGATCACTCATCGGAATCGACGCGGTGCGGCACCTGGTCACCGGGCATGTCTCGGTGTTCGTCGGCCATTCCGGCGTCGGCAAGTCGACGCTGGTCAACGCCCTCGTCCCGGGAGCCCTGCGGTCGACCGGCCACGTCAACGCCGCGACCGGACGTGGACGGCATACCTCGACCTCGGCCGTCGCGCTCCGGCTGCCCGACCATGCCGGGTGGGTCATCGACACCCCTGGGGTGCGCAGCTTCGGTTTGGCACATGTCGCGCCGGAGCGGATCGTCTCGCTGTTCCCCGACCTGGAACCGGGCACCGAGACGTGCCCACGCGGCTGCACCCACGACGAGGCCGAGTGTGGCCTGGACGATTTCGTGGCCTCCGGAGGAGCTGGCCCGGGTGGTGCGGCCCGGTTGGATTCGGTGCGCCGACTGCTGCGCGCCCGCACGGGCGAAGGCGAGGCCGACGACTCGGTCAGTTGACGGATAAACGAGAACCGACGACCATCGTGCAGTCCACCCCACCGGTCAGGAGAGACCACCTGTGATCGACACCGTCCTCGGCCTTCCACTGCACCCGCTGGTCGTGCACGCCGTGGTCGTGCTGTTGCCACTCATGGCGATCATCACCGTCATCGTCGCAGCCAGGCCGCGCTGGCGTACCGTCGCCGCGTGGCCGGTCGTGGCGGCCAACCTGGTCGTCTTGGCTTTCACGGTCTTGGCCAAGGAGAGCGGCGAGCACTTGCTTCGCCAGATGGCCGGTTTGCAGATCGACACTCACGTCAGCCTCGGCTCGAAGCTACCGATCTTCGCACTGCTGGTGACCCTCGCCTCGCTCCTGGTGGCGATCGGCCGCCAGCGCAAAGGCTTCACGACCCTCGCCGTGGTCGTGACCACCCTGGCCGCCGTAGTGGCGGTGTTCTGGACGCTGCGCACCGGACACTCGGGTGCAGAGTCCGTCTGGGGCAGCTGAGCCCTGCCTGTCGACCGCATCCCCCGCCGGTAGGTTGGGGCCGTGACCCCATCGGACCGCACCCGCTACCTCGACGACCTGCGCCTGGCCCACGTGCTGGCCGACGCCGCCGAGCGCATCACCATGGCGCGCTTCCGAGCCGCCGACCTGCGGGTGGAGAACAAGCCCGATCTCACGCCGGTCAGCGACGCCGATCGCGCCGCCGAGGAGATCATCCGCACCCAGCTCTCGCGCACCCGACCGAGGGACGCCGTGCAGGGCGAGGAGTTCGGCACGACCGGCCACGGCCCCCGCCGATGGATCCTCGACCCGATCGACGGCACCAAGAACTACGTCCGCGGCGTCCCGGTCTGGGCGACTCTCATCGCCCTCGTCGACGGCGACGAACCGGTCGTCGGGCTGGTGTCGGCCCCCGCGCTCCAGCGGCGCTGGTGGGCGGCTCAAGGTGCCGGCGCGTATGCCGGTCGGTCGCTGTCCTCGGCCACCGCGTTGCAGGTGTCCGGCGTCGCCGACCTGGCCGATGCGTCGCTCTCCTATGCCTCGATCGGTGGGTGGGCCGAGATCGACCGCCGCGAACAGTTCCTCGACCTCATGGACACGTGTTGGCGCACGCGCGCCTATGGCGACTTCTGGTCCTACATGTTGCTGGCCGAAGGCTGCGTCGACGTCGCGGCTGAGCCGTCGCTGGCCACCTACGACATGGCGGCCCTCGTGCCGATCGTCACCGAAGCCGGGGGTCGATTCACGGGGCTCGACGGTGCGCCGGGATGTTGGAGCGGCAACGCACTGGCGACCAATGGGTTGCTGCACGACGCCGTCCTCGCGCGGATCGGGACCCGATCGGCCGACTGAGTCGGACAGCAGGCGAGCCACCCGGGTGAAAAGCCGTCAGTCGACGTCGAACAGGCGCGCTTGATCGGCCCCCGTTAAGACGCCTTCGAGCTGCAGCAGGAGTTGCTTGCGCGGCAACCCACCGGCATACCCGGTGAGCGTTCCGTCGGCGCCGATGACGCGGTGACAGGGCACCACGATCGGCAACGGATTCGAGCCGTTGGCGCCGCCGATCGCGCGGGACGCGCCGGGGGTGAGCCCCATCCGCGCCGCGAGCGAGCCATAGGTCACTGTCGTGCCATACGGGATGGCCGCCACGAGGTCCCACACCCGGGTCTGGAAGGGGGTGCCCTTGGCTCCGAGCGGCAACTCGAAGACCTGCCGCTGACCAGCGAAGTACTCCCGCAGTTGCGCAGCCGCCCTCGCGAGCACGCCCGGAGGGTCCGCCGTCGGCTCCGCGCCGGCACCGCCGTCGAAGAGGATCGCGCGAAGGGTCACCCCGTCGGCGGACTCCAGAGCGAGGTCACCGATCGGGCTCGGCAGGATCAGCCGAGCGATCGGCATAGCGCCCCGGCGAGCTGCTCCAGATCGGCTCTCCGGGGCGGGGCCGGACGGCATACCGGCTCCCTCAGGTGGGCACGACGGTGACGGCGGCGCGGCCCAGTTCACGGATCTCGTCGATGAACCCAGCGGCGTCACCGACAAGGACGACGGTCCACTGCCCGTCGACGAACCGCCGGTATGCCGTGCCGACGCGCTCGGCGTCCATGCCAGCGAGCTCGCGCAGGGTGTGCCCCGTGAACTCCGTGGTCAGCCCGTCGTAGGCGAGCGCGGCGGCCTCGTCAGCGACCGCGTCCGCTGTGGCGTACCGCCCGGGAGCAGTCAGCGTGAGGTAGCGCACGCCGTGCTGGACCTCCTCGGCGGTGAAGCCCTCGCGAGCGTCGTCCAGGACCCCCAGCAGCAGCCGCAGCGCATCGACCGTGGCATCAGCGCGGACACTGCCCGAGGTGTGGAACACCCCGTCGCGCCGACGCGGCCGGAAGCTGGCTCGCACGCCATAGGTGTAGCCCTTGTCCTCGCGCAGCAAGGCATCCAACCGCGAGGTCGGCGCCCCGCCGAGCAGGAAGCCCAGCAGAGGGTAGGGCGCCCAGCCGCCCGCCACCCGGCGGTCAGGGCCGGGGCAGCCGACGAGGATCTCGGTCTGCACCGATTCGGGACGATCGACGACGACGATCCGCGCCCGATCCGATGCGACCTCGGCGCTCGGCCGAGGAGGCGGCGCCTGGTAGGCGGACGCGGCCGTCCAGCCGCCGAGTGCTCGCGTGATCGAGTCGATGACGTCGATCCCACCGAAGTCGCCCGCGATGACGAGGGTGGCTTGGTCCGGAGCGATGTGGCGGGCATGGAAGGCGACGACATCGTCCCGCGTGACGGTGGCGACGGTCTCGGCGCGCCCGCCCACTGGCCGGGACGCGCGCGCAGTCGGGTCGAAGTAGGTGCTCCAGAACTCGGCCGCAGCCCGGTGTCCAGCGACCGAGCGTTCTTGCTCGATCTCGGCGAGTCGGGTCGCCACATGGCGTTCGACCTGGTCCTGCGGGAAGGCCGGCTCGGTGAGGCATTGCCGCAAGAGGTCGAGCGCATAATCGAGGTGCCGTTTGGCGACGTCGATATCCATCGAGAGGCCGGACTCCCCCACCCCCGCCCCGAGCGCGACCCCGCGGCGCTCCAGCAGCCGCGCGAATTCCAGCGCGGTATGCCGTGCGGTGCCCTCGTCGAGGGTGCGCGCCATGATCGTCGCGACCCCCTCCTTGTCCACCGGTTCTTGGTGGACTGGAACGGGGATCGCCAGGCGCAGCGAATGGATGTATTGGCCGGGCATGTCGTAGCTGAGGACGGTCAGCCCGTTGTCGAGTCGGTGCCGGATGGGCACGGGCACGGCAAACGGCTCGGCCGGGGTGACCTCGGGCCGCGGGAGGGCCACGGGCCGGTCCTGGCTACCGGTCTCAGGCTGGGCGACCGGCTGGGCCGCTGTCGGGGCCCCGAGGTCAGCGCTCACTGCGCCACTCCCGCCTGGACTGAGGTGAGGTCGCCGGGGCTCTCGGAGCCGCCGGCGTCCGGTTCGACGAGGTAGGCCACCACGGCGCGCTGCTGCGGCAGCAGGTATGCCGTTGCCGCCTCATGGATCTGCGCAGCGGTGACGGCCCGCACCTGGTCGAGGAAGGAGTTGAGATAGCCAGGGTCGTCGTAGAGCGCGGCGTAGTGCGAGATCTGGTCGGCGCGTTCGTCCTGGCCGGCGAGCGCAGAGAGCCACGACCGCTCGGTCTCGGCGACGGCGGCCTCCAGCTCCTCCTCCGTCGGGCCGTGCGCGGCGAACCGATCGAGTTCCTCGCAGATGGCCCGCTCGACGACGGCGGGGTCGACTTCGTCGAGGACATCAACCGAGATGATTCCGAGCGAAACCCCACCGGCCAGGCCCATCGGGTGGGCCGACAGCCCGGTGGCGATGGTCTCGGTGCGGACCAGTCGCTCCACCATTCGGGACGACGACAGCCCGCCCAGGATGTCCAGGGCCAGACCTGCGGCCAGGAAGTCGGTCGTGCCATCGGCCGGCAGCCGGAAGGCGAGATAGAGCCGGTCGTTGGGCACTGCGGCCCGGTGTTCGAAGCGCACCGGCGCGGTCAGTGGCGGCAAGGGCGGCATGGCCCCCTCGACCCGGCGGGTCGCGGTCGGCGGCAGCGGACCGAAGTGCCTCTCCACGAGCTCGAAGGCCTCGGCTTCCGTGACGTCACCGACGATGGTGAGCACGCTGTTGTTGGGTCCGTAGTGCTGGGCGAAAAAGGCGTGCACATCGGCCAGGGTCGCAGCCTCTAGATCGGCCATCGATCCGATCGTGGGGTGGTGGTAGGGGTGCCCCTCGGGGAAGATCGTGGCGTAGACATCGCGCATGGCATTGCCATAGGGCGCGTTGTCGTAGCGCTGGCGCTTCTCCTCCTTGACCACGTCGCGCTGATTGTCGAGGTTCTCCTGGGTCACCGCGTCCAGGAGCCGGCCGTGCCGGTCGGCCTCCAGCCAGAGCGCGAGTTCAAGGGCACCCTTAGGCACCGTCTCGAAGTAGTTCGTGCGGTCGAACCAGGTGGACGCATTGAGCCGGCCGCCCGCCGCCAACAGCGAAGAGAAGTGCTCTCCCGAGGGGACATGGCGCGAGCCTTGGAACATCAGGTGTTCGAAGAGGTGCGCGAATCCGGTGCGTCCGACGACCTCGTCGCGAGACCCGACCTTGACCCAGATGTTGAGCGTGACCGTGGGCACGGTGTGGTCCTCGGACACGAGCACCCGCAATCCGTTCGGCAGGGTGCGCTCGGCGAGGGGATAGGAGATATCCGGCACTCGCCGACCCTATCTCGTGTCCGCCCGCGGCTTTGAGCGACGTTCCGGGGTCAGGACCCCGACATCCCTCGGCCGGGATCCGACGCACCCGGGTCGCAATCAGCGGCTCGACCGGAAGGTCGGCGCCGGGCCGAGGTATGCCGTCACAGCTGCCCGCACCTCCTCCGACATCGCCCATGGGCGACCCGCCGCCACGTCGATGAGCACGGTGGTGGATTCGACGACGGCCGCCACCGGGCCTTCTGGACGCTGGCGCACCTCCGCGGCGAGGTCGAACGAGGAGCCGCCCACCCGGCATACCCAGATCCGCACGTCCAAGGGCTGGTCAGGGTCGTAATGCAGCTCCCGGACGTATTCCACGTGGTGTCGCGCGACGAGTTGGGTGACGCCCGGGCCGGCCGCGTCGAGCATCCCGGGAGCGACGACCACTCCGCCCGGGCCTCGCATGCCCAGCAGCACATGACGCGCCTCGTCCACGGCGCGCAGGATGCACAGGTTGTCCATATGGCCGGAGGGATTGAGGTCTTCGACGCGCAACTGATAGCTGCGCTCGTGGACACGCGCGGAGGAGGTCACCTTCGTGACCCTAGTCCGGGACGGCTAGACCCGAGCGACCGGGGCGCCCAGGCCGACCCCGGCGAGGACGAACTCGACGGTCGCGTCCTCCAGCGGGCCGCGTGGGGCCCCGCGCCGGGCCGCACTGACCGCCGCGTTGACCAAACCCCGCACGAGGACGCTCGCCATCCGGGGGTCAGGCACGCCGGCGTCTTCCAGCGCCGAGCGCAAGGGCTCCATGAGTTCGTCGTGCAGCGCGCGGACACCTTCCCGGCATACCTCGGGCATCTCGATGGCGTGGACGTCCGGCATCGTCGCGTGCCCCGAGGTCGCGTCGGCGATCGCTTCCCGCACGTATGCCGTGACCCGCTCGGCCGGCGTGCCGGCACCGTCGACAGCCGCGCTCACCCGGTCGCGACTGCGCACCAGCATCTCGGAGATGGCGGCACCGAGCAGGGCCTCGGTGGAGGGGTAGTACTGGTACATGCTGCTGCGCGCCAGACCGGCGCGCTTGGCGACGGCCGCGGGAGTGAAGCCGCCGACTCCGACGTCGCCGAGCACTTCGGCCGCGGCGTTGACGACCTGCCGGCGGCGCATGGCGTTGTGTTCGGCGACCGTGGCGGCCTCGATGCGCGGCATTCGGCCAGTCTAGGGCCGGGCTGCTGAAACCTGCCGTCATGGCGATCTCGAGGCCCTCGTCACCCGCCCAGGTTGTGTTATCGACACCTATGTCGATAACATCGGACTGTGGCCCACTCGACGCCCGCTCCCCCGAATCCCCAACCCGGCGCCACCGGCTCGGCAGCCGCGGCTGCCGCGACGGCCGCGAGCAGGCCGACCCTTCCCTGGCTGGCTCTGGCGACCATCGCCCTCGGCGTCTCGCTGGTCATCATGGACGCGACGATCGTCAACGTCGCGCTCCCCGTCGTCATCCGCGACCTCGACCTCACCGCCTCGCAGGCGGAATGGCTGAACGCCTCCTACGCCCTGGTCTTCGCGGCGCTGCTGCTCACGGTGGGCCGGATCGGCGACCTGCGCGGCCGACGGCTCATTTTCGGCCTCGGCATGACGATCTTCATGCTCTCCTCGATCCTCGCCGGTGCATCGCAGAGCGGCAACGCCCTCATCGCGGCCCGCGTCCTGCAAGGCGTCGGAGCGGCGATGATCCTGCCGACGACGCTCTCAACGATGAACGCGCTCTTCACCGGGGCAGCCCGCGCAATCGCGTTCGCGGTCTACGGCTCGACCATCGGTGGCATGGCGGCGGTCGGCCCACTCGTCGGAGGCTGGCTCGCGACCGACTTCAGCTGGCGCTGGGCCTTCTGGCTCAATATCCCGTTCGGCTTGCTCGTGCTGCTCGGCATCGTCAAGGCGCTGCCGGAGACCCGCGACCCGTCCACCGACCGGCACCTCGACCTCGTCGGAGCCCTCGCCATCGCCGTCGCGATGGCCGGGTTGGTCTTCGCGCTCATCGAGGGCGCCACCTACGGCTGGTGGCTGCAGCCATCAGGGTCGATCTCGCCGGTGCCGATCGTCCTGGCCATCGGGCTGGTCAGCCTCGTCGCGTTCTTCGTCCGCGAGTCACGAGGTCGAGCCCAAGGCAAACCCACCCTCATCGACCTCGGCCTGCTGCGGCTGCCCACCCTGCGCTACGGCAATATCGCCGCGGCCATCGTGGCCTTCGGGGAATTCGGGCTGATGTTCGCCCTCCCGCTGCTGCTGCAGGGCACTCTCGGCTACTCCGCCCTCGGCGCCGGCTGGCTGCTGGTGTCACTGGCGGTGGGCGCCTTCCTCGCCTCGGGCATCACCCCGCAGGCGACCCGCGCCCTCGGCCAGCGGACCGTCGTGCGCATCGGCCTCGCCCTGGAAGCCGTCGGCATCGCGGTCCTGGCCGCGACCATCTCGCTCACGATCCCCGGCTGGCTCATCGCCACGGCGCTGTTCATCTACGGCGTGGGCGTCGGCATGGCCACCGCGCAACTGAGCTCGATCATCATGAGCGAGGTCCCGCCAGCCCAGGGCGGTCAGGCCTCGGGCATGCAGAGCACGATCCGCCAACTCGGCTCGGCCCTCGGGGTCGCAGTGCTCGGGACGCTCCTAGTCACCTCCCTGGGCTCTGGCACCGAAGCCCGCCTGGAAAGCTCAGGTATGCCGTCGGCCGTCCGGACCCAGGTCGTCGAGATCGTGCGCGGATCTGCCGGAGCCGCCATCCCCTCCCTGGCCGCCGATCCACGCACCGCCCCCGTCGCGCAGGCGGCGCGCGAAGCGATGATCGACGCGAGCCGCACGACGGCGTGGTTCGCTGCCGCTGCCCTGCTGATGGGGTTGCTCGCGACCCTCGCGATCCCGAACATCCCGGCGCCCGAGGCGGCCGAACGGCATACATAACTTGCTCTTATGTTCTAGCGGGCGAGCGATAGGCAAGCTTATTCTGGCGGCATGGACAGCCCGCTGCTGCGCCGGATCCGCGAGAGCGTCATCGGCGACGACCAGGTCCTCCCCGGCCCCTACGGGCCCCGCCGGGTCACCTATGCCGACTACACGGCCTCGGGGCGAGCGCTGGGCTTCATCGAGGACTTCATCCGCGACGAGGTGCTGCCGCGATACGCCAACACCCACACCGAGTCCTCGGGCACCGGCCTGCAGACCACCCGGCTGCGTGAGGATGCCCGCTCGATCATTCACGGCGCTGTCGGAGGCGACGACGAGACCGTCGTCATCTTCGCCGGGTCGGGATGCACCGGAGCGATCGACAAGCTCATCGGCATCCTCGGGCTGCGAGTGCCGAGCAGCTTGGAAGACCGCTACCAGCTCACCCGGCACATCCCCGCCGACGAACGGCCGGTCGTCTTCATCGGGCCTTACGAGCACCACTCGAACGAGGTGTCCTGGCGCGAGACCATCGCCGACGTCGTCGTCATCCCGCAAGACCTCGACGGACACATCGATCTCACGGCTCTGGAAACCCAGTTGCAGCGCTTCGCCGACCGGCCGTTGCGGATCGGATCCTTTTCTGCCGCAAGCAATGTCACCGGCATCGTCTCGGACACCGCGGCGATCGCCCGACTGTTGCACGCCCACGGCGCACTGTCGTTCTGGGATTTCGCCGCTGCCGGCCCCTATGTCGACATCCAGATGCGCCCCGCCGGTCCAGACGGAGCACCCGACCCCACGGCATACAAGGACGCGGTCTTCCTCTCGCCGCACAAGTTCATCGGCGGACCGGCCACCCCGGGCGTGCTCGTCGTGCGCCGCGCGTTGCTCACCAACCGGGTGCCGGTCGTGCCGGGCGGTGGAACGGTCGCCTATGTCAACCCCACCGACCACCGCTTCCTCGCCGACCCCGAGCAGCGCGAGGAAGGCGGCACGCCCGCAATCGTCGAGTCGATCCGCGCCGGGCTGGTCTTCCAGCTCAAGTCTGCCGTCGGCGTCGACGTGATCCGGGCCGAGGAGGAACGGTTGCTGCGGCGAGCGGTCGCGGCATGGCAAGCCGAGCCAGCCATCGAGATCTTGGGAAACCTTGCCGCAGAACGACTTTCGATTGTGTCATTTGTCATCAAAGCGCCCTCGGGCAAGTATCTCCACCACAACTACGTCGTCGCCCTCCTCAACGACCTCTTCGGCGTGCAGGCACGTGGTGGCTGCTCGTGCGCCGGACCCTATGGGCACGCGCTGCTCGGTATCGACCTGGAGCGCTCGCACGAGTTCGAGCGCGAGATCAGCCACGGTTGCGAAGGCATCAAACCCGGCTGGGTCCGGGTCAATATCAACTACTTCGTCTCCGATGAGGTCGTCGATTACCTCATCGAGGCGGTCCGGCTGGTCGCCCGGTCGGGCTGGCGACTGCTGCCGGACTACCGTTTCGACAATGCCACCGGACGTTGGCGCCACCACCGCGGGCCAGTCGAACCTCCGCTGCGGCTGTCCCAGACCGGGTATGCCGTGGACGGCACCTTCACCTACCCGCGCCACGAGCTGCGGGCCCCCGAGAGCGCGCTGAGCGGCTATCTCACCGACGGCGCGGCCATTCTCGAGCGGGGTGTCGATAGCGAGGGGCCCGACGCCCAGGTCTCGCCCGACTTCGACGACCTGCGCTGGTTCGAACTGCCCGCCGAGTGCCTCCTGCCCGCCGGACGCCCCGACTGACGACCGGGTCGGCCGACGTAGCTGTGACTGTGCGAACCCCCGCAATTGGCCACGCCCAGAACGTGACCCAATATTCAACCGGCGCTCCGCGTTAGTCAGGCGCCAGACCGGCATACTGCGAGGACCTGCCGTCCGGTGGTGACTCCGGACGCTGGGGACGGTAACTTACTCGTCAGTAGCTCAGAAGAGACGATGGAGTCATGGCCAGACCGGTGAACGAGGTGTCGCGCGAAGACATCGAGGAGACCCGGTTCGACGACCTCTCGTTCGAGGGGAACGCCGGACGGGTCGGCGTCACCCTGTTCATCCCCAGCATTCGCCAGATCGGGATCCAGGGCGAGCCAGACATCGTGGTGCCGTACTCCGCCGGCTGGGGCGAAGGGCTCGGCGCCGCCCGCACCGCCTGCGAAGGGCTGGTCAAGGCCGCCAACGTCATGACCGCGGTCATCGAATACCCCAAGAAGCGGCTCGCGGTCCACGACATCCTGCCGTTCCGCACCGCGGTGCTCGGCGAGGTCATCCGCCACATCAACGAACACACCATGTACGCCGGCACGACCGTCGTCGCCGGATACTCCCGTGGGACGGCCCCGGCGCGACTGGCTGCTGTCGAGCAGGCCGACCTGGTGCACGGACTCGCCTTGGTGGCGCCGACGTGGTTCGACCGGGCGGTCAAGCCGAGCGAGCTGGCGACCAAGGGCCTGGCCGAGAGCGCGCACAGCATCACGCGGGCGAGCTGGTTCGACCGAATCACCTTGGTGGGGGCCAGTGTTCGGCTCGCCCAAGAAATGTTGGCGCACCCTCTGGAGCTGCGCAACGACATCGCCGCGATCTCGCAGGAGGGCGCGGCCGACCTTCAGGACATCCTCGCCACCGGCATGCGCCTCGGCGTCGTCGCTGGTCGGCAGGACGAGTTGTGTGAGCTCCCAGGCATCCGTAGCGTGCTGGAGGCGCTTCCGGACAGCTCTGCGGTCGACTACCGCGAGGTCGACTCCGACCACTTCTCGTATTTCCTGCACCCCAAGCCGCTGCGGGTCGTCGCGGACATGGTCAACCGGCTCGGCCAGCAGGCGGACTGAACCACACACTCGCGGTGAGTCCGACGGCATACCCCGTCACCTGTCGCTGTCGCTATGCCAGGCTGAGCCCATGAGCTTCTGGGTCTTGGAGTACCGCTACGCCGACATGGACGCCCGCGCCCGGATCCGACCCGAGCACCTGGCCTACATGAACCGCCTGCACGCAGCGGGCACGGTCGTGTATGCCGGTCCGGTCGGCGACGGGAGCGGCGCCCTGGTCCTCATCGACGCCCCGGACGAGTCCGCCGCGCAGGAGGTCATCGACAACGACCCCTACACGGCGGGCGGTGTCGGTGCCGACCACGTGCTGCGGCCGTGGAACGCCGTGATCGGCGGCCCGGCGCCCGCCTGACCTGCCGCGACCACTACGAGCACGGCGTCAGGCGAGGGCGTCGCTCACGGCGCGGAACAGGCTCTGCGCGCGGGCGTGCTGAGCGAGGTCCTCGACATAGATCACCGCGCCCGTGTCGTCTGCGAGCGGGATCCGCCAGTTGGGGTACTCCTCGTCGGTGCCGGGTTGGTTTTGCACCCGGCGCTCCCCCACAGCGTCGACAAGAGCCACGCCCTGCATGATCGACGGTGCGGCGGCCAGCAGCCGATAGAGCGCCTCGACGGTCTCCTGCTCGGTGGCCTCACCTTCGGCGGGCAGCAACCCGCGCTCGCGGCACATGGCCAGCACCCGTTCCTGCTCGGCCCGATCCGCCTCGCGCTCCTGCTCCACCGGGCGGCTCAACAGGCCCAGCTCCTCGCGCAGCTCGACGTGGTCGCCCCGCAGATACCCAGCCGTCGGCGGCAGGTCGTGGGTGTTGACCGACGCCAGGCACCCCTGGCGGTAGTGCTCGGGCGGCATCGGCGCCCCATCGGCATACTCGAACCACAAGATCGACGTGCCGAGCAGTCCGCGGGAGGCGAGGTAGTCACGGACCCACGGTTCGAAGGTGCCCAGGTCCTCACCGATGACGACCGCCCCGGCTCGCTGAGCTTCCAGGCACAGGATCCCGACGAGGGCCTCGTGGTTGTAGTAGACGTAGGTGCCTTCGTTTGCCGGCATACCGTCCGGCACCCACCACAGCCGGAACAGCCCGAGCACGTGGTCGACGCGGATTCCGCCCGCGTGGCGCAAGATGGTGCGGAGCATGTCGCGGAACGGCGCATAGCCGGCATCGGCGAGGTGCCCGGGGTGCCAGGGCGGCTGGGACCAGTTCTGACCCTGCTGGTTGTACATATCCGCCGGCGCCCCGACCGACGCGCCCTTGACCAGCACGTCCGACAACACCCAGGCGTCCGACCCGCAGGGGTGTACGCCGACCGCGAGGTCGTGGACGATCCCGATGGCCATGCCGGCTCTGGTCGCCGTGGCCTGGGCGGTCTCCAGTTGCTCGTCGATGACCCACTGGATCCACTCGTGGAAGGCGATCCGGTCGGCGAGGGTCAGCCGCAGCGCCCGCGCCCGCTCTCCGGTGGGCGACAGTTCGGTCCATAGGTCCTCGTCGCCATCGTGGTGCTCGCGCACGGCGCACCAGAACGCGAAGTCGGCTAGGCCAGGCCCGGCTTCGGCCCGGAATGCCTCGAACCGGCTCGCCCGGCCGGGGGTGAGGGGCACGGCATACACGAGTTCCAGCGCTTCGAGTTTGGCCTGGTATGCCGGGTCGCGGCGCAGCAGCGTCGCGTCACCGTTGGCGGCGCTGGCCATTCGGGCCAGCTCGGCGACACGAGCCCTTGAGACCGGCGGGAGGTAGGCGACTTCGGGGATCGACTCGACCCGCACGTAGATCGGGCTGAAGAACCGCCGCGTCGTCGGGAGGTATGGCGAATCCTCAAGCGGGGGAACGGGTTCCGCAGCGTGCAAGGGGTTGACCAGGAGCCAATCGGCGCCGGCGGCACCTGCGATGGCGGTGAGGTCGGCCAGGTCCTCGATGTCGCCGATCCCCCAGGATCGACGCGACCGCACCGAGTAGAGCTGGCCCATCAGCCCCCAGGTGCGGGCCCGCTTGGTGCGGGCAGGGAGCGAGTCGGCAGTGGTCACCCGGTGCGGGACCACGACGAGGGTCGACTGCTTCTCGCGGCCGCGGGACTCGGCCCGCACGACGTGCCAGCCGAGCGGCAGGTCCTGAGGGAGCCAGAAGGTGGCGCGCCCGAGCAACACTCCGTCGACCTCCCGCGGAGCCGTCCACTGCTGGCCGGGGTAGGCCGGCCACTCGGTGCCCTCCTCGTCGATCACCCAGACCCGCACCGGGTCACCGTCGTGGACGTGCACCGGAAAACTCGTCGGGCTGCCCTCGCGCATGATGATCGTCGGCGGCAGCAGTTGTCGCCATTCGTGGTCTACCCGGTCCTCGAGCGCTCGCTCACAGGCCGGGCCGGTCGAGACGTCGACGCCCAACGCGGTGAGCACCCGGATGAGGGTCTCGGCTGGGACCGGCAGCAGGTTGCCGTAGAAGCCCCAGAAGTCGACGCCGACCCCGTGGGCCTTGGCCACCGCCTGCAACTGCTCAAGGCTGGGGGCGGGCTCGGAGTGCGGCATGGTCCTACCTTGGGTTCTCTGGGCGGATTAACGACTCGGGTGGCTCGGGCGCGGTGATCCCGAGATCACCCACTGCGCACCGTGATTCTCGCATCACCTCAGCTCAGGCCGGAGGGACGAACCGCCCGTCAGCCGCGGTCCACCCGCCGTCGACGAACATCACCGAACCGGTGACATAGCTGGAGGCATCCGAGGCAAGGTAGACGACCGCGCCCGCTAACTCGTCGGGGCGTCCCCAGCGACCGAGGATCGCCTTGTCGGCGTAGGCGGCATACCAGTCGGGTTGGGCCTTGATCGGCGCGGTGAGCGGGGTGTCGACTACCCCGGGCGCAACGGCGTTGACCCGCACGCCGTGCGGGCCGAGTTCGACGGCGAGGGTGCGCAGCAGCATGACCAGGCCCGCCTTGGTCATGGCATAGACGCCCTGGCCAGGTTCGGTGGTCAGCGACCGGATCGAGGAGAACCCGATGATCGAGCCGCGGCCCCGCTGCGCCATCCCTCGGCCGAAGGCTCGGGTTAGCTCAAAGGCTGCGCCGAGGTTGAGGTCGACCACCCGATCGAATTCCTCGCGGGTGTAATCCAGCAGCCGCTTGCGCACATTGACCGCCGGGGTGACGGCCAGGACGTCGACGGCCCCGAGGTCGGTCACCGCCCGCTCGATCGCCCCGTCCGCCAGCACGTCCAGCCGGTATGCCGTGAGGCTCCCGCCCGCGCGCCCGGTCCCGGCCGCTTCGCCGGCCGCGACGGTGGCGGCCATGGCCCCTTCGTCGCGGTCGGCGACGATGACCTCGGCGCCGTGGGCAGCCAGGGCCAGGGCAGCAGCCTGGCCGATGCCACTCCCACCGCCGACAACGACGGCTCGGCGGCCGTCGAGACGGAACAACCTGCTCAGATCGGGGATCGTGTCGCTCATGTCGGACTCCTTCGGCCGGTCGGTTCGGTTGGCTGGGTTGGTCGGGTTGGCTGACGGGGGCTCACAGCAGGGCGTCGCGATAGCTGCGGATGGTGCGGGCGGGCGGGTGCACCGAGGTGGCGGCCAGCATCGCGTGCCCGACGGCCCGGGTGACCGTGTCACCCGCTGCATCCAAGAGGGCGTGGAAGGCGAAGGGGTCTGGTGCAGCGTCCGCGCCGCGAGCTCCAGTGGCGACGGTGAAGAGCGTGTCGCCGTCGAACATGGTGTGCACCGGCCGGATCGCCCGGGCCAGCCCGTCGTGGCCGATGCCGCTCACCTTGGCGCACTGGGCCTTGGTCAGTGTGGCGTCGGTGGCGATGACCCCGATCGTCGTGGCGAGGGCGGGTTTGAGCGGGCCGACCTCCTCGGCAGCGCGAGCGCGGGCCTGCGCCAAGCGCTCCGGGTCGATCGGGCCGACTTCGGGAAACTCGCCGGGGAAGCCGAGCGAGACGGCATACAGGTGCCCGGTGCGGGGGTCGACGCAAGAGCCGACCGCGTTGACGACCACGAGTGCCGCGACCGTCGTGCCGTCGGCGAGCACCGTGCTCGCCGACCCAATCCCGCCCTTGATTCCGCCGGCCTTGGCGCCGGTGCCGGCGCCGACGCAGCCCTGGGCGACGGCTGCATCGGTGGCAGCGGCATAAGCGGCAGCCCCGAAAGAGGAGTCCGGGCGGTTGGCGAAGACTCCGCCCCGGCCGAGGTCGAAGATCACCGCCCCAGGCACGATGGGGACGACCTCGCCCGGGCCCCCCATGGGGAAGCCGACGCCGTCGGTGAGGAGCGCCGACATCACTCCGTCGGCCGCGGCGAGCCCAAAGGCCGAGCCGCCGGACAGACAGATGGCATGGACGCGTTCGACGAGGTTGCGTGGGTCGAGCAGGTCGGTCTCGCGGGTGCCCGGCCCGCCGCCGCGAACGTCGACCCCGGCCACCGCACCGTCGACCGGCAGCCGCACGACGGTCGTGCCAGTGAGCCATCCGTCGTCGGTGCGGGTGTAGTGACCCACGCGCACTCCCGCGACATCCACGAGCGAGTTGGTCGGGCCCACGGTCCAGGTCATCGGCTCTCCTTGGCGGCGAGGGTGTCAGCGGCGAGGTCCGCTGCGGTGCGTCCGGCCAGCGCGGTGCGCAGTCGGGGTGCGGCGGCGATGAGGGCGCGGGTGTAGGCGTGCTCGGCTTGTTGATAGATCTGCTCGGTGGCGCCGACCTCGACGACCTCGCCCCGGGTCATGACTGCCACCGAGTCGCACACGTGCCGGATCACCGACAAGTCGTGCGACACAAAGATGAGGGTGAGGGATAGTCGCTCGACGAGTTCGTCGAGGAGGTTGAGCACCTGGGCCCGCACCGACACGTCGAGGGCGCTGACGGGTTCGTCGGCGACGAGGATGCGCGGGTCGGGTGCCAGGGCGCGAGCGATCGAGATCCGTTGGCGCTGGCCGCCCGAGAACTGGTGGGGATAGCGGTCGGCTGCCTCAGACTGCAGCCCAACCGCCTCTAGCAACTCCAGCACTCGCGGCAGGTTGTCGCGTTTCCCTTGCGAGACAAGGGGTTCGGCGATGATGTCGCGCACCTTCATCCGTGGGTCGAGGGAGCCCATCGGGTCTTGGAAGACCAGTTGGAGCCGCTCGCGCAGGAAACCCAGCCGCCGCTCGGGAAGCCGTGAGATGTCGGTGCCGTCGATCTCGACGCTGCCGGTGGTCGGTTGATCCAGGCCCGCGATGATCCGCAGCAGGGTCGATTTCCCGCAGCCGGACTCCCCCACGATGCCGAAGCGCTGGCCTTGTGCAATGTCCAGGCTCACCCCGCGCAGTGCCCGCACGACCGGCGCCGGCGTGAACATCGAGGTGCGCTGCCGGCGGTAGTCCCTGGTGACCTCGCGCAGCCGCACGGCCGGCACCGCCGAAGCGGGCGAGGATGACGGCATACCCTCAGCCTGGGGCGCTGCGGGGACGGTCATGACCCACCCACCCCCTGCGCGTCACGGACCCGCACCGGGTGCCAGCACGCAAACCCGTCTTCTGGGCCGCTGCCCTCCCAGCGCGGCTGGCTCTCACACTCGACCGTGGCATGGATGCACCGGTTTCGGAAGACGCACCCGTGCGGAAGCGCCCCGGCCGAGGGCACCGAGCCCTGGATCGTGTAGAGGCGTCCGTCGGGCCGGGTGAGGTCGAGGTCGGATGCACCGATCAACCCGCGGGTGTAGCGGTGGCGCGGCTGGGTGAACACCTGCTGCACGTCCCCGGCCTCCACGACTCGTCCGCCGTACATCACCAGCACCCGCTCGCAGACGCTGGCGACGACCGCCAGGTCATGGGTGATGAAGAGCATCCCGGCGTTGCGAGCCTCCACCCCACGGACGATGAGGTCGAGCACGAGCGCCTGCACCGTGACATCGAGCGCGGTCGTCGGCTCGTCGCAGATCAGCAGGGCGGGGTCGTTGGCCAGGGCCATCGCGACGACGACCCGCTGACGTTGCCCGCCGGAGAGCTGGTGCGGGTAGGCCTTGGCCGCTTCGGCAGGGTCGGGCAACCCGACCTTGTCGAGCAGTTCGACGGCACGAGCGGCTGCGGTATGCCGGTCGGGCACCGTCCGGTGGATCCGCATCACCTCGGCGACCTGGGCGCCGACCCGCATGGTCGGGTTGAGGGCCGTCATCGGCTCCTGGAAGATCATCGTCACATCGCGCCCGCGCATGGCGGCGAGGTCACCTTCTGCGGTGCCGACGACCTGGGTATGCCGCCCGTCCTGCCCGGTCACGGTGACCGACCCGAAGGGCTCCAGCGACTCGGCCAACAACCCCATGATCGACAGCGCGGTAAGCGACTTGCCGGAACCGGATTCGCCGATCAAGCCGACGCGTTCGCCCTGCGGACGGTGAGATCGACATCGCTGAGCAGCTCGAGCTCACCGACCCGGACGTGCAAGCCGTCGACACGCAGCACATCCTCGGGCACGTCGTTCGACATCTGGGCTGGGACGGGGCGGACCGGCATACTCATCGGCCGTCTCGCAATCGGGGTCGTAACGGTCCCGCAGCCCGTCGCCTAGGGAGGTTGAACCCGAGGACGGCGAGGGCGATGGCAACACCGGGGAAGACCTCCAGCCGCGGCGCGACGAAAGCAACTCCTGGCCTTCCTGGAGCATCCGGCCCCATGACGGGGTGCCGGGGGGGTGCGCCGAGGCCGAGGTAGGACAGGGCGGCCTCCGCTAGGACCGCGATCGCGAAGGAAACCGAGGCCTGGACGATGACGAGGTTCATGACGTTGGGCAGCACGTGCCGCAGCGCGATCGCCCACGGCCGTCGTCCGGCCGCGCGGGCGGCGAGGACGTATTCAGTCTTCATCACCCCGATGGCACCGGAGCGGACCACCCGAGCGAAGGACGGGATGCTTGCGATCCCGATGGCGATCATCGCCGTGACCACGCCTTGCCCTTGCACCGCGGTGAGCATGATCGCCAGTAGCAGCGCCGGGAACGCCAGGAGCAGGTCGTTGGCCCGCATGATGACCTCGCCCCACCATTTGGGGACCATGGCCGAGAGGATCCCCAGCAGGCGCCGACGATCGCAGCCACGCCGACAGCGACAACGCCGACCACGAGGGTGGTGCGTGACCCGGCCATGATGAGCGACAGGACGTCGCGGCCGAACTTGTCGGTGCCGAGCCAATGCGCGCTGGAGGACAGCTGCAGCCGCGAGGTGGGGTCGATCGTGCCCGGGTCGTAGGGCGTCCAGACCAGCGAGAGAAGGCCGACGGCGACGATGAGCCCGACGATGCCCCCGCCAACCGCGATGGTCGCGCTGACCCCTGCGCGGGAGCGCTGCGATCCAGGCCGGGAGCAGGCCCGGTGGCCAGCCGGGAGAACCCGCTTGACGTGCCGGCACCGCGCCGCCACGACCCCGCGCCAGGAGGGGCTGGTCATCGGGTCCCCGTCCGCAGCCGGGGTCGATCACGAGGTAGAGCAGATCGACGACGAAGTTGGTGACGAGCACGGCGACGACGAGCACCATGACGACGTCCTGGACGACGATGAGGTCGCGGTTGCCGACGGCGTCCAGCAGCAGCGACCCGAGGCCCGGGATGACGAAGACCCGTTCGATGACGACCGCGCCCACCAGCAGGGTCGCCAGTTGCAGCCCCAGGACCGTCACCACCGGGACGGCGGCATTGCGCGGTCCGTGCCAGGCCAGCGCGCGCATCGGGGTGAGCCCCTTGGCGCGGGCGGTGCGCAGGAAGTCCTCGCGCAGCACGTCGAGCACCGCCGAGCGGACATAGCGGGTGAGCACCGCTCCCTGCACGAGTCCCAGTGACAGGGCCGGCAGCAGCAGTTTGAGGAACAAGCCGGGATCGTATGCCGGTGGCGTCCAGCCTGGCCGGCAGCCACCCGAGCTGTACCGCGAAGACGGTGATGAGCAGAATGCCGGCGAGGAAGGCCAGGGACGGCCACTCCGATCTGGGGAGATCGCCGAGAGCACCAACCCGGCCGGACGTTGGTGGTGGACCGCCATGAAGGTGCCGAACGGCACCGCGATGACCAGGGCCACGAGCATGGACACGGCAACGAGGATGAGCGAGACCTGCAACCGGTCGGCAATCTGCGGGGCGATCTCGGCTTTGCTGATGTAGCTCTTGCCGAGGTCGAAGCGCAGGAGCCCGCCCAGCCAGTCGAGGAACTGGGTGGCCAACGGCGGTCCAGGCCGTGTTCGCGTCGCAGGGTGGCGACATCGGCCTCGGTGGCGTTGACGCCGAGGGCCACCCGGGCGGGATCACCGGGCAGCAACACCATGAACCCGAACACCAACAGCGAACTCACCGCAAGGCTCACCAGGAGGATCGCGGTGCGCTCGGCCAGGCAGGAGCATGCCGTCAGCCTGTCATGGTG
>JADJVI010000007.1 GCA_016710645.1 Actinomycetales bacterium | reverse complement strand
GGCGGTCATGGACCGGGCGAGAGCTCAGGCGCTCACCTGCCGGTGCTTGACATGGGCCAGGCACTCACCCGCCACATCAGTCTCGACGTCGCCGACCGCTCCGGGCGTTCTCGGCTCAGGCTGCCACGGCCTTCGCTGACCACGAGGTGTCGATCGAGACGGTTCCGCTAACAGCAGATTCCTGCCGACCTGGATGACGCCGCTGGCCCTGGACACGCTCCCCGCTGCGCGCGCCAGCCTCGTCAGGAGCGTCACCCATGCCGCTCCCGACGCGGCCTCCCGTCGGCGACGGCAGGTCGATGCTCTCGCCGCGCTGCTGATCGTTCGCGGCGTCAACTCCGTCATGCGTGTGGAAGGTGTCTCATAAGGCTCACCAATGGCGCGGGGTCATCCGCGAGTATGCCGATCGGTTGCTGAGAGCCTGCCGGAGCCCCGACTGTCACCCTCCTGGAGGGCGGCACCCCACTCATCCCGCGGCATACCTGTCTGATCGGGTCGGCGCGCAGGTCTACCTCAAGTACGAAGGTCTTAACTTGACCGGCCCTTTTCAAAGACCGCGGGATGACGACGGCGATCTCCGTCGCGGCCCGTAATGGCGCCGGGCGGTCATCTGCGCCTCGACCGGCAACAACCGGCGAGCGCGCCGCGGCTTATGCCACTAAGGCCGGCGGTTGTCTGTGCCGTGCCTCCGTGCCTGACGGCAAGATCGCCATGGGCAAGCTGTCTCAGGCGATCGCCCACGGGGCGACCCCTTGCAGGTCGAGGGCAACTTCGACGACTGCCTCAACGTCGCCCGGAAGCTCGCCGAGTCCTACCCCGTCGAACTGGTCAACTCCTCGGTCAACCCGGCGCGGATCGAGGGTCAGAAGACGGCCGCCTTCGAAATCGTCGACGCACTGGGCGACGCCCCCGAGATCCACTGCCTGCCGGTCGGCAACGCCGGCAACATCACCGCCTACTGGCAGGGCTACCGCGAGTATGCCGGTGGCACCCCGGCGGGGAGGGCGCGGCTGCCGCGGGCGGCCCGGCCACCCACCTGCCGCAGATGTGGGGCTTCCAGGCCGCCGGTGCCGCGCCGATCGTGCTCGGGCATCCGGTGGACCACCCCGAGACGATCGCCACCGCGATCCGGATCGGCAACCCGGCATCGTGGTCGCAGGCCGTCGCCGCCCGCGACGACTCGGGCGGGCGTATCGAGGCCGTCACCGACGAGCAGATCCTCGCCGCCCACCGCATCCTCTCGGCACACGAAGGGGTTTTCGTCGAGCCGGGCTCGGCCGCATCGGTGGCCGGTCTGCTCAAGTGCTCGGAGGCGGGCGTCGTCCCGGCTGGGGTCCGCATCGTGTGCACGGTGACCGGTCACGGCCTCAAGGACCCGCAGTGGGCCCTGCGCCAGGCCGACGGCTCCGAGGTGACGCCCACCCGGATCCCCGTCGACGCCTACTCCGCCGCGGCGGCGCTCTGGCCTGGAAGGCTGACCGACGTGAGCGTCGTCCCATCCGGTGCTGCGATCCGGGTCCGCACCCCGGCCAGCAGCGCCAACCTCGGCCCGGGCTTCGACTCGATCGGCCTGGCCCTGGGGGTATGGGACGAGCTCGACTTCACGGTGACCGACCAGCCGGGGCTGCGCATCGAGGTCGCCGGATCGGGGGCCGACGGGGTGCCTCGCGACGAGTCCCACTTGGTCTATCGGTCGCTCGTCCGCGGGCTGCGGGAACTGGGTGTCGAGCCGCCTGCCGGTCTGCTCCTGCAGACCCGCAACTCGGTCCCGCATGGTCGGGGGATGGGCTCGTCGGCCACGGCGATCGTGTCCGGCGTGGCTGCCGCGCATGGTCTGGCGGCATACCTGGCCCGGCCACTCCCCACCGCCGAGAGCGACATCGACATCGACATCGACCTCGACGCCGTCAACTCCCTGGCCAGCGAGCTGGAAGGACACCCCGACAATGCCTCGGCCACGGTCTTCGGGGGGATGACGCTGTCCTTCACCCCGGACGCCGTCGACCCGGACGTCCGGGTGACCCCCACCGTGACTGTGCGGCTGCCGCTGCATCCCGACCTCACCGCCATCGTCTTCGTGCCCGAGGCGACCCTGGCCACCCACACGGCCCGGGCGCTGCTGCCCGAGCGCATCCCGCTGCGCGACGCCGCGCTCAACTCGGCCCGCGCCGCGCTCCTGGTCGAGGCGGCCACGCGCCGGCCAGAGCTCCTCGTCCCGGCCACCCGCGACTGGCTGCACCAGGAAGCCCGGCGGCCCTCGTATGCCGCGTCCATGGCCCTGGTCGACCGGCTGCGGACCGCAGGCCACGCGGCCACGATTTCGGGTGCCGGGCCGAGCGTCCTCGCGCTGACCACGCACGACCGGGTCGATGACGTCACCGCCGGTGACGACAGCTGGCGCCGGCTCGTGCCCGGCATACCGGCCCATGGGGTGACCGTCAGCGCGCGGTGAGGCGTGCACCGCAGGTGCCTCACGTTGACCGCGTAGGCCGTGGTGACGGTATGCCGGTGGGTTTGGTGTTAGATTGGGCTCGCACCGCGCGGGAGGGGCTACCCAGTCATCAGCACTGAGGCTCCGAGAGCGGGCGCATCCTCTTCCTGACCTCGGCAGTTTCGCTGCCGTGAGCGCGCTGCGCTCGTTCGCGGAATGAGGCATCCATTGGCCAGGCATCCCCTGGCCGCACACCCGGCCCCATCTCCGCGGGCCGACGAACGAGGGGAAGGATCCTTCGTGACAGACACCACCGGGGCTGTGGCGCAAGCCCGCACGCCCCGTTCCGGCTTGGCAGCCATGAACGTCGTCGAACTCAAGGGCGTCGCCGCCAAGCTCGGGATCACCGGCACCACCAAGATGCGCAAGGACGACCTCGTCTCGGCGATCGCCGCCCGGCAATCCGGAGGCGGTGCCTCCTCCAGCGGCTCGACCGCCCCCGCAGCTGGCGACGGAGGTGCAGCTACCGGCTCGCAGGGTGGGGCACCCGCGCGGCGGACTCGCGGCCGGGCGACGGCGCCGGCCCAGAGCACTCGTCCGACCACCGAACCGGCGGCTGCCCCCGCGGCGGCACCGGCCGCTGCGGCTGTTGAGTCCGCTCCCGCTCGTACCGAGTCGGATTCGGCTCCCAGCGGCGCTCCTGCGGCCGAGCGCACGGACCGCCAAGAGCGTCAAGAGCGTCAAGAGCGTCCGGACCGCCAAGAGCGCACCTCTCGCTATGAGCGGCGCGACCGTCAGCAAGGCCAGCAGCAGGGCCAGCAGAACCAATCGGGCGAGCGGCAGCAGAGCTCCCAGGGTCAGCAGGGTCAGCAGCAGAGCGACCGGCAGCAAGGCCAACCGGGGCAGCAGCAGGGCAACCGTTACGACGACGACGGCGACAGCCGGTCGGGACGTCGGCGCAGCCGTCAGCGCAGCCGCGACCGCAAGCGCGGCCGGGGGACCGGACTGACGCCCTCCGGCCAGGACCTGTCCGAGCAGGACGTCCAGATCGCCGAGGACGACGTTCTCGTGCCGGTTGCCGGCATCCTCGACGTCCTGGACAACTACGCCTTCGTCCGCACCTCGGGCTACCTGCCCGGCCCCAACGACGTCTACGTGCCGCTGGGCATGGTGCGCCGTCAGGGGCTGCGTAAGGGTGACGCCGTGACCGGAGCGGTCAAGGCTCCACGCGACGGGGACATCCCGCCGGCGGCGCAGGGCAACAACCGGGCGAAGTTCAACCCGCTCGTGCGCCTGGACACCGTCAACGGTGCCAACCCGGAGCTGGCCAAGAACAGGGTCGAGTTCAACAAGCTCACCCCGCTCTACCCGCAGGAGCGGCTGCGCCTGGAGACGACGCCCGGGGTGTTGACCACCCGGATCATCGACCTCGTCTCGCCGATCGGCAAGGGCCAGCGTGGCCTCATCGTCAGCCCGCCCAAGGCCGGCAAGACCCTCATCCTGCAGGCCATCGCCAACGCGATCTCGACGAACAACCCCGAGGTCCACCTCATGGTCGTTCTCGTCGACGAGCGGCCCGAAGAGGTCACCGACATGCAGCGCACGGTCAGGGGTGAGGTCATCGCCTCGACCTTTGACCGGCCGGCCGACGACCACACGACGATTGCTGAGCTGGCCATCGAGCGGGCCAAGCGTCTGGTCGAGCTGGGTCACGACGTCGTCGTGCTGCTCGACTCGATCACCCGCCTGGGCCGGGCCTACAACCTCGCGGCTCCCGCGAGCGGGCGCATTCTTTCCGGTGGTGTCGACTCCTCGGCGCTCTACCCGCCCAAGAAGTTCTTCGGCGCCGCGCGCAACATCGAGGAAGGCGGCTCGCTGACCATCCTCGCCACGGCGCTGGTCGAGACCGGCTCCAAGATGGACGAGGTGATCTTCGAGGAGTTCAAGGGCACCGGCAACATGGAGCTGCGCCTGTCGCGCCAGTTGGCCGACCGCCGCGTCTTCCCCGCCGTCGACGTCAACCCCTCTGGCACCCGGCGCGAGGAGATCCTCATGGGTGCCGAGGAGCTCAAGATCATGTGGAAGCTGCGCCGGGTGCTCTCCGCGCTCGACCCGCAGCAAGCCATCGAGTTGCTCATCGACCGGCTCAAGAAGACCAAGGGCAATGTCGAGTTCCTCGTGCAGGTGCAGCGCACCAGCTCGATCAAGCTCGACGACGACGACGACTGATCGTCGCCGCACGGCCAGATAGCCAGACAGACGGGTATGCCGTCCGCTCACCCGAGCGGACGGCATACCCGTCTCTGCTCCGGGTGTCGACCCTCAGCGGTGCGGGCCTCCGGCGATCCGGCGGCGCAGTTCTGCGACACTCTCCGGGGCGTCGGGCAGGTCCCACCAACTCTCGACCCACCAGGTCGCCCCGGCGGCCGCCCACTCGGCCGGTGTGCCGGTCGGAGACCGGTGCCCGCCGAAGGTGTCCCCTTCCATGACGACGTCGTAGCCTTCGGTCGGCAGTCCCCACTCGGCCCGCCGACTGAAGACGTGGTCGACCGCGCGCCGGGTCTCCTCGATGGTGATCGGCCGAAATGCCGGGTCGACCACCGCGGGCAGGAGCCCCTCCCAGCGGGCTGCGCGATCCAACGACGGCTGAGCGTGACGGCCCAGGTGCATGGCGCCGACCACCCAGACCGGTGGGTGCGGCCGTTGGACCGGAGGCGGGGGCACCAGTTCGGTCACCGGCGTCGCGCTGTAATGCTCGCCGGTGTAGCTGAACGGCTGGCCAGCCATGAGGCCGGCATAGATCGCCAACGACTCGTCGAGCTTCTGGGCGCGGGCCGCTCGGCCCTCGTCGGCCTCGAAAGCCAGCCAATTCCCGTGCAGCGCACCGAGACCCACACACATCGTCACGCGGCCGGCGCTGAGCCGATCGACCGTCGCGACCCGGCTGGCCAGGTCCCACGGGCGGTGCCGGGATGCGGGGGTGAGCAGGGTGCCGAGCCTGACGCGCGAGGTGAGCACCGCGGCCGCGGCCAAGGTCGCCCAGGCGTCCTGGCCCCACACAGCCTCCCAGGAGAATACGGCGTCCCAGCCGGACGTCTCGGCTAGCTGGGCCAGCTCGACGAACTCGCGCTCGCTGGCATAGGGGATGACGCATCCGTGTCGCATCTACTCCACGCTACGCCAGCGGGTGACGAGAGTCAGGCCCAGAGAGTCAGGCCCAGAGAGTCAGAGAGTCAGGCCGGCGGCACGTCGCGCGGGGCGATGGCCTTCCAGTGGAAGCGCAGCGAGGCGATCCGCACCGCCGACACCGCCCCGGCGACGATCACCGAAGCCCAGATCGACCACCAGGCATGCGGCGCCAGGGCCGCGGTCGCGGCGGCACCGGCCAGCGCTGGGATGACGTAGAGCCGTGAGCCCTGCCGGAAGACCGACGGCACCTCGCTGGAGAGCATGTCGCGCACCACGCCGCCGCCGACGCCGGTGAGCGTGCCGACGATCGTCGCGGCGTATGGGTCCAGCCCGAAGGCCAGTCCCTTGATGGTCCCTTCGACGCAGAACAATCCCAGACCCAGGGCATCGAAGACGAGCATGGGCCGGCGGGGCAGCCGCACCCGACCGTGGGCGAGAAAGACGACCGCGGCTCCCGCGAGGGCGACGACAAGCAGCCAGCCGTCGGTCAGGGCCGCTGGTGGCACGGCGCCGATGAGCAGGTCGCGCAGGAGGCCGCCGCCGAGAGCGGTGACCACCGCCAGGGAGGCGAGCCCGACGACGTCCATCCGCTTCTGGACCGCCTGCAGCGCCCCAGAGACGGCAAAGGCGAAGACGCCGGCCAGCACGAAAGCCGTGTGCGCGACGCCCACCCAACGCTCCATCCGGGCAACGCTACTGCCCGACCCGCCCACGGGAATGTCCGAGCTCACCTGGCGGTTTAGTGGGCGTGCGCCAGGTCTGGCACACTTACTCCTTGGTCCGGTTCACGGCATACCGCGTGAGCGTCTTTCGTGTTCGCCAGCCGACCCGGTCCATATCCATCGACGAGGAGATCCCAGTGAAGAAGGACATTCACCCCGCCTACGGGGAGACCCAGGTGACCTGCACCTGCGGCACCACGTTCACCACGCGCAGCACCGCCAAGAACGGCGTCATCCACGCCGACGTGTGCTCGCAGTGCCACCCCTTCTACACCGGCAAGCAGAAGATCCTCGACACCGGTGGTCGCGTGGCCCGCTTCGAGGCCCGCTACGGCAAGAAGGCCGGTAAGTAGCGACCGTGACGCCGGCTCGGCGCGCGTGACTCCTTCGGGGTGTCCGCGCAGCCGAGCCGGCGTTTTCGTTTGCTCCGGGCGGCGCCGCCGAGCCGGACTCGCTTCTGCCCCAAGGACTTCCGATGACCACGACCGATCCGCTGCTGCACTCCGCCGAACCGCTCGTCGCCGAGTACGCCGCGCTCGAGGCGGCCCTCGCCGACCCCGCGCTGCACTCGGACCAGAACGCCCTGCGCCGCACCAACAAGAGGTATGCCGCGCTGGCACCGACCGTCGCGGCATACCGGGCTCTCGCGGTGGCGCACGACGACCTGGCGGCAGCGCGCGAACTGGGGGAGGTCGACGACTCCTTTGCAGCCGAGGTGCCCGCCCTGGCGGCCGTCGTCGAGCAGACCCAGGCTCGGTTGCACCACCTGCTGCTGCCGCGCGACCCCGACGACGACCGCGACGTCATCCTCGAGGTCAAGGCGGGGGAGGGCGGCGAGGAGTCGGCGCTGTTTGCCGGTGACCTGCTGCGGATGTACCTGCGTTATGCCGAGAAGCGCGGCTGGCGAGCGGAGCTGCTCGACGCCACCGAATCCGACCTCGGTGGCTACAAGGACGTACGCCTGGCCGTGCGCGCCAAGGGCACCCCGGGACCGGGGGAGGCCCCGTGGGCTCGGCTCAAGTTCGAGGGCGGGGTGCACCGCGTCCAGCGGGTGCCGGTCACTGAGAGCCAGGGCCGCATCCACACTTCCGCCGCGGGCGTGCTCGTCATGCCTGAGCTCGATGATGCCGAGGACGAGGTCGAGATCGGCCCGAACGACCTGCGCATCGACGTCTACCGCTCCAGCGGTCCCGGCGGACAATCGGTCAACACGACCGACTCTGCGGTGCGGATCACCCACCTGCCGACCGGCCTGGTCGTCTCCTGCCAGAACGAGAAGTCGCAGCTGCAGAACAAAGAATCCGCGCTACGGGTGCTCAAGGCCCGGCTACGCCAGATCGCCCAGGAAGAGGCCGACGCCGCCGCGTCGCAGGCCCGCCGCTCGCAGGTGCGCACGGTCGACCGATCCGAGCGGATCCGCACCTACAACTTCCCGGAGAATCGCATCGCCGACCACCGCACCGGCTTCAAGGCCTACAACCTCGACATCGTGCTCAACGGCGAGTTGGACCCGGTGGTCGAGTCGTGCATGAGCGCCGACGAGGCGGAACGGATGGCAGCGGTCGGCGGCTCCTCGTGACCACGTCCCTGCTGGCTGGCGAGGCGGGCGAGCCACCGCGGGAGATCCGCGCTGCGGTGCGCTGGGCCACGCGGGTGCTCGACGCGTCCGGGATCGCCTCGGCGCCAGTCGACGCCCTGCTGCTCGCCGCTCACGTCCTCGGGGTCGACCCGCCGGAGGCGCGCCGACTTCTCGTCCTTGGCGACACGGAGCTCCCAAACCGGTATGCCGGGCTGGTCACCGAACGTGCCACCCGGGTCCCACTGCAGCACCTCACCGGGACAGCGCACTTCCGCTCGCTGACCCTCGCCGTAGGACCGGGCGTGTTCATCCCGCGACCCGAGACCGAGGTCCTCGTTGGGTTGGCCCTTGCCGCTCTGCGTGCCTCGTCGGACCCGGCCCCCGTCGTGGTCGACCTCGCGACCGGGTCGGGGGCGATCGCCTTGGCGGTCAAGGCCGAGTTCCCGTCGGCGCAGGTGTATGCCGTTGAGCTCGACCCGCTCGCGCACGGCTGGGCGGTCGCCAACCGCGACCGGCTCGGGCTGGAGGTCGAGATGCGGCTGGGAGATGCCCTCACGGCATACCCGGAATTGGCTGGTGACGTCGCGGTGGTGACCTGCAATCCGCCCTACATTCCGGACGGACAGGTGCCGATCGATCCCGAGGTGCGTGACCACGACCCCGAGATCGCGCTCTACGGGCGCAGCGCCGACGGCCTCGCGCTGCCCAGGGCGATGGCTACCGCTGCGGCGCTGCTGCTCGGGCCTGGGGGTCGGCTGTTCATGGAGCATGCCGAGACTCAGGGGTCGGGCTTGTTGCGGTCCCTCGCGGCCTCCGGCGATTGGTCACGTGCACAGGATCACGCCGACCTCACCGGTCGTCCGCGAGTCACCGAGGCGGTTCGTGGCGACCTAGGATCGCGGTCATGACGTCGGGTGGACTCGTGATGGGGGGTGCCGAGTGATGAGTGTCGTGATGAACGCCGAAGACCCGGTGACCCGGGAGGCTGCCGTCAACGCCGCGGTCGAGGCGGTGCGGGTCGGGGAGGTCGTCGTCATCCCCACCGACACGGTCTACGGCATCGGTTGCGACGCCTTTGATGCTGCTGGCGTGGGCAAGGTGCTCGCGGCCAAGGGTCGCGGGCGGGAGATGCCACCGCCGGTGCTCATCCCGAGTGTCGCGACGGTCGACGGCTTGGCGCGGGATGTCCCCGGATACGCGCGCGCGTTGATGGAACGCTTCTGGCCGGGCCCGCTCACGCTGGTCCTCACCGCCCAGTCCTCGCTCATGTGGGATCTGGGCGACACCAACGGCACGGTGGCCTTGCGCGTGCCCGCTCATGACGTGGCGCTCGCGGTCTTGGCCGCGGTCGGCCCGATGGCCGTGACCAGCGCGAATGTCACCGGCGAGCCGCCCGCCACGACCGCAGCCGCGGCCCAGCAGCAGCTTGGCGACGCCGTGACGGTGTATGTCGACGGCGGAACTGCGCCCGGCGGTCCGGCCTCGACGATCGTCGACTGCACCGGGGTCGACCCTGTCGTCCTGCGACCGGGGCCGATCACGGGCGAACAGGTGGACGAGGTGGTCGAGCAGGCCCGCGGATACGGCGCGCAGCAGCAGGTGTCGTCGGCCTGGCCCAGCGCCCCGACCGACGCGCCCGCTGACGACCCTGTTGCTGATGTGCCTCGTGCCGCGGGGTCCGCCAGCCGCACTCCTGCCGCGTCCGACAGCAACGCGCCTCGCCGGCGCGGCCATTCGGGACCGCGGGTAGCGGGTCGTCGGCACCGGTGACTGGACGCTTCGCCGTCGTCATCCCGACGTTGCAGCGCTCGCCGCTGCTTGCGCCCTTGCTGGACGATCTGCTGGCCCAACCTCTGGTCAACGAGGTCGTCGTCATCAACAACTCGACCGGCGAGTTGGCCGTCGCCGATCCCCGGGTCAGGGTGCTCTCGCCAGGGCGCAACCTCCTGGTCAATCCGTCGTGGAACCTTGGCGTGCAGGAGTCCAGCGCGCCCTTGCTGCTCATCGCCAATGACGACATCGTGCTGCCAGCGGGCCTGCTCGAAGCAGTGGCGTGGCGGCTCGATCGTGGGGCGGGAATCATCGGGCCGAGCCCGATATCAGTCGGCCCAGGAGCGGCAACGCCCCAGCGACTTGGACGAATTCGATTCGCCCCCATTGCTTTTCGTCGGCAGGGCTTCGGCGCCGCGATGTTCCTACGGCGCGAGAACTGGCAGCCGATCCCCTCAGACTTGCAGGTGTGGTGCGGGGACGACTACCTCTTTTCGCGGCAGCGGGAGCTCAATTTCGAGTTCACCGGGGCGACGCTGGGGACGGCCATGGCCCTCACCTCAGCCCATCCGGAGTTTGCGCGGTTCAAGACGCAGGACCTGGCGACCTTCGAGCAGCGCTATCCGGACAGTCCCTATCGGGACAACCACCGCGCCCTGGTCTCCGCCCAGACCGCCGCCAGGGCGCTCCTTCGGCGGCTACCACGGGGCCGGTGAGCGGACGGCATACAGTGGGGGACGCGTGTCATGACCGATTGCCGTCCGCCAGGAGCCCGCCACATGAGCGACACCCCCTTCTACGGGTCCGACTATGCCGCCCTCGACGCCTTCGACCCCGATATCGCCGGAGTCCTGCTGTCCGAGCTGGGTCGCATTCGCAGCGGGCTGCAGCTCATCGCGTCGGAAAACCTGTCCTCGCCGGCCGTGCTCACCGCGCTCGGGTCGACGCTCAGCAACAAGTACGCCGAGGGCTATCCCGGGCGTCGCTACTACGGCGGGTGCGCCGAGGTCGACAAAGCCGAGCAGATCGCCATCGACCGCGCCAAGGCGCTCTTCGGGGCCGACCACGCCAACGTCCAGCCGCATAGTGGCGCCAGCGCCAACCAGGCGGTCTACGGGGCCTTCCTCAAGCCCGGCGAGACGATCCTCGCGATGAGCCTGCCGCACGGTGGCCACCTCACCCACGGCACCAAGGTGTCCTTCTCGGGCAAGTGGTTCAACGCCGTGCACTACGGCGTCGACAAGGACACCGAGGACATCGACTACGCCCAGGTGGAGGCACTGGCCAAGGAGCACCGGCCCAAGGTCATCCTGGCCGGCGGCTCGGCCATTCCTCGGCTCATCGACTTCGAGTTCTTCCGCCGGGTGGCCGACGAGATCGGCGCGATCTTCTGGGTCGATGCCGCGCACTTCATCGGGCTGGTGGCCGGCAAGGCCATCCCTAGCCCGGTGCCGTGGGCCGACGTCGTGTCGTTCACGACCCACAAGGTGCTGCGCGGTCCGCGCTCTGGGGCCATCGTCTGCAAGGCCGAGCACGCCGCGGCCATCGACAAGGCCGTCTTCCCGATGATGCAGGGCGGCCCGCAGATGCACTCCATCGCGGCCAAGGCGGTCAACTTCAAGGAGTGCGCGACCCCGGAGTATGCCGCGTATGCGCAGCAGGTGCTGCGCAATGCGTCGACCCTCGCGACCTCTCTGGCTGAGTACGGCATCCGTCCCACGACCGGGGGCACGGACACCCATCTCTCACTGCACGACCTTCAGGGCGTGGCCGTGACCGGTAAGGACGCCGAGGCGCGTGCCGACGCAGCGGGAATCGTGTTGAACAAGAACGCCATTCCCTTCGATCCGGCTCCGCCGAGTGTCGCATCCGGCATCCGGGTCGGCACCCCGTGCGTCACCACCCAGGGCATGGGGCAGGAGCAGATGAAGGACATTGCGCGGCTGATCGCCACCGCCGTGACCAAGGGGGACGCCGATCCCGAGCACGCGGTGTCTCGCGAGCTTCGCGCCGAGGTGACCGACCTGGTGACTCGCTTCCCGGCATACCCGCGTCCGGCCTGACCTAGGGGCGGCGGGAGAAGGCCGAGCCGGAGCGTGCGCGAGTACCTGCTGATCGCCGTCGTCGCCATGGCGGTGACCTATGTGGCGACCCCTCTGGTGCGAGCCCTCGCAGTCGTCTTCGGCGCGGTGACCCCGCTGCGGGAGCGCGACGTCCATCGGGTGCCGATTCCCCGCCTCGGGGGAGTGGCGATCTTCCTCGGATTCGCGGCCGCGACCCTCGTCGCGCGGGAATTGCCCTATCTCAAGGGGGTTTACGCCAGCGGCCAGATGACCGGCGTGCTGCTCGGAGCAGCGATCATCGTGGCGGTCGGCGCGCTCGATGACGTGCGCGAACTCGACTGGTGGGCCAAGTTCGCCGGGCAGGTGCTCGCGGCCGGGGTCATGGCGTACAAGGGCGTCGTCATGCTGTCGGTGCCGTTCTTCGGCACCAGCACGGTCCTGCCCGGCCCGGTGCTGGTAGCGGTCACGGTCTTCGTCGTGTTGGCGACGACCAACGCGGTCAACTTCATCGACGGGTTGGACGGTCTTGCAGCCGGGATCGTCGCCATCGCTGGCTTCGCCTTCTTCGTGTACTCCTACGTGCTGTCGCACACCTACGATCCGCCCAACGTCTTCTCGACGGCGACCTTCGTCACGGCGGCGACCTTCGGGTGTTGCCTCGGTTTCCTCCCGCACAACTTCAACCCGGCCCGGCTGTTCATGGGCGACTCGGGGGCGCTGCTGCTGGGCCTGCTCTTGGCGGCCGCGACGATCTCGCTCACCGGCAGCGTCGATCCGAGCTCGGTCAGTGGTGACCAGTTGACCGCCGCGTTGCTGCCGATCCTTGCGCCTCTGGCGGTGCTGTCGCTGCCCTTCCTCGACATGCTGCTGGCAGTGCTGCGCCGCACCCGCGCCGGCCAGCGCCCCTGGCAGCCGGATGCCAAGCATCTGCACCACCGGATGCTCGCCATCGGCCACGGTCACCGCGCTGCCGTGCTCATCCTCTACCTGTGGGCGGCCGTGTTGGCCCTCGGAACGGTCTCGCTGGCCTTCTACCGTGGCTGGCTTTCGGTGGTGGCGATCGGGGTGGCGGCCGCCGTAGCCGCGGTGTTCACGGCATACCTGCCGAAGTGGTTCCCCCCGAAGGTGCCGCCGAGCTGACTGGTCGCTCCCAGGACGCTTGTGATAGCTTTCACAAGCGCTGAGAAGCCCGCGGGAGCCGCACGTCGCGTTCCCAGCTTGGGCCCCTGCCCACCCCGACGAAAGCAGCCGATGACCCCTTCGCCCGAGCCCCAGCGGCCGACCGCGCGCGAGTCCGCCGACGGGCAGAGCGACGCTTACGCCGAACTGCTCCAGGGATCGATCATCCCGACCTCTGTTGTGGCCGTGGTCTGTGTCGTCGTCGCGCTCTTCTCTGGGGTCAAGGCCGGCTGGTCGGCTGCCTTCGGTGCGTTCCTCGTCATCGCGTTCTTCACCGTCAGCCTCGTGGTCATGAAGCGCACCGCGCACCTCGCGCCGACCACGGTCATGGCGATCGTCATGGTCACCTACACCGCCAAGGTGCTCGCGCTCGGGCTGGCGATGTTCCTGCTGCGGGACGCGTCGTGGGTCAACGGGTATGCCGTGGGAGTCACGATCACCATCTGCACCTTGGTGTGGCTCTTCTTCGAGATGCGGGCTTACAAGCGCCTGCGCATTTTCGCCTTCGACCCGCGTGCGAATGGCGCGGACAGCGACACGCCACAGAGTGGACAGCACGCGTGATTCTGGTCACCGCTGCCCACCCAGATCGGGTGCACCAGGGCTCGAATCGGCCCCAGACGGTCGGAAGGACTCGTCGTGACGAACGCCACGCCACCCACCCCCGAAACTCCCGAATCGGCCCGCAAGGCGCAAGAACAGGCCGCCAAGGATGCTCTGGCCCGCGTCAACCAGCGCGAAGCGGACGCGGCCTGGCGCTCGATCGCCTATTTGCTGACCGGCCCGGCTGTCTACGGCGGTCTGGGTTGGCTGCTCGACCACTGGCTGGGCACCTCGTGGATCGCCGTCCTGGGCATCTGCGGGGGGATGGCTCTGTCGCTCTACCTGATCTGGTTCCGGTACGGTACCCACTGAAACCAGATCGCTTCCGCTGTGGTTCAACGGTGCCTGTTGCGCCTGCCGGCCACCTTGACGATCGACCAGGTTTCGCTTGCTGCGAAGGCCCGGTTCTGAGCACTCGAAGGAGAGTCCTGTGAGCATCCTCGCTCTCGGTATGGAGGGTGGCGGCGAGGGATATACCCCTCCCGGTGTCGGGATCTTCTGGGAGCCGTTGATCGGCCACGACGCCACCGCCATCACGCGCCCGGTGTTCCTCGCCGTGCTGTCGGTGATCCTCATCTCGTGGTTCCTCCTGGCCACGACCAAGAAGCGCGCGATTGTCCCGAGCAAGGGGCAGATGGCCACCGAGGGCGTCTACGGGCTGGTACGCAACGGCATCGCCAAGGACCTCATCGGCAGCCACGAGTTCATGCGCTTCGTGCCGCTGCTGTTCACGATGTTCATGCTCATCCTGGTTAACAACCTCTTCGGGGTGTTGCCGTTTACGAACTATCCGACGATGAGCCGGATCGGCTTCCCGCTGGCCCTGGCTCTCATCATCTGGATCATCTTCCACATCGTCGGCATGCAGAAGCACGGCTTCTTCGGCTACTGGAAGTCGCTGGTCCCCGCGGGCCTGCCCAAAGGCATGATCCCCGCGATCTTCATCCTCGAGCTCATCACCGACCTGTTCACCCGGCCGGTCACGCTCGGCTTGCGACTGTTCGGCAACATGTTCGCCGGTCACATCCTCATGGCGCTGTTCATCGCCGGTGGCTGGTACATGCTGCAGTCCGGCGGCGTCCTCGTCGTCGCCGGGGGGGTGACCTGGATCTTCGCCTTCGTCATGACGCTGTTCGAGATGCTGGTCGAGTTCCTGCAGGCCTACGTCTTCACGCTGCTCGCAGCGCTCTACATCGCCGGTGCAGTCGCGGACTCGCACTGACCCGCACGCTTGACCCGCTGGACTTGCTCGACCAGTTCGACCGCACGACCTGCTCCATCAGCAGCACCGCACTACCGCACCGACCACCCGATTGACCCCGACGGGCTCACCCCGGCCGGGACCAACGAAAAAGGAATGGAAACGACATGACCGGCAACATTGCCATCCTCGGTTACGGCCTCTCTGCCATCGGCCCCGGCATCGGTGTCGGCCTCATCTTCGCGGCCTACATCAATGGTGTCGCCCGCCAGCCCGAGGCCCGCGGCATGCTGCAGCCCATCGCCTTCCTCGGCATGGCCATCACCGAGGCGCTCGCCATCTTCGGTATCGCCCTCGCGTTCGTCTTCAAGGCCTGACGGCGCACTTCTGCTCCTGTAACCCCCCAGTGCGCCATCTCGTGAGGAGAAGCTCGTGCACGTCCTGATCATCCCCGCCTCTGGCGGCGAGGGCGAGGGGACCGGATTCTGGGCGACCGCAGCCCCGATCATCCCCCACCCTGTTGAGTTCTTCTTCAGCCTCGTCACCTTCGCGATCCTGTACTGGGTCGTGAAGACCAAGGTCGTGCCGCGCCTGGAGCAGATCTACGCCGAGCGTGCTGCCGCCATCGAAGGTGGCATCGCCAAGGCCGAAAAGGCTCAGGCCGAGGCCAAGGCTGCGCTCGACCACTACAACGCGCAGCTGGCCGATGCGCGCGGCGAGGCCAACAAGATCCGCGAGGATGCGCGCGCCCAAGGAGCCCAGATCGTCGCCGACATGCGGGCCCAGGCGCAGTCCGAGGCCGCGCGCATCGTCGACAGCGCCCAGAAGCAGATCGAGGCCGAGCGCCAGCAGGCGGTCGTCTCGCTGCGTGGTGAGGTGGGCCGCCTCTCGACCGACCTGGCCAGCCGCATCGTCGGCGAGTCGCTGCACGACGAGGCCCGCCAGAAGGGCATCGTTGAGCGCTTCCTCGCCGAGCTCGAGGCCGGCGAGATCGCGCCGGTCAAGATCGGTAAGGACTCCTGATGCAGGGATCCTCACGTGCAGCGGTCGCCGCGGGCCAGCAAGCCCTCGACGCCTTGGTGAGCGGCGCAGCCGGCGCCTCCGGCTCGGCCGCGCTCGCTGAGGACCTCTTCGGGATCGGCGCGGCGTTGGACTCCAACGCCTCGCTGCGCCGGGCCCTGACCGATCCGACTCGCGATGCCGGCGCCAAGGGTGAGCTCGTGCGCCGCCTGCTGACCGGCAAAGCCGGCGAGCAGGCCATCGGACTGGTCGCCGGCCTGGTGTCCCACCGCTGGTCCTCCGAGCGTGACCTCACCGACACCGTCGAGAACTTCGCCGTGCAGGCGCTGGTCTCAGGGGCCGAAGCGGGCCACCGCGCCGACCAGATCGAGGACGAGTTGTTCCGGTTCGAGCGCATCGTCGCGGGCAACCACGCGCTGCGCGACTCGGTGGGCGACCGCCGGGCCGACCCGGCCGCCCGGGCCGCGATGGTCGACGCGCTGCTGTCGGGCAAGGCCCAGCCTGAGACGGTGCGCCTGGCTCGCCAGGCGGTCCTCGCTCCGCGCGGGCGCCGCTTCGACGGGGTCATCGGGGACTACCTCGACATCATCGCGACCCGGCGCAGCCAGTTGTCGGCGACGGTCACGACCGCTGTCGACCTCGACGCCACCCAGCGCGAGCGGCTCGTCTCGGCACTGACGCGGATCTATGACAAGCAGGTCCACCTCAATGTCATCGTCGACCCGACGGTCGTCGGCGGCATCCGGGTCGAGATCGGCGATGAGGTCCTCGACGGCACCATCGCGCGCAAGCTGGAAGGGGCGCGGCGCCACTTCGGTTCCTAGCCCCACCCGCCAGCAGAACTACACGGCATACCCAGAGCTAGACGGCATACCAGACCTGAACGAAGACCGGCTCACCCGCCGAGACTCAAGGAGAAGAAGAGCAGATGACGGAGCTTACGATCCGTCCGGAGGAGATCCGGGACGCACTGGACCAGTTCGTCCAGTCCTACGAGCCGGGCGCGGCCAGCCGTGAAGAGGTCGGTCGGGTCGTTGACGCCGCTGACGGCATCGCGCACGTTGAGGGTCTGCCTTCGGCGATGACCAACGAGCTGCTGCAGTTCCAGGACGGCACCCTGGGCATCGCGCTCAACCTCGACGTCCACGAGATCGGTGTCGTCGTCCTCGGCGAGTTCGCTGGAATCGAAGAGGGTCAGGTCGTCAAGCGCACCGGCGAGGTGCTCTCGGTGCCGGTCGGCGACGCCTTCCTCGGCCGCGTGGTCAACCCGCTGGGTCAGCCGATCGACGGCCTGGGCGAGATCGCCGCTGACACCCGCCGCGCGCTGGAACTGCAGGCCCCCACGGTCATGCAGCGCAAGTCGGTGCACCAGCCGCTGCAGACCGGCCTCAAGGCCGTGGACGCCATGACCCCGATCGGTCGCGGCCAGCGTCAGCTCATCATCGGCGACCGCCAGACCGGCAAGACCACGGTCGCCGTCGACACGATCATCAACCAGAAGCGCAACTGGGAGTCCGGCGACCCCGAGCAGCAGGTTCGCTGCATCTACGTCGCCATCGGCCAGAAGGGCTCGACCATCGCGGCCGTGCGCGGCACCCTGGAAGACGCCGGCGCCCTGGCCTACACGACGATCGTCGCGGCCCCCGCGTCCGACGCCGCCGGCTTCAAGTACCTCGCCCCCTACACGGGCTCGGCCATCGGCCAGCACTGGATGTACGACGGCAAGCACGTCCTCATCGTCTTCGATGACCTGTCCAAGCAGGCCGAGGCCTACCGCGCCGTGTCGCTGCTGCTGCGTCGGCCGCCGGGCCGCGAGGCCTACCCCGGTGACGTCTTCTACCTGCACTCGCGTCTGCTGGAGCGCTGCGCCAAGCTCTCCGACGACCTGGGCGCGGGCTCGATGACCGGTCTGCCCATCATCGAGACCAAGGCCGGTGACGTGTCGGCCTACATCCCGACCAACGTCATCTCCATCACCGACGGCCAGATCTACCTGCAGGCCGACCTGTTCAATGCCAACGTCCGCCCCGCCATCGACGTGGGTGTGTCGGTCTCCCGTGTCGGCGGCGCCGCCCAGATCAAGGCGATGAAGGAAGTCGCGGGTCGTCTCAAGCTCGACCTCGCGCAGTTCCGCGCCATGGAGGCCTTCGCGATGTTCGCCTCCGACCTCGACCCCGCCTCCCGTGCCCAGCTGGCCAAGGGTGCTCGCCTCGTCGAGCTGCTCAAGCAGCGCCAGAGCAACCCCTACCCGGTCGAGGAGCAGGTCGTGTCGGTGTGGGCCGGCACCACCGGTCAGCTCGACTCGGTCGCGGTCGAGGACGTGCGTCGCTTCGAGACCGAGTTCCTCGACTTCCTGCGCCACAAGCACGCCGGGCTGCTGGCCTCGATCCGCGAGACCCAGAAGTTCGAGCAGAGCACCCGTGCAGGCCTGGAGGCCGCGGTCGCCGAATTCAAGAAGCAGTTCTCGGGTGAGGGCAGCGACCAGCTCGTCGAGGTCGGCCACGAGGCCACCCCCGAGGCGCTGGGCGACAGCGACATCCACCAGGAGCAGATCGTCAAGGGTCGCCGCTAGGCACCACCAGGGCCCGTATGCCGGGCGCGTCACCTCCGCGGTGGCGCCCCGGCGGCGGGACCCGGCCGGACGGCATACCCTCCCGGCCTTTGCACTTCGACCACACGCACGAACCGACGCAACACAGAGAGGCGGCACAGCATGGGAGCGCAGATGCGGGTCTACCGCCAGCGCATCCGGTCCGTCCAGGCGACCAAGAAGATCACTCGGGCGATGGAGCTCATCGCGGCGTCCCGCGTCGTCAAGGCCCGCAGCCGGGTCGTCGAGTCTGGCCCCTACACCCACGCGCTCACCAAGGCCCTGTCGGCGTTGGCGACGTACTCCAACGAAAGCCACATGCTGACCACGGAGGTCGAGCAGGTTCGCCGTGCGGCGGTGCTGATCATCTCCAGCGACCGTGGCCTGGCCGGTGGCTACTCGTCCTCGGTCATCAAGGAGAGCGAACAGCTGGTCCAGCGGTTGCGCGACGAGGGCAAGGAAGTCGTCGTCTACCTCGTGGGCCGCAAGGTCATCTCCTACTACCAGTTCCGCCATCGCGAGTTCGCGGCGGAATGGAGCGGGTTCTCCGACGCGCCCCAGTTCGCGCACGCGCAGGAGATCGGCGAGCGTCTGGTCGCTGACTTCCGGATGGAGTACGACGAGGGCGGCCACGACGAGGTGCACATCGTCTACACGCGGTTCAAGTCGATGGTCACCCAGGAGCCCCGGGTCATCCGCCTGGTGCCCTTGGAGGTCGTCGAGGGTGAAGCGCCGGACAAGAACGACGTGCTGCCGCTCTACGCCTTCGAGCCCAGCGTCGACGAGGTGCTTAGCGCGCTGCTGCCGAAGTACATCACCCACCGCATCTACACCTGTCTGCTGGGTGCGGCGGCCTCCGAGCTCGCGGCCCGTCAGCGCGCGATGAAGTCGGCCACCGACAACGCCGACGCCCTCATCAAGACCTACACCCGGCTGGCGAACCAGGCCCGCCAGGCCGAAATCACCCAAGAGATCAGCGAAATCGTGGGCGGCGCCGACGCCCTCGCGTCCGCCTAGTCACTCGCGAAAGAGGATCCGATCACCATGACTGCAACGATTGCAGAGAACACCGAGACCCGCTCGGGCGGCGTCGGGCGCATTTCGCGCATCATCGGCCCGGTCGTCGACGTGGAGTTCCCCGCCGACGAGATGCCCAACCAGTACAACCTGCTCAAGACCGAGGTCGAGGTCTCCGGCGAGAAGAAGAACATCAACCTCGAGGTCGCCCAGCACATCGGCGACAACATGGTCCGTGCGATCTCGCTGCAGCCGACCGACGGTCTGGTCCGCGGCATCGCGGTCCACGACACCGGTGGCCCGATCTCGGTGCCGGTCGGCGACGTCACCCTCGGCAAGGTGTTCAACACCACCGGTGACTGCCTCAACCTCGAGCCCGGCGAGACCCTTGAGGTCACCGAGCGCTGGGGCATCCACCGCACCGCCCCGGCGTTCGACCAGCTGGAGTCCAAGACCCAGATGTTCGAGACCGGTATCAAGGTCATCGACCTGCTGACCCCCTACGTCCAGGGTGGCAAGATCGGCCTCTTCGGTGGCGCCGGTGTGGGCAAGACGGTGCTCATCCAGGAGATGATCGCCCGTGTCGCCCGCGACCACGGTGGTGTGTCGGTGTTCGCCGGTGTCGGTGAGCGCACCCGTGAGGGCAACGACCTCATCGTTGAGATGGAAGAGGCCGGCGTTCTCGGCCAGACCGCCCTGGTCTTCGGCCAGATGGACGAGCCCCCGGGCACCCGTCTTCGCGTCGCCCTGTCGGCACTCACCATGGCCGAGTACTTCCGCGACGTGCAGAAGCAGGACGTGCTGTTGTTCATCGACAACATCTTCCGCTTCACCCAGGCCGGCTCCGAGGTCTCGACGCTGCTGGGCCGGATGCCGTCCGCCGTGGGTTACCAGCCGACCCTCGCCGACGAGATGGGTGTGCTCCAGGAGCGCATCACCTCCACGCGTGGTCACTCGATCACCTCGATGCAGGCCATCTACGTGCCCGCCGACGACTACACCGACCCGGCGCCGGCCACGACGTTCGCCCACCTGGACGCCACGACCGAGCTCTCCCGTGAGATCGCCTCGCTCGGTATCTACCCGGCCGTGGACCCGCTGACCTCGACCAGCCGGATCCTCGACCGTCGCTACATCTCCGAGGCGCACTACGACACGGCGGTCCGGGTCAAGCAGATCCTGCAGCGCAACAAGGAACTCCAGGACATCATCGCCATCCTCGGTATCGACGAGCTCTCCGAAGAGGACAAGATCCTCGTCAACCGCGCTCGTCGCATCCAGCGCTTCCTGTCCCAGAACACCTACGTTGCCAAGCAGTTCACCGGGATCGAGGGTTCGACGGTGCCGCTGGCCGACACCATCGAAGCGTTCACCAAGATCTGCGACGGCGAGTACGACCACGTCGGTGAGCAGGCGTTCTTCATGTGCGGTGGCCTCGACGACGTCGAGCGCCAGTGGGCGGAGATCCAGAAGAACCTCTGACCCTCAGGCACACACCTCAGAGCAGGTATGCCGGGCCGGTCACCCCTCGCGGGTGGCCGGCCCGAGCCATTGGCGTCCGGACCCGCGACGCGACCGAAGACCCGAAGCTCCCGAAGGGACCGAGATGCCCGAGTCAGCGCAGGAGTACTACGACCGGTTGCTGGCAGCCACCGATGAGGACGGCCGGCTTCCCGTCGCGTTCACCGAGATGCCGGGGTGGGACATTTTCCCGTACGAGACCGCGGGACTGCGGCTCAAGCCATTGCAGCCACTCATGGATGCCGAGCCGGCGCGCTCGGGCGAGGATCCGGCAGCCTGCCGGTGCGCCAGCGGTCGGCCACGGGACAACGCCATCTGGACCGACGGCCGCTGGACCCTGCTCGCCCTGGATACCGGCATACCGATCACCGCCCTGCTCGTGCCGGATGCCCACCACGACCTCGCCGACCTGCCGCGCGACCTGGCTGCCGAGCTCGGCCAGCTGCTCGTCGCGATCGCCGCGTCCGTCGAAGCGCTGCCCTCGGTCGGCAGATGCCAGGTGGCTCGCTACGGCGACGGGGGAGCGCACGTGCACCTGTTCTTCTTCGGCCGACCGGCTCGCGTCGGACAGTTCCGTGGCTCGACGCTGGTGGACTGGGAGGAGAACCTCCCTCGGCTGCCGCAGAACGTCGCCGCCGACAACGCCCGGTTCGTGGCCGAGAGGATCGTCACGGCATACGGGGGCGTTGTGGTCGGTGCCACGTCGGAGGACGCGGCCGGAGACCGATAGACTCGCGGCCAGAGCTCGTCGAATTCTCCGGAGGACATGGTGAGTGCACTCAAGGTCGAGTTGGTGGCCGCAGACCGGCGAGTCTGGGTCGGCGAGTCGAGCATGGTGCGCTGCCGCACCGCATCCGGCGAGTTGGGCATCATGCCCGGCCACACCCCCCTGCTGGGCGTGCTCGTGGCGGGCGATGTCGTGATCCACACCGCGGCCGGCAACGAGGTCGCCACGGTCGACGATGGCTTCCTGTCGGTCGAGCACGACCGGGTCACCATCGTGGCCGAGCACGTCAACGTCACCAGTTCCATTAACTGACCCAGCTGCCCCATGACCGACCTCGTCTTCACAGCTGAAGTCGCGGTAGGGCTCCTCATCGCCCTCGTGGGCGGTTTCATCCTGGCCATGCTGGGGCGGCGGCGCGCGATCGCGCGGGGCAAGGTCCTCACCATGTGTGGACTGCGTTCGCAGATCGGCAGTTCGTGGCGCAGCGGATTCGTGCGCTTCGGTGAGGACGTCATCGAGTGGTACGCCCTGGGGGGCGTGTCGGTGCGGCCACGGCATACCTGGCAACGACGTCGCCTCGACATCGGGGCGCCGATCGCGATGAACCCCGGTGAGGGCCTCGATGCCATCCACAACGCGGTGCGGGTGGCCTGCACGCACGACGGGGAGAGCTTCGACCTGGCGCTGGCAGAGCCCGCCTATACCGCGCTGCGGTCCTGGGTCGAGTCCGCGCCACCAGGCGCAGCCTCCGCCGTCACCTGAGTCCTACTCGGGGGTGTCCTCCCCGGCTTGAGCACCGGCCTGAGCGCCGGCCTTCTTGGCTGGGGCTGCGACGCGGCCTCCGCCGGGCTGCCAGAGGACGTCACCGGTCGGCAGATTGGCCACCCTGGCCAGCACGAAGAGCAGGTCGGAGAGCCGGTTGAGATAGGTGGCCGTCAGCGGGTTGACCCCGCCCTCGCCCTTGCCGGGGCCGGGCTGGTCGCCGTAGACACCCAGAGCCGCCCAGACCGAGCGTTCGGCCCGCCGCACGACCGTCGTCGCCACATGCAGGTATGCCGCCCCGGCCGACCCACCCGGCAGGATGAACGACCGCAACGGTTCGAGCTGCTCGAGGTAGTGGTCGCAGTCGGTCTCCAGATCGTCGATCCAGGGCTGGGCCACCCGCAGCGGGGGGTAGTCGTAGTGCTGCGCGAGCGGCATACAAAGGTCTGCCCCGACGTCGAAGAGCTCGTTCTGGATGCGCCCTAAGGTGGCCGCGATTTCGTCGGACAGCTGACCACATGCAATGGCGACCCCGATCGCCGCGTTGGCCTCGTTGGCATCGGCGTAGGCGGCCAGCCGCGGGTCGGTCTTGTGGGTGCGGCTGAAGTCGCCGAGGGCCGTCGTGCCCTGATCGCCGGTCCGGGTATAGATCCGCGTGAGGTTGACCATGGCCCCACTCTCGCATGCCCCGCTGACCTGGCGCCTACTGTGGTCGCACTCACGCGCCGATCCGGGGCCCGGCGGGGTGAACTGGCCGGTAGCGTCGGATCATGACCGATGCCACAGCTTCCGCGCGCTCCGACACTCCGCGCCCGACTCGCGATCGCCCCTGGGTGATGCGCACGTATGCCGGTCACTCCAGCGCCGCGGCGAGCAATGCGCTCTACCGGCGCAACCTCGCCAAGGGGCAGACCGGGCTGTCGGTCGCCTTCGATCTGCCCACTCAGACCGGCTATGACCCCGACCATGTGCTGTCCCGGGGCGAGGTCGGCAAGGTGGGGGTGCCGATCAGCCACATCGGCGACATGGCCGCACTCTTCGACGGCATCCCGCTGTCGGACATGAACACTTCGATGACGATCAATGCCACCGCGATGTGGCTGCTGGCGATGTATCAGGTGACTGCCGAGGAACAGGCCAAGGCCGCGGGGGAGGACCCGGCCGCGTGGGTGCACCGGCTGGCCGGGACGACGCAAAACGACATCATCAAGGAGTACCTGTCGCGGGGCACCTATGCCTTCCCGCCGGGTCCGTCGCTGCGGCTCATCACCGACATGATCAGCTACACGGTCAACGAGATCCCCAAGTGGAACCCTACGAACATCTGCAGCTATCACCTCCAAGAGGCCGGCGCGACGCCGGTCCAGGAGATCGCCTATGCCATGTGCACCGCGATCGCTGTGCTCGATGCGGTGCGTGACTCCGGCCAGGTGCCGCCGGAGAAGTTCCCCGATGTCGTGGCCCGGATCTCGTTCTTCGTCAACGCCGGCGTCCGGTTCGTCGAGGAGATGTGCAAGATGCGGGCGTTTGTCCAGATCTGGGACGAGCTGACCCAGGAGCGCTACGGGGTCACCGACCCGGTGGCACGCCGCTTCCGCTACGGCGTCCAGGTCAACTCGCTCGGCCTCACCGAGGCCCAACCGGAGAACAATGTCCAGCGCATCGTCCTGGAGATGCTCGCGGTGACCCTGAGCAAGGATGCCCGGGCGCGTGCCGTACAGCTGCCGGCGTGGAACGAAGCCCTTGGCCTGCCGCGGCCGTGGGACCAGCAGTGGTCGCTGCGCATCCAGCAGGTCTTGGCCTTCGAGTCCGACCTGTTGGAGTACGACGACATCTTCACCGGGTCGACGGTCATCGAGGCCAAGGTCGCCGAGCTCGTCGCCGGCGCCAAGGCCGAGATCGACCGGGTCCAGGACATGGGCGGGGCGGTCGCCGCCGTCGAGTCGGGCTACATGAAGTCGGCCCTGGTCGCCTCGCACGCGCAGCGTCGGCAGCGCATTGAGGCCGGTGAGGATGTCGTCGTCGGGCTCAACCAGTTCACCTCGACCGAGACCAACCCGCTCACCGCCGACCTCGGCACGGCGATCCAGACGGTCGACCCGGCGGTCGAGGCCGCGGCGATTCGGGCCGTCCAGGCTTGGCGCGCAGCCCGTGACTCCGATGGGCACGGCCGTGACCGCGCCGAACAGGCTCTGGCGCGGCTGCGCGAGGACGCCAAGAGCGGCGCCAACCTCATGGCTGCCACCCTGGAGTGCGCCCGGGCCAAGGTGACGACGGGGGAGTGGGCCCAGGCATTGCGGGCCGAGTTCGGCGAATATCGCGCTCCCACAGGCGTTTCCGGTTCGGTGGGAGTGGGATCCGGTGCCACGCCGTCCGGCGATCTGGCTGCCGTGCGGGCCCAGGTGGCGGCCACCGGCGAGGAACTCGGCGAAAAGCTACGGGTCCTGGTCGGCAAGCCCGGCCTGGACGGCCACAGCAATGGCGCCGAGCAGATCGCGGTGCGCGCGCGCGACGCGGGCTTCGAGGTGGTCTACCAAGGCATCCGGCTGACCCCCGAGCAGATCGTCGCGGCTGCTATCGCCGAGGACGTCCACCTGGTCGGTCTGTCGATCCTCTCCGGTTCGCATATGGAGCTCGTGCCCGACGTGCTGCGAGGGTTGCGCGACAACGGCGCCGGCGACGTGCCCGTCGTCGTCGGCGGCATCATCCCCGAGGCAGATGGTGCGGCGTTGCGGGCTGCCGGAGTGGCCGCGGTCTTCACCCCGAAGGACTTCGGGCTCAACGACATCATGGGGCGCTTCGTGACGATCATCCGCGCCTCACGGGGCTTGGAGCCGCTGCGCTGACCGTTGCCCGCTGGCTGTTGCACGGCATACTCGGGTGATGAGCGACCTGCAATGTCCGGCGCGGTTCCTCGTCGTCCAGGGCGGTCTCGCGGAACATGCGGATCTGGCGGAGTTGCTCGGCGCGCTGCGCGAAGAGCGGATCGCGGCCGTCTACGCGGCGGCTGACGCTGCCGCAGCCTCCGGTGCCGGCCGACTGGCATCCCACCTCGGTATGCCGGTGCGTCCCCTTCCCGGGTCGGATCGCAGTGCCGGGACGGACGGGTTGCGCGAGGCACTGGAGGCGCTGGCCGATGGCCATCGCGGGGAGGCCGTGCTCGTGGTCTTGGGTTGGAGGCAGGGGCTGACCGGGGCGTCGTCCACAAGCGCACTGGCGCGCATCGACGTCGACTCCGATGGCTGGCGGGTGCTGTCAGAAGAGCCGTGACTCGGCGTCGTCGATACCCCGGAGTGCGTCGTAATCCAGTGTCACACAACGGATTCCGCGATCCTGCGCGAGCGTGCGGGCTTGCGGCTTGATCTCCTGGGCGGCGAAGACGCCCTGCACCGGCCGCAACGCTGGGTCGCGGTTCATCAGCTCCAGGTAGCGAGTCAATTGCTCGACTCCGTCGATCTCGCCGCGTCGCTTGATCTCGATGGCGACATGCCCTCGGTCGGCGTCGCGGGCGAGGATATCGACCGGCCCGATGGCGGTCATGTGCTCGCGGCGCACGAGGGTCCAGCCCTCGCCGAGGGTGTGGATGTGTTCGGCGAGCAGGGCCTGCAGGTGCGCCTCGACGCCCTCCTTGACCAGCCCCGGGTCGACGCCGAGCTCATGGGCGGAGTCGTGCAGGATCTCGTGCAACCGCACCCGCAGCGCGTCGCCGCTCTTGGCGTGCCGGACCACCCAGACCTGCACCACTCCGTCGGCGGCCTCCTCGGGATCGGGCGAGAGCTCGGCCAGGGCGCAGGGCGGCGACATCCAGTTCAGCGGCTTGTAGGACCCACCGTCGCTGTGGACCAGCAGCGATCCATCGGCCTTGAGCAGCAGCAGCCGGGTGGCCAGCGGGAGATGGGCTTGCAGCCGACCCTCGTAGTCGACGCTACAGCGGGCAATGACAAGGCGCACCTGGACAGCTTAGGCACCCCGGTCGCGGCTCTCAGCCGGTTCGGTGGTGCTTCGGTGGGACAGAGTGACGCTCGGCGCCTTGAATCACCGGTCGGCTCAGTCGTTCACCGAACCGTTGCCCAGAGGTGACCTACGTCCCCGCACAAGACGGGATGGGAACGGCATACTTTCGCGCGACTGAACTGCGAAGGAACTCAACGCAAAGGAGCGTTGCGCCATGGTGACCCGCGCATGAAGGCGGTGTCATAGCGTCCAAGCAACGCCCTGGTGAAGGGGCTTGGTCTGGGGAGGTTGCTGGTGGCTGGGACTCGGCGGAGGTTGACCGCGGCGGATCGGGTGGAGATCGCGCTCGGGCTGAAGGCTGGGTGGGCGTTGAGGCGTATCGCGGCGGGGATCGATCGGGACGTGTCGGTCATCTCGCGTGAGGTGGCCCGGAACTCCACCAAGACTCGCGGGTATCGGATGGTCACCGCGGATGTCGCGGCCCAGCGTCGGCGTTCCCGTCCGCAGCCGCGGAAGGTCGCCGTGGTCCCGGCGTTGAGGGCTCGGGTGTTGGCCGATCTGAAGCACTCTCGTACTCCGCGTCAGATCGCGGGGCGGTTGCATCTGGAGGCCCGCGAGGCCACCGTGGGGCTCATGAAGGGCTCCCCACCGGCCGAGGGCCACACCGCTTCTCACGAGGCGATCTACCAGTTCATTTACGCCATGCCCCGCGGTGACCTCGCCCGGCACGGGATCTTCTTACGCCGCAAACAGACCCGCCGCCGGCCCCGGAAAGGGGCTGGTCAACGAGGCGCCCCGATCGTCGGCATGATCTCCATTGACGAGCGCGACCCGGCCGTGGCCGACCGGCGAGTCCCCGGGCACTGGGAAGGCGACCTGATCATCGGCAAGCAGGGCGCGAGCGCAGCAATCACCCTGGTGGAGCGCACCAGCAGGTTCACCACGATCCTGGCGTTACCCGAGGGTAAAGACTCGACCGGCGTGGCCGACACCCTCATCGAGCACTGCCGCGAACTCCCCGCGATGATGCGCAAAACGTTGACCTGGGACCAAGGCAGCGAGATGGCCCAACACGCCGCGCTCACCCTGGCCACCGACCTGAAGGTCTACTTCGCCGACCCCCACTCCCCATGGCAGCGACCCAGCAACGAGAACACCAACGGGCTGATCCGCGAGTACATCCCCAAAGGCGAACCCATCCCGGCACACCAGCCCTACCTGACCGCCATCGCCGAAGAACTCAACGAACGACCCCGCCAAGCCCTCGGCTTCCTCACCCCCCGCGAGTCCTTCCAACGCCTACTCCAAGGACTACCACCCGTTGCTTCCACGGCTTGACACCGCCGAACACTGTTCTCGTTCTGGCAACCGTTGCGGTCGTTCTCGTCATCATCTTTGACTACACGAACGGCTTCCACGACGCCTCGAACATCATCGCCACGACGATCGCCTCGCGGGCCATGACGCCTGTCCAGGCCGTCATCATCGTCGCGACCTTCGAATTCCTCGGCCCCATCCTCGGCGGCACCGCCGTGGCCAACACCATCGGCAAGTTCATCGATGTGGGGACCTTGCCGCAGAAGACCGCCATGATCATCGTGCTCTGCGGCATCATCGGCGCCATCACGTGGAACCTCGGCACCTGGTGGTTCGGGATCCCGTCCTCGTCCTCACACGCCCTGGTCGGCGGACTCGTCGGCGCGACCCTGCTTGCCGCCGGGTCTGGCTACGTCAAGTGGGGCTTCGCGGAACTCGGCCACGGCAAGGTCGACGGCGTGGCCAAGATCCTCATCGGGTTGGTGATCTCCCCGCTCGTCGGATTCGGAGTCGGCTTCCTGCTGCAGAAGCTCATGATGGCGCTGTTCCGCGGTGCCAAGCCAGGCGTCAACAAGATCTTCCGCCGCTCACAGTTCCTCACCTCGGCCTTCCTCGCCTTCTCGCACGGCGCCAACGACGCGCAGAAGAGCATGGGCATCATCACCCTGGTCCTCGTGCTCTCGGGGCAGCTGACCGAGTTCAAGGTGCCGTTCTGGGTCATCCTCACGTGTGCCACCGCGATCACCCTGGGCATTCTCTCCGGAGGCTGGCGGATCGTGCGCACGGTGGGGTTCGGCATCTACAAGGTCCGCCCCATCCATGCCCTGGACACCCAGCTCACCTCGGCGGCCGTTATCTACGGCGCCTCGGTGCTCGGCGCCCCCGTGTCGACGACCCACGTGGTGAGCTCCTCGATCATGGGTATCGGGACGGCCGACCGCGCCAAGGCGGTGCGTTGGGGCAAGGCTCAGGAGATCCTCTCCACCTGGCTCATCACCATCCCCGGCGCCGGCCTCGTCGGCGTCATCTGCTACCTCATCAGCATGATCTTCACCCGCTGAGCACCTTCGACAACCCCAACCCAGGCTTTCCCGGGGCCCGTTCCCCGGTCACACAGGAGGCAATACGACATGAGCGGAAGCGCCAACAACCCCCTGTCCAAGGTGGTCGGCCGGATTTTCCCCAAAGTTCCTGACTTCATCGGCATGATGGCCGAGCAGTCGGCTCTCGCGGTCAAGTCCATGGACGCGCTGGTGGCCTACATGGAATACCCCACGCCCGAGGCTGCCGCGGCGGTGCTGGAGCTGGAGAAGCAGGGTGACGTCCTTAAGGACCGCAACCTCGACGCACTGAACCAGGCGTTCTCCACCCCGATGGACCGCGAGGACCTCTACCGGGGCATCGTCACCATCGACCACGTGATGAACTACGCCAAGACCACCGTGCGCGAGATGCAGGTGCTCGGGGTGGCTCCGGACGACGTGACCCGCGACCTCGCGGTGCTGCTCAAGGAGGGCACCGAGTCGCTCAACGCCGGCTACCAGGCGCTGTCCACCTCGCCGGCCGCCGCCGAGCCGCACGCCCAGGCTGCGCGCAAGGCCGAGCGCAACGTCGAGAAGGCCTACCGCAAGGCCCTCGCCGAGCTGTTCGACGTCGAGACCGAGGTCGAGCACATGGAGACCATGGACCGGCATACCGGCCCGGCGGCCCTCAAGCGGGTCATGGAGGTCTTCAAGAAGCGCGAGGTCTACCGGCACATGTCCAACGCCGCCGACCGGCTGGCCCGGGCCGGCGAGGTGCTGCGCGACATCGTCGTCAAGCTGGTCTGAGCCGCGGCTTCCCGCATCGTCAGCCTGCCCCGTATGCCGTGCGACGGCATACGGGGCAGCGGTGTTTCGTGGGGTGAACGCGGGGTGTGACCACCATCGCAATGACGGGTGACTCCGGCCCCATGCGCGCCCCCTGCGGGTCTGCGAGACTCCAGGAATGGCACGCGATTTCAGCACGGTAGGCGTCATCGGACTCGGCACCATGGGTGCCGGCATCGTCGAGGTTTTCGCTCGTAACGGCATCGACGTCGTCGCGGTCGAGGTCGACGCGGCGGCTCTCGAACGCGGTAAGGGGGTGCTGGCCAAGTCCACCGACCGCGCCGTCTCCCGCGGGAAGCTCTCGGAGGAGGACGCGGCGGCGCTGCACGGCCGGGTGACCTATGCCACCGACCTCGCGCAGCTGGCCGCTTGCCAGCTCGTCGTCGAGGCGGTGCCGGAGCAACTGCCGCTGAAGCAGAAGATCTTCGCGGCACTCGACGCCGTCGTGGCCGACGACGCGATCCTCGCGACGAACACCTCGTCGCTGTCGGTGACCCAGATCGCGGTCGCGACCAAGAAGCCCTCCCGCGTGGTCGGGATGCACTTCTTCAACCCCGCCACGGTGCAACAGTTCGTCGAGGTCATCCGCACCGTCGTCACGGCCGACGACGTCTTTGCCGACGTCAAGGCCCTGGCCGAGCGGCTGGACAAGAAGCCCGTCGTCGTCGGCGACAAGGCCGGCTTCATCGCCAATGCGCTGCTCTTCGGCTACCTCAACCATGCGGTGACGATGTACGAGCAGAAGTACGCCACTCGCGAAGACCTCGACGCGTCGATGCGCTTCGGTTGCGGGCTGCCGATGGGGCCGCTCGCGCTGATGGACCTCATCGGGCTGGACACGGCATACGAGATCCTCGACACGATGTACCACCAGGGCCGCGACCGGCTGCACGCCCCGAGCCCGATCATCAAGCAGATGGTCAACGCGGGCCTCAAGGGCCGCAAGACCGGCCGTGGGTTCTACACCTATGCCTCGGCCGGCTCCTCGCAGGTCGTTGCTGACGCCCAGACGCCATCCACCGAGGCCAGCGAGGACGCGGGCTTGGCCAAGATCGCCAAGGTCGGCGTGGTCGGCTCGGGCACCATGGCCACCGGCATCATCGAGGTCTTCGCCAAGGCCGGCTATGACGTCGTCTACGTCGCTCGCGGCCAGGACAAGGTCGACGGCGTGCTCGCCTCGATCAAGAAGGGCCAGGCGCGGATGATCGAGCGCGGCCGGCTCACCCAGGAAGCCGCCGACGCGGTCCTTGCCAAGCTGACCGGATCGACCACGCGCGAGGACCTCAAGGACGTCGACATCGTTGTCGAGGCCATCGCCGAAGACCTGGCCATCAAGCAGGAGCTCTTCCGCGACCTCGACCGGATCTGCAAGCCCGGCGCGATCCTCGCGACGACGACCTCGTCGTTGCCGATCATCCAGTGCGCCAATGTCACCAGCCGCCCCGGCGATGTCATCGGCATGCACTTCTTCAACCCGGCCCAGGTGATGAAGCTCGTCGAGGTCGTCCACACCGTGGCCACCGACCCGGCCGTCGTCGCGACGACGGTGGCGCTCTCGCGCAAGGTCGGCAAGGTGCCGGTCCAGTGCGGTGACCGCTCGGGATTCATCGTCAACGCGCTGCTCTTCCCCTACCTCAACGACGCGATCCGGATGCTCGAGGCGCACTACGCCACGGCCGACGAGATCGACACCGCGATGAAGGCGGGCTGCGGCTACCCCATGGGTCCGTTCGAGTTGCTCGACGTCGTCGGTCTGGATGTGTCGCTGGCGATCCAGCGCGAGCTCTACATGGAGTTCCGTGAGCCCGGGTTCGCGCCGGCTCCGCTGCTGGAGCACATGGTCACCGCGGGCTACCTCGGCCGCAAGACCAAGCGCGGGTTCCGCACCTACTGAGAGGCCCTGCGACACTACGGGGCATGCCCCGCGCCAACCGCCGTCGTCGCGACGACGCGCCCCTGGACCTGGGGCGCGTCAGCGGCGGCATCCCGAGCCGACAGCAGTATGCCGGTGGCGACTGGTTCGTGCGCTCGGTCACCGGCGCGGGGGCCAGCCGCGCCTATCGGTGCCCGGGTTGCCAGCAGGAGGTCGGAGTCGGCCTGCCGCATGTCGTCGTCTGGCCCGCTGACGGGGTCGGCGGCGTGGAGAGCCGGCGGCACTGGCACTCCGGGTGCTGGACCAACCGGCATACCCGGCCTCCGATCGGGTCCTATCGGTAGCCGATCGATGGGCCGTGGTGACCGGGCGTCGTCAGGACTGCAGCCGCTTGAAGGTCACCGGACCATGGCTGCGCATCTCGGCCACCTGGGCGAGGTAAAGCTCAGCGCAGGCGAGGGCATCCACCAGCGCCTCGTGGGCTTTGTAGACCGGCAGCCCATAGCGGGTGCGTGCGTTCCAGAGCCGCAGGGACAGGCGCATGGGCGACTCACCCCAGCCGACGATGAGCCGGCGGTGCAACTCCAGGGTGTCGATCCGGGCGACCGGCATCCGAGATCCATAAGCGCGCTCGCAGGCGGCCGAGATGAAGCGTTCCTCGATGTCGGTGTAGTGAGCCAACAGCACCCGCCCGGACAGGGCCGCGAGCACTTCGGGGAGGACGTCGTCGAGGCGTTGGCCCTCGGCGATCCGGTCGTCGGTGAGGCCATGGATGGTCGCGCTCTGGCCGACCTCGACGCCCGCGTTGATGACATAGCGGCGCGCTCCCGACAGGTCGATCGACAATCCGTCGATGGGGACGAAGCCGATGGAGAGCACGCTGTCATGGCGCGGGTGCAGCCCGGTGGTCTCCAGGTCCATCGCGAGCAGCCGTAGATCGGCGACGTCGGTCGTGGGGTCGGGCAGGGGGAGGCTGAGGTAGTCGTGCAGCGGCCCCGAGTCGACCGACCGCAGCGCCTTGCGGCGGCGGGAGTCTGCCGAGGCAGTGCGACCGAAGAACACGATCGGAGTGTGTCAGCTAGCGGCGAATCTGTCAGGAGATGTAGGTGGACGGGTAGCGATGAGCGAGGGAACTCTGCGCCGAGCGGACGATGGCGAAGGCCTCGCGCAAGTTGCGCTTGTCGAAGGTGCTGAGCTCGGCCGGCGCGACGAAATTGTCGGTCTTGCGCCCGGCTCGCACTTGAGCGGCTTGATGGCGGACCCGAACGTAGGAGATGAACTCGAAGGCATCTCGCAGGTCGTCACCCCGTTCGGCACTGAGCGCCCCGGCCGCGACGGCAGCGCGAATCCGGGCTTGGGTGTTGACCTCGCGGGAGCCGATGGACAGAGCGAGCACCCTGGCGATCTCGACGACCGCTCCGATGCCGCCGCGTTTGATGTCGAGAGTGTCCTTGTGGTCGCCCGCCTTCTCCAACACGAAGCCCTTGAAGAAGCCCAGTGGGGGCTCGTTCTCGCAGGCCCGCTTGGCCAGGTGGGCGAGGAACCGGTTGGCCTCCGGCGTGCTCTTGACGATCGACTTCTGCAGCTTGCGGAAGAGCTTGGGCTCGCCGTAGATCGGCCGCATGTCGAAGAAGATGCTCGCCCGCAGGATGGCATCGGGCACCGGCGCGGTGATCCAGGTGGCGAACTCTTCGCGCCATTGAGACAGGGTGACCCGCCAGCGTGGGTTGGTCGCCATGACCTCACCCGGGCAGAGCGGGTAGCCGCACTCGACCAGTCCGGCGGTCACCTCCCGTGCCAACGCCTCGAAGTAGGGGGCGTGCTCGGCGGTCGCGTCGTTGCTGAGGATGATCGCGTTGTCCTGGTCGGCCGCGAGCGCCTGCTCTTGGCGGGCCCGTGAGCCGAGCGAGACCCAGCAGTAGGGCACCGGAGGAGGACCGAGCAGTTCCTCGGCCAGCCCGACCAAACGGCGCTCCACCGCGTCACCGACGGCGGTGACGATGCGGCCGATGTCGTCGGCGGAGGCGTCCTGGGTGACCAGGTGCTCGACGATGGCCGCCAACCGGCCGGAGACCGCCGCGACCCCCGCGACATCGGTCTGCTTGACGATGTCACCGACGAGGAACACCGGGTTGGCCTGTTCCAGCCGCATCAGGTCGGTGGTCGTGATGATCCCGACCGGCGCACCTTCGGACAGGATCGGCAGGTGGTGGATATTGCGCGCCAGCATCTCCATGAGGACTTCGAAGGCCAGCGCGTGATCGGAGCCGGTGACCGGGTCGGGGGTCATGATCGACGTGACGAGATCGGACCGGCTCTTGCCGGTGGCGACGACCCGGTTGCGCAGGTCGCGGTCGGTGACGATGCCGACCAGGTTGCCGTCGTCGACGATGAGCAGCGAGGAGACCTTGCCCCGGCTCATGATCTCGGCGGCCTCGCGGATCGTTGCTGTGGTCGGGGCGGTGACGGCGGGCCGGGAAATGAGGTCGGTGACCTTGGTCTTGAGGATGGCTCCGCCGGTGGAGGTCATCTGCAGCGAGGCGACCGCACCGCGCATGCGGCTGGTGCGCTGCAGGTCGAAATAGGTGGCGAATGAGGGGTGTTGGGCGGCTAAGTCCTCGAAGACGCTCTTTGGCATGACCAGACACAGGGTGTCCTCGATGGCGACGGTCGAGAAGGTCGCCGGGTTGCCGTTCACCAGGGTGTAGGACCCGAAGGTGCTGCCGACTTCGCCACGATCCATGAATCCGCCCAAGGAGTCCTGCAGTTCGACCGCTCCGGAGCGCACGACGTAGAGCGAGTGGTTGTCCTTACCGACCTCGATGATGCGGGTGCCGCGCCGGAAGTACTCGACCCGCAGCTTGCCCGGCAGGCCGTCCAGGACGGTCCCGGGGAGGTCGTCGAAAGGATGCTCGCCAGCGAGGAAGTCTCGGATCTCGCTCAGCTCGACGTCGTCGGTCATGCCGCCATCCTTGCAGGTCAGGCGAGGGTCACGGCATACCATCCACGGCCCTGCAGCGGCGGTGTGGCGGGCCTGACATCACCCCTGGGAGCGGCGGCGCCGACGGGCCTTCCAACCGGCCATGCCATCGATCGAGAAGCCGCCCTCACCCACCGGTGCGGGGGTGCGGAAGACCTTGACGCTGCCCATGAAGACGCCGCCGCGGATGCGCACGACCGGCCCGGATTGCGGCTGCGGTGCGGCCGCGTCGTCGGACTTGACCTCGAACTCGCCCATGATGGTCGTGCCGTCGCAGTCGACCCGCCAGGTGTCCGGAACGATGATCTTGGCGTCGCACATCATGCCCTGGATGACGATCGTCGTCTCCGGCCCCGACAAGGTGGCCGCCCGCAGGTCGAGGCGCGCATTGCCGAGCACCAGATTGACGACTTCGCGCTCGGCGAGCACCCAGCCCTCACCGCGCTTGACGTCACCGAGGACGCCCCAGCGCGTCGGCGGCGGCGAGGTATGCCGTGTCGCCTCCGGCGGGGCCGACGGTGGCGGCTGGGGCGGGGTGGCTGCAGAAGGGTCGACGGGACGATCCTGCGGGGCGGGCCAGATCGGGGAATCTTGCGGGGTGGGGTCGCTCACCTCTCCAGTCTCATCCCTGCCGGCGGCCAGTGCCATGCGGGGTGACCCTGAGTTCGCCCCCGACCTGCGCCCGGGCGCTGTCTCAGCGGGCTGCCTGACGGGGGACGAGCACCTCTTCATAGAGCAGCAGCAACCCCGCGGCCGTGGGGATGGCCAGTAATGCCCCGAGCACACCAGCCAACGCCCCGCCGACCATCGCCGCGATGATCGTCACGGCGCCTGGCACGCTGACCGTGCGCTGCATGATCCGCGGGGAGATGAGGTAGTTCTCGATCTGCTGATAGACCAGAAAATAGGTCAGTGCGATCAACGCCCGCACCGGGTCGCCGAAGAGCGCCACGAGGGCGACGACCAAGGCCCCCAGGGTGGCACCGACCATGGGGATCAGCCCGAGTAGGCCGACGACAACTGCGAGCACGGCGGCATACGGAATGCCGACGATCTTCATCATGAGGTAGGAGCAGCACGCATTGATCGTCGCGACGAGCACCTGCCCGATGGCGTACGACCCCACCCGACGCATGATCTCTTCGGCGAGGATCGCGACCCGCGGACGGCGGCTCGCGGGCACCATGGCGTAGGCCGCGCGCTTGATCGTCGGAAGCGAGGAGAGGAAGTAGAGGGTCAGGACGAGCACGGTGAAGACCGAGACCACCCCCGACAGGACCGCCATCCCGGCGCCGAGGACCCCGCCGAAGACCTGCGACATGAAGGCGCCGTCGGCCAGGCGTCGGTTGATCTCCTCGGCGGCCTTGTCCAGCACGTGGTAGGTGGTGTCGAGGTTCTGGACCATCGGCTGCGAGCGCAGGTCGCGGATGATGCCGGGGAAGTCGTCGAGCAATTCGGTGCTCTGGGTTGCGACCGGCGGCATGACGATGAGCCCGATCACGCCGAAGGTCGCCACGAGCAGCGTGAAGACGACGGTCACCGCGCCGCCGCGACCCATCCCCGCCCGCATGAAGCGCTCCACGACCGGGTTGAGGGCAAGGGTGAGGAAGACCGACACGACGACGAGGGTGAGCACCGTGTCGAGGGCGCCGAGCGCCTGCCAGAGCGCGTAGGCCGCGAGCAGTCCGATCCCTGCGGACAGTCCGAGTCGGAAGGGCGAGTGGGCCTGCCAGGTCGGCCGGTCGCGTTCAGGTGCGGGGGGCGCATTCGCAGGGGCCTTCCCCGGCGTCGGGGCCGAGGGGTATGCCGCGTCGGCGTCGGTGCCGTCGGTCGCCGCAGCGAGGTCGGTCAGGTCAGCGGTCGACAGGTGATCGTGCTCGGTGACCCGGGCCCGCTGGCGCGCACGGAACCCGCGCCACCGCTCCCAGACTGACGGGGCCATGGGCACTCACCTCCGCGGGCAGCATACGGGGGGAGCCCCACCGTGTCGGTGGAACTCCCCCCGGGTGGTGCGGGATCAGTTGGGCGTGAATGACGTCGGTTCGACCCGCGGAGTCGTGTGGGAGTCGCCCTCGGGCAGGTGCGGGTGCGGCAGGTCGATCGGCTCAGCCGCGGAAGCACCCAGGCCGAAGTCGGTGGCTCCCACGAGCACGGCCATGTTGCCGTGGGGGTGCTTGTTGCGGTACATGAGGTCGTGTGCGACCGGGATCTCGTCGTAGGTGAACGCCCGCGACAGACACGGGTCGAGACGGCCGACGAGGGCCAGGTCGTTCATCTGGTTGGACTGCACACCATTGGCGAAGTGCGACCCCTGCAGGCGCTTCTGACGCATCCAGAGGTAGCGCAGGTCGGCCGTGGCGTTGAAGCCGGTCGTGCCCGCGCACACCACGACCATGCCGCCGGTGTCACAGACGAAGATCGAGGTGGGGATGGTGCTCTCGCCGGGGTGCTCGAAGACGATGTTCGGCGCCAGCCGCTCGCCGAGGACATCCCAGATCGCCGATCCGAACTTGCGAGCGCCCTTGAGCCAGGTGCCGTAGGCCTGGTCGTCCTTCCAGTGCGGGAGCATGCCCCAGTGGTCGAAGTCGTTGCGGTTGATGCAGCCCTTGGCGCCGAGCTTCATGCAGTAGTCGAACTTGTCTTCGCCCGACACCACGGCGATCGGCACGCCACCAGCGGCCTTGACGATCTGGATGGCCATCGAGCCCAGCCCGCCCGCGCCACCCCAGATGAGGACGACGTCGTCCTGCTTCACGGCGTTCTCGCCCCACCCGTGCAGCATGCGCCACGCAGTGGCCGCGACGAGGGTGTATGCCGAGGCTTCCTCCCAGGTCATGTGCTTGGGCTTGGGCATGCACTGCTGGGCCTGGACCTTGGTGAACTGCGCGAAGCTGCCCCAGTTGGTCTCGTATCCCCAGATCCGGAAGGTGGGGGAGTACATCGGGTCTTTGCCGGCCTTGACGGACGGGCAGGTGCGCGACCACTGGCCGCAGTGCATGACGACCTCGTCGCCGACCTTGACGTTGGTGACGTCCTTGCCGACCTGGTAGACGATGCCGGAGGCGTCGCTGCCGCCGATGTGGAAGGGGGAGGGGTCGCCGCCGAAGTCGCCGCGGGCGTGCCCCTTGTTGCGGGCACCGATGACATCCACCGGGATGCCAAGGCCAGCCCAGACGTTGTTGTAGTTGATCCCGGCCGCCATGACGTAGACGAGCACCTCGTCGTCGGCGATGTCGGGGACGTCGACGACCTCCTTCTGGAAGGCCTGCATCGGCGGGCCGAACCGCTCCGGGCGGATCAGCCAGGCGTGCATCTGCTCGGGGACCTCTCCGAGGGGAGGCATCTCACCGATGTCGTACAGCTGCTTGGTCATGCTGGCGTCCTTTCTGCGACATGCCCCAGTTCCCCTGGCGTGGCGGCGTCTCGGCGCGCGGGCGAGTGGTCCCGGGGGCGGGGCTCGTTCTTGACGTTACTGGCGAGTTCGCTAGTGGGCCACGGAGCTCGTCCGTGACCTTGCCCACCGACCCGTGGGCCATCGGTCTGGTCAGTGGTGACTGCCGGCTGCGGCGGGTTCGACGAGCTCGACCAGGACGCCGCCGGCGTCCTTGGGGTGGATGAAGTTGACCCGGCTGTTGCTCGTGCCGCGCTTGGGCAGGTCGTAGATCAGCCGCACCCCGCGCTCGCGGAGCGTGGCGCAGACGGCGTCGATGTCGGCCACGCGATAGGCCATCTGCTGGATCCCGGGACCGGACTTGGCGAGGAACCGCCCGATCGTCGTGTCGGCGTGCAGTGGGGCCAGCAGTTGGATGCACGAGCCGGAGTCGCCGACGGCCATCATCGCCTCGCGGACGCCCTGCTCCTCGTTGACCTCCTCGTGCAGGCAGGTCATGCCGTAGGTGTCGCGGTAGAACGCGATCGCGGCGTCGAGGTCGGCCACCGCGATCCCGACGTGGTCGATCATCGTGAACAGTCCAGTAAGGGGTCCGGCGGCGGGGGCAGCGGCAGCGTCCATGACCCCGAGCCTAGGCCGCACGGCATACCGGTGGCAGGGCAGCTGCGTATGCCGTGCGGCGATGTGGCGCGCGCCACGTCCCCTTCGCCCGATCCGTGCCGGGTGAGGGACTCCCGACCTGCCGGGGAGGGCGGCGGGCCCATACAGTGGGAGGGACGACCGTTCCGCCCGCTCGACGCAACTGGAGGCTGTCCCACATGAGCACGACCACGTCCGTCATCGTCGCCGGCGCCCGCACCGGCATGGGCCGTTTGCTCGGCTCCCTCAAGGACTTCTCGGCCACCGACCTTGGCGGGGTGGCGATCAAGGGAGCCTTGGAGAAGGCCGGGATCACCGGCGACCAGGTCGACTACGTCGTCATGGGTCACGTGTTGCAGGCCGGCTGCGGTCAGATCACCGCGCGTCAAGCTGCGGTCAAGGGCGGCATCCCCATGGACGTGCCGTCGCTCACCATCAACAAGGTGTGCCTGTCGGGTATCAACGCCATCGCCATGGCCGACCAGCTCATTCGCGCCGGTGAGTGCGAGGTCGTCGTGGCCGGCGGCATGGAGTCGATGACCAACGCCCCGCACCTGCTGGAGAAGAGCCGCGAGGGCTACAAGTACGGCACCGTCAAGATGCGCGACCACATGGACTACGACGCCCTGTGGGACGTCTACACCGACCAGGGGATGGGCAACCTCACCGAGTCGGCCAATAGCGGTGACCGCGAGTTCACCCGCGAGGAGCAGGATGCCTTCTCGGCACGCAGCCACCAGCTGGCGGCCAAGGCCTGGGCCGATGGGCTCTTTGACGACGAGGTCGTGCCGGTCATGATCCCGCAGCGCAAGGGCGACCCGATCGCGTTCAAGGCCGACGAGGGCGTCCGCGCGTCGACGACGGCCGAGTCGCTGGCCGGCCTGCGTCCGGCCTTCCGCAAGGACGGCACGATCACCGCGGGTTCGGCCTCGCAGATCTCCGACGGCGCAGCAGCCGTGGTCGTCATGAGCAAGGCCAAGGCCGAAGAGCTGGGCCTAGCGTGGCTGGCCGAGATCGGTGCCGCCGGCTGGGTGGCCGGCCCCGACTCGACGCTGCAGTCCCAGCCCGCTGTCGCGGTGCGCAAGGCCTGCGAGAAGGAGGGCATCACGCCCGCCGACCTCGACCTGCTCGAACTCAACGAGGCGTTCGCGGCCGTCGGCCTGGCCTCCACCAAGGAACTCGGCGTCGACCCCGACAAGGTCAACGTCAACGGTGGCGCCATCGCCATGGGCCACCCGGTCGGCATGTCCGGCGCCCGGATCGTCCTGCACCTCGCGCACGAACTCAAGCGGCGCGGCGGCGGGGTCGGCGCGGCCGCGCTGTGTGGCGGCGGCGGCCAGGGCGACGCCCTCATCATCCGCGTCCCCAAGGCCTGACGGCATACGCTGGCGTCCTGCCGCTCGCGCCCACATTTGGCCGGGGGGCAGGACGCCGGTCTGCTTCGCTCGCCCCGATTCGCTCCACGGAAAGGACGGGTATGCCGCCCCGCCCGGTCGACGTCCCAGCTCTCGTCAGTGCCGCTCGCGAGGGCAAGCCGCGCGCGGTGGCGCGGCTTATCTCGCTCGTCGAGGACGCCCATCCTGCGCTCCGTGAGGTGATGGCGGCCCTCGCGCCGCACACCGGCACGGCATACGTCATCGGGATCACCGGCTCGCCCGGGGTCGGCAAGTCCACCTCGACCAATGCCCTGGTGGCGGCGTTCCGGGCCCGCGGCAAGCGGGTCGGCATTCTGGCGGTTGACCCCTCCTCGCCCTTCTCCGGTGGGGCGCTGCTCGGCGACCGGGTCCGGATGCAGGACCACGCCCTCGACCCGGAGGTCTACATCCGGTCGATGGCCTCCCGCGGGCACCTCGGCGGGCTGTCGTGGACCACCCCGCAGGCGATCCGGGTGCTCGATGCGGCCGGGTGTGAGGTCGTGCTCGTCGAGACCGTCGGCGTGGGACAGTCCGAGGTCGAGATCGCCGGGCTGGCCGACACGACGATCGTGCTGCTCGCGCCAGGGATGGGCGACGGCATCCAGGCCGCCAAGGCCGGCATCCTCGAGATCGGCGACGTCTTCGTCGTCAACAAGGCCGACCGCGACGGCGCCGACGCCACGGTGCGCGACCTGCGGCACATGATCTCCCTCGGCGACCGCACCGAGCCGGGGCTGTGGCGCCCGCCGGTCGTCAAGACCGTCGCCGCTCGCGGCGAAGGCGTCGCCGACGTCATGGAGGCCCTGGACAAACACCAGGGCTGGCTCGACTCCTCGGGCACTCTGCAGCAACGCCGGCTCAAGCGCGCGGCCGACGAGATCGAGGCCATCGCCTTGGCGGCCTTGCGGGCCCGGATGGGCGACCTGAGAGCGGGTCACGGCCTGGACGACCACGCCGCAGCCGTCGTGGCCGGACAGATCGACCCGTATGCCGCGGCCGACGACATCGTCGCCCAGTTGCGCTGAACTCCTGGCCGACGCACGCCAAAGGTTGGGCGGCAGGGCTGGTCGGCTGGCAGGATGGGGCGACCGGCGGGGAGGCCGGGAGCCGACCGGACGGCATACCCTCTCGTCCTCACTACAAACCGTGTGAAGGCAGCAATGCAGATCTGGCCAGGCAAGCCCTACCCCCTTGGTGCCACCTACGACGGCACCGGCGTCAATTTCGCGCTCTTCTCCGAGATCGCGACCCGTGTCGAGGTGTGCCTCGTCAACGACGACGGCACCGAAACCCGGGTGACGATGCCCGAGCACGATGCCTTCGTGTGGCATGTCTATCTGCCGGGGGTGCAGCCGGGACAGCGGTACGGCTTCCGGGTCTACGGCCCTTATGACCCAAGCACCGGCGCGCGCTGCAACCCGGCCAAGCTGCTGCTGGACCCCTACGCCAAGGCCATCGACGGCGAGATGAAGGGCGACCCGTCGCTGTTCGGTTACAGCTTCGGCGACCCGCTCGGTGGACTGTCGCCGACCCCCAACGACCTGGACAGCCTCGGCCACACCCTGCTGTCGGTCGTCGTCAACCCCTATTTCGACTGGGGCAAGGACCGCGCACCGGGACGCGAGTATCACGACTCGGTCATCTACGAGGCGCACGTCAAGGGCCTGACCATGCGCCACCCCGACGTGCCACCGGAGATCCGCGGCACGTATGCCGGCATCGCTCACCCCGCGACCATCGCGCACCTGCGTGACCTCGGCGTCACCGCGCTGGAACTCATGCCGGTGCACCAGTTCGTGCAAGATTTCACGTTGCTGGACAAGGGATTACGCAACTACTGGGGCTACAACACGATCGGCTTCCTCGCGCCGCACAACGGGTATGCCGCGACCGGCACCCGCGGTCAGCAGGTCACCGAGTTCAAGACCATGGTCAAGGCGCTGCACGAGGCCGACATCGAGGTCATCCTCGACGTCGTCTACAACCACACCGCCGAGGGCAACCACATGGGCCCGACGTTGGCATTCCGCGGCATCGACAACGCGGCCTACTACCGCCTGGTCAACGGCGACGCGGGCCACTATTACGACACGACGGGCACTGGCAACTCGTTGCTCATGCGCAATCCCCATGTGCTGCAACTGATTATGGATTCGCTGCGCTATTGGGTGAGCGAGATGCGGGTCGACGGGTTCCGCTTCGACCTGGCGGCGACACTCGCGCGGCAGTTCCACGAGGTCGACAAGCTGTCGGCCTTCTTCGACCTCATCCAGCAGGACCCGGTCGTCAGCCAGGTCAAGCTCATCGCCGAGCCGTGGGACCTCGGCGACGGGGGCTACCAGGTCGGCGGCTTCCCCCCGCTGTGGACCGAGTGGAACGGCAAGTACCGCGACACGGTCCGCGACTTCTGGCGGGGCGAGCCGGCGACCCTCGGGGAGTTTGCATCGCGCTTCACCGGGTCCTCGGATCTCTATGCCCACTCGGGGCGGCGCCCGGTCGCGTCGGTCAACTTCGTCGTCGCGCACGACGGGTTCACCCTGCGCGACCTGGTGTCCTACAACGACAAGCACAACGACGCCAACGGCGAGGGCAACCGCGACGGCGAGAGCCACAACCGGTCGTGGAACTGCGGTGTCGAGGGCGCGACCGGTGACCCGGAAGTCTTGGAGCTTCGCGCCCGGCAGCAGCGCAACTTCCTCACGACGTTGCTTCTCTCGCAAGGCGTTCCGATGATCGCCCACGGCGACGAGCTGGGCCGCACCCAGCAGGGCAACAACAACGTCTACTGCCAGGACAACGAGTTGTCCTGGGTGGACTGGGACCTCGACGAGGCCGGGTCGCGGCTGCTGGAGTTCACCCGGTCGGTCGTCGCGCTACGCCGCGAGCACCCGGTCTTCCGGCGTCGGCGGTTCTTCGCCGGTAGCGCCGACCATGGCGGGGAGAGCGAGATCGGCGACATCGCCTGGTTCGAGCCGGACGGCGCCCACATGGATGAAGCGGCCTGGGGCAACGGCTTCGCCAAGAGCGTCATGGTGTTCCTCAACGGCCAGGCCATTCCGGAGTTAGACCGGCGTGGCAACCGCATCGTCGACGACTCCTTCCTCGTGCTGTTCAACGCGCACTACGAGGCGATCGACTTCCAAGTGCCGGACGTCAGCTACGGCCCGGCCTGGGACACCGTCCTGGACACGGCAGCTGCCCCGCGCAGCGGGCCGGCTTCGGTCTTGGCTGGCGGGTCGATCGCCGTGGCAGCGCGCAGCATCGTCGTGCTGTGCGGCAGCGTGGTTCCAGCAGCGGCCAGCCCGGTCGTGGCCAGCGCGGCCGTTGCCACTCCTGTCGTCGCCACTCCGGCCTCGGCCGCCTCGACAGTTGCCGCCCCAGCAGCCGGCGCTCCTGGCGACGCTGCCCCGGGGGCCACGCCCACCCCCGCGGCGCCGAGCGCCTGAGTTCTGTGGTGCACCTCGGGGTGAGGGAACTGGCGCCGCGGTGATCGCCGCACCCACCCGCGCAGCGTTGCGCTATCGCCGCGGCCAGGCGGTCCTGCTGGCTCTGTTGTCAGCGCTGGTCGTCGGGTCGGTGGCCTTCGCCCCGCTCTACGCCCGCTCGCTGGAGCTCGGCCTGCTGCGCGGGGCGCTGGATCGGGCCCCGGTGGCGGCGACCGCGATCCAGCTGTCCCCGTCCCGTCCCGCCGGGGGCGCCGCGTTGACCCCCGACGTGGCCCGCCAGGCGTTCCCACCCGAGCTGGCCGGCCTGTTCGACGGCGGCAGCGAACTCTGGTCCGGCACGGTCCGGGTGGACAGCCGGCTCGGCTCGGCCACCCCGGCGATGTATGCCGCGCGAGAGGTCTGCGCGGGTCTCACCGTCGACACCGGGCGGTGCCCTGTCACGGCATACGAGATCCTTGTGTCCACCGCGGAAGCAGGCTTTCAGGGGTGGACGCTCGGGCAGGTGCTCGACGCGCGGGAGGTGCGTCCGGCGGTTCGGGCCGTCCCGGCCTTCGCGCAGCCGGTGACCATCGTTGGCACCTATACCCAGGTGCCAGACCCCGCCCACTGGCTGCGGATCCGGCTGGATGGGCGGGCCGGCAGCAGCGCCCTCGATCCGGACGGCACGCCACTGTTGGATGCCTTCGTCACCGCCCCGGCGACCTTCGGCGAGCAGACCTCCGACCCGCAGGGTCGAGGGTGGCGGCATGCGGTGCTGTCGGTCATCTTCCTGCTGGATCGATCGACCATCTCGCTGGACGACCTGGCTCAATTGCGCCCCGTTATCAGCGGCGCGGCCGATGCCGGGCTGCGCGCCCAGCCGCGGCTCACCGTGCGATCCCCGATCGGTGAGCTCGCCGACGACGTCCTGGAAGGCCAGCGCCAGGTGCGGCTCATCGTCCCGTTGCTCATGGCCCAGCTGGCCTTGCTCGCCGTCGTGGTCCTCGGCCTGGTCGCCGGGTCAGCGGTCGAGCAACGCCGCCAGGAGTTGGCGTTGGCCCGGTTGCGCGGAGGCAGCGCCTCGGGGGCAGCCCGCTTGGTCGTCGCCGAACTCGGTGCCGCGGTCATCGCCGGTGCCCCGATCGGGTTGCTCGCCGCGCTCGGCACCGACGCCCTGCTGCGCCGGATCTGGTTGCCGCAGCCACTCCCGGTCGAGATGCCCTGGCTGGCCATCGCCGCCGCCATTGTCGGCGCGGCCATCGGTCTGGGAGCTGTCATCGCCGTCGTGCGCCCCACCGTGGCGCGACCGGTCTCCGAGTTGCTGCGCCGAGTGCCGGCTCGGCGCCACGGCCATGCGGTCGCCCTGTCGGACGCCCTGGTCATCGGGGTTGCCGCGGCTGCCGTGCTGGCCCTGGCCACTGGCAGTGTGACCGGGCCTCTGGCGCTGGCGACCCCCGGTCTGCTAGCCCTCGCCGTCGGCCTGGCCCTCGCCCACGTGGTCACACCGGTCGCCGCTCGGATCGGCGCCCGATCGGCACGACGCGGAAACACGGTGGCCTCGCTCGCGGCGGTCCAGGTGGCGCGGCGCCCGGCGGTCCGGCGCATTGTCGCCATCGTCACCGTCGCGACCTCGCTGGCCGTCTTCGCCACCGATGCCGCCCTCGTCGCCGCGCGTAACCGCGATGTCCGAGCGCGCATCGAAACGGGAGCCGTGGCCGTGTTGTCGGTCGGCACCCAGGACCCGACCCTGGTTGTGCGCGCCCTCGACCTGGCCGATCCGGACCGTGCGGCGGCCACCCCCGTGGCCTGGGTCATCCAGGCGGGAGCGGGCGCGATCCAGACGATGGCCGTGGAGCCCCGCAGTTTCGCCCGGGTGGCTGACCTGGGCCGCGACCGCGAGGCCTTCGCGCTGCGGCGACTCGACTCGTCCGTTGCAGCCCCGTCTGCCGGGGCGGCTGACGCCCTCCCGGCATACGTCGTCGGTGGTCTGCCACCGGGCACCACCCCCGGTATGCCGTTCCAGGGAGCCGGGCTGGACGGCGTGGCGGTCCAGTTCGCGGCGATCGGGGAGCTGCCCTACGCCCCGGGCGAGCGATCGACGAATACCGCCGTGGTGAGTTTGCCGGCGCTGCTGGCCCGACCCCACGGGACGTTGGCGGTGGGGCGGATGCAGGTCTTCCTCGCCGACCCCGCCGCCGAGGCTCGGGTGTCAGCGGCACTGCAGTCGGTCGGAGCGCCGGTGACGGCGGTGACGCGGACGGCCGATCTGCAGGCCCGCTACGACGAGTCGGCCTCGGCCTGGGGGCTGCGTCTGGCTGTGGGGGTCGCCGGGCTCGCCGTGCTCATCGCCGGCCTGGTGCTCGTCCTCGTCGCGGCCACGGCCTGGCGGGGGAGGGCGCGGGACTACGCGGCCTTGCGGGTCGCCGGTATTCCCCAGGAGGTGATCCGCAGGGCCAGCCTGGCCGAGCAGGCGGTCGTGGTGCTGCTCGCCACCGCCGTAGGAGCCGGATGCGGAATCGCTTCTGCCGCAATGGCATTGCCGATCCTGCCGCTGTTCACCACGCCGTGGACCGCCTTGCGACCCGACCTCACCCTTGACGGTGCCGCCGTGGTCGGCACCGTGGCCATCGCTTTGGGAGTACTGCTGGTCAGCGCGGCCGGAGTCGCCGCGGTGTTGGTCCGACGGGCCACACCGGACCGATTGCAGGAGGTGCAATGACCGAGCGTGGCGGGGTCGGGGTGAGCACCCGGGGATTGGTGCATATCTATCGCTCGGAGGGCCATGACGTGGCGGCTCTCTCGGGCGTCGACCTGCAGGTGGCGCCCGGCGAGATCGTCGGGTTGTTGGGTCCCTCGGGTGCCGGCAAGTCCACGCTACTCACCCTTTTCGGCGGGCTACTGCGCCCCAGCGCCGGGTCGATCCGCGTCGACGGGCAGGACCTCGCGACGCTCGCCGATGCTGACCTTGACGACTACCGCGCGACGCAGGTCGGAATGGTCCTCCAGGGCGCGGACCGTAACCTGCTGCCCTTCCTCACGCCGCGACAGAACGTCGACTTTGCCGGTCACAACGCCCGCGCGCGGGGGCGACAGGTGCCCGAGGCCGGGCAGGTGCTGGACGTGGTCGGCATCGGCCCGGCGGCAGATCGTCCGCTCGCGGAACTCGCCCCTGGGCAGCGGCAGCTCACTGCGCTGGCGGTTGGCGTGGCGACCTTCCCCGGGCTGCTTCTGGCGGACGAGCCCACCAGCCAGCTCGACCACGCGGCTCGCGACACCGTGTTGGCTGCCATCGCGCAGGTCAACGCCCAGGTCGGCACGACCGTCATCGTCGTCACCCACGACCCCGAGGTGGCCGCCCGGCTGCCGCGTACCGTGACGATCCGCGACGGTCGGGTTGGGGGGGAAGGGCGCCTGGGCGAGGAGTATGCCGTCGTGTCGGCCGACGGTTCACTCCCCCTGCCTCCCGCGGCCCTGGAGGATCTGGCCCCGGGCACGCTGGTCCGCGTGCACCCGGTCAACGGCTGGTGGACCATCCTGCCCGCCGATGTCGACGTGGAGGAATCCGGAGAAGCGCCCTATCGAGGTCGTCATGAGTGAGGTGAGTGAGGGCGTGTCGGGTCACCCTTTGGCCGTTCGGGCGGACGAGTTGACCGTGCGGTTCGGCTCGGTCGACGCGCTCGTGGAGGTGGGGTTCGAGTTGCCGACCCACCGACTGCTGGCCGTCACCGGCCCCTCTGGAGCCGGGAAGTCCACGCTGCTCTGGGCGCTCGCGGGCCTGGTGCAGCCAGCCAGGGGGCGGGTCCTCGTCTACGGCGACCCGGTCGCGGACCGGGGGGACACGGCATACCGGGCTGCCGGAGGGGGAAGGGCCCGGGTGGGGTTGGTGCCCCAGGGCAACGGGCTCGCGGCCGTGCTCACAGCCACCGAGAACGTGCTCCTGCCGCTGTTGGCGCGGGGGGTATTCCGCGACGAGGCCTGGAGTCGGACCGAGGCGGCGCTGGACGCGGTGGGGCTGGGGGAGTCCGGCGGCCACCTTGTCGAGGAACTCTCCGGTGGACAACAGCAGCGGGTCGCGGTGGCGCGCGTGCTCGCACTGGACCCGGACCTGGTCCTGGCCGACGAACCGACCTCGGAGCTCGATCACGGCAACCGCGAGGTGGTGCTCCGATTGCTGCGCGAACGCGTCGCGGCCGGCCGCACGGTCGTCATGGCCACCCACGACCCGGAGGCGGCAGCCGTGGCCGACCACGTCCTGGCGCTCGATGCGGGGCGGGCCGCCTGGTCTGACGTCGGCCGCTAGTCTCAGGCCGTGCCCTCGGTCCCGTTGCGTTTCGACCCCATCCGGCGGGCCGCGCACCTGTGGCAGACCCGATGGGGGACCGCGTCCGAGGTGCCGGCCATGGCCGCCGCCACCTCGGTCATGCGGGTGCAACAGGCGCTGCTGGCCGACTTCGACGCCGTGGTGGGCAGGCACGGGTTGACCTTCGCGCGCTATGAGGCGTTGGTGCTGCTCGCCTTCACCTCATCGGGCCGGCTGCCGCTGTCGACGATGGGGGCGCGACTCATGGTGCATCCGACCTCGGTCACCAATATCGTTCGGCGACTGGCGGATTCGGGGTTCGTGGAGCGATTGCCCAACCCGCAAGACGGTCGCGGAGCGTTGGCAGCGATCACTCCGGCGGGAGTCGCGGCCATGGAGTCGGCCACGCGTGACCTGGTCGACGCAGGGTTTGGCCTCGGCATGCTCTCGCGAGACGAGCAGGACCAGCTCTTCGCTCTGCTGCGCAAGGTGCGGCTGGCACGGGGGGATTTCACGCCCGAAGGCTGACCGACCGGGGACGACCACCCCAATTACTAGGACGTCCTAGTAATTAGCCCGCTTCCCCGGTAGATTTCGTCCATGGAACAGACCTCTGGTGCGGCACGCTGGCAGGCCCGGTTCGACGCGTCGGTGGCGCGGGGTCAGGTGCGCGACGCCGACTTCACCACCCTGTCCGGTATGCCGGTCGAGCCGGTCTACGGGCCGGGGCTGCACGGCGTACCGGAGCCTGAGTCGCAAGCCGAGCGTGAGCGGATGGAGCGGATCGGCTGGCCGGGGGAGTTCCCCTTCACCCGCGGGCTGTATCCGACCGGTTACCGCGGGCGCACGTGGACGATCCGGCAGTTCGCCGGGTTCGGCAATGCGGTGCAGACCAACGAGCGCTACAAGATGATCCTTGCCCGCGGCGGTGGCGGGCTGTCGGTCGCCTTCGACATGCCGACGCTTATGGGTCGTGACTCGGACGACCCGCATGCCATCGGTGAGGTCGGTCACTGCGGCGTGGCCATCGACTCGGCCGCCGACATGGAGACGCTGTTTTCCGACATTCCGCTCGGCGACGTCACGACGTCGATGACGATCTCGGGTCCGGCGGTGCCGGTGTTCTGCATGTACCTCGTCGCGGCCGAGCGGCAGGGCGTCGACATCGGCGTGCTCAACGGCACCCTGCAGACCGACATCTTCAAGGAGTACATCGCCCAGAAGGAGTGGCTCTTCGACCCCGAGCCGCACTTGCGCCTGATCGGTGACCTCATGGAGTTCTGCACTGAGCGCATCCCGGCATACAAGCCGTTGTCGGTCTCGGGTTACCACATCCGGGAGGCGGGAGCGACGGCCGCGCAGGAGTTGGCCTTTACGCTCGCCGACGGGTTCGGCTATGTCGAGCTGGGGCTCTCGCGCGGGTTGGACATCGAGGCGTTCGCGCCCGGGTTGTCGTTCTTCTTCGACGCGCATGTCGACTTCTTCGAGGAGATCGCGAAATTCCGTGCAGCGCGGCGGATCTGGGCGCGGTGGATGCGAGATGTCTACGGCGCCAAGACCGACAAGGCCCAGTGGCTGCGGTTCCACACCCAGACGGCAGGCGTGTCACTGACCGCCCAGCAGCCCTACAACAACGTCGTGCGCACTGCCGTCGAGGCGCTCGCTGCGGTACTCGGCGGCACGAACTCATTGCACACCAACGCTCTTGACGAGACCCTCGCCCTGCCGACCGAGCAGGCCGCCGAGATCGCGCTGCGCACCCAGCAGGTCATCATGGAAGAGACCGGCGTCGTCAACGTCGCCGACCCGCTCGGTGGGTCGTGGTATGTCGAGGCCCTCACCGACCGGATCGAGGCTGAGGCCGAGGCAATCTTCCAGCGGATCAAGGACCTCGGCGTCGTCGGGCGCCAGCCGGGTCCCTCCGGGCAGATCGAGCACCCGATCGGGCCGATGACCTCGGGCATCTTGCGCGGCATCGAGGAGGGCTGGTTCTCCGGCGAGATCGCGGACGCGGCCTTCACCTACCAGCTCGCGCTGGAGAAGGGCGACAAGCGGGTCGTCGGCGTCAACTGCCTCACCGAGTCGATCAGCACCGACCTGGAGATCCTCCGGGTCAGCCATGAGGTCGAGACTGACCAGGTGGCGGCGCTGACCCGGCGCAAGCAGGCCCGCGACGAGGACCGCGTCTCCACAGCCCTCGACGCCATGGTCCAGATCGCGCGCACCGAGGCGAACATGATTCCCGCCATGCTCGACGCAGTGCGGGCCGAAGCCACGTTGGGTGAGATCTGCAATGCACTGAGGGCCGAGTGGGGCGTCTACCGGGAGCCGGCGCGGTTCTGAAACGGGCGGCGCCCGATCCGGCGTCGCGCGACCACTGGTGCCGTCAGGCCGTCGATTTGCGGCGCAGGGTATCGCTGTGGCTACCCTGATTCCTTGCCTGAGGTGAGGAAACCGTTGTGAAGCTGTTATTGCAGGACCGCTGGAAGCCGCTTGCAGCGGTCGTCGCGAGCTTCGTGTTGCTCGTCGGAGTGGCTCGTTGTGGCTCGGGGATGGCGGTATACGACCCCGAAAGCGCGAGCATGACCGGCGCCACCGCAACCGCGGATCCGACTGGTACGGCAGCCGCATCCCCGAGCGCGACGGCCACGGCCAGCGCCAGTGCCTCGGCTCCGACAGACTCCGCGTCCGTTACCCCAACACCAGGGTCAGCGGAAACGCCCGACCGGGCCAAGGAGATTGCCACGACGCTGCTCGGGCAGTACTCCGCGGCCGCACTGGTGGCGGGCAAGGACGGCGACACCCAACGAGCCGCTATCCTGTCCGGCCGAGCGCTCGACGCCGCCAACGCCCGCTCCGCCCTCGCCTCGACGCTCAGCGCCGATCAGAAGGCAGACCTCACCCTCAGGCCCGACTCGATCAAGGTGCTCGCGATTTCGCGCGGCCCGGAATATCCGCGCACCATCGCGGTCACCGCCACCACGGCACAGTCCGCGTCTCCGGTCCTCGTCCTACTGCAGGCGCCTGACACCGCCGCTGGCTACCGGATCGTGTCCCAAGCGACCCTGGTGCCCGGGGCTCCTACCGTGCAGTTCGAAGCTCTCTCCGCGGGCGCCGCCGTGGCCACTGACGGTTCCGGTCTGGCGATGGGCGTGGGCGATGTCGCGTCTGCGTATGCCGCGTCGGTCGCCTTCCCGCGTCCGGCCGCAGACGCCCGGTTCACCGCAGACACTTTCGCAGCGGAGTTGCTCAAGAACGCCCAGGCCCAGGCGGGGACCCTGAGCCGTTCTGGAACGCTGGCCCAGGTCCACGCCGCGCTCGCCACTCCCTCGGCGCTCCGGCTTTCCGCTGGACGAGGCGCTCTCGTTTTCGGCATCCTCGACCGCACCGACACGTTGACCGAGACGACGACCAACGCCCTCACCCCCTCGCGGGAGTTCACCATCCTCTCGGGCAAGACCCTCATCGACAAGAAGGCGGTACTCAAGTCCGCCGAGTTCCTGGTCTGGTATGTGCCTGAGTCGGGCAAGGTGGCCCTGCTCGCCGCCGCGGACCAGTTGGTCGGGGCCAGCGGTAGCTGACTGGAAGAATGTCCGCCATGAGCGAACCTCGATTCACCGCTGCCGCTCTGCGTGGCGCCGTCGACCTGTCCGCTTTGAAGCGTCCGGCTCCTCGCCCCGGTGCTGCCGGAGCCGCTGCTGCGCCTGGCGCCACAGGCTCCTCCGGCGGGCCGTCGGGGGATGCAGGAGCCTTGGTCGTCACGGCCACCGATGCGACCTTCCAGGATGTCGCGGCCGCCTCGATGCGTTGGCCGGTCGTCGTCGTGCTCTGGTCTGGGCGGGCCCCCGAGTCAGCGTCCTTCGTCGGGGTGCTCGGCGAGGTCGCACGGAGCAACGCGGGTCGCTTCCAGGTCGCCTCGATTGATGTCGACAGCAATCCGGGACTGCTGCGTGCCTTCCAGATTCAGTCCGTGCCGAGCGTCCTGGGCTTGGTCCAGGGCCAGCCGGTCCCGCTGTTCGTCGGTGTCCTCCCGCCGTCGGAGATTCAGCCCTGGATCGACGAGTTGCTCAAGCTGGCCGCGCAGTACGGCGTCACCGGGCGGGTGACAGTCGAGGATGCGCCGCCCGCATCGCAGGAGGAGCCCGAAGAGCTCCCGGCATACCACCAGACGGCATACGACGCGATTGAGCGCGGCGACCTGGCCGGGGCGGTCACGGCATACGAGCAGGCGTTGGCCGAGCACCCCGCCGACCCCGATGCCGCGCTAGGGCTGGCGCAAGTGCGCCTGCTGCAGCGCACCGAGGGCGCCGATCTGGCGGCCGCCCGGGCAGCCGCGGCCGCCGACCCGCTCGACGTGCCTGCCCAGATCCTGGTCGCCGACCTCGACGTCCTCGGTGGTCACGTCCAGGACGCTTTCGCGCGCCTCGTCGATACGGTCCGGGCCACCTCGGGTGAGCAGCGCAATCAGGCCCGGCAACACCTGCTGGGGCTCTTCGAGGTCGTCGGCACGGCCGACCCGCGGGTCGCCGCGGCCCGCCGTGCCTTGATGAGCGCGTTGTTCTGAGGCCCGATCAGTCTGACGTGGCCCAGAAGCGCCGCGGGTTGGCGCTACGGCGCTGTTGCACCCACCACCCGATCTCGACGAAGGCTGCCGCGACGACGCCGATGAGCAGCGCACGGGTCATCAGACCGGCGTCGCTCGCGTCGAGCAGGAAGAACCGAGCCGTGAGCGGCCAGCTGAAGATGAGCAGGTATGCCGCGGCCGAGAGGGCGATGAGGCCTACCTTCCACCATTCGTACGGGCGGGCGACGACGGCGAGTACCCAGGTGGCGGCGACGATGAGGGTGGCGAGGGTCGCCGTGGCGATGCGCAGGCGCAGCTCCTCTGGGACAGCAGCCTGACCGGAGGTGCCCGGCGGCAGGGCGGCTGCGCGCGCGAGCAGGTAGCTGGTGAAGGTGGCTACCGCGACGATCACGCCGGACGGGACCGCCAGGGCCAGCACCCGCTTGGCGAAACCGGGTTGGGCACGCTCGTGATTGGGTGCCAGCGAGAGCAGGAAGGCCGGCACCCCGATGGTGAACCAGCCGGTGATCGTCACGTGGATTGGCTGGAGCGGGAAGGGCAATTGCCAGAGCCCGACGACCAGGGCCAACAGGACCGAGTAGACGGTCTTGGTGAGGAAGAGATTGGCCACTCGTTCGATATTGCCGATGACCCGTCGGCCCTCGGCCACGACATAGGGCAGGGTGGCAAAACGGTTGTCCAGCAACACAATCTGGGCGACTGCTCGGGTCGCAGGCGAACCTGAACCCATCGAGACGCCGATGTCGGCCTGCTTGAGGGCCAGCACGTCGTTGACTCCGTCGCCGGTCATCGCGACGGTGTGCCCGCGTTCCTTGAGCGCATCGACCATGCTGCGCTTCTGGTCCGGGGTCACGCGCCCGAACACGGTATGCCGTGCGACGGCGTCGGTGAACCGCTCGGTGGGTGCCCCCTCGGCATCGACGTACGGGTCCTTGCTCAGAGTGCGGGCATCGAGCGCGTCTGCGCCGCCGACCAGGCCCAGCCCGCTCGTCACCGCGCCGACCGAGCGGGCGTTGTCACCGGAGATGACCTTGACCGCGACGTCTTGCTCGGCGAAGAACGCCAGGGTGTCTTGGGCATCGGGTCGCACCCGCTGCTCGAGGACCACGAGAGCGGCAGGTGTGACCTCGCCGGGTGCAGCATCGTCGGTCACCGGCAGGGTGCCACGCCCGAGCAGCAGCACCCGCAGGCCGGTGCTGCCGATCTCCTCGGCGCTGACTCTGGCCGGGGTGCCGTCGGCAGCGAGGACGTCGGGGGCACCGAGGACCCACGTGCCGTGGTCGGCGAACGTCGATCCCGACCACTTCCGGGCGGACGTGAAGGGAGCGTGGTGGGTCTCGTTCCACGGCCGGTCGACCGGCGGGATGCCTTCGACGATGGCCTGCAGGCTGGCGTTGGGATGCGGCTCGGTCGCGGCGAGGTGGCCGAGCACGGTCGACGCCGCGGGGTCGCATGCGATGAGGTCGCGAATCTCGGCTAGCCGCATGCCATTCTCGGTGAGCGTGCCGGTCTTGTCGGCGCAGACCACGTCGACCCGGGCCAGCCCCTCGATCGCGGGGAGTTCCTGGACCAGACACTGTCGGCGCCCGAGCCGGATCACGCCCACCGCGAAGGCGATCGACGTGAGCAGCACCAAGCCCTCCGGCACCATCGGCACAAGAGCGGCCACCATGCCGAGCACACCCTCGCGCCAGCCGCTGCCGATCCGGAACATCTGGGTGAAGATGGTGAGCAAGCCCACAGGCACGAGCAGCCAGCTCACCACCCCGAGGATCTTGTCGATGCCGCTGCGCAACTCGGACCCCACGAGGGTGAACTTGCTGGCCTCCGCGACGAGCCGCGCGGCATACGCCTCCCGCCCGACCTTGGTGGCGCGGTAGGCGCCCGAGCCCGCGACGACGAAACTGCCCGACATCACCGACGAACCGACGGTCTTGACGACGGCGTCGGCCTCCCCGGTGAGCAGCGACTCGTCAACCTCCAGCGAATGGGCCTCGACCATCTCACCGTCGACGATGAGTTGGTCACCGGGACCGATCTCGATGATGTCGTCGGCGACGACCTCGGTGCGGGTGAGGGTCACCGACACACCGTCGCGGCGGACCGTCGGCTTGGCCTCGCCGATGACCGCGAGGTTGTCCAGGGTGCGCTTGGCGCGCAGTTCCTGGATGATCCCGATCCCGCTGTTGAAGATGATGAGCAGGCCGAAGGCCCCGTTGATGAGCGAGCCGGTCGCCAGGACGAACAGGAAGAGCACGGCGAGGATGACGTTGATCCGCGTCATGACGTTGGCGCGAACGATCTCGCGCACCGAGCGGCCACTGCGATCGGGCAGGTCGTTGGTGCGACCGTCGCGCACCCGCTCAGCGACCTCAGCGGCGGTGAGGCCACGCTCGACGGTCAGGGTCGGGGCGGCAGCCTCGGCGGCGGTGTCCATTCCCCGATCCTAAGTGGCGATTCGGGCCCACGCTCAGGCAGGAAACGGCCTGCGAATGTGCCACTCCACGGGCCGATCGGGCTCATCCTCCGCGCCCGATGCGGGCCAGACGGCGGTCTGCAGGCCGGAGTTGGCGAGCAGCTTCTGGCAGCCCGGGCACGGGGGATGGGTGATGGCGATCCAGCCGCCGCGCCGACGCACCGGGTCGGCGAAGAGCAGCGCATTGGACTCGGCATGGATCGAGATGCAGAACCCGGCAGAGCCAGGGTCCTCGTATGGTGCGTTCTCGGGCAACTCGTCGTGGCCGAGGCGCCCGCGCGGGCACCCTCCGTCGAGGCAGCCGGTGCGCCCTGACGGTGCGCCGTTGTAGCCGGTCGACAGGATTCGGTTGGCCTCGTCGAACACCACTGCTCCCACCCGCCGTCGCGTGCAATCGGCCCGGGCCGCAACGGCATACGCGATGCCCACGCCCCATTCGTGCCAGTCGGGGCGTTCCGAGAACTCAGCGGTCACAGCGTCTGAGCCTACTTCGCTGGAGGATCAGGGCAGAGGGAGCAACCCCAAGCCGTATGCCGTGGTCACGGCAGCCGTGCGATCGGTCACTCCGAGCTTGCCGAAGATACGCACTAGGTGGGTCTTGACCGTGGCCTCCCCGATGAACAACCGGCCCCCGACCTCCGCGTTGGACAGACCCTGGGCAACCAGCTGCAGCACCTCGATCTCGCGGGATGTGAGGTCGCTGTGGGTCGGCAGGGTCCGGCGGGCGTGGAGCCGAGATGCCATCCCGGCCGCGAGCACGGTCTCGCCGCGGGCAGCTCGGCGGATCGCCTCGGCTAGCTCGTGCGGTGGCGTGTCCTTGAGCAGGTAGCCGCGCGCGCCCGCCTCGACCGCTCGGACGATATCGGCATCCGTGTCATAGGTGGTGAGGATGAGGACGTGCGGGGCGTGGGGGAGCGCGTGGATGGCCGCGGTCGCGGCGACCCCGTCGAGCACCGGCATCCGCAGGTCCATGAGGACGACGTCGACGGGGTGCTGAGACACGGCGACGAGCGCTTGGGCCCCGTCGGCCGCCTCGGCGACGATGTCGATGTCGGGCGACTCCGACAGCAGCGCGACCATGCCCGCGCGGACCACGGGGTGGTCATCGACGACGAGCACCCGCACGCGACCCTGGCCAGTTGTCGTCGAGGCGGTCATCGCGGCACCTCAACCCGCACCGACGTGCCCGCGCCGGGCGCCGAGGTCAGCACCACCGACCCACCCACGTCTCGAGCCCGCGCGCGCATGCCGTCCAGCCCGAACCCGCTGCTCGGGAGGGTCGGATCGAAGCCCTCCCCGTCGTCGGTGATCGTGAGCGTCACCCGTTCGGACCCGGAGAAGTCCACGGTGACGGTGACGGCGTCAGCCGCTGCGTGGCGTCGGGCGTTGGCCAAGCACTCCTGGGCGGCGCGCAGCACCAGCACCTCAGCCGAGGCATCCAGGGGAACCGGTTCCCCGACTACCTGCAGGGTCACCGGCATCGCACCCTCTCGGTTGAGCGTCGACACCAGGCGCTCGATCGCTTCGGTCAACGTGCGCGACTGCAGGTGTCCGGGGGTGAGTTCGGCGACGATGAGTCGGGCTTCGCGCAGGTTGTCGGCGGCAGCGCGTTCGATGAGCGCCAGCCGCTCCTCCGCCAAGGCGACATCCCCCCGCGCGAGAGCCGCTGAGGCCGCCCGCCCGAGGCTGAGCACCGAAGTGAACCCCTGCGCGAGGGTGTCGTGGATCTCGCGGGACAGTCGCTCCCGTTCGGCGCTCACGCCGCGGTCGCGCTCGGCGGCTGCGAGTTGGGCTTGGGCCTGGCGCAAAGCGTCGATCGTCGCGGCCCGCGACTGTGCCTCAGCGACCAGCCGCAGGATGAACAGCCCTAACCCCAACGACAGCCCGAGCGAGAAGGCCGCGCTGAAGAAGACCTGCCACCGGGCGCTCGAGTCGCTACCCGCCTGCAACCAGCCGATGGTGGCATAGCCGCCGACAACGACCACGCTGGCGGCGACGCCCTGCCGAGGGGTGCGCACGACCGACCAGAGTTGGGGGAAGAGCACGAAGAACATGATCGGAGCGCTCGTGTCCGGGTTGAGGGCCACGCACCCGAGCACCGCGGACCAAGCGATGGCCAGGTATGCCGTGCCCCACCCGGGACGCTCCTGGGCCACCCCGGGAGCTCCGATCACGGCATACGCGATCGCCGCGATCGCGAGGAGACCGAACTCCGGGAGCCGACCGAGAGGGCCGGGGTCCGTCATGGCGACGGCGACACCGGTCGCTGCCACCCCGGCTGCGAACCACACATGCCACCAGACGAGCTGGCGCCGCCACATCTGCGCGAACTCGCCCTGCGAGGATCCGGGGGCGCCGCTCAGGGGCATGAATTCTCTTCTCCGCCAGTCGCCTTCATCAGGTCGTGCCGCGTTTGAACCATCGGAAGGTGCGGACACACAACACCAGGCCGACCACCGCCCAGACAGCCAACACCAAGGCAGTGCGACCAGGCTCCCACGCGCCGGCCATCTCGGAGGCGGCGAAACTGTCGGGCAGGAACACCGAGCGCATGCCCTGGGCGATCCACTTGAGCGGGAAGACCGAGGCGATCTGCTGCAGCCAGGTGGGGATATCGCTGAACGCGAGGTAGACCCCGGAGATGAACTGCAACACGAGCAGCGGCCCGATGACGACCGCACCGATCGAGCGGGCCGTGCCGAGCGAGGAGTAGGCGATCCCCAGGGTGGTGCCGCCGAGCACGCCGAGCGCGAAGATCCAGGCCAGGGTCAGCCACGGTCCGGCGGAGCTCGGCAGCGCCACACCATAGGCAAACCGCGCGATCGCCAGCAGCAGCGCCAGCTGGGCCAGCGACGTGATCGCCACGAGCCCCACCTTGCCAAGGAAGTAAGCGACCGGGGGCATGGGGGTCGAGCGCAGTCGCTTGAGGGTGCCGTCGTCGCGCTCGCTGGCCACTGACAGCGCCATGGTCTGGAAGCTGGTGAGCAGCACGCCCGCGGACACCATGCCGGGCAGGAAGAACCGCCCGGCGTCGACCCCCGCCGCCGTCATCGCAGGCCCGTCGAACTGGGCGGCGAAAATCGTCGAGAAGAGCGCGAGCAGCATGATCGGGAAGAGGAAGGAGAAGAAGACCGACTCCTTCTCGCGGAAGTACATCTTGAGTTCCAGCAGGGTGCGGTCCCAGCCAAGGGACAACAGGCGGGTCATGAGTGCTGCTCCGGTGTCGAGTGGGCGGAGACGAGGGCAAGGTAGGTGTCTTCCAGCGACGGGCGGGTGACCGTGAGGGCGGAGATCTCGCCGCCTAACCGCGCGTGCAACGCAGTCACCAAAGCGGTTGGGGCAGAGGTCTTTTCGGTATGCCGTGCACCCGCCTCCTCCCACGTGACGGTCGCCTCCTGAGCCGACCGTCCCCCGAGGGCGGTCGGCGTGTCGAGGGCGACGATCCGGCCACCGAGGATGACGGCGACCCGGTCGGCGAGGTGTTCGGCCTCGTCGAGATAGTGCGTGGTCAGCACGATCGTCGTGCCCTCGTGGGCGAGCGACTCGATGAGGGTCCAGAAGTCCCGCCGGGCCTGAGGGTCGAATCCCGTCGTCGGCTCGTCGAGGAAGAGCAGATCCGGGCGCCCGACGATTCCGAGCGCGACGTCGAGCCGGCGGCGTTGTCCGCCGGACAGCCCCGCGATCCGGGCATCGGCCTTCTGCTGCAACCCGACCGATGCGATGACCTCGTCGACTGCGCGTGGCCGCTCGTAGAGCCGAGCGGTGGTGCGCAAGATCTCGCGTGGGGTGAGCAGGTCCAAGCCGCCCGAGCTCTGCAGCACGATGCCGATCCGGTCGCGCCAGGCGGCCCCCGCTGTCGCCGGGTCTGAGCCCAGGACCGATACCTGGCCGGAGTCGCGGCTGCGGAAGCCCTCGAGGATCTCGACGGTCGTCGTCTTCCCTGCGCCATTGGGCCCCAGGAGGGCGAAGACCTCGCCGGTCTCGATCTGCAGGTCCAGGCCGTCGACCGCTCGGGTGGGGCCGTAGATCTTGGTCAGCCCGTGGACGTGCACCGCTGCTGTCATGGGTCCAGTCAATCGTCTGCACGACTCCACCGACGAGAACCGGTCGGTGGACACGATGTCCACCGACCGGTTGACGCGTGGCAATCAGCCGGCGGCTCAGCCGCCGAGCGCCGCGCTCACGACCTCGCGGGCCTCGGCCTGCACCTGGGCCAGGTGGTCGGGCCCTTGGAAGGACTCGGCGTAGATCTTGTAGACATCTTCGGTGCCCGACGGCCGGGCGGCGAACCAGGCCGACTCGGTGACGACCTTGAGCCCGCCGATCTTGGCGCCATTGCCCGGCGCCTCGGTGAGCTTGGCGACGATCGGCTCGCCGGCCAGGCTGTCCGCGGTGACGTCGGCGGGGGAGAGGGCGCCGAGCTTGGCCTTCTGCTCGCGGTTGGCCGGGGCGTCGATCCGGGCATAGGCCGGCGACCCGAAGCGCTCAGTCAGCGCCGCGTAGTGCTCGCTGGGGGACTTCCCGGTCGTGGCCTGGATCTCCGAGGCCAACAGGGCCAGCAGGATGCCGTCCTTGTCGGTCGACCACACCGAGCCGTCGAACCGCGCGAACGACGCTCCCGCTGACTCCTCGCCGCCGAATGGACCAGTCCCGTCGAGCAAGCCCGGCACGAACCACTTGAAGCCCACCGGCACCTCGACCAGTCGCCGCCCCAACGACGCGGCGACCCGGTCGATCATCGAGGAGGACACCAGGGTCTTGCCGATGAAGCCATCCGCTCGCCAGTCGGGACGCCCGCCGCCGTAGAGGTAGTTGATCGCGACCGCGAGGTAGTGGTTGGGGTTGAGCAGCCCGCCGTCGGGGGTGACGATGCCGTGCCGATCGGCGTCGGCGTCGTTGCCCGTCGAGATCTGGTATGCCGTCCGATTGGCGATGAGCGAAGCCATCGCCGAGGGGGAGGAGCAGTCCATCCGGATCTTGCCGTCCCAGTCCAGCGTCATGAACCGCCAGGTCGGGTCGATGAGCGGGTTGATGACCGTGAGGTCGATGCCGAGACGTTCGGCGATCGCCTCCCAGAACGGCACCGACGCGCCGCCCAGCGGGTCGGCCCCGATCCGCACGCCCGCGCCCTTGATCGCGGCAATGTCGACGACGTTGGGCAGGTCATCGACATACGTGCCGACGAAGTCGTACCCCTGCGCGTGCGCGCGGGCCTTGGCGAACGGCATACGGCGCACGCCCTGCAACCCGGCTGCGATGTAGGCGTTGGCCGCGGCAGCGATGGCCTTGGTGGCGTCGGTGTCGGCCGGCCCGCCGTGCGGGGGGTTGTACTTGAAGCCGCCGTCGGCGGGCGGGTTGTGCGAGGGGGTGACGACGATGCCGTCGGCCAGGCCGATGCCCGCGGGCAGGTCGTCGACGCCGCCGATCTTGCCCCGGTTGGCGCGCAGGATGGCGTGCGAGATCGCGGGCGTCGGGGTGACCCGGTCGGCCTCGTCGACGAGCACGGTGACGTCGTTGGCGGCCAGCACCTCCAGGGCCGAGGCCCAGGCCGGCTCGGACAGCCCGTGGGTGTCGCGGCCGATGAACAGCGGCCCGTCGAAGCCATGCTCGCGGCGGTAGTCGACGATCGCCTGGGTCGTGGCCAGGATGTGCGTCTCGTTGAACGCCGTGCGCAGCGAGGACCCACGGTGCCCCGAGGTGCCGAAGGCGACCTGCTGGTCGATGTTCTCCGGGTCGGGCACCAGGGTGTAGTAGGCGGTGACCAGATGGGGGATGTCGACCAGGTCGCCCGGCTGGGCCACCGTGCCGGCGCGCTCGTGGGTCATGTCAGCTCACTCTCCTTCGGGGACGAGCCACACCGTGGACAGGCGCGGCACCGTGACATTGAGGGCCCACGGCTGGCCGTCCCAGCCGTGGTTGTCGGCGTCGATGAGCACGCCCGTGGAGCTCGGCGCGTCGGGGTGGTAGCCGGCGGTGTCGAGCACGACCCGCCAACGGCCACCTCGCGGCACCCCGATCCGGTAGGGCTCGTGGGTCTGGCCGCTGAAGTTGACGACGACGGCGACCGCGGGCGCGTCTACCGCCGGGTCGCCGGCGCCGTAGCGGATGTAGGAGAAGGTGTTGTGGCCGGCGTCGTCGGCGTTGAGCCAGCGGAACCCGCGCGGGTCGTGGTCGAACGCCCACAGCGCGGGGTTGCCCCGGTAGATCGCGTTCATGTCCTTGACCTGGGCATGGATCCGGTAGTGGATCGGCTGGTCGAGCAGCCACCAGTCCAGGCTGCGGGCGTCGGACCACTCCGACTCCTGGCCGAACTCCGAGCCCATGAAGAGCAACTGCTTGCCCGGGTGGGTCCACATGTAGGCGATAAAGGCCCGCAGCGTGGCGATCCGGTCCTCACGGCTGCCGTTGGACTTGCGCATGAGCGAGCCCTTGCCGTGGACGACCTCGTCATGGCTGATCGGCAGCACGAAGTTCTCGCTGAAGGCATACATCAGCGCGAAGGTCAGCTTGTTGTGGTGGTACTGCCGGTAGATCGGGTCGGTCGCCAAATAGCGCAGGGCGTCGTTCATCCAGCCCATGTTCCACTTGAACCCGAAGCCCAGCCCGCCCTGGTCGGTCGGCTTGGAGACGCCGGCCCAGGAGGTGGATTCCTCCGCGATCATGACCACGCCAGGGGTGCGCTTGTATGCCGTGGCGTTGGCTTCCTGGAGCAGCTGCACCGCTTCGAGGTTTTCCCGCCCGCCGTGGATATTGGGGATCCACTCGCCGGGCTGACGGGAGTAGTCGAGGTAGAGCATCGAGGCGACGCCGTCGACCCGCAGCCCGTCGATGTGGAACTCCTCCAGCCAATAGGTCGCATTGGCGACGAGGAAGTTGCGCACCTCCGGCCGACCGAAGTCGAAGATGAACGAGCCCCACTCCTTGTGCCAGCCCTTGCGCGGGTCCGGGTGCTCATAGAGGGCCTGCCCGTCGAAGCGCGCGAGCGCCCAGGGGTCGGTGGCGAAGTGCCCGGGTACCCAGTCGAGGATGACCCCGATGCCATTGCGGTGCAGGTAGTCCACCAGCAGCCGGAACTCGTCGGGGGTGCCCCAGCGCGAGGAGACGGCGTAATAGCCGGTGACGTGGTAGCCCCACGAGGGCACGTAGGGGTGCTCCATAACCGGCAGGAACTCGACGTGGGTGAAGCCGAGGTCCTTGACGTAATTGACCAGGTGCTCGGCCAGGTCGCGATAGGTCTGGCCCTGGCGCCATGAGCCAAGGTGCACCTCGTAGATGCTCATCGGGCCGGTGTGCGGGTCGCGCTGGGCGCGTGCGGTCATCCAGTCCTGGTCGCCCCACTCGTAGTGCGACTGGTGGACGATCGAGGCCTGCTTGGGGGCCACCTCGGCATACCGGGCCATCGGGTCGGCCTTGAGGTGCACCGCGGTGTCCTGGCCGCGGACGGCATACTGGTAGTTCATCCCCTCGGACGCGCCGGGGATGAACAGCTCCCACACGCCGGACTCACCGAGGCGTCGCATCGGGTGGCTGATCCGGTCCCAGCCGTTGAAGTCGCCGACGACGTGCACGGCGGTGGCATTGGGGGCCCACACCGCGAACGACACTCCCCATACATCGCCCATCGGGCCCTCGTAGTGCCGCACGTGCGAGCCGAGGACGGTCCAGAGTTGCTCGTGGCGGCCCTCGTTGATGAGGAAGCGGTCGACCTCGCCGAGGGTGGGGATGAAGCGGTAGGGGTCGTCCTGCTCGTGCTCGACTCCGTCGCCATAGTCGACGAGCAGCCGGTAGTCCTGGCTCGCGTTGGCGACGTCAGTCGTGCCCGACCACACCCCGCCGCGCACGTGCGGGAGGTCCAGCACGGTGCCATCAGCCAGGCGCGCGCGGACGGTGCGGGCCATCGGCCGGTATGCCGTGACCGTCAGGCCCCCGGGCCGACGTGGTGGCCGAGCAGGTCGTGCGGTTGCGAGTGTCGGCCTTCCAGGAACGCGGTGATCGCGCTCTCGTCAGCGACGAGTGCCTGCGTCTGGACGGGATCCATGGTGCTCCTGACGGTGGGGTCCGGTGTGCGTCTCGGGGGCTTCGGCGAGCAAGCGCTCGACGGCCTGGCGTGGGATGGGCAGCCAGGCTGGGCGTTGGCGAGCTTCGTAGCCGACCTCGTAGAGGGCCTTGTCGAGTTCGAGGGCTGCGAGCATGGCGGTGTCGGTCGGGCCGCCGCCGGGGATGGTCTCGCGGTAGGCGGCCAGGAAGGCATCCCGGCAGGTATCGGCCCAGTCCTGGCGCTCCAGTCCGCCCGCCTCCATGCGCACGGCACCGGCGACATAGTCGAAGGATCGCACCATGCCCGCGACGTCACGCAGCGCGAGGTCGGGCACGGTGCGCTCGGCCAGCGGCCGCAATGGCTCGCCCTCGAAATCGATGGCGAGGACGTCCTCAGCGCCGAGGTAGAGGATCTGGCCAAGGTGGTAGTCGCCGTGAACTCGTTGCAGCGCAGGCCATTCCATGGTTGCCACGGTGTCGAGGGTCGCCTCGACGGCGCCCTGGTGGGCGGCGAGCGCTGGCACGGCGGTGACGGCCACGGCATACCGGGAACGAATCGAGTCCAGCAGCGCGGTGCGCGCCGCTGCGGTCGCGACCGTGGTGCCGAACGCCGTCGCGAGGGCGCCGTGGATCCGGGCGGTGACACGGCCGAGGGCCCGCGCGGTGGGGGTGAAATCGGTGCCGGCACGGCATACCTCGAGCGCCACGCGCCAGGCATCGCGGACGCCGGGGACGAATGCCTGCGCGACTGCGAGGTGACCCGAGACCGACCCGGCAGCCGAGGGCCAGGTGCCGCGCAGCGACCCGACCGGCGCGGGCACCAGGCCGGGGTCGGTGGCGGCGAGAGCCCCTTGCACGGTGACGTCGGGGTTGTCGCCGGCTGCGAGGGTGCGGAAGACCTTGACGATGACGTCGGAGGGGAGGCCGGCGCCCTCGACCTGGCAGATGATCGACGTGTTGGACTGCTCGCCGGACAACACCCTGGCGGACACCAGCCGGGAGCGGCCTCGGACGCGGCGCCGTCGCCGCGCACGGTGACCTCGACGACCCCATCGCTGCGGTCGGCTTCGCGGCCGCCGGTGACGATGGTGCGCACCAACTCGGCGACGTATGCCGGGTCGTGCGGTGCGTCGTAGACCCACCGGGTGCCCAGGACACTGTGCTGCATGGTGCCGACCAGGGCGCTCTCGGCCCCGGCCAGCGGTGCTCCGCGATAGGTGAGCGGCACCTGGTAGAGCACGGCGTCAGTGCCGCCGTCCCCGCCGCTGGTGTCCGCGATGAGCAGGGTTTCGATGCCGACCTCGCCGGCCGGGTCGACGAAGCGATAACTGCCGACTCGGGTGAGGGCCGGCTCCGATCCGGTTGCGTTGTACCAACGCTGTTGGCCGATCCAGGCATGGACCAGGTCGAGCTTGGACGGTGTCAGGGTCGCGGCGTGGATTTCGGCAACGCCGGTCATGCGGCACCTGCGCTCATGGGGTCGGCCCGCCTCGCCGACGGCCAGCCAGTAGTAGCCGCGCGCGCCGAGGGTGAGGGTGACCTGACCGTCGGCCCCGACGGCGGGGGAAGGCGGCCCCGCCCAGCAGATCGGTCAGCTGCTTGCCGGCCGCGTCGGGCAGGTCGATGGTCGCCGACTGTGCGCTGGCCGAGAGGTTAGCCACGCACAGCAGCCGGTCCGCGCCACGGGCGACGTCGGCCTGGCGGGTGTAGGCGAGGACGGCGGGGTTGTCGGACGACCGGTCACGGAAATCGCCGAGGCCGAAGACCGGATGAGCCTTGCGGATCGCGAGGATGCCGCGCAGCCAGTGCAGGAAGGAGGCCGGTGCGGCCTTCTGGGCCTCGACGTTGACGGCCTGGTAGCCGAAGACGAGAGAGGACACGACCGGCAGGTAGAGCTTGCCCGGGTCGACGGTCGAGAACCCGGCGTTGCGGTCGGGGCTCCACTGCATGGGAGTGCGCGAGGCGTCGCGGTCGGGCAGCCAGATGTTGTCGCCCATCCCGATCTCGTCGCCGTAGTAGAGGCACGGCGAGCCCGGCAGCGACAGCACGAGGGCGTGGATGAGCTCGAGCTGGGCGCGGTCGTTGTCCAGCAGGGAGCCAACCGGCGGCGGATGCCGACGTTGGCGCGCATCCGCAGGTCCGGGGCATACCAGGTGTACATCGCCGAGCGTTCCTCGTCGGAGACCATCTCCAAGGTGAGCTCGTCATGGTTGCGCAGGAAGGTGCCCCACTGCCCGCCGGAGGATCGCCGGGGTGGCGCGCAGCACGTCGGCGATCGGGGCCGCGGTCTGGGAGCGCAGCGCGTAGTAGATCCGCGGCATCACCGGGAAGTGGAAGCACATCTGGCACTCGGGCGCCTCGTCGGTGCCGAAGTAGTCGACGCCCTCCTGGGG
>JADJVI010000006.1 GCA_016710645.1 Actinomycetales bacterium | reverse complement strand
AGTGGGTCTTCCGTGGGGCCGGCCCGGGTCGCCGGAGTCGCAGGAACAGGCCGTCGATGTGATCTCTCGCCGGTGGATTGAGGCGGGCGACGTGGCGTGCGCTAGAAGGCCGAAGGGCGGCCCGGGGACGCAGGAGATGCTCTATCCGACGTCCTACTCGCGGGTGTTCGGCCTCGGGCCGAAGTGCGCCCCGATCACTGATGGGCGCTTCTCAGGCGGATCCTCCGGCCTGTCGGTCGGGCACGTCTCGCTCGTAGGGTTGCCCCGGCGGCACCATCGGCCTGGTCCGCGACGGCGACATGATCTCGTTCCTCCATCCCGGAGCGCGCAGTGCACCCGAGGTCGCGACGTGGAATTGGCCTTGCGGCGGTCCCAGCAGGACGCACAGGGCCGGTGCCGGTCGACCGGCACCGCGAGGTCTCGGCGGCTGCGGATCTTCGCCTCTTTCGCACAGTCGGCCGGACAAGGGCGCGGCCCGCAAGGTCCCTTCATAGTCCGGACCCGGGCGGGAGCCCCGCTCGGCGACGACTTCGCCGAGCGCCCGATGGGCGAGCGTGATTGCATGGTGGAGTGACCGATGCCCTCGTGCTCGACCAGATCACCAAGTCCTTCGGGGCCAAGCGGGCCGTCGACGCCCTGAGCTTCCGGCCGTGCCGCGGCAGCCCTTTCGGCCCGGTCGGCCCCAACGGTGCCGGCAAGACCACAACACTGTCGATTGCCACCGGGCTGTTGCGGCCCGGACTACGGGGCGGGTGCCTGTCGGCGGAGTCGACGCGGGCCGATCCGCCGGCGGCCAAGGCCCCTCATGGGTGTGCTGCCCGATGGGTTGCGACTGTTCGATCGGCTGAGCGGGCGCGAGTTGTTGCGCTATGTCGGGTTGCTGCGCCGCGTGCCGCCCGCCGACATCGAGACGCGCTCACGAGAGTTGCTCGACGCGCTGGGGCTGACCGGCGACGCCGACAACCTCGTCGTCGACTACTCCAGCGGGATGACCAAGAAGATTGGTCTGGCCTGCGCGCTCATCCACGCTCCGGCTTTGCTCGTGCTCGACGAGCCCTTCGAGGCGGTGGATCCACTCTCGGGAGAGGTGATCCGGGGGATTCTCCGGCGGTTTGTCGCCGGAGGGGGCACGGTGATCTTCTCGAGTCACGTCATGGAACTGGTCGAGCAGTTGTGTGACCACTTGGCCGTCGTCGCCCAGGGCCGGGTCGTCGCCGCCGGGAGCCTGGACGCGGTGCGCGCGGGGAGAGCCTCCAGCGCCGCTTCCTGACCTGTTGGGCGTGGCGCCCAGCGAGGGGTGCTCACGTGGTTGCAGTCCTCGTCGGATCTAACCGAGGTTGCTGCGCAACCGCTGCGCCAGAGTGCCTGGCGGGTCGTCGGGTTAGTGCTCGCCACGGCATACGGGCTGTTCCTCGTGGGACTGGCCGTCGCCGGGGATGGTCGCGCTGCGCTTCACGGGCGTGGCTGTGACCGATGTCGTCGTGATCGGCCTCACCGCACTGACCGTCGGCTGGACCCTCATGCCACTGCTCACCTCGGGGATGGACGACACCCTTGATCCCGGCCGGTTCGCGCTGCTGCCCTTGCGGGCTGATGAGGTGCTCCCGGGTCTGGTCGTCGCGAGTCTCGTCGGCGTGCCGGGCCCGGCAACAGTGCTCGTGGCGCTCGCGTCCGTCGTCTTCTGGGCCACCCGGGTGCTGCCGGCTCGCGGGCGCGGCAGGCGCAGTCCTCGGGTGCTCACTCTGCGTGGTGCTCGCCCGGAGTGGTGACGACCTCGCTGGGGGCTGCTGGGCGGGCGGCGTCCGGCGACAGTGCGGCAGGAATCGGTCGCGGTGCTCGCGAGCCTGTCGGGCATCACCCTGGGGATGGGCCTGAGGCGTCCGCCGCACGCCGAACGCTGCGGAGTTGGTCGGTTCGCCCGCCGCCCTGGCCGGGTGGACGCCGTTCGGCTGGGCCTGGGCGATTCCTCGCGATGTCGCCGACGGGCGGTGGGGTCCGGCAGCAGCCAAGCTCGTCCTGCGGTCGTTCTGTTGGTCGGTCTGCTGCGCGCGTGGCAGACGCTGCTGGACCGGCGGCTGAGCAGTCCCATCGAGGCCCGCGGCGGAGGCGAACGGGTCGGCCAGAGTGGTTGATCGACCGCCTGACCGGGTCGTCCACCGCGGGTGCCGTTGCCGGGCGGTGTCTGCGTTACTGGCGCCGCGACCCGCGCTACGTCACGTCGGTCGCGATGTTCCTCATCATGCCGATCGTCCTGGTCGTGTCGATGCAACTCCAGCGCCATTCGGGCAAGGGTCTCGCCGGTGCCGGAGTTCCTCGGGCCGTTCTCGCTGGCTATGCTCGTGGGCCTGTCGACCTGTCAGGACCTGGCCTACGACGGCGGGCTGGGGATCGGTCTGGGCTCGGTGGCGCTGGGCACCCGCCTCGGCGGCTCCCATCTCGACGGCCACTGGCCTGAGGTCCTGAAGAATGTCAGCGAGAAGCACGCCTGAGGTGGCGTGATCGGGTCGCCTGATCCGGCCCCAGATCAGCTCGGGCGCGAGAGCCGGTCGAGGAACGCCAGCAGCATGGCCTCCCGGAGGGCCGGCGTCGCGAGGTCGAGCAAGGCGTTGACCGGAGCCATCCGCTCGGGCAGCGCCAACGATCCGTCGTCGCCGGCCAGCCCGGCCATCGTCAGCAGCCCGCCGAAGTCGCTGTCGGACAGGGAAGCCGAGTCGAGCGTTGCGATGGCGCCCGCCAACCCGGGATCGACGGGGACCGCCGGCGGCGCGCGCCGTCTGACCGATTCGCTGAGGTCGGCGAGGAAGTCGGGCACTGAGGGGCCGTCGCCGCTGACAGGGTGAGGTGCAGCGTCGCCGGCATCCTGCGGAAGGCCAGCTGCGGCTGGACGTGTCACCCGCGGGCCAGCATCTCGTCGGCGATGGTGAAGACATCGCACGAGCCATCGCTGGCCAGGGTAGCAGGGTCGAGTCGGGCTCCACCACGACCCGCAGACCCGGTAGCGCCGTCCACGCCCCGAGCGATGGCGAGGGTCGCCCCACGCGCGGTGCGGGCCAGCACGGCATACTGCTGGCTCCTGATCGCCCGGGTGATCGCCCACGCTGCTGCGAGCGGCCGCCGGACTTGGTCGACTGCATCGTCGAGTTGAGTATGGTGTAGCCGGCCAGGCTGCCGATGTGAAGAAGTGACCGCGCCGGAGCGTCGAACCCGGTGCAGCAGACGGGAAATCCCCTTCGGGGTGTAGGCATGGCTTGCAGGTCGACGCTGATGCTCGTCACGCCGGGCACGGTGAAAGTCCTGACGGCGGCCGGCATCGAGGTGCGGCAGGACCCAGCCGCCGATGCACGCGTCGACATGGCAGCGGATGCCCCGATCGGCGGCCAGAGCACCCAGCTCGGTGATCGGGTCGAGGACCTCGTGGGCGTAGGACGGCGCCGACCCGACCACGAGCACGGTGTCGTCGCGGACCGCCGCGGCCATCGCCTCGGGGTCGGCGCGGAAGGTCTGGGGATCGACGTCGACGAAGAGTGCCTCGACGCCGAAGTAGTGCGCCGCCTTGTGGAAGGCCGAGTGCGCGGTGGTCGGCAGCACCATCGACGAGCCGCCTGGGAGGCGCCCGCACTGTCGCGGGCAGCGAGCACGGCGAGCAGGACGGACTCGGTGCCGCCGGACGTCACGGAACCGGCGAATCCCGGCGGAGCATTTCAGCAGCGCGCCGGCCAGCGCCGACGAGGTCGTTCTCCATCGCCAGCAGCGACGGAAAGGCGGTCGGGTCCAGGCCGTTGAGTCGGCGAACATGGTCAGGGCAGTCCGCCCGATGGCGTCCGCGGTATCGGCCAGCCCGGAGTCGTAGACATAGGCGAGGTGCGCCTGCCGTGGCTGGGCAGGTCCCGTGCCTGTAAGGCCTGTAGGTGGGCGGGATCTCGCGTCCCGGGTCATCGATCCTCCTGTGCGACAGAGCTTTCCACGGCGGCGGCGTCCGCTGATATCGCAGCGGGAACAGCAGCGAGACGGCCACCAGCAGCGCGGGCAGCACCGAGAAGCCGAGGCCTATCGCGGTCAGGGCCGACTCCGGTTGGTGAGCCAGCCCGTCGGTCGAGGAGACATAGCCCCCCGCAGCGAGTAAACCCGCATACGCGAAGGGGCCCAGCGCCATGCCGAAGGTCTCCGCAGCAGTCCACACCCCGGTAGACGCCGGTGCGGTTCTCTCCGGTGCGGGCTGTATCCACGGCCGCGACGTCCGGGAGCATCGCGAGCGGGAACATCTGGGTGCCGGCATACCCGACGCCGACGACCACGGCGGCGGCGAGCGCGGTGCTGCCCAGCCGCATGCCGAGCAGGGGTGCCAGCGCCCGGCGCCGAGCGCGAGCGATGCGATGAGAAAGCCGGTGCGCTTGCCGACCCGGTGCCCACGCGCTGCCACAGGGGCGTGACGACCAGCGCGGGCGCCACGAAGCAGACGAAGAGGATGCTCGACAGGCCGGGCGAGCCCATCCGAGCCCGGGCGACGTAATCCACGCCGGCGAGCATCGCGGCGGTGGCCAGGGCTTGGAGCACATAGGCCATGAGCAGGGTGCGGAAATCTTGGCGCGGGCCACAATTCGCAGCTGCTCGCCGAGACTGGCGGTCGAGGCGGCGACGTCACGCATCGGGGCCGCCCGGGTGCCCCACCAGGCGCCGAGTGCCCCGAGCGCGATGAGCAGCCCGACGAAGACGCCCACCCCTCGATATCCCCACTCCTGCCCGAGCGCGTCGCGAACCATCGGCGACAGGCCGCCGGAGACGAGGATCGCGAGCGCGAGGATGGCGACCCGCCAGGACATCAGCCGGGTGCGCTCGTCGTCGTCGGTGAGCGCCCGGCAGGCACGCGACGTAGGGCACCTGGAAGAACGCGTATGCCGTCGCGCAGGCCAGGAAGAGCACAACCACCCAGGCGGCACCCAGGCCGGTGGGGGAGGTGGGGCCGGCGAAGAGCAGCGCGAACGAGATCGCGAGCGCGAGGCCGGCGCGCAGCAGGAAGGGTCGTCGGCGCCCGCCCGGGTTGGTGGAGCGATCCGAGATCCGCCCGGCGATCGGATTGAGGATGACGTCCCAGGCCTTGGGCAGAAAGACGACCAAGCCCGCCAGGCCAGCGGCCACGCCGAGTCGATCGGTGAGGTAGGGCAGCAAGAGCAAGCCCGGCACGGTGCCGAACGATCCGGTCGCCACCCCGCCGAGGGCATACCCACGTCGCACGGAGCCCGGCAGTTGGGTGGTCACCATGACCGGACGATAGCGGCCCGGGAACGGCCTTGGCACAGGTCCGCGGAACGGGGGGCGCTTGGCCTGCTGGACCGGAACAACGGCCAGCGAGGACCTACGAAGTTGAGCCCGCAGCCGGTCGTCGCGAACGGGTGGTCGTGACAGATTCTCCGATGGAGAGAACCGTTCGAGACGACGTCAGGCGCCAAGGAGCCGTCGGGGACTGGCAAGTCAGCCACCTCAAGCAGGCGGGCCAGGTGGTCTCCGACAAACGCCGAGCGACCTCGCCGCGAGACGCTTCGATCTCAGCCGCCAGGGCTCCGGGGTCAATGCGCCGCCGTGCAGCAGCCGGAGACAGTCGGCCAGGCCCTGCGTCTGGGCCCGGATTGGACCAGGCGGAGGCGAATCATCCGCAAAGTACTCCGCCATCGGCTCCCGAGTTCCAGCTGTCCCACGCCGCTGCCGACAGGCGCGAAGCGGACCAGGCCCACCGCGCTCTCCAAGACGTGGACACTCCAGCCAGGGTTGCACAGCCGGTGCGGAAGCGCTGCGTCCACTCGCGACCGTCGAAGAACAGTTCCACGTTCAGACTCATCCCGTGCTCGCTTCACCGTCGGCCTCGAACCGATCTGCGGCAACTCGACGCGAAGCCGTTTGTCCAGTTCGAGGACTTTGCGATCGTCCTGGTTGCGTCGGTCGTTCTCGTCCAGGAGCGCCATCGCGGAGTCATGGCGATTGGCCATCCACGTGTACACCGCAACCTCGGCGCGCAGGTGGCCCGCAGGCGAGTCACCCAACACCGCTGGCGCGTTGAGGCGATCACGCTCAAGTCACCGTGAGCCCGCAGCCAGGGGAGCGCGAACCTGGACAGATGCGACTCCAGCACTTCCACGGGGTCAGCGGAGGTCGGGGAGACTCTCCGCGAGAACCATCCGCGTCGGTCCTGACCACCTGGGCGAAGGTGTCAAACGGCTGTAAGCGCCGCTGTCCCATCAGCAAAACAAAGGTACTCGCTGACATTGCCAGGACTCACTTTCACCGGGAACACGTCAGTCCTTGAAGGAGTTCGATGGCGGCCGGCACCACCACGCCGACGTGGACCAGCCCCGAGTGGAAGACCAAGCCTCGTTACGCCTGACCGTCAGTCGCCACCACACATCAGCGCTGAATGCATGCGTCCATCGTCGACCCGACCGCTCGAACACGACATCCGGGATCCGACCCAACGCGCGATCCAAAGCCGTCTCAACGGTCACAGTCATTCCGTCACCCCATCGTTGGGTCAGCGTCGGATGCGCCAGTTCGGAGGTGAGTCGGCATCTGCGCGTCATAGAGAACAACGTAGCCGCGTTTGGCTCCCACCCTTACCCTCTCGGCCACCTGATTGCGGCCACTCTTCAGGCCCGAGGCCGTGTTCGGCTTGAGTTCGAAGACCGTTCGACCAAAGCGAAGGTCCGGCCTTCCCTTCCTGCCGAAGGCCGGCGGTCCACCGCGAAGAACTTCCCGAACGTTCCAGGGGCCGGAGGGCAGCGTTCCATGCGGCGTGGACGCCATTCCCCCACTTTCATCCGTGTGATCTTGGTGGAGGTGTAGGCCGCCCTGTGCGGTGCCGATTTTGGAGGCGTACTGGACGGCTTTGACGGCGAGTCCCGCGCCGGCGAGTTGGGCGGTGGCCACGAGGGCCATTTCGGCGGCCTTGCTGGTGTTGCCGGTGGCCAGGTAGGCGCCGGCGGAGATGAATCCGGCGGCGGTTCCGATGGGTCCGGGCACGACGGTGGCGACGACTTCAGCGACGACTGCCACGACGTTCAGGACGGCGCCCCAGTCGGGCCAGTTGCCGGTCAGGTCGGTGCAGTTGACCGGGTCGGCGGTGCAGTAGTCGTAGATGTTGCCGTTGCCGCCGGGGGTGGGGTCGATGGATAGGAAACGTCTGATTCCTGGTGCATAGACGCGGGAGCCCATCAGGATGGCGCCGCCGAGGGTTTCTCCGGAGCGTTGGGCGCCGCCGAGCCACCCGTCGCGAAGATGGCGTCAGACACGTCTGGGGTCCCCTCTGGGGGAGGTCTTCCAGATCGAAGGCGTAGGAACCTCCATCATCAGAAGACCTCGACCCCTACCCCGTCAACGACTCGCCCGCCCGCTCACCTACACCCTCGATTGGGAAGACCCTCTTTACCTCGTCACGTGTCAAGTTATTTGGATCCGGTTTGGTCCTTCAAGAGTGAGCAAGGCCATCAGTGCGCAATCAAACTCGTATTCAATTCCGCCCCTCTCCGGGGCCAGGGTCTTCAACAAAGGTGTCGTCATATGACCATGTCAAGGATTCGTCGGCAACCAAAACAGATTTCGTCGTTCTTAGGTGCGTGATTCATGAAAGACGTAGACTGTTGAACCTGCGGCGACTTCTCGGTAATTTTGGACACCCGCAACCCGCGTCGACTTTGAGGCGTATACTCTCCATGTAGGTGGTTCGATATCACATCGACCAATTTGAATCAACTCGCGTTGCTCGATGGCCCCAATCTCCGAAGCCACCATTTTCGAAGCCGTCAAGAGTCTTGAGAAGGAAAATTTCATCGTCCAGGCTCAAGCGGACCTGACGTCACTTCTGGGTAGTCCGAAGTGAACATGGGGACTTCGGTCCTGCCAATGAACTTCGTATTGTAGGTGACGCAGATTTGCCTCAAGCTCCACGAGGTTGACCATTTGCGAAAGGGGCAACGGTTCATATTGACTAGCCACGTTTCCACAGCGTCCAGTTTCGAGTTCCTGTGCTGGTATGCAAATCTATACCTCCATATCGCAGACTGACGTGACCATACACTCGTGTTACAGCCCGCTCGAATCCCGTAGTCTTCTTCCATTTCTTGAAAGTATTGCCCCAGAATATCCTGAACTCTCCAACACCTTGACTCCGCCCAACCCGGATGTAAGGATTACCATCCCGAACGAAGGCGGTTGCTTTGGATATTGCCGATTTGAGCCCGCGCGAGCAGTTGTGGACGAGGAGTTGTGCGTTGGTGATGTAGTAGTTGTGGTTGCCGGTGACTTCGAAGTTGTAGACGGTGACGTCCCGCTGGGCTCGGGTGATTGTGGTGATGGTAGTGGTGGTGTGGTTGCGTTGGGTGAGGGGGTCGCCGACGTGTAAGTCGCCGGACAGGACCCAGCCTTGGCCGGCGACGTGAAGAGGTGTTCTTCGGTGACGATGACCTGCGCGCCGTCGCTGACGGTGATGGTCATCAGGGTGGAGGCGTGTTTGTTGAACAGGCCGGCGACCTCGCGCAGATGGTTGGTGCCTGTTTCGTGGTCACGTGCCCAGACCTGGTGGCCGACGCGGATCTGTTCGATGGGGAACGCAATACCGCGATGTGGCGCGCCTACGCCGGCATCCCGGCCCAGGCATGGGTCGAGGCGATCGATTTGGCCGGGGCGCAAGTCGCAGCCGTCGAGTATGCCCCGGCCGGATGGCCCGAGGACACGTACGCCATCGTGCGCCGGGTCCGCATCGAGGCCGACGCGATCTCGGCCGACCCGCGGTCGCGGCGACGGCGCACCATCGAGGCAACCAGCTCACCCTCGCGTTGGAAGGTGCCGCCATCCACGCCTGCGCGATCTCGTTCATCGTGACCAACATCCCCGCCAACGACCGCCCCGACACCACCACCGGCACTACCGGCACTACCGGCACCACCGAGACCATCGCGGCGGTCGAAGCCTGGTTCCGCCGTCGCGCCGACATCGAGGGCCGCATCCGTGAAGCCAAACTCGGCGCGGGGCTGCGTCATCTGCCCTCCGGACACCACCCCGTCAACGCCGTGTGGATGTGGGCCGCGCTGCTGGCCGGAAACCTCTCGGTCCTGCTGCAAGCCCCTCACCGGGATCGACAAGCACGGCCGCGCGCACGCCGCCCGACTGCGCCACGAACTGCTCTGCGTCCCCGCCCCGCCTGGTTCGCCACCAGCGGCGCCTGACGCTGCGCCTACCACCCGGTGAGCACCTCCTGCCGGTCGTGCTCACCCGAATCCGAGAACTACCCACCCCGGCCTGACACCCCCGCCCAACCGCCAGGCAGGACTCTCGGAAACCGTTCCCCCCGAACGACGTCGGGACACGCAGCCAACCCCAAACCGGCCAACCCCCCGAAAACGCTGCCCCACAGACAAATCCACGAACACAGGCCGACTCTCAACCCACTACTCGCGGATCCGGGTCAGACACGTCTGGGGGTCCCCCTCTGGGGGAGGTCTTCCAGATCGAAGGCGTAGGAACCTCCATCATCGGAAGACCTCGACCCCTATCCCGTCAACGACTCGCCCACCCGCTCACCTACACCCTCGATTGGGAAGAGCCTCTTTACCTCGTCACGTGTCAAGTATTTGGATCCGGTTTGGTCCTTCAAGAGTGAGCAAGGCCATCAGTGCGCAATCGAACTCGTATTCAAGTCCGCCTGCTTTGAAGATCACACCGGGCCTCTGGCCTTGCGGTCGAATGAGCAAGTGATCTATTTGATCGGCCTCCTGCGGTTCCCAATCCTCGGGCTGGCGGACGCAGTAGTTGCGGACACCTGAGAACCGGATAACAGTCGGCGCATCTTTGGATATCCACGTGAACACAAAACTCAACACGTCCACGGCCAACACAACGCAATTAAGTGCGTGATCATTGTATAGGTCGACAATTTCCCCATTCACAGTTTCGAGTTCGATGAGAGGCGTGTCGAGGGGTGGGCATCTCAAACCATCGAAACGCGTCATATTTATAGCCCTCGTCTGGTGAGGATTGTATCGACAATTCGGAGGTGGGCATGGGTCGCGGCGGTGACGGGTCCCGACGTGTAGGAGACCCGTCCGTTGCGGCCGACGACCTCGACGCGCTCACCTTTCAAGCCCGCCAGTCCCTGAGCCGAGACCGGATCCGGGGCGACCAGGTCACCGGAGGCCGAGCGGGCAGGCGCCGGTGTGGGTGTTGCCGCGTCGGGATGCTCGGCCTCCGCAGGCATGAGCGACGATGCCGACGCAGGCAGCTGAGCTGTCGAAAGGCCCACGCACACGGTGAGGAGAACGGCCAGGCTGCGACGAAGGCCCATGGGACTCTCCTCGTGGCGGGATTGGTGAGACTGCAGCCAAGCGTGGGACTCGCCCATCTTCCTGGCAACCGGAAGCGTGTGAAGTAGGTCACTGAGCCGGTGGCAGCTCGCGGGGGGGGTATCGAGCGGAAAGCAACGAGAGGTCGTGGCGCAGGTCACCCGACCGGATGGTGAGACCAGTCCGTCTCACGGTTGACACGGCATACGGGTGCGGGCGACGGTTGACCCGTGGCACAGGTCCTCGTAGTTTCCAGGCGCGTCTGACGCATCCCGTCGACGCGCGCCCTTCTGTCCCCTCGGGACCGGAGGGCTTTTTGTGGAACCGCACGAGACCGACCGCCATACCGCAGTGATCCGCACCGAACGAGAAGTGGTGACCATCGTGACCGACAGCCCGACGCCGACCAAGGCGTCCCCGGCCAGCCTCGCCCACGCGCGTCCGCGCCCCGGCGCACCAGCGGCATCTGCGCAGCCCGCGCAACCGTCCGCTGGGTCCGTTGGGCAGGCGCCCGTCACGCCGCAACACGTGACCGGCGCCCAGTCGTTGGTCCTCTCGCTCGAGGCGATGGGAGTCGACACGGTCTTCGGCATCCCCGGCGGGGCGATCCTGCCGGCCTACGACCCGCTGATGGACTCCACCTCGGTGCGGCACATCCTCGTGCGCCACGAGCAGGGCGCGGGGCACGCGGCCGAGGGGTACGCCGCGGCGACCGGCCGCGTCGGGGTGTGCATGGCCACCTCCGGCCCCGGCGCCACCAACCTGGTCACCCCCATCGCCGACGCCTACATGGACTCGGTGCCGATCGTCGCGATCACCGGCCAGGTGCCGAGCGGCTCGATCGGCACGGATGCCTTCCAGGAGGCCGATATTCGCGGCATCACCATGCCGATCACCAAGCACAACTACCTGGTCACCAACCCCGACGAGATCCCGCGGGCCATCGCCGAGGCCTTCCACCTCGCCGGCACCGGCCGCCCCGGCCCGGTCCTCGTCGACATCAGCAAGGATGCCCTCGTCGGGCAGACGACCTTCTCGTGGCCGCCGCAGATCGACCTGCCGGGCTACCGTCCGGTGGCCCGTCCGCACGGCAAGCAGATCCGCGAGGCGGCCCGCCTCATGGCCGCCGCCGAACGGCCGATCTTCTACATCGGCGGTGGGGTCATCCGGGCACGCGCGGCCGACCAACTGCGCGCGCTCGTCGAGCTCACCCAGATCCCGCTCGTCACCACGCTCATGGCCCGCGGCGCGGTGCCGGACAACCACCCGCTGCACCTCGGTATGCCGGGCATGCACGGCTCGGTCGCGGCGGTCACCGGACTGCAGAAGTCCGACCTCATCATCGCCCTCGGCGCACGTTTCGACGACCGGGTCACCGGGCAACTGTCGACCTTCGCGCCGCACGCCAAGGTCATCCACGCCGACATCGACCCGGCCGAGATCTCCAAGAACCGGGTCGCCGACGTGCCGATCGTCGGGGAGCCCCGAGGCGACCTATGTCGCCGGCGTCGGGCAGCACCAGATGTGGGCCGCGCAGTTCGTGGAGTACTCCCGCCCCAACTCATGGATCAACTCCGGGGGCCTGGGCACGATGGGCTTCTCGGTGCCGGCCGCGATGGGTGCCAAGGTCGCCGAGCCGCACCGCACCGTGTGGGCCATTGACGGCGACGGCTGCTTCCAGATGACCAACCAGGAACTCGCGACCTGTGTCATCAACGACATCCCCATCAAGGTCGCCATCATCAACAACTCCAGCCTCGGCATGGTGCGTCAGTGGCAGACGCTGTTTTACAACGAGCGCTACTCCAACACCGACCTGCACACCAGCCACAACTCGGTGCGCATCCCCGATTTCGTCAAGCTCGCCGACGCCTACGGTTGCGCCGGCCTGCGGGTCGAGCAGCCCGGTGACGTGGACGCGGCGATCCAGCAGGCGTTGGCGATCAACGACCGCCCGGTCGTCATCGACTTCGTCGTCCAGCGCGACGCGATGGTGTGGCCGATGGTGCCCGCCGGCGTGAGCAACGACAAGATCCTCATCGCCCGCGGGGGAGCACCCCTGTGGGAGCGGGAAGACTGAGAGAGGCCGCCCCGATGCCCAAGCACACCCTGTCCGTCCTCGTCGAGAACAAGCCCGGCGTCCTGGCCCGGATCGCGGCGTTGTTCTCCCGCCGTGGCTTCAACATCGACAGCCTCGCCGTCGGCCCGACCGAGCACTCCGATGTCTCGCGGATGACCGTCGTCGTCGATGTCGAGGAGCTACCGCTCGAGCAGGTCACCAAGCAGCTCAACAAGCTCGTCGAGGTCCTCAAGATCGTCGAGCTCGAGCCGCCCTCGTCGGTGCAGCGCCAGATCGTCCTGGTCAAGGTTCGGGCCGACGCCAGCAACCGGTCACACATCGTGGAGACCGCGGAGTTGTTCCGCGGCAAGGTCGTCGACGTGGCCACGGACAGTCTGACCATCGAGATGACCGGCAAGATGGAGAAGGTCCAGGCCATGCTCGCCGTGCTCGAGCCGTTCGGCATCAAGGAGCTCGTCCAGTCCGGTGTCGTCGCGGTCGGCCGCGGTCCGCGCTCGATCACCGACCGGGCGCTGCGCAGCGCCTGAGTTCCACCGCGACCCGGCCCGGCCGGGTGGTGCCTCGCGCGGTGACCCACGGCATACCCTCTGCTGAAGCCCCACGACCCACTCCCCCGAGAACCCGCAGAAGGAGTGGCCCTCATGGCCGACATGATCTACGACGACGACGCCGACCTCTCGATCATCCAGGGCAAGAAGGTCGCCGTCATCGGCTACGGGAGCCAGGGGCACGCCCACTCCCTCAACCTGCGCGACTCCGGGGTCGACGTGCGCGTCGGGCTCGCCGAGGGCAGCCCGAGCAAGGCCAAGGCCGAGGCCGAGGGCCTGCGGGTGCTCTCGGTGGCCGACGCGGTCAAGGAGGCCGACCTCGTCGTCATCCTCACCCCCGACCAGGTGCAGCGGCACGTTTACGCCAAGGACATCAAGCCCAACCTGCGCGAGGGCGCCGGGCTGTTCTTCGGCCACGGCTTCAACATCCGCTTCGGCTACATCACGCCCGAGCCGGCTCCGACGTCATCATGGTCGCCCCCAAGGGCCCCGGCCACCTGGTGCGCCGCGAATACAACGACGGCCGCGGCGTGCCGGTGCTCGTCTGCGTCGAGCAGGACGCCTCGGGCCAGGCCTGGGATGTCGCCAAGTCCTATGCCAAGGCCATCGGCGGGCTGCGCGCGGGCGGCATCAAGACGACCTTCACCGAGGAGTGCGAGACCGACCTCTTCGGCGAGCAGGCCGTGCTCTGCGGCGGCGCCTCGCAGTTGGTCATGTATGGCTTCGAGACCCTCGTCGAGGCCGGCTACCAGCCCGAGGTCGCCTACTTCGAGTGCCTGCACGAGCTCAAGCTCATCGTCGACCTCATGGTCGAGGGCGGCATCGCCAAGCAGCGCTGGTCGGTGTCCGACACGGCCGAATACGGCGACTACGTCTCCGGCCCGCGGGTCATCGACCCGAGCGTCAAGGACAACATGAAGGCCGTCCTCGCCGACATCCAGTCGGGGGCCTTCGCCCAGCGGTTCATCGCCGACCAGGACGCCGGCGCGCCGGAGTTCAAGGAGCTGCGCGCCAAGGGTGCCGCCCACCCGATCGAGGCCACCGGCCGCAAGCTGCGCAAGTTGATGAGCTGGATCAAGGACAGCGACTCGGACTACACCGAGGGTTCGGCCGCTCGCCACTGATCGCGCCTCCCTGCCGGCCCCCACGGGGGTGGCACGGCATGCCCGCCCGTTTTCCCGATGTCTAGGAAGGCGGGCGGTGCCACGTACAGTGTCCGGGTGTTCTCGGATTGGCCCTTCGCCCTCACGTATGCCGTGTTCCTCTGCGGCGCGCTGATCCGGGCCAACGCGACCTATTGGCTGGGGCGCGGAGCGCGCCGTGGGGAGAGCGGACCCGGGCGGCCCGTCACTTGGACCGCCCGCTCGTGCGTCGCGCGGAGACCGTGGTGGCGCGCTTTGGCGCACCGGCCGTGGCGCTGTCCTTCCTCACTGTCGGGGTCCAGTCCGCGGTCAACCTGGCAGCCGGCATTCTCCGTATGCCGTTGTGGCGCTTTGAGATTGGCGCGTTCCTCGGGTCTCTGGTGTGGGCCGCGATCTATTCGACGGTCGGTTTTGCCGTGGTGGAAGCCTGGATCGGGGGAGCCGCCTCGACGGTGTGGGGGTGGCTCGCCCTCGGAGCGGTCGGCATTGGGCTCACGGTGTGGCTTTCGCGGGTAGCCCGACGGCGGCTGATGACCGTGCCCGAGGCTCCCGAGGACCTCACGCTGTCCTGAGCTGCCCGGCATACCGCCCTGGCGCTGGGCGTGTTGTCTCAGATTCCGCGTGCGAGAGGTCACGTCACGCCGCACGAGACGGGGCCGGGCCGTCCGGCCCACGCGACTAGGCTCAGAGGCGGCACATCGAGGTGCCGACGATCCGTCGTCTCCGGCCTCGGAAGGGGCCGGGCCCACCCTAAGGAACGCTTGTGACCAAGCCCGTCGTCCTGCTCGCCGAAGAGCTCTCGCCTGCCACCATCGACGCCCTCGGGCCCGATTTCGAGATCCGATCGTGTGACGGTGCCGACCGCTCGTCCTTGCTCCCGGCGCTGGCCGACGTCGACGCCGTGCTGATCCGCTCGGCCACGAAAATGGACGCCGAAGCCATCGCAGCCGCCCCCAAGCTCAAGGTCATCGCCCGAGCCGGGGTGGGCCTGGACAACGTCGACGTGCCCGCCGCCACCCAGGCCGGCGTCATGGTTGTCAACGCTCCCACGTCCAACATCACCTCCGCCGCCGAACTCGCGGTCGGCCTCATGCTCGCCGCCGCCCGGCACATCTCGCCGGCCAGCCAGGCGCTCAAGGGCGGGGCGTGGAAGCGGTCGAAGTTCGGCGGCGTCGAGCTGCTCGACAAGACGGTCGGCATCGTCGGCCTCGGCCGGATCGGAGCCCTGGTCGCTGAGCGGCTGCGCGGTTTCGGGATGCACATCGTCGCCTATGACCCCTACACCACCCCGGCCAAGGCCAGCCAGCTCGGCGCTCGCCTGGTCGACCTCGACGAGTTGCTCGCGACCGCCGACTTCATCTCCATCCACCTGCCCAAGACCCCCGAGACCCTGGGCCTGATCGGCGCCGAAGCCCTGGCCAAGGTCAAGCCCGGCGTCGTGCTGGTCAACGCGGCCCGCGGCGGCATCGTCGACGAGGCGGCCCTCGCCGAGGCGATCCGTTCGGGTCGGGTGGGCGCGGCCGGTCTGGACGTCTTCGCCAAGGAGCCGTGCACCGACTCTCCGGTCTTCGAGTTCGACAACGTCGTCGTCACCCCGCACCTGGGTGCCTCGACCGAGGAGGCCCAGGAGAAGGCCGGCGTCTCGGTCGCTCGCTCGGTGCGCCTGGCGCTCAGCGGTGAGCTCGTCCCCGACGCGGTCAACGTCTCCGGTGGCGTCATCGTCGAAGAGGTCCGTCCCGGCATCGCTCTGGTCGAGAAGCTCGGCCGCATCTTCACGGCGGTCGCAGGTTCGGTGCCGCTGCACCTCAATCTCGAGGTCCACGGTGAGATCACCGAGCACGACGTGAGCATCTGGTCGCTGTCGGCGCTCAAGGGTCTGTTCATGGACGTCGTCGAGCAGCAGGTGTCCTATGTCAACGCTCCCGTCATCGCAGAGCAGCGCGGCGTCGGCGTGACCATGACGACCGATGCCGTGAGCGGTGACTTCCGCAATGTCACCACGCTGAGCGGAGCCCTCGCCGACGGCACCGAGATCTCGGTGTCAGGCACGCTCACCGGCCCGCGGATGATCGAGAAGATCGTCGGGATCAACGGCTTCGACCTCGAGGTGCCGCTTTCCGACCACATGGCGACCTTCACGTATGCCGACCGGCCGGGTGTCATCGGCCAGGTCGGTCAACTCCTCGGGGCCGCGGGGATCAACATCGGCGGCATGCAGGTGGCCCGCAACGACAGCCGCGACATGGCCCTGATGATCCTCAACGCCGACTCGGCGTTGCCCCAGGACGTCGCTGCCCAGATCGCCACGGCGGTCGGCGCGGAGCACCACGCGATCATCGACCTCTGATCGAGCCGTATGCCGTGTGGCGCACGGTCGCGAACGACCCCCGCTCCTGACGGAGCGGGGGTCGTTCGCTATGTGGAACAGCCATCCTGACAGGCGAGACGCACCCGTACCCTGCCGGGTATGACTTCGAGTGCACCGACGCCCCCGACCTCGCTCAACCTCGCCGTCATCGGCGGCGACGGGATCGGCCCCGAGGTCGTGGCCGAGGGCCTGCGGGTCCTGGAAGCGGTGGCGGCCGGGGTCAGTGTGCAGACCACGGAGTACGACCTCGGCGCGCGCCGCTGGCATGCGACGGGGGAGACCCTGCCGGCCTCGGTGCTGGAGGAGGTCCGCGGCCACGACGCGATCCTGCTCGGCGCGATCGGTGACCCGACCGTGCCCAGCGGCGTCCTGGAGCGCGGCGTGCTCCTGCCGCTGCGGTTCGCGCTCGACCACTTCGTCAACCTGCGCCCGGCCAAGCTCTACCCCGGCGTGGCCAGCCCGCTCGATGTGGCCCGGGTGGCCCCTGACGGCGTCGACTTCGTTGTCGTCCGCGAGGGCACCGAGGGGCCCTATGTCGGCAATGGCGGCACGCTGCGCACCGGCACTCCGCAGGAGGTCGCCACCGAGGTCAGCGTCAACACCCGCTTCGGCGTCGAGCGCGTCGTGCGGGATGCCTTCGCTCGCGCCGCGGCCCGTCCGCGTAAGCACCTCACGTTGGTCCACAAGCACAATGTGTTGACCTTCGCCGGCCACCTGTGGCGCCGCACCGTCGAAGAGGTGGGCGCCGAGTTCCCGGACGTCGAGACGGCATACCAGCACGTCGATGCCGCCACGATCTTCATGGCGACCGACCCGGGTCGCTTCGACGTCATCGTCACCGACAACCTCTTCGGCGACATCATCACCGACATCGCCGCGGCGATCGCCGGCGGCATTGGCCTCGCGGCGAGCGGCAATATCAACCCGGCCCGCACCACGCCGAGCATGTTCGAGCCGGTCCACGGCTCGGCCCCCGATATCGCAGGTCAGGGCAAGGCCGATCCCACGGCAGCCATCCTGTCGGTCGCGATGATGCTCGACCACGTGGGACTGCCGGACGCCAGCGGTCGCATCGAGGCGGCCGTCGCGGCCGATCTCACCGACCGGGGTAGCGCGCCGCGCTCCACCCGCGAGGTCGGAGACGCGATCACCGCGCGTCTGGGCTGACCCGCGACGTTCCTGCGCGCTCCCGCTGCTAGGGAGTGGTAGAGAGTGCGGTCTGCTCGGCAGCGGCCGCAACCGTCCCAGTCGGAGCGTTCCCGCGCCCGCGGTGGTGGCCTTTGTCGACGGCGTCTCGCTGCTGGGATCGGCCGAGGTCGCCGAGCTGGTCGCCGAACTCGGCGTCACGCCGGTGGTCGGCCCGGTCGTCGCACTGGTCGTCGCGCTGGTGGTGGACGTCGTCGCAGCAGGGGTGGTCGCAGGTGCAGTGGTGGCCGGTGGTGACGTCTCGACTGGCGAAGTCGTCGAGGGGGGTGCGGTCGACGACCCGCCCGAAGGCGTGGACTCCGTCGGCGCCGCCGTCGACGGGGAAACCGTCGCTGACGGATCGGTGGTCACCTCGGGGCTGGCCGTCAGGGTGGCCGTCGCCGCCGTCGGCGAGGGAGTGGCCGTCACTTGGGCGACGGCTGGCGGCACGGTGACCGCGGGAGCGGGTGCCATCGCCAGGTAGGGCGCCGGATCGACGAAGGCCCCCTTGAGGATGACCTCGAAGTGCAGGTGGCATCCGGTCGAGAGTCCCGTCGTGCCGACCAGCCCGATGACCTGACCCTGGGCGACCGGCATACCGGGCTTGGCGGCATACGCCGAGAGGTGGTTGTAGGTCGTCACCAGGCCGTTGCCGTGGTCGATCGCGACCTGGGTGCCGTTACCGCCCGCGGGGCCGGTCCTGATGACCGTTCCAGCCTTGGCGGCCCACACCGGCGTCCCACACGGGCGCCGAAGTCCTGACCGCTGTGCAGCTTCCAGATGTGCAAAAATCGGGTGGTACCGCGGGCCGAACGCCGAGGTCGGCACCCCGACGACCGGACGCACAAACCCCGACTCCAGCACCTGCGTGCTGCTGGACAACCTGAGCAGGACCGCATCGAGATCGGGCAGTGTCTCGGAGGCCGCCGGATCAGGGTCCACGGCCGCGGTCGCACTGGGATCGGCCAGCGCGGTCGGCGAAGGAGCGGCCCCTTGGGGGACCGGGTCAGAGAGGGTCCTCTGCGACGTCCACGCCCGTCCAGGTCCCCGGGCAGATCGCCTGCCAGGCCGCCAGGGCGACGGTGTCAGGCGCCGACCGTCCGCGGCGGGTGCTCCGCCCGCTGTGGCCGTGGTGGACCCAAGCGCAGCCCCACCAGCAACACCAGGCTGGTCAGTCCCGAGCCGACCGCCCGGCCGATCGCCAGACACGGTGCCGCGCAACCGCGGGGCACCGGTCGCCTCACTGGCCGGACGATTCACGTGCACGATGCGCAAAGCCATATTTCGAGCCCTCCTGGATCTCGCCCCCGGCGTTGGATTCACCTTAACCCCGTCGCGCGGGTGACGGGGAGCGACTTCGGCACAACGGCGTATGCCAGGCCCCGCGAGGCCGGTCGGCGGCGGTACCCTCGTCCCAGAGCCGGGCGACCTGGCTCGCCCGTGTCCATCCCCCGAGACCTGCACTGGAGTGCGCACCATGAGCCCGACCGCCACCCACGAGCAACCCCGTCCTTCACCGTCGAGCCGTCAGGCACCCGGTCAGCGACGAGCAGCGGGCCGCGATCCTTGGCCAACCCGGGGTTCGGCAAGTCGTTCACCGACCACATGGTCCTGGCCACGTGGACCCGCGGACAGGGGTGGCACGACGCGAAGGTCACGGCATACGGGC
>JADJVI010000005.1 GCA_016710645.1 Actinomycetales bacterium | reverse complement strand
ACGTTGGCGTGGTCGGCCCCGAAGCGCCTTGGCCCGGTCGATGGCGATCTGCTCGGCTTTGTCGACCTCCGGCGCACCCGCCGTAAGTAGCGACGCCCGGGGATAGCCCTCCGGCGTACTTGTTGCTGAGCGTCGACCCGAGCGCGGTGAGCACGGCGGCAAGGACAGGTTTTCCGAGGCGATGAGCTGCAGCCCGCTGCGAATGCGACCCGCTCGGACAGCAGGACTCCCGGCGATATCGGGGTCGAAGGCGTCGAGGGCGGCATGGTCGGACCCGTAGGAGGGGGTGTCGCCCATGTGGCGGGCTCCTGGCGGACGCGGCAATCGGTCATGACACGCGTCCCCGTATGCCGTCCGCTCACCGGCCCCGTGGTAGCCGCCGAAGGAGCGCCCTGGCGGCGGTCTGGGCGGAGACCAGGGGCGCGGTGGTTGTCCGATAAGGGATTGTCCGGATAGCGCTGCTCGAGTCGCCAGGTCCTGCGTCTTGGACCGCGCAAGCGCCGGATGGGCTTTTGGAGGTGGAGGCGCCGGCCGTCCCCAGCGTCGCCCGGTGAACTCGAAATTGAGCTCCGCTGCCGCGAAAAGAGTAGTCGTCCCCGCACCACCTGCAAGTCTGAGGGGATCGGCTGCCAGTTCTCGCGCCGTAGGAATTATCGCGGCGCCGAAGCCCTGCCGCGATTTGAGCAATGGGGGCGAATCGAATTCGTCCAAGTCGCTGGGCGTTCGCTCCTCGGGCGGCGATATCGGGCTCGGCCCGATGATTCCCGCCCCACGATCGAGCCGCCACGCCTGCTTCGAAGGCAGGCCCGGCGGCAGCACGATGTCGTCATTGGCGATGGTGCAGCAAGGGCGCGCTGGACCTCCTGCACGCCAAGGTTCCACGACGGATTGACCAGGAGAGTTGCGCCCTGGCGAGGCACCCTGACCCGGGATCGGCGACGGCCAACTCGCCGGTCGAGTTGTTGATGACGACGACCTCGGTGTTGACCAGAGGTTGGGCCAGCAGATCGTCCAGCAGGGCGCAAGCAGCGGCGAGCGCTGCAACGTCGGGATGACGACGGCGAAGCGTCCGGTCACCGGTGCCGACGACCCGCTACCCGCGGTCCCGAATGGCCGCGCCGGCGAGCGTGTGTTGCTGTATCCGGACGCGGCAGGAGTGCGGCTGGCGGACCCCGCGGCACGAGGCACATCAGCAACAGGGTCGTCAGCGGGCGTCGGTCAGGGCGCTGGCCCAGCCGACGACACCTGCTGCTGGCGCCGTATCCGCGGGCCTACTCGACCACCTCGTCCACCTGTTCGCCCGTGATCAGCCCCGGTCGCAGGACGACAGGGTCGACCCCGGTGCAGTCGACGATCGTCGAGGCCGACCGCCGGGCGCAGTTCCGCCGTCGACATACACCGTCACGGCGTCGCCCAAGCTGCTGCTGGGCGGCAGCCGCGGTCGTGGCGGGCGGCTCGCCCGGTGACATTCGCGCTGGTCACGGCCATCCGGGCCGACCCGCGGCCAAGAACGCGAAGCGCCACGTCATGAGCGGGCACGCGCAAGGCCACCGTGCCGTTGGTGTCGCCAGATCCCACATGAGCGAGGATTTGGGCGGTGAGGACCAGCGTGAGCGGGCCCGGCCAGAAGCGTTCCATCAACGCGCGCGCGTATCCGGGGACATCCCGCCCAAGCCGTCGACCGTCGCGACACCGGGATGAGCACCGGCGGTGGCATCTCCCTGCCCGCGACCCTTGGCCGCGAGCACCTTGCCCACGCCAGCAGCATCAAAGGCGTCGCAACCGATGCCATAGACCGTGTCGGTGGGGATGACGACCCTCCCCGACCCGCACCGCCTCGACCGCGGCGTTTGACGGCAGCCTCCCGGTCACCGGGTCTTCGGCGTTCATCACGACACTTCATCACTCGGCACCCCCATCCAGTCCACCGACGTCAGTGACCGCGATCCTAGGTCGCTGAACCGCCTCGGTGACTCGCGGCGACCGGTGAGGTCGGCGTGATCCTGTGCACGTGACCAATCGCCGAGGCCGCGAGGACCGCAACAAAGCCCGACCCCGGAGTCTCGGCATGCTCCATGAACAGCCGACCCCAGGCCCGAGCAGCAGCGCCGCAGCGGTAGCCATCGCACTGGGCAGCGCGAGGCCGTCGGCGCTGCGCCCGTAGAGCGCGATCTCGGGTGTGGTCACGCACCTCCGGGATCGATCGGCACCTGTCCGTCCGGAAAATGCAGGGCGGATTGCAGGTCACCACCGCGACGTCACCAGCCAATTCCGGGTATGCCGTGGGGGCATCTCCCAGCCGCATCTCGACCTCCAGCCCGAGCCGGTCGCGGTTGGCGACCGCCCAGCCGTGGGCCAGCGGGTCGAGCTCCACGGCATACACCTGCGCCGACGGGAACTCGGCCTTGACCGCCGAGGCGATCGCCCCCGACCCGGTCGCGAGGTCGACCACGACGGGGGGCCGGGTCCGACGAGGCACGCAGAGCGGCAAGGGCCAACCCAACGAGGACCTCCGGTCTCGGGTCGCGGGATGAACACGCCCGGTCCCACGGCGAGGGTCAGCGAGCGGAAGTGCGCTGTCCCGGTGAGGTGCTGCAGTGGGACCCGGGTGGCACGTTCGGTGACCAGCCCGGCATACCGGTTTGGGAGCTCCGTGTCGCCAAGGACGAGAAGTCGGCCGCCTCCGGCGGGTCGACCCCGGGGACGTGAGCGGCGAGCAGCAGGGCGTCGACTGGCGCCGAGGCGGATCCGGAGCGCGTCGAGCACCCGCGTGGCCCAGCGCACCGCAGCGCGGATCTCCCGCGGTGGCTCGCCCGCCTCGCCAGCCAGCAGGGACGTGGTCCACGAGGAGCCGCCGACCGCTGCCATCCGTTCCGCCTCGTCGGCGCTCAGTGCACGACTCGACCACCGGGTCCAACTCGCCGTTGAGCACGATGTCGAGGTTGTAGGCCTGGAAGCCGGTGCGGTGGTCGGCGATGCGATTCTCCGGGAAGTTGTAGGTGCGGTTCCGCTCGGATCGGTGACCGTGCGCACCTGCGAGCGGCGGGCCTGCGACGCGGCGGCGTCGGCCTCTTCCTGGGCGATCTGGCGTAGCCGGGCCTTGAGCACCCGTAGCGGGATTCTTTGTTCTGCAGCTGCGACTTCCCTCGTTCTGGCAGAGAGACGACCAGGCCGGTCGGCAGGTGGGTGATCCGCACCGCAGAGTCGGTCGTTTGACCGATGTTGCCGCCGGGACCGCTGGAGCGGTAGACGTCGATGCGCAGGTCGTTCCGGGGCCGATCTCGGACCTCGTCCTCGGCATCATCGGAGCTCAGGCATGACGAGCACGCCCGCGGCGGAAGTGTGGATGCGGCCCTGGCTCTCAGTGACCGGCACCCCGCTGAACGCGGTGCACCCCGCCCTCGAACTTTAGGCGGCGCCCACGGGGCCTCCCGGTCCCGGGGTGCCCTTGCGCGCACGGCCAGGCGTACGTCTTGTAGCCACCGAGGTCGGATTCGGTGGCGTCGAGCAGCTCCGCTCGCCAGCCGCGCTTCTCGGCATAACGCAGGTACATCCGCAGCAGGTCACCGGCAAACAGCGCCGACTCGCCGCCGCCCTCCCCCGCCTTGACCTCGGGGATGACGTCGCGGTCGTCGTCGGGGTCGCGCGGCAGCAGCAGGTGGTGCAACCGAGCCTGGGTCTGCTCGACGACGGCCGCCAGGGCGGGCACCTCGGCTGCAAAGGAGTCGTCGACCTCCTCCAGTTCGCGCGCTGCCGCCAGGGTCGTCGTGCGCCACGGAAGCCCGGTATGCCGCGACGGTCGGTGCCAGAGCGGCATACCTCTTGTTGGTGCGACGCAAGGCGTTCTGGTCCGAGTGCAGTGCGGGGTCGGCGAGGGCCGTCTCGAGTGCGGCGTACTCGGCGACGAGCGGCTCTGCGGACTACAGCAGCGGGTCGGTCGTGGTCATCGGAAGTCCTGGGGGCAGAAGCGAGTCCGTCGGCGGCGGCGCCGGACAAACGAAACGCCGGCTCGGCTGCGCGGACCACCGAAGGAGTCACGCGCGCCGAGCCGGCGTCACGGTCGCTACTTACCGGCCTTCTTGCCGTAGCGGGCCTCGAAGCGGGCCACGCGACCACCGGTGTCGAGGATCTTCTGCTTGCCGGGTGTAGAAGGGTGGCACTGCGAGCACACGGTCGGCGTGGATGACGCCGTTCTTGGCGGTGCTGCGCGTGGTGAACGTGGTGCCGCAGGTGCAGGTCACCTGGGTCTCCCCGTAGGCGGGGTGAATGTCCTTCTTCACTGGGATCTCCTCGTCGATGGATATGGACCGGGTCGGCTGGCGAACACGAAAGACGCTCACGCGGTATGCCGTGAACCGGACCAAGGAGTAAGTGTGCCAGACCTGGCGCACGCCCACTAAACCGCCAGGTGAGCTCGGACATTCCCGTGGGCGGGTCGGGCAGTAGCGTTGCCCGGATGGAGCGTTGGGTGGGCGTCGCGCACACGGCTTTCGTGCTGGCCGGCCGTCTTCGCCTTTGCCGTCTCTGGGGCGCTGCAGGCGGTCCAGGAAGCGGATGGACGTCGTCGGGCTCGCCTCCCTGGCGGTGGTCACCGCTCTCGGCGGCGGCCTGCTGCGACCTGCTCATCGGCGCCGTGCCACCAGCGGCCCTGACCGACGGCTGGCTGCTTGTCGTCGCCCTCGCGGGAGCCGCGGTCGTCTTTCTCGCCCACGGTCGGGTGCGGCTGCCCCGCCGGCCCATGCTCGTCTTCGATGCCCTGGGTCTGGGATTGTTCTGCGTCGAAGGGACCATCAAGGGACTGGCCTTCGGGCTGGACCCATACGCCGCGACGATCGTCAGCGCGCTCACCGGCGTCGGCGGCGGCGTGGTGCGCGACATGCTCTCCAGCGAGGTGCCGTCGGTCTTTCGGCAGGGCTCACGGCTCTACGTCATCCCGCGCTGGCCGGTGCCGCGCGACCGCGGCCCTGGCGCCGCATGCCTGGTGGTCGATCTGGGCTTCGGTGATCGTCGCCGGCGCGGTGTCGGCGGTGCGGATCGCCTCGCTGCGCTTCCACTGGAAGGCCATCGCCCCGCGCGACGTGCCGCCGGCCTGACTCTCTGGGCCTGACTCTCTGGGCCTGACTCTCGTCACCCGCTGGCGTAGCGTGGAGTAGATGCGACACGGATGCGTCATCCCTATGCCAGCGAGCGCGAGTTCGTCGAGCTGGCCCAGCTAGCCGAGACGTCCGGCTGGGACGCCGTCTTCTCCTGGGAGGCTGTGTGGGGCCAGGACGCCTGGGCGACCTTGGCCGCGGCCGCGGTGCTCACCTCGCGCGTCAGGCTCGGCACCCTGCTCACCCCCGCATCCCGGCACCGCCCGTGGGACCTGGCCAGCCGGGTCGCGACGGTCGATCGGCTCAGCGCCGGCCGCGTGACGATGTGTGTGGGTCTCGGTGCGCTGCACGGGAATTGGCTGGCTTTCGAGGCCGACGAGGGCCGAGCGGCCCGCGCCCAGAAGCTCGACGAGTCGTTGGCGATCTATGCCGGCCTCATGGCTGGCCAGCCGTTCAGCTACACCGGCGAGCACTACAGCGCGACGCCGGTGACCGAACTGGTGCCCCCGCCTCCGGTCCAACGGCCGCACCCACCGGTCTGGGTGGTCGGCGCCATGCACCTGGGCCGTCACGCTCAGCCGTCGTTGGATCGCGCAGCCCGCCGGGAGGGGCTCCTGCCCGCGGTGGTCGACCCGGCATTTCCGGCCGATCACCATCGAGGAGACCCGGCGCGCGGTCGACCACGTCTTCAGTCGGCGGGCCGAGTGGGGACTGCCGACCGAAGGCTACGACGTCGTCCTGGAAGGGGACACCTTCGGCGGGCACCGGTCTCCGACCGGCACACCGGCCGAGTGGGCGGCCGCCGGGGCGAGCTGGTGGGTCGAGAGTTGGTGGGACCTGCCCGACGCTCCCGAGAGCGTCGCTGAACTGCGCCGCCGGATCGCCGGAGGCCCGCACCGCTGAGGGTCGGCACCCGGAGCAGAGACGGGTATGCCGTCCGCTCGGGTGAGCGGACGGCATACCCGTCTGTCTGGCTATCTGGCCGTGCGGCGACGATCGGTCGTCGTCGTCGTCGAGCTTGATCGAGCTGGTGCGCACCTGCACGAGGAACTCGACATTGCCCTTGGTCTTCTTGAGCCGGTCGAGCAGCAGCTCGATGCCCTGCTGCGGGTCGAGCGCCGAGAGGACCCGGCGGAGCTTCCACATGATCTTCAGCTCCTCGGCGCCGAGGAGGATCTCCTCGCGCCGGGTGCCCGACGGGTTGACGTCGACGGCGGGGAAGATCCGGCGGTCGGCGAGCTGCCGGGAGAGCCGCAGCTCCATGTTGCCGGTGCCCTTGAACTCCTCGAAGATCACCTCGTCCATCTTCGAGCCGGTCTCGACCAGCGCCGTGGCGAGGATGGTCAGCGAGCCGCCTTCCTCGATGTTGCGCGCGGCGCCGAAGAACTTCTTGGGCGGGTAGAGCGCCGAGGAGTCGACACCACCGGAAAGAATGCGCCCGCTCGCGGGAGCCGCGAGGTTGTAGGCCCGGCCCAGGCGGGTGATCGAGTCGAGCAGCACGACGACGTCGTGACCCAGCTCGACCAGGCGCTTGGCCCGCTCGATCGCTAGCTCGGCGATCGTTGTGTGGTCGTCGGCCGGCCGGTCGAAGGTCGAGGCAATGACCTCACCCTTGACCGTGCGCTGCATGTCGGTGACCTCTTCGGGCCGCTCGTCGACGAGGACGACCATGAGGTGGACCTCGGGGTTGTTCGTCGTGATCGCGTTGGCGATGGCCTGCAGGATGAGCGTCTTGCCGGCCTTGGGCGGGCTGACGATGAGACCACGCTGGCCCTTGCCGATCGGCGACACGAGGTCGATGATCCGGGTGGTCAGCACGCCGGGCGTGGTCTCCAGGCGCAGCCGCTCCTGCGGGTAGAGCGGGGTGAGCTTGTTGAACTCGACCCTGTTCTTGGCCAGCTCCGGGTTGGCACCGTTGACGGTGTCCAGGCGCACGAGCGGGTTGAACTTCGCCCGGTTGTTGCCCTGCGCCGCCGGCGGGATGTCCCCGTCGCGTGGAGCCTTGACCGCTCCGGTGACGGCGTCACCCTTACGCAGCCCCTGACGGCGCACCATGCCCAGCGGCACGTAGACGTCGTTGGGGCCGGGCAGGTAGCCCGAGGTGCGGACGAAGGCGTAGTTGTCCAGGACGTCGAGGATGCCGGCCACCGGGACGAGGACGTCGTCCTCGGCGAGTTGGACGTCCTGCTCGGACGGGTCCTGGCCGAGGGCGTCAGTCCGGTCCCCCGGCCGCGCTTGCGGTCGCGGCTGCGCTGACGGCTGCGCCGACGTCCCGACCGGCTGTCGCCGTCGTCGTCGTAACGGTTGCCCTGCTGCTGCCCCGGTTGGCCTTGCTGCCGGTCGCTCTGCTGCTGACCCTGCTGACCCTGGGAGCTCTGCTGCCGCTCGCCCGATTGGTTCTGCTGGCCCTGCTGCTGGCCTTGCTGACGGTCGCGCCGCTCATAGCGAGAGGTGCGCTCTTGGCGGTCCGGACGCTCTTGACGCTCTTGGCGGTCCGTGCGCTCGGCCGCAGGAGCGCCGCTGGGAGCCGAATCCGACTCGTTACGAGCGGGAGCGGACTCAACAGCCGCTGCGGCCGGTGCCGCCGCGGGGGCAGCCGCCGGTTCGGTGGTCGGACGAGTGCTCTGGGCCGGTGCCGTCGCCCGGCCGCGAGTGCGCCGCGCGGGTGCCCCACCCTGCGAGCCGGTAGCTGCACCTCCGTCGCCAGCTGCGGGGGCGGTCGAGCCGCTGGAGGAGGCACCGCCTCCGGATTGCCGGGCGGCGATCGCCGAGACGAGGTCGTCCTTGCGCATCTTGGTGGTGCCGGTGATCCCGAGCTTGGCGGCGACGCCCTTGAGTTCGACGACGTTCATGGCTGCCAGGCCGGAACGGGGCGTGCGGGCTTGCGCCACAGCCCCGGTGGTGTCTGTCACGAAGGATCCTTCCCTCGTTCGTCGGCCCGCGGAGATGGGGCCGGGTGTGCGGCCAGGGGATGCCTGGCCAATGGATGCCTCATTCCGCGAACGAGCGCAGCGCGCTCACGGCAGCGAAACTGCCGAGGTCAGGAAGAGGATGCGCCCGCTCTCGGAGCCTCAGTGCTGATGACTGGGTAGCCCCTCCCGCGCGGTGCGAGCCCAATCTAACACCAAACCCACCGGCATACCGTCACCACGGCCTACGCGGTCAACGTGAGGCACCTGCGGGGTGCACGCCTCACCGCGCGCTGACGGTCACCCCATGGGCCGGTATGCCGGGCACGAGCCGGCGCCAGCTGTCGTCACCGGCGGTGACGTCATCGACCCGGTCGTGCGTGGTCAGCGCGAGGACGCTCGGCCCGGCACCCGAGATCGTGGCCGCGTGGCCTGCGGTCCGCAGCCGGTCGACCAAGGCCATGGACGCGGCATACGAGGGCCGCCGGGCTTCCTGGTGCAGCCAGTCGCGGGTGGCGGGGACGAGGAGCTCTGGCCGGCGCGTGGCCGCCTCGACCAGGAGCGCGGCGCGGGCGGAGTTGAGCGCGGCGTCGCGCAGCGGGATGCGCTCGGGCAGCAGGGCCCGGGCCGTGTGGGTGGCCAGGGTCGCCTCGGGCACGAAGACGATGGCGGTGAGGTCGGGGTGCAGCGGCAGCCGCACGGTCACGGTCGGGGTGACCCGCGCGGCGGGGTCGACGACGTCCGGGGTGAACGACAATGTCATCCCCCCGAAGACCGTGGCCGAGGCGTTGTCGGGGTGCCCCTCCAGCTCGCTGGCCAGGGAGTTGACGGCGTCGAGGTCGATCTCGACGCTGCCACCGGGGGATGGAGCAGCCGAGCCCAGGTATGCCGCCAGGCCGTGCGCTGCGGCGACGCCCGACACGATCGCCGTCGCCGACGAGCCCATCCCTCGTCCGTGCGGCACGGCGTTGCGGGTCTGCATGAGCAGGCCGACCGGCGGCTCAACTCCTAGTTCCCGTAGCCCGCGGACGAGCGAGCGATAGACCAGGTGCGACTCGTCGCGGGGCACGCCGTCGGCACCCGATCCGGCGACCTCGATGCGCAGCCCCGGCTGGTCGGTGACGGTGAAGTCGAGTTCGTCCCACACCCCCAGGGCCAGGCCGATCGAGTCGAAGCCCGGGCCGAGGTTGGCGCTGCTGGCCGGGGTGCGGACCCGGATCGCAGCACCGGATGGGACGACGCTCACGTCGGTCAGCCTTCCAGGCCGAGCGCCGCCGCGGCGGAGTAGGCGTCGACGGGGATCCTGGTGGGCGTCACCTCGGAGCCATCCGCCTGGCGCAGGGCCCACTGCGGATCCTTGAGGCCGTGGCCGGTCACCGTGCAGACGATGCGGGCACCGGGCGGGACGACGCCCGCCTCCGAACACATGAGCAGGCCCGCGACCGATGCGGCCGAGCCCGGCTCGACGAAAACCCCCTCGTGCGCGGAGAGGATGCGGTGGGCGGCGAGGATCTGCTCGTCGGTGACGGCCTCGATACGCCCGCCCGAGTCGTCGCGAGCGGCGACCGCCTGTGACCACGACGCCGGGTTGCCGATCCGGATGGCGGTGGCCATGGTCTCGGGGTGGTCGACGGGGTGCCCGAGCACGATCGGCGCGGCACCGGCGGCCTGGAAGCCCCACATCTGCGGCAGGTGGGTGGCCGGGCCACCCGCGGCAGCCGCACCCTCGCCGCCCGGCGTGCCACCGGCATACTCGCGGTAGCCCTGCCAGTAGGCGGTGATGTTGCCGGCGTTGCCGACCGGCAGGCAGTGGATCTCGGGGGCGTCGCCCAGGGCGTCGACGATTTCGAAGGCGGCCGTCTTCTGACCCTCGATCCGCGCCGGGTTGACCGAGTTGACCAGTTCGACGGGGTAGGACTCGGCGAGCTTCCGGGCGACGTTGAGGCAGTCGTCGAAGTTGCCCTCGACCTGCAGCAGGGTCGCCCCGTGGGCGATCGCCTGAGACAGCTTGCCCATGGCGATCTTGCCGTCGGGCACGAGCACGGCGCAGGCCATGCCGGCCTTGGTGGCATAGGCCGCGGCGCTCGCGCTGGTGTTGCCGGTCGAGGCGCAGATGACCGCCTTGGCGCCATTGCGGGCCGCGACGGAGATCGCCGTCGTCATCCCGCGGTCTTTGAAAGAGCCGGTCGGGTTGAGACCTTCGTACTTGAGGTAGACCTGCGCGCCGACCCGATCGGACAGGTATGCCGCGGGGATGAGTGGGGTGCCGCCCTCCAGGAGGGTGACGGTCGGGGCTCCGGCGAGCATCGGCAACCGATCGGCATACTCGCGGATGACCCCGCGCCATTGGTGAGCCATGTCAGACACCTTCCACACGCATGACGGAGTTGACGCCGCGAACGATCGGCAGCGCGGCGAGGGCATCGACCGTCGCCGACAGGGCCGCGTCGGGAGCGGCATGGGTGACCACGACGAGGCTGGCGCGCGCAGCGGAGGGAGCGTGTCCAGGGCCAGCGGCGTCATCCAGGTCGGCAGGAATCTGCTGTTGGCGGACCGTCTCGATCGACACCTCGTGGTCGGCGAAGGCCGTGGCGACCTGGGCGAGAACGCCCGGGCGGTCGGCGACGTCGAGACTGATGTGATAGCGGGTGAGTGCCTGGCCCATGTCAAGCACCGGCAGGTCGGCATACGAGCTCTCGCCCGGTCCATGACCGCCGCCGACCCGGTGCCGCGCGACGGCGACGATGTCACCGAGGACCGCACTGGCGGTGGGGTCGCCCCCGGCGCCGCGGCCGTAAAACATCAGCTGCCCGGCCGCGTCGGCCTCGACGAAGACCGCGTTGAAGGCCTCGCGGACGCCGGCGAGTGGGTGGCGGCGCGGCAGCATCGCTGGGTGCACGCGCACCGACACCCCACCGGGGGTGGGTCCGTCGGGCCCGTCGTGGGCGTCGACCCGCTCACAGATGGCAAGCAGCTTGACGACGCAGTCCATGTCCTTGGCGGCCTGGATGTCGGCCGCGGTGACCTCGGTGATGCCCTCGCGATGGACATCGCGCCCGGACACGCGGGTGTGGAAGGCCAGCGAGGCGAGGATGGCGGCCTTGGCGGCGGCGTCGAACCCCTCGACGTCGGCGGTCGGGTCGGCCTCGGCATACCCGAGCGCCTGAGCCTGGCTCACCGCTTCGGCAAAGCCCGCGCCGGTCGAGTCCATCTTGTCCAGCACATAGTTGGTCGTGCCGTTGACGATCCCGATGACCTTGCGGACGCTGTCGCCGGCCAGGGACTCACGCAGCGGGCGTAGCAGCGGGATCGCCCCGGCGACCGCGGCCTCGTAGTAGAGGTCGACTCCGTGATCGCGGGCGGCGGCATACAAGGTAGGGCCGTCCTCGGCGAGCAGGGCCTTGTTGGCGGTGACGACCGACGCGCCGTGCTCCATGGCGCGCAAGATGAGCGACCGAGCCGGCTCGATGCCCCCGATGACCTCGACGACGATGTCGGCGCGGGTGACCAGTTCGGTCGAGTCGGTGGTGAACAGCGTGGGGTCGACGCCGGCCTCGGGACGGGTGCGACCGGCCCGGCGCACGCCGATGCCGACCAACTGAAGGGGCCGCCCGACACGGGCGGTGAGGTCGGCGGCATGCTCGGTCAGCAGGCGGGCCACCGCCGAGCCGACCACCCCGCAGCCGAGCAGCGCCACCCGCAATGGTTCGCCCCCCGGGGCGCTCTGTTCCTTAGTCACGGTGCACCATCATCCCCGATCACCAGACGTCCAGCGCCAAGAGGTCCTCGACGGTTTCTCGGCGCACGATGACCCGGGCCTGGCCGTCCTTGACGGCAATGACCGGCGGGCGGGGAGTGTGGTTGTACTGGCTGGACAGCGCCCGGCAGTAGGCACCCGTGCCCGGGACCGCGACGAGGTCACCGGGGGTGATGTCGGCCGGCAGGTATTCGTCCATGACGACGATGTCGCCGCTCTCGCAGTGCTTGCCGACGACCCGGGCGACGCGAGGCGCAGCGTCGCTGGCCCGGTTGGCCAGGGTGCAGGAGTAGTCGGCGTCGTAGAGCGCGGTGCGGACGTTGTCACTCATCCCGCCGTCCACGGCGACATAGAGCCGCTGAGCGCGGTCGTTGACCTGCACGTCCTTGACGGTGCCGACGGTGTAGAGCGTGAAGGTGCTCGGGCCGACGATCGACCGGCCCGGCTCGATCGAGATGCGTGGCACCCGCGCGCCGGGCACCGCGTCGGCCAGCGGCTTGAGCTCGCGGCGCACCACCCCGGCGAGCTGGTCACCGAGCTCAGCAGGCGTCATCGGGGTGTGCTGACTCGTGTAGGACATGCCATAGCCACCGCCGAGGTCCATCTCCGGCATGAGGTAGCCGTGCTCGGTCGCGACCTTGACGTGCAGTTCGACCAGCCGCCGCGCCGCAATCTCGAACCCGCTGACGTCGAAGATCTGGCTACCGATGTGGCTGTGCAGTCCGAGCAGGTGGAGCCGGTCCTGCGCGAGCACGGCGAGCACGGCCGCCTCGGCCTGCCCGCCGGCAAGGCTGAAACCGAACTTCTGGTCCTCGTGGGCGGTCGCGATGAACTCGTGGGTGTGCGCCTCCACCCCCACGGTGACGCGGACCATCACCGGGGCGACGACGTCGAGCTCAGCGGCAATGGCCGCAACTCGTTCGATCTCGTGGAAGGAGTCGACGACGATCCGCCCGACCCCATAGGTCAGCCCGGCGCGGATCTCCTCGGCGCTCTTGTTGTTGCCGTGCATCCCGATCTTGTTGCCGGGGAAGCCGACTCGCATTGCGACCGACAGCTCACCGAGCGAGCACACGTCGAGGCAGAGCCCCTCCTGCATCACCCACGCGGCGACAGCCGAGCACAGGAACGCCTTGCCCGCGTAGTAGACGTCGGCCCCGGCCAGGGTGCGCTCGAAGGGCGCGGTGAACTCGTCGCGGAAGGCCCGCGCCCGCCGCCGGAAGTCGTCCTCGTCCATGACATAAGCCGGGGTGCCGAAATCGCGCGCCAGCTCGGTCGCCGACACCCCCGCCACGGCGAGCGCTCCGTCGCCGTCACGGGTCACCCCGTCGGACCACAACTGCGGCAGCAGCGCCATGACCTCGTCGGGATAGGGCAACCACTGGGGCGCCGCCCCGTAGCCCTCGGCATGCAGAGCCCCGGCCTCGTGTGCGCGCATGGTTCATATCCTTTCGCGCGCCACAATGCCCAGGCCGGACATTCCACGCTCCAAGACACCGGCGGCCGCGCTCGCGAGCAGCCTGGGTGTCAGCGCTGGCACTGGTGGCGCCACGACGGGTAGGTGCGGTGGCAACTCACCCTCCCAGGCCAGGTATGCCGTGGCGACGGCTCCCAGCGCAGCCGCGGCTTGCTCCGGTCTGGTGGTGGGGTCGGCCATCCGGCGCGGTGATTCCAGGAGCGCGGCCACGAGGTCGACCATCGCTCCCGCCTCGTCCAGAGCGCTGCCAGGTATGCCGTCCGCCTCCTCCCAGCGCGGCCCTTCGGCATCACGTCGGGCCCTGGAGTAGGCCAGCTGCAGGCGGAACACGGGATCGTCCAGGGTGTGCCGGGTTGTGGTTGACCCTGCGGAATTGCTTGTAGCGGAGTCGAGTTGACGACTCGCGAGCCCATGGAGTCCGTTGACCACCGCCAGTGGGGTCAGTCTCACGACGAGGGTCGCCCCTTCGAGCCGGGCGTCGTCGAGGAGGTGAGCAATCGCGCGGTCTGTTTCCACGGCATACCGGAGCTGTTGTGGGTCGGAGCCCTCGCGGGCGGGTTGCGCGCTGCGCCACTCGCGCGCGCCAGCACTCGCGCGGCGCAACGACACCGCTACTGCGTCGCCGGCGAGGGTCGCGATCCGCTGGGCCAGGTACCCGAGGAGGTCCTCCGCGAGCGCCGGTTCCATGCCGGGCAGCTTAGGCTGGTACCCTCCTGCAGGCGCGACTTCCGAGCCGCCCAGACCCATCAGGCTGATGGCGCAAGCTCGTCAGCCCCCGTAGCTCAGGGGATAGAGCACCGCCCTCCGGAGGCGGGGGCGCAGGTTCGAATCCTGCCGGGGGCACCGAATTTCTCTGCGACGCAGCCATGTCATGCTCCGACCCATGCAGAACGACTCCGGGCTGCCCCCACACCTCACGACGCGGCCGCTACGGCACACGGATTCCAGAGCCGTCTTCGAGCTGATGGCTGCCCACGAGCTCGACACGGTGGGCGAGGTCGCCATCGAAGAGGCAGACATCTTTGCCGACTGGCAACGGCCGAGCTTCGACATCGAGTCCTCCACGATGGGTGTCTTCGACGGCGAGCGGCTGGTCGCTTATGGCGAGCACTCGCGCGCAGACCGTGCCGACGCGGCGGTCCACCCCGCCTACCGCGGACGCGGCATCGGCACCTGGGTCGCGCACTGGATCGTCGCCAAGGCAGCCGAGCGGGGCGTCCCCGTCGTCGGAATGCCCGTGTCTGCCGGCTCGCCCGGCGAGGTACTGCTGCGCGGGCTCGGCTGGAGGCAGCGCTGGGAGAGTTGGATCCTGCGCTTGCCGGAGGGCGTCGACATCCCCGCGCCGCCGATCTCCCCGGCTACCTGCTTCGCGCCGCCAGGGCGGACGAATATGCCGCCGTGCACGAGGTCATCGAGGACGCCTTCCTGGAATGGTCGGCGCGAGAACGCGACTCCTTTGCCGACTTCGCCGCCACGACGGTGCGGCGCCCCGGGTTGAACCCTGGCACCTGCGCGTGGCGCTCGGCCCGGACGAGCGGGGTAGTGGGCTTCGCTGGTCATGACCACCACCGACGGTGGCGCCTACATCGACAAGCTCGCCGTGCGCCGCGACGAACGCGGCAAGGGCCTGGCTCGGGCCCTTCTCGCGGAGTCCTTGCGCCATGTTCGCCCCACGGCCACCACGCCATCGAGCCTGCGACTCGACTCGCGCGCTGGCGCGCTGGGACTCTACGAGCACCTCGGCATGGTCGTCACCAGCCGCTGGATCAACCTGGCCGCGACAACGGACTCCTGAGGACCTTCGCTCGACGCTCCTCGCGTTGCCTATTCGCGACTGGGAGCTGACGTCTCGGGGCTACTCCCCGGCTGGGTCGTCGTCGTCACCCATCAAGCGGGGTCGCGCTGGGTGGCGTCGCGACCTCGCCCACCAGTTCTTCAGGACGTCCTCGAGGAAGACCACGCCGTGGATCTGCCCGTCAGGGTCCTGCACCCGGGCGACGTGGCTGCCGGAGCGCTGCACGGTCGCGAGACATCCTCGACCTCGTCGGTGCTGGCCACGGTCGCCAGCTGCCGCACCGAAGTCAGCGGCACCGGCGCGTCCCAGTCCTGCTCACCGGCATACAGGACGTCCTTTAGGTGGAGTTATCCCGTGAGGACCCCGTCGGCGTCCCGCACCGGATAACGCGAGAACCCTTACGCGCCACGGGTCGCTCGACCCCGCGCCGGCGTGGCCTTTGGGGCCGGGAGACCAGCCGCTCCACCGGCACCGCGACATCGCCGGCGGTCTTGTCGCTGAACCCCCGCGCGCTGCGCAGCAGCCCGTGGCGACCCTGTTCGATGAGCCCCTTCGCGGCCGCTCCTCGTACGATGTGAGCGACCTCGTCGACGGTGAACGCCGAAAGCGATCTCGTCACGGCTCGATCCGGAAGATCCCCGGGAACCAGCGCCTTGGCGAGGCGTTTCCATGACCCGCACCAGGCGGCCGGGTCGTCGCGACGAACAACAGCAGGGCACCAGCCACATCGCGGCCCGATCCGGCCCGGCCAGGGCAAGGTTCTTGGGGGATCGCCAGACGACGACGTGCAGGTTAGACCACGACAAGCAGCGCCCCGGCGAGCGCCAGCACGTCGACCGCCACCGACCCGAACGGCAACATCGAGGTCCACGGCAGCCGCAGGTGATGCAGCGCGGACTCGGCGAGTGCGCCCAGCCCGACCGAGCACACCGTGATGCCCAGTTGCGCGGTAGCGAGCATCGACCCCATGTGTTCGAGGGCCTGCAGGCGCGTTGCGGCTCGCGTGTTCCCCGCCGCAACGGCGAGCAGTTCCCAGGGCGCTGCGTCGCGCCGCCATCGCGGCGAACTCAGCCCCACGAAGTGGGCATTGCCGAGCAGCAGGGCCAGCGAGATCCAGAGCGAGGCAGCGGTCGTCGACGCCTCCCCCGTCGCCCCGAGTTCGTCGACGGCGTCCGGCACCTCTTCGAAGCGCACCCGCGCACCCGTCGGCCCTCCATGCGGATCACCCTCAGCCGCCAGCCAGGCAACACTCACGATGTCGTCGACCGTCGGCACGCGTCCCAGCTCCGCCGCGACGAACCCACCCAGAGTCTCGTATGCCGGGTGAATTTCCGGGAACGTAGACCGATCCCGGAGAGTGACCTCGTCGG
>JADJVI010000004.1 GCA_016710645.1 Actinomycetales bacterium | reverse complement strand
GCACCGGACCCAACGGCGCCGTGTCTCCGGCACACCACCACCAGCCGGCCAGACGTACGCGACGTTCTTCGCCGAACCCGTAAACAAGGCAACCCAACGTCGCGGGCAGGCCGCGGATCGGCCTTCACCCGCACCCATCGGCAACGCCGCCGAAGCGGCGCACGTCCCCGGCGTCTGCGTGAAGTCATCATAGTGCCCGTCATCGACACTCAACGTCAACCCAGCCGGCAACAGATCCGTCACTAATTGGCCAGCCAACGCAGACATCCGACGATCGTCGCCTGAAGCGCCGCAACGGGTAGGCTCACCGGTTCGACCCGGCACGAACGTGACCAGCCAGCTGCGTCAGGTCTTGACCAGCGCTTCGAATGAAAGTCAAACTCCAGCGTCGATGCTGTGTTAGTCTGCCGCATCCGGCGTCGGAGCGGCTCCCTGATGTCCCTCAGAGGTGAACGCCACCATCGTGCGACGTTGGTCGTCGCATCGGCTGGCACGGCATCGGAGTCAGCGGGTCGGTCGACGGCGATAGCCGTCAGCGTCGATTTGTTCGCCACCGCACGACACCCGCGCCTGCGGAGTGACTTAAGCCAAACCCGATGACGTAGTCGGTCGACCGTGACAGACCCGTGAACGAGCAGAACCCGGCTGCGTCTGTGGTCGTGGCTAGTGCATTCTGGGGCAGCGTCCGCAGTATCCAGAATCATCGCGATACCCTATCTCGGGTCCTCACCAGCGGTTTCCAGAGATCATCCCTGTTAGGTGTCCCCATCATTGACGGTAATCGGCCCACCGATACGGCATACAGGTCGTGAATTGCGCGTCGTTGTCGGTCGGGGTATCGAGGTGCCGCGGTTAGTCGCCCGGCACCTAATCAACGGGTTGGTCTCGGCCGGGTCGTTCGGCGCCTGTTTGATGCACGCAACGTTGGGCAACGCGTTATCACAGTCCAGCCAACCGCCACCTTCACCACGACCAGATCTTGGCACTGGCTCGCGCCCTGACGCCAGGTCGAGGGCTCGAAGTGCACGCCAGGTTCGCCGGGTCGTGTTAGGTGGGGGCGCTGCGGCCAATCCATGGAGACTCAGCTCAAGCCCGGCGGTAGGAGGACCCCAGACACCGTCCAACCAGCAGCGGTCAGCTTCGAACCCGGAGTTCTTCGGGGTGAGCTTCCACGTCACTTCCTGGTGCCAGGCACAAAGCAACCCGGTATACGTGCCAGCCGATCAGCCAGGTCGAGATTGAGCACCGGGGTCACCAGACCAGCATCCAGGCCTGGGTTGTCGCGAGACATTGTTGGCGATCGTCGGACCACCTGGAAGACGCGGTTACCCGCCGGCCCCGAGTTGAACAGCACCCGACCGGTGGCTGATCAGGGGCATCCGGAGTCAGTGAGGTCACCGTCGCGGCCGTTAGGAAGTGTCGTTAGTCGCATCCCGAGTCGTGAATGACGCCGGTCGGCTTGATGAACCTGATGATGGTCGTCGGTGTCCGCCGCGTGAGGATAGCCGATAAACGAGTAGTGGCCGCTGCAGGGGTTCGTCGTCGTCGCCTCGATGAGAGTTGCCCTGGGCGTCGAGCAGGCGCACCACCGCGCCCTGCACCGGGGTGTCACCGGCATCCTGCACCATTGGCGTTGGTGTCGTACCAGAAGTAGTCACCCACCGACACAGCCGGCGGCAGCACGGAACGGCACGATGATGCCAACCTTGCGCGGCCCGTACGGCTTCATCCACAACGGGGTGCCGCCAGCGTCGCTGCGGTAGACCCGCTGGGCGGCCGAGTTCCACGCGACCGAGAGGTCCAGCGGCTCGACCGTCGCGGTGGCCGGGTCGTCAATGATCGACGCCGGGGCCGACAGGGGCCTTCATCGACGGTGAACACTGCAGACTCGCCCGGGGCCCACGTCGGGATGGTCGGCGGCACCGTCGTCGTCGCTTGGAACATGGTGATCCGGAACGACTTCACCGTGGACCAGTCTCGTGGTGATGCTGGCCGGGTACACGAATTGTCACAGGTGCCCTGCCAGGTCGCGTCGGCCGTGTTGGTGTTCAACTCCGGCCGGCACGGGTTGGAGGTGAGGTTGTATTCCGCCTGGTAGGTCGTTGGTCGCGGTCGAAAGACCAGACTCGAAGACGATCGGACCGGTCATAATCGGCGACCATTCGGTGCCGCGCTGACCGGTGGACGCATAGTTGGCGACACCGGTGTCGCCGACGACCGGGAGATGTCATACATCACGTAGTTCGTCATCGGCACATTGCCGACGTTCTGCATCTTGAAGCGGTAGCTGAAATCGCTACCCGGGTCGGTCACTGCCACGCACGGGTAGCGGGTGTAGCCCAGCCATTCGGGACAGGCGGTCTCGAGCGCCCCGGACGGTGGGGTCGTGCCGGTCCCTTCGAAGACGTTCGGCTTGGTGCCGATATCCCACTTGGTCATGTCGACCGAGGCTGCCTCGACGACATTGACCTTGAGGTGAACCCACAGGTCGGCTCGGTCGTGTGGCCGTCACCATCAATATCCGTCGCGTCAGGCTTCTGATAAGTGCCTATGATAGCGAAGCTATCGTCACACGAGGTCACCTGGCTGTTCGTCGAGATGAGGACCTCGTTAGGGTATTCCTTGATGGCCGTACGAGGCTTCACCCGCACATTCAGGTGGATGCCGTAGGATACCAGTTCTGTTCCGCATTGTTCACCACGGGCACGGCCGGAAAGGTGATCTTCGTCGACCCGTCAGGCCTGCGCCACGGCGGTGTATGCCGGGATCGCAAAGTTTGGACACGGGCCGCTCGTGACGCCGTTGGGAATCCCTGAGAAGTTGGTCTCCCTGGTGAAGCACGTCACTCCGACGAGTTCGAACTCCTTGGGGAGCACGTCCGGAGACCGTAACCGAATCCAACGGAAGGGGGAGTTGACGCCGAAACCAAGGATCCAGTCGAATATCTCTCCCGGCACGGGGGAGTTCTGTCCAGCAGCGTTGAACATCGGTGACTTGAATGGGACGATCTTCGCGATCGCAGGGTCGATGGTCGTGGTGACGCAGCTGTTCTTCTGGTCAAGATTGGCAGAATCGAAACTCGCACAGTTCTCCAAGCTCGCATCGAGCGACGTATCGGCAGGCACCGTGCCTACGACCTGGATGTCAAACGTCTCGCTAGAACGCAGTGCGGCGAAGGTGAAACGCACGTACTTCGCGCCGGTAGGGCGAAGTACTCCCAGGGAGGTCGGCTCCCTGGGAAATGAGCACAGAATTCGTCCAGGTCACACCGTCGGTGCTCCAGGACAGCGTGACCTGAGCGCCATCGTCCGGCAGCGGGGATCCTGACCCCGAGCGGGCGACGTAGACGTTGGTGAGGACGGGGTTTCCCGCTGCATCAAGGGGCAGCGTGTCGATGACGGTGTAGTCGGTGAGGGTGCTGTTGCCCGTGTTCTGGCTGTAGAGGCGGTAGGTGATATTGCTGCCGGGGAGTGGTCGTCGGCCCCATCTTGACTGCGTACTCACGGTAGATCGGCTCCGCCGTCTTGATGTCAACGAAGTCCGAGAGGGGCCGGTGCTGCCATCGGCATACGTGACCTGGGCGTTGATGGTGTTCCTGAAAACCGTGCCAGCAGTCGGGGGTGGTGCCGTTCCTGGCATTCGGAGGCAGCCTGACGTTGATTTGCAGCCCCAGTAGGTGTCACAGCCGCCCGTGAGGCTCAGCGAAGGGCAGTTCATCGGGCCGTTAGCCGGGAGGCTAAAGACCGTCGCGCTCACCGTGTGGGTCGCAGCGTCGTAGGTTCCGTAGCTGGACGACACGAACTCGACCCCGCGGGTCGAGTGCGTCGGTCAAGACGGCGCTGGCAATGTCGATGCCCCAGTGTTTGTGGGGCGGTAGAACCTGACCATGTAGCTTACGACCTCGCCAGGCGCAGGATCACCTTGCCATCCTTCGTCGTACTTCACGATGCCCCAGTCTTTGGCCGGCGGGATCACATTGACAACCACCGGTGCTACGGTGTCGCCCACCCCATTGGTAATGCCGATTGTCGCGCCGTTGGGGATCGTGCCAACCGGATTCGAGTTGGCGGGATAGGCGTTCACAGTCCCGTCACGAGGATGTCGGAACGAGGTGCCATCCATCCAAGGGTTTGCTGCAGTGCCGATAGTGACGGTCAAGACGTTGCCACTCATCGACTTCGTCATCGGCGGCGGCGTGCCACCGTTCTGCGTGGTCGTAGGCAGGAAGACACTCGCTGTCGTCACCGTCAAGTTGAGTCCAAAGCGTCAGTCAGGGTCCCGATGCCGCAGGCACCGACGAGGCTGCTGCAGGAGACCGTGAGCCGATACGTCACGACCTCCCCGATGGCGTATGACGCCTTCTGGTTAACGACCGTCTTGGTGATCGTTGCAGCGGTGTCGGCTGCCGAGGCATGGGGTGCCACCGTCAAGCCAAGAACGGCCATCGCCATGACCAGGGCTGCTCCGATACCGCGCCGCAGCCGGGTCATCAGGCGCTGATGTGAGCGCCGTGCCGACCGGGTGGTCCACCCCTGACGAGTTATCCGTCAGCCAGCTATTCATCCTTGAACTCCCCATCCACGGTCCCAAGGGACCTCATCGATGCCAAGCGCACAGCGGGCAGTGCTGCACGCGCGACAGCATCAGGGCAGCCAACATGGCGCCCTGACGGGTCTTGACTACTCGACCGTTGAGTGGATTCCCCCGCACACCGGTCCTGATTATCGCAAGTTAGGACTTTGCGGGCGAAATGTCACGAGTCAAGTTGATCAGGGATAACGGACAAGACCGACAAGAGGGACGCGGCTTAATTTGGGTTGTCACCGCTTCGCCACGGTTATTCATCGTGAGGACGGCCGGCTCTACACTGCGCCGGGATACACCGGCCTGCAGGCCCCGGCAGCTGGAGGTGACATGGCAGCGGACGACGCCCGTGGAAGCGTTCGGCACGTCCTGGAAGCATTCGCGGCTCGCGCCGCTGCCTGACTGGCCCGCGTTCGCCGCCACCATGGCCGCCCGCCGCGCGCGACCGGGTCAGGTCTTCCAACACGAAGAGGACTCGGTCAACCCCGCCCTCTTCCTCGTCACGGCAGGCGTCGTCCACGTCCGTCTGGCGGCCCCGGACGGGACCATGCGCACGGTCAACTTCGCCCGGCCCGGCGATCTCATGGCTGCCCGACGATCGAGCGGCGCGCATCGGCACCCTCGCCGAGGCTGCCCGGGATTCCGTCCTCGGCAAGGCGCTGGCCGCGGCGAACGCCCAGCGCTACCGACTCACGGCCTTGACCGCCACCAGCTATGTCGAGATCTCCGTGCACGAGATGCACGGCCGCGCCCACCGCGGCGTCGCGTGGGGGCAAAGCCTTGGCGACGGCATACCTGGTGTATGCGCAGGTGATGCGCTACGAACGCGACCGGATGCGGCTGCCCGCGGAGGCGCGCTATCGCAGCTTCCTGGTCGACTACGCCCGGCGCTGCGCCACATTCAGCAGAAGGACATCGCCGACTACCTGGGCGTCTCGGTCGTCGGGTTGAGCCGGATCGCCAGCCGGGTGCGACGGAGGCGGGCGGCGACGAGGCTGTCCCGGCTGCCCCTCGTGCTGCGGACTCGGACGACGTCGACTGACGCCACCCCCCAGTGCCGCGTCAGCAATGCGGCGTCAGCGATGCGCCACCGGAAGACCCCGCAAGGCCGCGCAAAAAAGGGAGTGGCTGTGTCGTCACGGCATTGCCACTGACGCACAGCCACTCCGCGTGGAGATCGGAATGCCGAGTCGGAGGCTATCCGGGTCCGCGCCTTCTCCACCTTCGATGTGGGGACCGTTTCGGTGGAGGGGGTCTCAATGAGACCGGCGCCAGTGTGACATGGGCCCTGAGGACTGTCACGCGTCTGGTTAATCCGGGCTAGCACCACTACATCGGGTATGCCGTGCGCCCTGTCCTCTGCTTCACTCCGAGGGCCACCGCCCGCACCATGGCAGGTAGCGCCCGCCTGCGCTGGCCCGCAGGCCTCACGGTCGCGGCCTCGGTGAGCAGCGTCTCGCGCGGGTCCACTTCCACGACAGGTATGCCGTTCGCACCGGCCAGGTGCGGAAGGCTGGCCGCCGGTTGCACCATCCCGACGTGCCGACCACGACGACGAGGTCGGTGTCCCGGCATACATCGATTGCGAGGTCGAATTCCGTTGCCGGAAGCGGCTCTTCAAACCACACCACCCCCGGCTGGATGTCCCCGTCGGCACAGTGGCGGCAGCGGTCGGGGTCGAGCCGTTCGACGGGCGTCGGTGGGGCATTCGGGGTCGGGGCGGGGGCGTGGCAGCGGTCGCAGCGCCAGGCGAAGAGGCTGCCGTGCAGGTGGGCTAGGACCGTGGAGCCGGCGCGCTCGTGGAGATCGTCGATGTTCTGGGTGACGATGTGGATCTGCCGGCCGGGCAGCGTGGCCCACTCGGCGAGGGCTCGGTGACCGGCGTTGGGCTCGACCGAGCGCACGAGGTGGACCCGCCAGAGATACCACGCGTTGCACAACGCCTTGTCGCGGGCCCAGGCCCGAGGGGTGGCTAGGTCTTCGGGGTCAAAGTGCGACCACAGCCCGGTCTGGGCGTCACGGAAGGTCGGCACCCCCAGACTCCGCCGACATCCCGGCGCCGGTCAGGACCGTGGACCCGCTGCGCTCGGCGCAGCAGCCTGACCCAGGTCATCGGGCAACTGTGGGTCACGGTGTGGCTGATCTGGTGCGAACGAGGGGAGAGAAACCCATTGCTCCATGGTCGCAAACGGAATGGTGCCGTGGTCATGCCAACCGCGTCACCCGGAGCACGTGTGGCATGACGCCACGCACAGCTACCACGATGCGCCATTCACCGACGCGATAGTCGCCGCCATCGGTGGGATCACGGGACGAGCCGGTAGCCGATGCCGGGTTCGGTGATCAGGCGCAGAGTCCGAAGAATCGTCGGGTCGTCGTCCACGACGAGAACTCGCCGCTTACGTCGATGACCCCGCAGGCAGTGCCACGACCATGGTGAGGCCTCCACCGGGCGTGTCATCGGCTGTCAACGTGCCACCCATTGCTTCGGTCAGCCCCGCGCAACAGCCAGACCCAGGCCGACGCCGTCGCCGCCCGAGTCGGTCTGCCGCTGGAACGGTTGGAACGCGTGTTCCCGCACCGCCAACGGTATGCCGGGTCCAGCGTCGATGACGCGCAGTTGCACCTCGTCGCGAATCCGACTGGTGGTCACCCGGATCTGCTCTGCGGAGTTGTGGTGCCGGATGGCGTTCTCCACGAGGTTGCCGAGAGCGCCCTCGCAGAATGCGACGCGAGGAAAGCTACGGTCGGCCCGGTCGGAAGGCCACCCGGAGATCAGATCTCCGGAGGTTGAGCAGTGGTGGAGAAGACGGGACTCGAACCCGCAACCCCCGCCTTGCAAAAGCGGTGCGCTACCAATTGCGCCACTTCCCCTGGTGGACGACGTCGCCAACCAAGGGCGAGTCGGTGAGAGCGACGAAGCTCCCGGAGGGACTCCACGAGGATACCCGACCTCAACCGTGGCCTCGCCCGTCGCCAGCCCGTCCTGGGCCACCCGGCCAAGCCGCCACAGCTCGCCGCCGCGTGGGCCCCTGGCGTGCACAGCAGGTGCACTACCCATTGCCCGATCGCCCCGCGGCATACCGGCCGCTGCGCGGATGCGATATGCCCGGTGTTTCAGCGAGCGGGATCCTGCACGTCGTCGGTGGCTTCGGCCCACAGGGCGCGCTCGGCGCGCTGCTCCTGCACCGACTTGCGCATGGCCACGACCGCCGCAGCTGCCGCCGCGACCACGATCCACAGCCTCTTGCGCACGGCATACCTCCTGCTCTGGGGCGACAGTGGTGGGCCTAACAGGACTTGAACCTGTGGCCTCTTCCTTATCAGGGAAGCGCTCTAACCGTCTGAGCTATAGGCCCGCACCGTCAACCGCGGCGGAGACCGCCGCGACGCGTCAGATTACCCCACAGCGCGCGCCTCGATCAAAACGCCTCGAGTATGCCGTGCCCGCTCGCGTCGCGCGCGCCGCGGGGCGATCGTTCAGTCGTCGGTGAGGGTGAGCTGGACCCCGCCCACGAGCGAGGCGCAGACGTTGTAAAGGTAGGCGCCGAGGGTGCCCAGGGCGGTCAACAGCACCACGTCGACAACGCCGATGACCATGGCCAGCGAGGTCACCCGGCCCAGGCCGATGTAGTCCATGATCGAGAACGGGTCAGAGGTGTTGGACTGCAAGTTCTTGATCACGCCGTCGATGTCGTCGTAGACACCCATGCCTTTGAGCACCGACCAGAGCAGAACGGTGCCGACGATGAAGCCGACGGCCGCCGCGGTCGACAGCAGCAGCGACATTTTGAAGGCCGACCACGGCTCGATACGAGTGACGGCGAGCTGCACCTTGCGTCCGGCGCGAGGGGCGGCTGCGGCGGCAGCCGGTTCCGGCCCGGGCCTGGGACCAACCTGCGCGCCCGGCCGTCGGAGTGCCCGGGGCGATGCCCGGGTTGCCGGAGTCCCCGAAGGGGCGCCCGCCGGACGGCGCCGAGGCTCGGCGAGGGCGCTGTCGCGCCGGTTGCTCCCTGGCGCCGGCGCCCGGTCAGCCCGTCGCCGCCCTGCGGGGCGGGGCGCTGAGGCATCGGCGGCACCTCGGCGCCGTCGCGCGCGCCACGCGCGGCGCCCAGCCCTCAGCGGCGGCTTTCGCAGCGGCAGCCTTGTCTGCGCGCCTTGTCTGCGGCGGCCTTCCGGCCGCCTGGTCAGCCGCGGGCCTTGGCGGCGTCGCTGGATGGCACGGTCGGGATCGGGCGCGTGGTGGGGCCCCCGGGTGTGCTCACTGGCTACCTCCAGGCTGATCGGGCGTCGGGTCTGCCGACGGGTCGCTCGTCGAGTCGGCGCCCTCGGAACCCTCCGAAGTCGCGGATGCATCCACGGAAGGCTCTGTCGCAGCGTCGTTCTCGTCTGACGGTACGCCATTGTCCTCGTCCGAGCCCGACTCGGCATTACGGGCCACGGCAACGATCGAGTCACCGGCGTCGGGGGTCGCGAACTTCACGCCCATGGTGGAGCGCCCGGTATGCCGGACCTCGTCCACCCGGGAGCGCACGATCTTGCCCTTTTCCATGACGACCATGACTTCGTCCTCGGCGCTCACCGTGAGCGCCCCGACGAGGTGGCCGCCCTTGTCGGACAGCTTCGCGACCTGTATGCCGGTGCCGCCCCGACCCTGCACGCGGTACTCCGTAACCGGGGTCCGCTTGGCCAGGCCATTCTCGAAGACGACGAACACGTCCGGCTCCGAACCCGACTGGACCACCGACATGGCCAGCAGCACGTCGTCGGCCTTGAACCGCATACCGGTCACGCCTGAGGTCGCGCGCCCCATCGGCCGCAACTGGTCGTCGTCGGCCCGGAACCGCACCGACTGACCGAGCCGCGACACGAGCAGCAAATCGTCTTCTGGCGCAGCCAAACCCGCACCGACGAGCACGTCGTCATCGCGCAGGTTGACCGCGATGAGCCCACCGGAGCGCGGCGAGTCGTATTCCGACAGCCGGGTCTTCTTGACCAGCCCGCCCCGGGTCGCCAGCACGAGATAGGGCGCCTGCTCGTAGTCCTTGATCGCCAACACCTGGGCAATCTCTTCGCCCGGCTGGAAGGCCAGCAGGTTGGCCACGTGCTGGCCCTTGGCGTCGCGACCGCCCTCGGGCAGCTCGTAGCCCTTGGCGCGATAGACCCGCCCGAGGTTGGTGAAGAAGAGCAACCAGTGGTGGGTGGTCGTCGTGAAGAAGTGCTCGACCACGTCCTCGCCGCGCAGCTGGGCCCCGCGCACGCCCTTGCCGCCGCGCCGCTGCGAGCGGTAAAGGTCGGTCTTGGTTCGCTTGGCGTAGCCGCCACGGGTGATCGTGACGACGACCTCCTCCTCGGGGATGAGGTCCTCGACCGACATATCGCCTTCGAAGAACTCGATCCGGGTGCGCCGCTCGTCGCCGTACTTCTCGACGATCTCGGCGAGCTCCTCGGACACGATGGTCCGCTGCCGTTCGGGCTTGGCGAGGATGTCGGTGTAGTCGGCGATGAGCGCGGCCAGCCGGTCGTGTTCGTCGATGATCTTCTGCCGCTCCAGGGCCGCCAGGCGCCGCAACTGCAGGTTGAGGATGTCGGTGGCCTGCAGCTCGTCGATGTCGAGCAGCTCCATGAGGCCTTCGCGGGCCACCTCGACGGTCGCTGAGGACCGGATGAGCGCGATGACCGCGTCGAGTTGGTCGAGTGCCTTGAGACGCCCGCGCAGCAAGTGGATCTGGTCTTCGGCCTGCTTGAGCCGGTATGCCGTGCGCCTCTGGATGACGTCGATCTGGTGGTCGACCCAGTGCCGGATGAAGGCATCCAGCGGCAGGGTGCGGGGGACGTCGTCGACGAGCGCCAACATGTTGGCGCCGAAGGTGGTTTGCAGCTGGGTGTGCTTGTAGAGATTGTTGAGCACGACCTTGGCGACGGCATCGCGCTTGAGCACGATGACCAGCCGCTGCCCGGTCTTGCCTGAGGTCTCGTCCCGAATGTCAGCGATGCCGGCCAGGCGACCCTCGCGCACCAGCTCGGCGATCTTCTGCGCGAGCATGTCGGGGTTGACCTGATAGGGCAGCTCGGTGACGACCAGGCAGACCCGGCCGTGGATCTCTTCGACCTCGACCTTGGCCCGCATGATGATCGAGCCGCGCCCAGTCCGGTAAGCGTCCTCGATGCCGCGGCGGCCCATGATGAGCGCGCCGGTGGGGAAGTCGGGCCCCTTGATGATCGTCAGCAGCTTCTCGAGCAGCTCCTCGCGCCCGACCTCCGGGTGCGACAGATACCACTGCGCACCCGCCGCGACCTCGCGCAGGTTGTGCGGCGGGATCTGCGTGGCCATGCCGACGGCGATGCCCGATGACCCATTGACCAGCAGGTTGGGGAACCGGCTGGGCAGGACCACCGGCTCCTTGGTCTTGCCGTCGTAGTTGTCCTTGAAGTTGACCGTGTCTTCGGTGATGTCGCGGACCATCTCCATGGCCAGTTGCGCCATCCGGCACTCGGTGTATCGCGGCGCCGCGGCCCCGTCGTTGCCCGGCGATCCGAAGTTGCCCTGCCCGTCGACCAGCGGATAGCGCAGCGACCACGGCTGCACCAAGCGCACCAGGGCGTCGTAGATCGCGGTGTCGCCGTGCGGGTGGTACTGCCCCATGACGTCGCCGACGACGCGCGAGCACTTGTTGTAGCCCCGATCGGGCCGGTACCCGCCGTCATACATGGCATAGATGACCCGCCGGTGCACCGGCTTGAGCCCGTCGCGCACATCCGGCAGCGCGCGGCTGACGATGACCGCCATCGCATAGTCGATGTAGGACCGCTGCATCTCGGTGTTGAGGTCGATCGGCTCGATCTTGTCCCCACCGGTCGGCGGCGGCGGCACCGTGCCCATGTCGACCACAGGCTCCTGCACCTCGTCGGCGTCGTCGGCGACCTCGGCGTCGATCGGCTCGTCGGGCTCGATGGGCGGCTGCTCACTCACAAGAATTCCTCACTGCAACAACGAGATTGGCGCCAGCACACGGCATACCGGCTAGATGTCAAGGAAACGCACGTCCCGGGCGTTGCGCTGGATGAACGAGCGGCGCGACTCGACGTCTTCGCCCATGAGGATCGAGAAGATCTCGTCCGCGGCTGCCGCGTCGGCCAGGGTGACCTGCAGCAGGGTGCGGGTGTCGGGATCCATCGTGGTGTCGCGCAGCTCGGCGGGGTTCATCTCGCCCAGACCCTTGTAACGCTGGATCGCGTTGTCTTTGGGCAGCCGGCGCCCGGCGGCCTGGCCCTGGGCGACCAGGCCGTCGCGCTCGCGGTCGGAGTAGGCGAACTCGTGCGGGGCGTTGGTCCACTTGAGCCGGTAGAGCGGCGGCTGGGCGAGGTAGACGTAGCCGGCGTCGATGAGCGGGCGCATGAACCGGAAGAGCAGGGTCAGCAACAGCGTGCGGATGTGCATGCCGTCGACGTCGGCATCGGCCATCAGGACGATCTTGTGATAGCGCGCCTTGGCCAGGTCGAAGTCCTCGCCGATGCCGGTGCCGAAGGCCGACACGAGAGCCTGCACCTCGTTGTTGCCGATGATCTTGTCGATCCGGGCCTTTTCGACGTTGAGGATCTTGCCGCGGATCGGCAGGATCGCCTGGGTCTCGGGGTCGCGGCCCTGCACGGCCGAGCCGCCCGCCGAGTCACCCTCGACGATGAAGACCTCGGAGATCGACGGGTCCTTGGACTGGCAGTCGCGCAATTTGCCTGGTAGGCCGCCGGATTCGAGCAGGCCCTTGCGGCGGGTGTTTTCCCGGGCCTTGCGGGCGGCGACCCGAGCGGCAGCGGCCTGCACGGCCTTGCCGACGATGTCCTTGCCCTCGCGCGGATGTGTCTCCAGCCAGTGGCCGAACTCGTCGGTCATGGCCCGCTGGACGAACCCCTTGACCTCGGAGTTGCCCAGCTTGGTCTTGGTCTGACCCTCGAACTGCGGTTCGCCGAGCTTGACCGACACGACGGCGGTGAGGCCCTCGCGGATGTCGTCGCCGGTGAGGTTTTCGTCCTTGTCCTTGAGGATGTTGTTCTTGCGCGCGAATTCGTTGACCAGCTTGGTCATCGCGGCGCGGAAGCCCTCCTCGTGGGTGCCGCCCTCGTGGGTGTTGATCGTGTTGGCGTAGGTGTGCACCGATTCGCTGTATGCCGTGGTCCACTGCATCGCGAGCTCAAGAGACAGCGAGCGAGCCTCGTCCTCGGACTCGATGGCGATGATCTCGGGGTGCACGGGCTCGGACTTCTTGGAGCCGACCAAGTGCTTGACGTAGTCGACCAGCCCGCCGTCATAGCGATAGGAGACCTTGCGGGCCTTGACCTTGGGGCGGGCGGCCGGGTCAGCCGAGTCGGCGGCGACGAGCTTCTCGACGTGGCCGTCGAGGTTGTCGAGGTCCACCTCGTCCTCGTCTTCGGCATCGGGGTCAGGGCGCTCGTCGACGAGGTTGATGGTCAGGCCCTTGTTGAGGAAGGCCATCTGCTGGAAGCGCGCCCGGATCGTCTCGAAGTCATAGACGGTCGTCTCGAAAATCTCGGGGCTGGCCCAGAAGGTGACCGTCGTGCCGGTGTCGGTGGTGGCCTCCATCTTGGCCAGCGGGGCCGTCGCGACTCCGTGGTCGAAGGTGATCCGGAAGACGTGACCCTTCTGGCGCACCTCGGCGTCCAGCCGTGAGGACAGCGCGTTGACGACCGACGAGCCGACGCCGTGCAGACCACCGGACACCTTGTAGCCGCCGCCGCCGAACTTGCCACCGGCGTGCAGCTGGGTCAAGACGAGCTCGACCGCGCTCACGCCCTCGGTGGGGTGCATGTCGGTGGGGATGCCGCGGCCGTTGTCGCGGACCCTCACCCCGCCGTCGGCCAGCAGCGTGACATCGATCGTGTCGGCATACCCCGCCAACGCCTCATCGACCGCGTTGTCGACGATCTCCCACACCAGGTGGTGCAGGCCGCGCTCGCCGGTCGACCCGATATACATCCCGGGCCGCTTGCGGACAGCTTCCAGCCCCTCCAGCACGGTGATGGCAGACGCGTCGTATGCCGTGTCGTTGCCTCCCACCGACGGCGCGGCTTTGGCGGGCGGAGGGGACGCGCTGGCCGCTGCGGTGCTCACCGCGTTGCTCACCGCGGTGCGCTCACCGGCGCCGGTGTCGGTCGGGTTGGTCTGGCTGTCGGCCACAATGCTCCTCGTTGGTCCTGCAGCGGCGGACCACCACCACACCGGAATCGGCCATGCGGGCCGGGTGCGGCGATCGTCCGCCGTAACCCTCTAATCTTACGGGGTTTCTCGACCCAAACCGGCCTGACACGGCCTGTGAGGGCATCTGGGAGCGACAATCTCCCCTCAGGACGACTCCCCACACGTGACCGGGGGGTTCAGCGCGCCAGCGGGCCGATTTCCCGCCGCGCCCTCCGGACGTTGTCCACAGCCATGATCGGTCATCGCGTGAGTTGTCCACCGACTTTGTCCACAGCATTGTGGATACTTGGGGACAACCTGCCTGCCGCCCTCACCTCAGGAGCGCTGTGAACCCCCTGCTGAAGCTCGCGATCGGCCTCATCGTCCTCGGGATTGGTCTCAGCCTGATCGCCATGACAGGAGCGATCGGCACCGAGCCGGGCTGGTACGTCATGCTCGCCGGCGCTGCCCTCGGGGTCTACGTCAAATACATCGTCGAAGGCCGGACCCAGGACCGGAGCAAGGACACGACCAAGGAGTAGTCGGTCGACGGCAGCGGCCCGCCCGCCACTGTCACTCTCGGCCGGTTGCGGCCACGGCACCTTTGGGCCAGCCCCTGCCCATTCCGCGCCAGCCTCGACCGCGGTTGGCTCGTCCTGTCACCGCCTCCCGCCGGTGGGTGGACCTCAACCTCACGGGCGGGAGGCCTCCATCCCGTTCGACAGGAGTTCCGCCATGCCCACCTTCACTCGATCACTAGCCGCCACCACTCTGGCCGCAGGCCTGTTGCTCGGCGCCGCCGGCTCAGCCTCGGCCACCCAAGCCCCCGCCGCGACGCCGTCGGCCACGACCGCCACGGCGACAGCCGCGCCGAGCACGACCACGTCCACCATCACGTTCACCTCGTTCCGCCTGGTCGGGCCGTTCGCCACCCTCACCGCCTGCAATGCGTCGCGCGCATCGTTCCAGGCGTCCGGCTACCGGGTGACCTCCTGCGTGTGGGCAGGCTGGCTGCGTACCGTCTACCCCGTCTTCCTGCCGCCCTACCCGCTGCCCTGGCCCACCACTGGCTACTACTTCATCGCCTGGAAGTAGCCGTGCCGATGCGGGTGGCCAAGACCTGGTGCCGGGTCTTGGCCACTCGGTCACAGCTCAAGCGCCGGTGGCCACTGGACGTGCCGGGTCGTTGGACCACGCCGACCACGACCCGGCATACAGAGGCACCTGCACGCCCAACGAGGCGAGGGCCAGCACCGCCTGCGCCGCGGACACCCCGGAGCCGCAGTAGACCCCGATCGGCTCGCCGGCGGTCACGGCCGCCAACACGGGGGCCAGCCGCTCGCGCAGCACCTGCTCGGACGGCATACCGCCGGGGTATGCCGTGTCAGCGCCGGCGAAAAGCCCGCTCACCGGGATGTTGACCGCGCCGGGGATGTGGCCGGCCTGGGGATCCAGGGGTTCGGTCTCGCCGCGGAAGCGCTCCGGCGCGCGAACGTCGACGAGTACCCCGCCAGACCCGACGAGCGCGGCCTGGTCGGCGGTGAGCGTCGGCAGGTGACCGGCCCGCAGGTGCAGTTCGGGAGCATCGGACCCGCCACCAGGGGTGACCGGCGAGTTGGCGGCGGTCACCGGCATACCGGCTGCTTCCCAGGCCGCGATCCCGCCGTCGAGCACGCGGACGTCGAGCCCGGCCCAGCGCAGCACCCACCACGCCCGGCCCGCGGCGAACGACCCGGCCTCGTCATAGACCACGACCTGCCGGTCGGCACGCACCCCGACCGCCGCGAGTCCGGTCGCGAGCGCGTCGAGCTCCGGGAGCGGGTGGCGACCGTCGCGGGGATCTCCGGTATGCCGGGTGAGCACCGCTTCGAGGTCGAGGAAGCGCGCGCGGGGGAGGTGCCTGACGGCATACCGAGCGGCTCCGGCTCCGTGAGGTTCGCCGAGCCGCCAGCGGACGTCCAGGAGGGTGACGGCGTCGCGTTCGAGCGCGGCGGCGAGTTCGGGAACGGTGATCAGGACGTCCGCACGAGACATGCCAGCAGGGTATGCCGTGCCACTGCCGAGGCGTCGGCGCTGATCCGGGCGCGGTCAGCCGTAGGTGTCGCGGGGGCCTTGGCCTTTGACCCGCAGCTTGCCCTTGACCCACGACGGGGCGTGCGGGCCCTTGACGACGAGTTCGGTGACGACGCCTGGACCGACCTCGGCTTCAATCCTGCCGAGCACCATCGAGGTGAGCAATCGCATCTGGGTCGCCCATGCCGTCGACTCGGCGGCCACGGTCAGCACCGACCCCTCGAAACTCGCCGGTTGCACGTGCGCCGCGATGTCCGGGCCGACGATCTGCTCCCACCGGCCGATGACCGATCCCACGGTGACGTCGGCGACCCAACCACGGTCAGCCAGCAGGCGATCGAGTTCCTCACCGACGAGCGCCGGGTCGCGGCCGTCCTTGCCCGGTCCGCTCACGGTCGCCTGAGTCGCCGGCCGGCGACGCTTCGACGGCTTCATGCCAGGGCGAAAACCCTTGTCCCGCGCCACTTTTCGCGCTCGTTGGAGGGCGTCGCGGGCTGCCTCACGTGGGTCGGGCTCAGCTTCGGCTGGTATGCCGTCCGCCGCACCGCCGCTGTCGCCATCCGTCGCGGGCACACCGAGATCGCCGACCTCGCGTGGGTCGGCCGGATCAGTCGCCATCGCCTGGCTCCCTCGCCTCGGGGTCGCCGGTTGGGTCGACCACCTCGCCGAGCACCTCACCGAGCACCTCACCGAGCACCTCCCAGCGTCACGGCATACGTGCGGCCTGAGGTGCGGAGTGCGTCGGGGACGTCGGCGCCGACCGCCGCCGTGACGAGCACCTGCTCGCAGTCGGCGACCAAGGTGGCGAGCCGCTCGCGGCGTTCGACGTCGAGCTCGGCGAAGACGTCGTCGAGCACGAGCACCGGGTCCTCGCCGAGGTCGCGCCGCAGAAGTTGGTAAGCGGCGAGTTTGAGACCCAGCGCGAACGACCAGCTCTCGCCGTGGCTCGCGTAGCCCTTGGCCGGCAGCGGCCCGAGCGTGAGGATGACGTCGTCGCGGTGCGGGCCCACGAGGGTGATGCCGCGGTCGATCTCGGCTTGGCGTTGGGCGTCGAAACTCGCCAGCAACTCCGTGCGCAGCGCATCGATCTCGGGCACCTCGCCGGCTGCGATCGCCGCCGCGGCCTCCTCGCGCACGCTCGCGCGGTAGCTCACCGCCGCGTCGCTGACGCCCGCGCTGACCTCCCGGTATGCCGTGCGCAAGAACGGCGCGAGGTCGCGCAGCAGGCGAAGGCGGGCGTAGAGGAGTTGGGCACCGACCTCGGCGAGGTGGTGGTTCCACACGTCGAGGGTGTGCAGGGCGCTGACGACTGGGTCGTCGAAATCGGGGATCGTCGGGTCGATGCCGGTTCGGGCGGCTGTCGCGTCGAGAGCATCCGGCGAATCGGGGGTGGCCGCGGCTGGTGGGCCAGTCGGGGGTGCAGTCGGGGAGGTGCGGGGCACGGCATACCGGCGTTTGCTTCCCGCGCGCAGGACCGGGGCGGCCGACTTGAGCAGGGCGTTGCGTTGTTTGAGGATCCGGTCGTAGTCGCTGCGCACGCCCGACCAGCGCGGTTGGCGCGCGACGAGCAGGTCGTCGAGGAAGGCGCGACGCACCGACGGGTCGCCCTTGACCAGGGCGAGATCCTCCGGGGCGAAGAGCACGGTGCGCAGCGTGCCGAGCACGTCGCGGGTGCGCGGGAGCGGCGATTTGTTGAGCCGGGCGCGGTTGGCGCGGCCGGGAGTGAGTTCGAGTTCGACGAGGGTCTCTCGGCCTTGGCGCACGACGGCAGCACGGATGACCGCTTGCTGGGCGCCGAACCGCACCATGGGTTGGTCGGTGGCGACTCGATGGCTGCCGAGGGTGGCGACATAACCGATGGCTTCGACCAGGTTGGTCTTGCCCTGCCCGTTGAGCCCCATGATCGTCGTCACCCCAGGCGCAAGCGGAAGGTCGGCCACGGCATACGACCGGAAATCCACGAGCGAGAGGTGACGGACATGCACCCGACGATCATGCCGTGTCCCACCGTCAGCGCGACGCCTCGCCCGTCACGAGCACCTCCACGCACATTTTGGTGTGGCAGACATTGCGCTATAACGCCGAATCCGCCACACCAAAACTCGCAGAGAGGCGGCGTCGGTGAGCAGTCAGTGGGGCGGGCAGTGGGCGGGCGGGGTTTCGCCGCGGCGGAGGGCGTCGCCTTCGGCGCTCGTCATCACCGCGTGTCCGCCGAACTGGCCGCGCAGCGCCGCGACCGCCTGCAGGGCCGGGCTGACCTCCTGGCGCGAGGCAAACCGGGCAAAGAGCGAGGCCGCGATGACCGGCATCGGCACGGCGTTGGCGATGGCTTCCTCGACCGTCCAGCGGCCCTCGCCCGAGTCGTTGGTGTAGTCCGAGACACCGTCGAGGGTGGGGTTTTCGTCGAGGGCGGTGACCAGCAGGTCCAGCAGCCAGGACCGCACGACCGTGCCGCGGCTCCACGCCTTGAAGCACCCGGGCACGTCCTTGATGATGTCCTTGGCCATGAGCAGTTCATAACCCTCGCCGTAAGCGTGCATGAGGGCGTACTCGATGCCGTTGTGCACCATCTTCGCGTAGTGCCCTGCGCCGACCTCGCCCGCGTGGACGAACCCCAGGTCGCGCTCGCCCTCGGGCCGCAGCGCGTCGAAGATCGGCATGGCCCGCTCGACATCGCTGGCCGACCCGCCGGCCATCAAGCCGTAGCCGTTCTCCAGGCCCCAGATGCCACCGCTCACGCCGCAGTCGAGGTAGCCGATCCCCTTCTGCGCTAACAATGCAGCGTTGACGAAGTCGTCGGTAAAGCGCGAGTTGCCGCCATCGATGACGAGGTCACCGGGAGAGAGCTTCTCGGCCAGCGTCGCCACGGTGCTGCTGGTCGGCGCGCCGGCCGGCACCATGACCCACACGACCCGCGGAGCGGCGAGCGCAGCGACGAGGGCATCGAGGTCGGCGACATCCGACACGGCCGGGTTGCGGTCGTATCCCACGACCTCGTGGCCCGCGCGGCGGATCCGCTCGCGCATGTTGCCGCCCATCTTGCCCAGTCCGATGAGACCTAGCTGCATGGTAATCGCCTTCCGAAGTCGTTCCGATGCCCGGTGCTGTCCGGTGCTGTCCGTCGTCGTCAGGCTAAGCCCCGCCCGACAGCCCGAGCCACCACTTGCCGCCTGTTGTCACGGATGCCGGCCGACCGGCATACGGGCGTCAACTCGCGAAGCGCACCGGCATGAGGACGTAACGGTAGGACGCGTCGGCCTCGCCATCGGCGTCGGCCTGGCCGGCCACGACCGCGGGGCGGCTGGGCTGGGTGAAGGACATCCGGGTGTAGGGGTGGCCGAGCACGCCGAGCCCGTCGAGGAAGTAGTGCGGGTTGAACGCGATCTCCAGCTCGGGGCCGGTGAGCGTGCACTCGACGGCTTCCGACGCCTGGGCGTCGTCGCCGGTGCCGGCCTCGATCGCCAGCTGCCCGTCGGTGAACCGCAGCCGCACCGGGGTGTTGCGCTCGGCGACCAGGGCCACGCGCTTGACCGCTTCGATGAGGGCACCGGTCTCGACGACCGCCTCGGTGTCGACGCTGGTCGGGAAGATCGAGGTGACCTTGGGGTATTCGCCGTCGAGCAGCCGGGTCGTCGCGCGCCGCTGCCCCGCCTCGAACCCGATCAGCCCGTCGCCACCGGCATTGCCGCCGAGCGCGAGTTCGATCGAGCCCTGCGCGCCGAGCGCCTTCGCGGTGTCGGACAGCGTCTTGGCCGGGATGAGAGCGGTGTATGCCGCGTCGCTCGCCGCCGGGCTCCAGGCGAGCTCGCGCATGGCCAAGCGGTAACGGTCAGTCGCGAGCAAGGTGACCTTGTCGCCGTCGATGCTCATCCGCACACCGGTGAGGATCGGCAGGGTGTCGCCGCGGTCGGCGGCAACGGCCACCTGCTGGACGGCCTGGGTGAAGACGTCACCGGCGATCTGGCCGGAGGCCTCGGGCGAGGCCGGCAAGGTCGGGTAGTCATCGACCGGCATCTGCAACAACGCGAACCGGCTCGACCCACAGGTGACCTGCACCTTGTTGCCCTCGGTCGACACGTCGACCGGACGGCCGGCGGGCAGGCTGCGGGAGATCTCGCCGAGCAGGCGACCCATGACCAGGGAGCGGCCGCCCTCCTCGACGTCGGCCGGCACGGTGATCTTGGCCGAGACCTCGTAGTCGAACGCCGACAGAGTGAGCGTGCCCGCGCGATCGGCCTCGATGAGCACACCCGCCAACACGGGGACAGGCGGACGGGCCGGCAGCCCACGGGCCACCCACGTCACAGCATCGGCCAGGACCTCACGCTCGACCCGGAACTTCACGGTTGCTCTCCACTCGTGCTCGGATCCGGGATCATCCGGCCGCTGGCTCGCGTGGCGCCGTGACCTGTCACTTCGACAGATCACCACAGCACGACCGGCAACGGCACAGTCCCGGGGTTTAGACCCTAATGCTTGTCCACCCTTTGGGCCAGGTGTGCTCACGGGTGGATTGGCTCCCCAGATGCTTCCCCACGCTCGTGATCGGGGCCGACCTGATATCGCTGTCTAGGTAGTCGTCGTCATAGGTGGTGTGGACACTGGGGATAACCCGCGTTTGCGCAGGTCGGCCCGGAACACCCCCTGGGTATGCCGTGTGGACACCGCCGTGGACGAGGGCACCCGGGTGGGGACAACGGGAGGCGACGCACACGGCATACCGGACTTGTCCCCCGAAGCGGTCGGTGTCGTCCCCCAAATGGGGGGAGATGTCCACAGCTATCCACAGGGCGCTGGGGATAACCGGGATGGGGGCTCAGCGGGTGTGCTGGCGGATCCGCGCGGTGAGCTCGGTGACCTGGTTGTAGATCGCCCGGCGCTCACCCATGAGTTCGCGGATCTTGCGGTCGGCGTGCATGACCGTCGTATGATCGCGGCCGCCGAAAGCCTGCCCGATCTTGGGCAGGGAGAGTTCGGTGAGCTCGCGGCAGAGATACATCGCGATCTGCCGGGCCGTCACGAGCTGGCGGGAACGCGAGGATCCGCACAGGTCCTCGACGGTGAGGTCGAAGTACTCCGCGGTGTGCTTCTGGATCGTCGTCGCCGTGATCGGCACCGGTTGATCGGTGGGCACGAGGTCCTTGAGCACGCTCTGGGCCAGAGCGAGGGTGACCGGCTCGCGGTTGAGGCTCGCGAAGGCGGTCACCCGGATCAGCGCGCCCTCCAACTCGCGGATGTTGGAGGTGATCATCGTCGCGATGTACTCCAGGACATCGTCCGGAGCGTTCATCCGCTCCTGGATGGCCTTCTTGCGCAAAATCGCGATCCGGGTCTCCAGGTCGGGCAACTGCACGTCGGTGATGAGGCCCCACTCGAACCGGCTGCGCAACCGCTCCTCGAAGCTGGTCAGCTGCTTGGGCGGCATATCCGAGGTGATGACGACCTGCTTGCTCGCGTTGTGCAGGGCGTTGAAGGTGTGGAAGAACTCCTCCTGCGTCTGCTCCTTGCCGGCGAGGAACTGGATGTCGTCGATGAGCAGCACGTCGACATCGCGGTAGACACTCTGGAACCGACTGGTGCGGTCGTCGCGGATCGAGTTGATGAAGTCGTTGGTGAACTCTTCCGAGTTGACGTAACGCACCCGCACGTGGGGGTAGAGGTGGCGGGTGTAGTGCCCGATCGCGTGCAGCAGGTGGGTCTTGCCCAGCCCCGAGGACCCATAGATGAACAGCGGGTTGTAGCTCTTACCCGGCGCCTCGGAGACCGCATTGGCCGCGGCGTGCGCGAAGCGGTTGCTCGACCCGGCGACGAAGGTCTCGAAGGTGTACTTCGGGTTCAGCCGGGTGCGCGCGGAGTCCTCGGCGTCGCGGCGGCTGGTGATGGGGATGACATTCCCGACGCGATCGGTATGCCGTTCACCGTCCCTGTCGCTGTGTCGTTCGCTGTCCCGCTCACCATCCCGGGAGGGAGCTGCCGGGGTGAAAGCGCTCGGTGCGGGCTCCGTCGTAACGCACCCCGTCGTAGCGGTCCCCGTCGTCGTCGTGGTCCTCGTCAGAGGCGGGGATACGGAAGGGGTCTTCGTCCGGACGCCGCGGCGGATAGCCACCGTCGTGGTCGGGGGGCGCGCGCATCCCGTCACCGTGTTCGGTGGGACTGAGCGGGTCGAGGCTCTGGTCGATCGCGACAGCCAGGCGCACTTCCCGGCCGATCTGGGCACTGAGCGTGCGCACGACGGTGTCGTTGACCCGGTGCTCGATGATCGACTTGGTGTAGTCGTTGGGCACCTCCACCAGCGCGGTGCTGTCGACCACTGCGACCAGGCGCCCCAGCCCGACGAACGCTCGTTCGCTCGGCGACAGGTCGGTGCCATCCAGATCCCGAAGGGTGCGGTGCCAGACGTCGGCGAGGTCGAGTTCGTCCGCGCTCATCCGCACACCCCCCTTGACCTGGTCATGACCGCCGGTGGACGGTCAGCTCGTGCTTCCCGTCGCCTCCAGCGGATCAGTGAGCCATGCACGCTGTGGAACCCCGACACTGGTGGCGACTTCGGATCATACGTCGTCCACAGCGTTATCCACAGGGTGTGCATGACCGCCGCGGCACGATGGGCCAGCCGAGGCGATGGATGACGGGCATCCATCGGGAGAACCAACGTGAGGGAAGCTGCGGTGGGCGGGATCAGACATTACACGCCCTGTCGGCGTGTCGCAGCCGAGTCGGTATGCCTGGTGATTCACACTGGGGGGTTTGCGCGACGACGTGACCATTCCCGTCGCCGAACGGTCCATCGTCGCGAGCGCCCCCGGTCGTCCACAGGCTCAGTCGAGGCGCTGGTTTGACCCTGACAGGGGTGCACCGTACCCTTGACCGAGCCTTCCTCCGGCCGCTTTCGCATGCCCGTGCCCTTCGCGCGGGTCTCCGATTGCGACCGGCATACCGGCTGCACCGCCGACCACCCTTGCCAGGCCGCTCTCCGTGCGCGCCCGGCCGACCTGACGGAGATCCCACCGTGAGCAAGCGCACCTTCCAGCCCAACAACCGTCGTCGGGCCAAGACGCACGGCTTCCGCGCGCGGATGGCCACTCGCGCCGGCCGCGCCATCCTGGCCGGCCGCCGCCGCAAGGGCCGCGCCGAACTCTCTGCCTGAGGCTGCGGTGTGCTGGCCGCGCGGCACCGACTGCGCGACGCCGCGCAGTTCCGCGCGGCAGGCCGCGGCCCGCGGGGATCACGCACCGGCGGGCGGCTGCTCGTGGTGTCCTTAGCCCTGACCGACCCGACGGGGGTTCGTTCCCCCCGGGTCGGTTTTGTCGTGTCCAAGGCCGTGGGCGGGGCCGTCGTGCGCAACCTCGTGACCCGCCGGTTGCGGGCTGCGACCGCGCCGCTGCTGCCCGGCATACCGGCTGGGGTCGATGTTGTCGTCCGTGCGCAGCCCGCTGCCGCGACCGCCTCGTATGCCGAGCTGGCGGCGGAACTCGGGTCGAGCGTGGCCCGCTCGCTACGGGCCGTGTCGGCTGGCTCGGCCTGCTCGGCTGGGAGCGCGGGGGGTCGCGGGTGATGGGTGACCTGATGGCTCGGGTGAGTGCGCGGGTGCGCGGGTGGCTGTTGCTGCCGGGTGAGCGCTGGACGGTCGGGCAGGCGCTGGCCGTGCCGCTGCTGGTCCTCGTGCGGGCCTACCAGGTGCTGATCTCGCCGCTGACGCCGCCGTCGTGCCGGTTCTATCCGTGCTGCTCCTCGTATGCAGTGACTGCCCTCGGACGGTTCGGTCCGCTGCGGGGGTCGTGGCTGGTCGCGCGCCGGCTGCTGCGGTGCAACCCGTGGAACCCGGGTGGAACCGACCACGTTCCGCAGCGCGAGGGCGCGTTGATGCCTGCGCCGGAGGATCGGCAATCGACCGAATGCGATCAGTCGCCCGCCGAGCCGGATCCCCTCGTGGTGACGGCCCCGGCATACACCACCCCCTGAACCCCGGGAGGCGCACGGCATACCAGCCGGGCAGTCCTCCCCAGAATGGTGAGACACCTGTCTCGCCCTACGAGCAAGGACGACCGTGGGAGATTTCTTCAACACGCTGCTCTCGCCGCTGACTATCGGCGTCGCGTGGGTCATGTTGGGCTGGCACAAGCTGTGGACGACGATCGGGATCGGCGGTGGCTGGGCCTGGGCGCTGTCGATCGTCGGCCTCACCATCGTCGTGCGGATCGTGCTCATCCCGCTGTTCGTCAAGCAGATCCACGCGTCGCGGCGGATGCAGCTGATCCAGCCGGAGATGCAGAAGATCCAGGCGAAATACAAGGGCAAGACCGACCCTGAGTCACGCCAAGCGATGACCCAGGAGACGATGGATCTCTACAAGAAGACGGGCACCAACCCGTTCTCGTCGTGCTTGCCGATCCTGCTGCAGTCGCCGTTCTTCTTCGCGCTGTTCACCGTGCTCAACCACCTCAAGGCGATCGCCGAGGGCACCTGGGGGGCGATCGGTCCGATCGATGCGAGCGTGGCCCAGCAGATCGAGAAGTCGGACATTTTTGGTGCGCCGTTCTCGTCGACATTCATGGGTTCGACCGACCTGCCGACCAAGATCGTCACCGTCGTGCTCATCGTGCTCATGTCGGTGTCCACCTTCACGACCCAGCGCCAACTCATGCGCAAGAACCTGCCGGACTCGGCGCTGGACAACCCGTACATGAAGCAACAGACCGTCATCCTCTATCTGATGCCGATCTTCTTCGCCTTGTCGGGCATCAACTTCCCCATCGGTGTGCTGCTCTACTGGCTCACCACCAACGTGTGGTCGATGGGTCAGCAGTTCTACGTCATCCGCCGGATGCCGGCCCCCGGCTCGGCCGCCGAGCGCGCGCTGCACGAGCGCCAGGCTCGCAAGGGCAAGACCGTGACGCCATTCTCGGTTAAGGGCCTGGAACGCGATGCGTCTGGCGGCACGGATGGAGGCGGCGCCGGCACTGATGCCGCCGAGGCTCAGCCTCCGGTCAGTCGGCAGCGGCAGCAGCCCAAGAGCGCCAAGCGAGCCAAGCGCACCGGTGGTACGGGGGCTGCTGGTGGCGGTGCTGGTGGCGCCGGTCCGGCCAGTGGCGGCGGATCGCAGGCTAAGCCCGACGCGGGCACCCCCCAAGACCAGTAACACGCGCTCGACCGGCACCCCGTGTGGGTGAGCACGGTCGACCACGGACGAAGGAGCACGACATGAACGACGCAGGTATGCCGTCCCACGCCGCCGCGGGTGGCGCCGGTGCCGAGGCCGAGGTGGATGCGATGGTCGTGGACCCGCACGCTGAGGCCGAGGCGGTGAACGAGTCAGCCGGTGACCGCGGTGGGGAGGGCGAGAACGGCGTCGTCCCCGCAGGCGCTGCATCCGACGACGCGGCTGACTCGGCAGACGTCGATGACGACCCGGAAGGTGATGACGCGCAGGGCGGTGACGCGGAGGGCGGTGCCACGGAGCCGGCGGGCGCCGGAAGCGGAGGCCGGCGTCGCGGCAAGGCACGCGTGGCCCTGCTGGAGCGCGAAGGTGAAGTAGCCGCGGACTTCCTCGAGAAGCTCCTGGACATTGCCGACCTCGACGGCGACATTGAGGTCGACATCGACGGAGACCGTGCCGCTGTCGCGATCGTCGACTCTGAAGAGGGGCGGGTGCCGCGTCGCCTGGTCGGACCGGATGGGCGTGTCCTTGATGCGCTGCAGGAACTGACCCGGCTCGCGGTGCAAACCGCGACGGGTGAGCGCAGCCGGCTGATGCTCGACGTCGCGGGTCACCGCGCCGCCCGTCGAGCCGCATTGGTCGATCTGGCCAAGGCCGCGATTGCCGAGGTTCGGGAGTCGGGTGCTGCTAAGGCGCTGGCCAATATGTCGGCCTTCGAGCGAAAGGTCGTCCACGACGAGGTGACTGCGGCTGGCTTGGTGTCCGAGTCCGAAGGCGTCGAACCGCATCGACACATCGTCATCTCCCCAGCCTGATCGGACGGGTCGCTCGCACTCGAGATCTGCCGCGAACCACGCAGGGCCTCGTCCGGACTACCGGGCGGGGCCCTCGCTGTAGTGGGCCCAGGCAGCACTAGTGACGTCGGGGTCGGGTTGTCAGCAGACGTGCGGGTCATGTTTCACGTGAAACATTCACCTCCCGCCAACCTCGGGTCGGTTCCCCACTTGGTCCACCGTGGCCATGTCGTGCTGTCTGACCCATGCGCAGGTAGTTGTCCCAGCCGGACGGGATCTGGCCGATGTTTCACGTGAAACATCGCCTGCGGCCGAGGCGGCACGTAGCGGGCCGAGCGGGTTGAGCATCGGGGAGGATGTGGTCATGCCGAACGCCGCTACTCCGTCTCCCGAGGCTCTCGAGCCCGTGACTCCCGGCGTACCCCCCACACCGCGTGCAGCCAAGGACGTCTTCGGCGAGCACGTCACCCTGGCGGAGCGTTACGTTGCACTCTTGGGGGACACGGGAATCGCCCATGGGCTGATCGGCCCACGGGAGGCGCCGCGACTCTGGGACAGACATGTCCTCAATTGCGCGGTTGTCGCTCCCTACTTCTCCGACAACAGCACGGTGATCGACATCGGCTCCGGAGCAGGCCTGCCAGGGCTGGTCTTCGCCATCGCTCGTCCCGATCTCACGCTGCACCTTGTCGAGCCTCTGGCGCGCCGGTGTCGCTGGCTCGAGGCGGCTGTCGCAGAACTGGGCTTGACCAACGTCGTCATCCACAACGCGCGAGCCGAGGGCGTTGTGGGAGTTTGCCGCGCTCCGTATGTCACCGCGCGCGCCGTCGCTCGGATCGACGCTCTCGCGCGATGGTCGTTTCCGCTCCTGGAGGCGAACGGGCGTTTGGTCGCATTGAAGGGGCAGAGTGCCCAGCAGGAGCTTGCGCAGGAAGAGGCCAGCCTGAAGAGACTGGGGGCAGTCGAGACCGGGGTAACAACCTTCGGCGCCGGAGTCCTTGACCCGCCGACTCAGGTGATGATCATCCGGGTCGGCACCCAGCCCCAACCCGGTAAGCCGTCGGCGTCGGCGCGTGGGCGCCGACAGGGCAAGGGGCGCAAGCGACGCCAACCGTCCGAGTAGGGATTTCGTGTGGAGGCCACCGATGTTTCACGTGAAACATCGGTAGCGGGAGGATCGGGACGCCTGGAACACCTTCCGCACGGCAGCCGGCACTGTGATCGGCTCAGTCGACGGTGATCTGCAGCGGCACCTCAGAGTGGGCTACACCGACGTGGACGCACTTCTGCGCCTGTCGCTCACCTCGGATCGCTCGCCGCGGATGGCAGCCCGCGCGCGAGCCGTGTCCCGGAGACCGAGTGCGCTGACCCGCCTGGTGGATCGACTCGAACGACGGGGGCTGTTACAGCGGATTCGGCACACCCCGACGGACGTCAGTGTGTCGCTGACGGAATGCGGACGACCTGCTTGGTCAGGCCTCACCGCGAATCCTCGTGACGGTCGAGGATCGGTTCTGGTCTCGGCACACCCCTGACGAGAGGCGCACCCTGACCGAGATCTGTCGGAAGTTGCTGGAGGACCCCGCACCGCGCTGCTGACGCGGCTAGTTGGTGGACCATGTTTCACGTGAAACATCGAGATCGCCGTGGCTTCGGTGCCACCGTCTCGACTGTGGACGACGGCTGGAGGGCCGCTGGGCCTGTGATTGGATGCTGGGCATGGATGCGGTCCGGACAGCGCGTGGTCTCGGCTGGCCCCACCTCGATGACAAGACGCCCTCGCGTCTGGGATGGCCGTCCAACGACACCGATCCATCCATCAGTCCGAACGCCGAGGTCGCCACGGTGAACACGATGCATCCCGCACCACCGGCCGTTCCTGAGTCAGAGCCAGGTATGCCGTCTCGCCCCCTTCCCGACGCCGTGCCACTCGACGACAACCGGGGGGATACGCCCTCTGGTCCAGCCGATGTTTCACGTGAAACATCGCCATCCGATCGACAGTCGCCTGTGCACCAACGTGCGGCCGAACAGGACAGCGCCACCGTGGACGACACTTCCCATGGCTCAGATCTCCCCACCCCGACGCACGTCCCGGACGCGGCACTGCGGGCCGAGTTGCTCTCGACGGTGCCGCCCAGCGACGACGACACCCCGTTGGCGAAGGCGCTTGCCGTGGACACCAAGCGGAGGATCGCCTTGACCAACCGCACCTTCCCCAAGCCCACCCACACGCGCATCCTCACCGTTGCCAACCAGAAGGGTGGCGTCGGCAAGACAACGACCGCCGTCAACATCGCCGCGGCCCTCGCTCAGTCGGGCCTGCAGGTGCTGGTGGTCGACCTCGACCCCCAGGGCAACGCCAGCACAGCGCTGGGCATCGACCACCATGCGGGCATCGAATCGGTCTACGACGTGCTGGTGGATGACGTGCCGATGGCCGAGATCGTGCAACCCTCGCCCGACGTCGACGGTCTCTTCTGCGCCCCGTCCTCCATTGACCTGGCCGGAGCGGAGATCGAGTTGGTTTCGCTGGTCGCTCGGGAGAACCGGTTGGCCAAGGCGATTCGCGCGATGCTCAGCCAGACGGCATACGACTACATCTTCATCGACTGTCCGCCGAGCCTCGGGCTGCTCACCATCAACGCTTTCGTCGCCGCCCAAGAGGTCTTCATCCCCATCCAGTGTGAGTACTACGCCCTGGAGGGGGTCTCGCAACTGCTGCGGAACATCGAGCTCATCCGCACCCACCTCAACCCGACGTTGGCCGTGTCGACCATCCTGCTGACGATGTATGACGCACGGACCAGGCTGTCCGCGCAGGTGGCCGACGAGGTCCGCACCCACTTCCCAAGGGAGACGCTGGATACGACGATCCCGAGGTCGGTGCGCGTGTCGGAGGCCCCGAGCTTCGGGCAGACCGTGATGACCTACGATCCGCTCAACAGTGGTGCCTTGGCCTACCTCGAAGCCGCGAGCCAGATCGCCGACCGAGGAGCCCCGGGGGCGACCAGCGCCAGCCCGGGAGCCACGGTGCGCGATGAGGAAGGGCAGCGATGAAGGAAAAGCGCAGGGCGTTGGGACGTGGTCTTGGCGCACTCATTCCTACCTCGGCGCCCGGGACAGACCGTCCGGCCGACATCTTCTTCGGGGAGCGATCCACTCGCGAGCCTGCGGGCGAGGCGAATGACCACGCGAGCGACGAGGCGATCTCAGGCCCAGGCTCAGTGAGCGGCTCACGTGGTGACACGACACCAGAGCAGACCCGTGACGGCGGCTCATCCGACAGCGGGGATCTGCAGCCGGTGCCCGGCGCCACCTTCGCCGAACTGCCGCCCGACTCGATTCGCCCCAACCCGCGTCAGCCGCGCACGGTCTTCGACCCCGATGACATGGCCGAACTCGTCTACTCGGTGCGCGAGATCGGCATCCTGCAACCGGTGGTCGTCCGCCCGGTCGACGACGACCACGACGGGCCGGTGCGCTACGAGCTGATCATGGGCGAGCGGCGGTGGCGAGCCGCCCAGGAAGCCGGGCTCAGTGCCGTGCCCGCCATCATCAAGGACACGCGGGACGACGACCTGCTCAGGGACGCCCTGCTGGAGAACCTGCACCGCAGCCAGCTCAACCCCCTGGAGGAGGCCGCGGCATACCAGCAGTTGCTCGAAGACTTCGGCTGCACCCAGGACCAACTCGCCACCCGCATCGGTCGCTCGCGGCCGCAGGTGACCAATACCCTTCGGCTGCTCAAGCTGCCAGCGGTCGTGCAGCGGCGGGTCGCAGCCGGCGTGCTCAGCGCGGGTCACGCCCGGGCACTACTCGGCCTCACCGACGGCGCCGCCATGGAACGGCTCGCGCAACGCGTGGTCGCGGAAGGTCTGTCGGTGCGGTCGGTCGAAGAGATCGTCACGCTCGGGGCCGACGAGCCCAAGTCCGCCAAGCGCAAACCCCGGCCCGGAGCCCGTCATCCCAAGCTCGATGACCTCGCGGCAGCGCTGAGCGATCACCTGGACACGCGCGCGACCATCGCCCTCGGTCAGCGCAAGGGCAGGATCACCGTGGAATTTGCCTCCGTGGAGGACCTCCACCGGATCCTTGACCTCATGGGCGTTGACCGCCGCTGAGCCTCACCGACTCACGCGCAAAGGCGCTCAGCCGAGGAAGTCTTCCAGCTCCTTGAGGATGATCCGCTTGGGCTTGGCGCCGACGATCGACTTGACGACCTCACCGTTGACGTAGAGGTTGAGCGTCGGCAGGCCGGTGACACCAAAGCGCATCGTCGACTTAGGGTTGGCGTCGGAGTCGAGCTTGCGGATCTCGAGCTTGTCGCCGTGCTCGGCGTAGATCTCCTCAAGAATCGGCGCGATCTGCTTGCACGGCCCGCACCATGCCGCCCAGAAGTCGACCAGCACCGGTTTGGAGCTGGCCAACACGTCCTGGTCAAAGGTCGCGTCGGTTGTGGCGGGAATGGCTCCCATGGTCAATCCTTTCGGTCGAAGTTCAGGATACGTCCTGAATAAGTACACATAACGCCGCCCAGGAGCGGCTACCTTCGTCTCCAGACTCGAGTATGCCGGGTGGCACCGACAGTGCCCTACAGCGGAAGGCGGCACCCGGCATACCGGGCGTCAGTGCGCGCCGTCGGCGAGCGCCGTGAGGTAGTGCTCCGCATCGAGCGCGGCGGAGCACCCCGAACCCGCCGCCGTGATCGCCTGGCGGTAGGTGTGGTCAACGAGGTCGCCACAGGCGAAAACGCCATCGACATTGGTGCGGGTCGACCGCCCGTCGACGACGACATAGCCACCCTCGTCGAGGGTCACGACGTCCTTGACCAGCTCGTTGCGCGGGTCGTGCCCGATCGCGACGAACAGTCCGGTGACAGTCAGCTCGCGCTGCTCGCCGGTCACCGTGTCGGTGAGCGTCACCCCGCTGAGCTTGGCGTCGCCGTGGATAGCGGTGACCTGGGAGTTCCACGCGAAGCGGATCTTGTCGTTGGAGTGGGCGCGCGCGGCCATGATCTTGCTGGCCCGCAGCTCGTCGCGGCGGTGGATGATCGTCACGCTGCGGGCGAACTTGGTGAGGAAGGTGGCCTCCTCGACCGCCGAGTCGCCACCGCCGACGACCGCGATGTCTTGGTCGCGGAAGAAGAACCCGTCGCAGGTCGCGCACCACGAGACGCCATGGCCGGACAGCCGCTTCTCGTCGGGAAGTCCGAGCTCCCGGTATGCCGAGCCCATCGCGAGGATGACGGCCCGGGCGGCGTAGGACTTGTTGTCACCGTCGGTGACCGACTTCACCGGCCCGTCCAGCGAGACCGAGACGACGTCGTCGGTGATGAATTCGGTGCCGAAACGCTCGGCCTGGGCCCGCATCGCCTCCATGAGGTCGGGCCCCATGATGCCGTCGCGGAAGCCGGGGAAGTTCTCGACGTCGGTCGTGTTCATCAGCGCCCCGCCGGCGGTGACCGAGCCTTCGAAGAGCAGGGGGCGCAGGCCGGCGCGGGCGGCATACACCGCTGCGGTGTAGCCGGCGGGTCCGGACCCGATGATGATGACCTCCCGCACCTCGGGGTCGGCGTCGCCGGTTGCGGCAGTCTCGGGGGTGGCTGCGGGGTGTGCGGTCATTCGAGCTCTCCGGGTCGTGAGTGCGGGGGTGTTCATATTAGCAAATGTCGATATGACGAGTCGTCTCGTGGGCCTCAACCATGTCGGAGTCGGCCCTGTTCCGCTCCGACGAGTTTTGGTGTGGCGCAACCAGCGCCTGGGCGCCATTTTCGACACACCAAAACTGGGGGAGAGGGCGGAGGGGTCAGGTCATGGGGAAGGGGCCGGCGAGGGTGTGCGGGTTGCCCTTGGTGCAGGTGCGTTCCACGGCATACACCTGCTTGAGTCCGCCGTCGATGACGACGACGATCGCAGCCGGCGCCCCTTCATAGGTCGCCAGGTCCACGGCGATGCGGTTGGCGTCGAGCTCCCCGAGCGTGAAGAGGCACCCGCTGAGGCCGCTCGCGGTGGTCACCGACAGCGCGTCCGGCGAGTCGGGCGCAAAGGGGTATGCCGTGCCCGGCGTTTCGAGGACGTCCTGGGCCAGGGTCGCAACGTTGGCCCGGGTATATGCGCGGGAACTCGACTCGACATGCAGCCGCGAGGTCAACGGCGCCGCGGCAGACGTGTAGGGCAGGGTCGACACCCCCTGGGTGGCCGGACCTGAGGTGGAGCCGAACACCGACCGGACCACGGTGGCGCCGCCGACGACCAGCACGACCACCCCGGCTGCGGCGCCGAGCGCGGCGAGGGCACGCCGACGACGAAAGACGCCCGGGTCAACGTTCCGTGCGCCGCGGCGCAGTGCCACGATCGGTGCTCCCCCGTCGCTGCCTGAGGCAGGGTCACCCTGATCGCTGTCGGTGAGCCCCAACTCGTCGACCAGATCGAGATCGGAGTCAACCCGTGAGCGCACGTCGAAGATGTCGACGACGTCGAGATGACCCGAGCGATCAGTGTGGCTCTGGACGGCAGCCTCGACGTCGCCTGAACCGTCGACATCGGCCACATCGGCCACATCGGCCGGCAAATCTGAGGGCGCGGGATCGCCGGTCACGGGAGTCCCTTCCCTTGGGCCGGTGAGGTCACCGCAGGACCTGGACCTCCGACACCATGGCCCGGAACCGTCCGGTGGTGTCGGGGCCGAGCTTGGTGACGTAGACGATGACGAGGTCGCCGTCGATAGCCGTCGGCGCGTCGAAGACCACCTCGCCGGAGGCTGCGACCTTGCTACCGATGGCGGTCGCACCATCGACCGTGGCATTGCCCGCAACGTAGACGGTGATGTCCTGCGGCACCGGGAGAGTGACCTTGACCTGGCGCACCGGGGTGTTCTGGCCCAGGTCGAGGATGAGGCCGGTGCCGGGGATGCCGAGGCCGCCGAACTTCTCCGTGGCATACCACTTGTTGCTCTGCCAGAGTGTCGTGAGGTCGCCGTCATAGGCCCGGGGCGCGGTCTTGTTGGCGACCTGGCCGCCGTTCTGCGGCTCGTAACCCGCGCCGCCAATGATCGCCACGGCCGCGAGCGGAGCCTCGGTGCCCGAGGCGGCGCCCGTCCCACCCGTTGCGCCGGCACCGGCTGAGGTCGGCTTGGCGGTGGCCATAACGGTGCGCGACGGGGCCACCAGCCCGAGATCGGACGGAGACAGCCGTGGCGCCCCGCAGTAGCCGAGGATTGCGAGCAGCCCCACGAGCGCCCCGACGATGATCAGCGCGAGCTTGCGTTCCTGCCGGCCTTCACTGCCGGCTCCGAACTGCGTCGATGGCGAGTAGTACTCACCCCGCTCGGCGAGCACTTCGCTGATCGGGGTCTCCTGGAGGTCGTCGAGGTAGGCCTCCCACGCGCCCGGCGGGTCTGCGGCCGGCTCGGCTGCGGCGGCCACCTCGCGGGGTGATTGGCGAGTCGGGTATGCCGTGCCGCTCACCGCCGCGCCGCTGCTCTCAACGCCGCTGGTCTCTGGGCGAGCGACGGCAGGCGCGACGACCGGCGTCACGACTGGCAGCGCCGCCGTTGCTGCCGCGCCCTCGGGGGCTTGGGTGGCCGGAGGCAGATCGTCTTCGGCGACGGCGCCGAGGGACTGGGCCCCCGGACGGACCACCGCGAGATCGATGACCGGAGTAGGCGACCACGGACGCAACGCGGTGACCACTTGTGCTGGAGTCTGCGGGGCCGGACCACCCCCGTCGGTGAGGCCCGCCAGGCACAGGTCGTCGAGCTCGGCGTCGATGCCGGCTTCGATCTCACCGGGGGCGACGATGCGATCGGCAACCCGTGGGGCCGCATCGAGGTCGACCGCGGGAGAGGTCAGCGGCCAGCGGGCTGCCAGCGCGGCATACAGGGAGGCGATCAAACCGTGCGCGTCGCGGCGGTTGCCCTCCTCGCCGTCGTCGATGTCGATGCCGGCCAGGGCCGCTTCGTAGGACAGACCGCGAACCTTGACTCCGCCGTCGGGCAACACCCGGATCGTGTCGGATGACAGCAGGTGATGATGCAGACCCCGGGCCTCGGCGGATGCGAGAGCGGTGGCGGCCTCACCGACGATACGGCGGGCCTCTTCGGATGGCAGCGGGCCGTCGTGGATGACCTGGGTCAGCGAGCGGGCATCGGGCAGCGGTTCCTCGATGATGGCGGCGAGGTCATCCTGGACGACGACATCGAGGATGCGCAGCAGGCGCGGGTCTTCCAGGCCGGCCGCCCGCCGCGCGACGTCGATGGCTGCGGCCGCGGCGGGCGCCGTCGCCGCGAAGGTGAACGCGACGACCGACCGGTCGAGGGTGGTGTCATGGGCGTCCCAGCGCTCCCAGGCCGCCGTGGTCGAGAGGCGCTCGCGGACGGCATACCGCTGGTCCGCCAGCAGGCTCCCCGGCCCCAGACCCGACACGGTGCCTCCCTCCAGGTATGCCGTCGCACCGACGTGCGCGGTCGCCGCCCGGGCCGACCACGCGCCTTGCCATCCTAAGCGTCGGGCGGGCCGGACGCCGGGTGGCTCGCAGGGGTCTGGGGTCGGCCCAGGGCGGAATTGGGGTGCTTGATCGGCGCCGACACCGGGTCTTCCGGAGTGGGTTGGATGGGGTCGAGGTCGATCCCGGGCACCTCGCGACGCGGCTTGGTCAGGGCCTGCACCGCGCCAACGATGACCAGTCCCCCGACGATGACTCCGCCCACGACGTAGAGCCACACCCCGGGGGGAGCTGCACGGACGGTGATGCGAGTGGTCGCACTGACCCGGCCCCCGTCGGCCGAGGTGAGCCAGGCGTCGATGGGGACCAGCCCTTGCGCTGCGGCGGCGAGGCGCACCCGAGCGGTCGCTTTGCTGTGCGCGCCGATGTGCAGGGGAGCAGCGGGTTCGACGACGTACATCCGGGGGTTGGTGGGGGCGAGGTTGACCCGGACATCGTCGACGCCGACGTCGAGATCGTTGACGACGGTCACCAACAAGACGCCCTCGTCGGCGAGGAAGTTCGTCGTCTGCTCGGCGATGACCAGGCCACCCTCAAGGCCGGCAATGCCTCGGTCGAGGTCGGCGACCAGGGCGGCGTGCGCGGCGGGTTGGCTGCGCCAGCGCAGTCCGGCAAGGGCGTCGACGAGGTCCGCCCAACGGCTCATCGCGCTGGAGGGTGACGAGCTGAGGGCGAGGTAGGTCGCGAGGGTGCCCCGGTCGTTGGCCAGCCTTGTCGCGAGGGCTGCGTCGAGGACCGAGCCAGAGGAGGAGCCAGAGGCCGAGCCAGGCGCTGAGCCAGGCGCCGAACCTACGGCGAGCACCGGATCGACGAAGTCGGCATTGGCCGCCCGCGACGCATCGAGGGCATCGCCGAGCCGACCCGCTGCAGCCCACGGCGAGGCGTCGGTGAGTTGTCGGAAGGCCGCGAACGCCGCCGGGTCGGTGTCGAAGTCGCGGGGGAGCACGACCAGCAGTGAGCGGTCGCGCTGCGGTGCCTGCGCCCACAGGGTCGCGGTCTGGGCGAGGAACTCCTGCCCGGCCAGCCCCACGTCAGCCGGGCTGCGCACCCGGCTCGCGATCGCGGCGAGCACGTCGTCGTAACGCAGCACCGGCTGCCCCAGCGGCGTGCGAGCGGCGGCCTGCGGGGTCACGTCGGGATCGACATTGGTCGCCTCGGTGCTCACCAGCAGCACGTCCGGCCCCCATTGCCCGTATGCCGTGTGCACGGCCTCCTCGCGGCCGACCGGAAGCCGCCCGTCCGCGGGCCAAGCGACATGGGTGAGGGCGCTGGCCGACCCGGTGCCGGATTGGGTCACCGCGGTGAGCAACGGCGCCGGAGCAGTGAGATCGTGCAGCCACGCGGCGACGGCCGGGTTGCGCAGGTCGACGCCGGAATCGAAGAGCGCCCCGAGGTCGAGGTCGTCCTGCGGCAAGGCCCAGATCGGGTGGGTGGCGGCGGCAGTGGAGAGGGCGGTGGCCAGGCTGCGCCGGGCCGCGATCTCGTCAGCTCCGACGATCGTATTTTGTTGGGCAGCAAGGGCGTTCGTGACCCTTGCCCGGGCGGCGTCAATGATCGAGGCCGCCGAGCTGGTCGCACCAGCCGATGACGGGCCCGGGGGGCCCAGCAAGGCGGGGTCGACGGCATACCCGATCGGGGTTGTCGCGGTGGCGGTGAGCAGCCGGGTGATCCGCGACTCGGCACCGACGGCCGCGGTCCAGGCCGCCGCGCGGGTGCTCGGGGTCGAGGAGTGCAGCGCCGGGTCGGCGTCGAGGGTGAGCGGCATGAGCCAGGTGACCGAGAGCGCGGTGGCTTCGGGGGCGCGCTGCCAGCCGACGAAGGTGTGCACTGAGGCCTGCACGCCGACGCTGGTGACGAGCTGGATGTCGATGGGCACCACCCCGCTGGTGCGGCTCAGGCGTAGCGCCGCGGGGGTGAGCGTCATCGAGTAGGTCGCGGGGGTGTCCGGTCCGACGTGGGCGGAGATGGTGGCGCGGGCGAGTTCGGTGCCGGTGCTGACGGGGGTGGTGTCGGCGGCCCAGGCGGTGACATCGGCTCGGGTGAGGATGCCCGGTCGAGGGCGGATGATCCGGATCTCCGGGTCGACATAGCTGGCGCCCGTGGTCGAGCGGATGGTGCCTGTCACGGTCACGCCCGCGGTGGCGGTCGCGACCGGCGGGGTGACAGCGGTGAGGGTGAGGTCGGCGGGCAGGTTGGCCGTGGGCAGGTTGGCCGTCGGCAGTGCGGGCGCGGAGCCGGGCGCGGAGGTGAGCGGAGACGGCATACCGGCGCTGGCTGGTGGGGCACCGAGGACAGTGAGGGACGCGGCGAGCGCAGCGACGAGGACCGTGGCAGCTCGCCGGAGCCGCGCGCGCCGGAAGCCCGCCGGGGAGGTCACGCGGTGCCCGCTAGACGCTCCCAGGCCACCTTGGCGATGCGCCGCTCGTTGGGGAAGGTCAGGTGCTGGTGGACCTGCTGGAGCGGGAACCAGGCGACGTCGATGGCTTCCTGGTCGGGGTCGTTGTCGATGGTGAGTTCGCCGCCGGTCGCTTCGAGCAGGTAGTGGTGGACGAACTTGTGCACCCGCTTGTCGCCCGCCGCGAACCAATAGTCGATGGTGCCCAGCTCGGCCAGCACTCGCCCGGTGATGCCGGTCTCCTCGGCGACCTCGCGGACCGCGGTCTCGGGCAGCGACTCGCCGGGCTCGATGTGACCCTTGGGCAAGCACCACTCGATGCGCCCGGCGCGGTTGCGGCGCGCGATGACCGCGGTGCGAGCCGCGCCCTCGTGGATGTCGACGACGACGCCGCCCGCCGACCGCTCCTCGACCCAGGGCAGGTACCTGCCTGGGGAGGGGGTGGCATGGGCGGCGTTCATCCTTCCACTCTAACGAGCGGGTCCAATCGGGCCGGCTGTGACGCGCACCCGGGCAACCGGTCGGTAACCTTGGCCGTTATGGCTTCCGGCGGTGGTGTGGGTGCAGATCCGGGTATGTCAGGCGGCTCCCGCGACGCTGCCGGGGCGGTTGATCCGGCGCTGTTGCGGGCTGCGGTGGCGACCCTGGCTCCGGCGTTGCCGTTGTTGCGCGAGCTCGGCGAGCGGTTTGCTGCCGCCGGTCACGAGCTGGCTCTGGTCGGTGGCCCCGTGCGTGATGCCTTCATCGGCCGCACCTCGCCCGACCTCGACTTCACGACCGATGCCTCGCCGGATGCCACTCTGGCGGTGATTCGGGGGTGGGCGGACGCGCACTGGGAGATCGGCCGGGCGTTCGGGACCATCGGGCTGCGCAAGGGCGACGCTCAGATCGAGATCACGACCTACCGCACCGATGTCTACGACCGCTCGACCCGCAAGCCGGTCGTGGCCTTTGGATCTTCGCTGGCCGATGACCTGGTGCGCCGGGACTTCACCGTCAACGCTATGGCGCTACGGCTGCCCTCGCTGGAGTTCGTCGACCTGCACGGGGGGCTGGCCGATCTGGCCGCCGGCCGGTTACGGACGCCGGCCACCCCCGAGGAATCCTTCGCCGACGATCCGCTGCGGATGATGCGGGCGGCTCGGTTCGCGGCGCAACTCGGGTTCGTCGTCGCGCCTGAGGTGTATGCCGCGATGTCGGCTCGCGCCTCGACGCTCGCCATGGTGTCGGCCGAGCGGGTGCGGGACGAGTTCACCAAACTGCTGTTGGCACCGGACCCTCGGCAGGGCTTGACCCTGCTGGTCGACACCGGGCTGTCCGATGTGTTCCTGCCGGAGCTGTCGGCGTTGCGGCTGGAGGTCGACGAGCACCACCGGCACAAGGATGTCTACGAGCACTCGCTCACCGTGTTGGAGCAAGCCATCGCCCTGGAGGGCTCGACCCCGGCGTCGCGGGCTGGGTTGCGCGCGTCGGCTGGTGGGGTCAGCGCTGGTGTCGGCGGTGGGGTCGGCGGTGGTGGTGAGGCTGGCGCGGGAGGTGGCGACACGGCATACCCGGTCGTGGAGCGTCCGGATCTCGTGCTGCGCTTGGCCGCCCTGCTGCACGACATCGGGAAGCCGGCGACGCGGCGGTTCGAGGCGGGCGGGGGCGTGTCCTTCCACCACCACGAGCTGGTGGGCGCGCGGATGGTCGCCAAGAGGATGCGGGAGATGCGCTTCGACAAGGAGACGATCAAGGCGGTCGCGCGGCTGGTCGAGCTGCATCTGCGGTTCCACGGCTATGGCACCGGGCAATGGACCGACTCGGCGGTGCGGCGCTATGTCACCGACGCCGGGCCGCTGCTGGAGCGGCTGCACCTGTTGACCCGGTCGGACTGCACGACCCGGAATGCCCGCAAGGCGGCGCGGTTGGCACGCACCTATGACGAGCTGGAGCTGCGGATTGCCCGGCTGGCCGTCGAGGAAGAGTTGGCGGCGGTGCGGCCCGAGCTGGACGGCAACGAGATCGCCGCGGTGTTGGGGATTGCGCCGGGGCCGGTGTTGGGGCAGGCCTACAAGTACCTGTTGAGCGTGCGCCTGGATGAGGGTCCGATCGGCAAGGACGCGGCCGCTGAGCGCCTATTGCAGTGGTGGGCCGACCGCCAAGCGTGAGCTCCCCTTGGGATGTCCATTTTTGGTGTGGCGGATTCTGCGCCAGGGCGCACAATCAGCCACACCAAAACTGTGGAGAGCCGACATGAGCCAATCTGCTGCTTCGCGGGCGGTGAAGCCACAGATTCGCTCATCTCGAAAGGTCATGAGCACGGCGACTGGGGCGCGCGGACTGGGCCGGACGGCATACCCTCTGCTGTTGTAGCGGGAGCGACAGGGAGGACGCGCGATGGCGGCTGGCTTGACCCTCAACGTGGGCGTGGCCACGGACGTCGGGCGGGTGCGCGAGCACAACGAGGACTCCGCGTTCGCACAGGCGGGGGTGTATGTCGTCGCCGACGGGATGGGCGGACATGCCGCGGGCGAGATCGCGAGCCGGATCACGGCCGACACCCTCGGTGAGCTGGCCGGGCGCGACGGACTCAAGGTCGCCGACTTCGTGCGGCAGATCGAGACCGCCAACTGGCGCATCCTCGCCGCCGCCGGGCAGGACCCGAGCAAGAACGGCATGGCCACCACGGTGACCGGCGTCGCGCTCGTCACGGTCGGCGGGTCGCCGCACTGGGCCGTGCTCAATCTCGGCGACTCGCGGGTCTATCGCTACCTCAACGCCACCCTTGCGCAGGTGACCGTCGACCACTCCGAGGTGCAGGAACTCGTCGACGCCGGTTTCCTCACTGGCGCCGAGGCGCGAGTGCACCCATTGCGGCATACCGTCACCCGGTCGTTGGGGCGTGAGCCGTTGCCGCCGGTCGACACCTGGGTGTTCCCGCCGTGTCCGGGGGAACGGTTCGTCGTCTGCTCGGACGGGCTGACCAACGAAGTCGGTGACGACGAGATCCAAGCGATCCTCGGCGCCGGCCTCGACCCGCAAGCCTGCGCGCAAACCCTCGTCGAGCGCGCCGTCGACAACGGCGGCCGCGACAACGTCACCGTCATCGTCGTGGAGTTGGCCGACTACCCCGCGGCGGAGGTCGACGAGGACACCACGCCTCGAGGCACGCCGTGACCCCGCCCTCGTCTGTTGAGCCTGAGCTGCTGACCGCCGCCCTGCCTGGCGGGTGGGAGGCGGTCACCGGCCCGGGCATCGCCATCGCGGTCGAGCTCTCGCCTGGCGACCCGCGCCTGCCGCACCTGCGCGCCGCCGTCGGCAGTGGTCGTTTCGACGACGCGCTCCAGGTGCTCGGTCGGTTCGGCGGGCCGCCCCCGTGTGCCGCGGCCGCTGTGGTGGAAGGCGGGTCGGGGGTGCGGATCGTCGTCGCCAAGCAGGCCCACGCGGAGGCGAGCGTCGCCGGCCGCACCGTGGAGATCCGCCCGCAGCCGCCGGGTGACTGGGCTCAGGTGCTGCTCCACGACGTGGAGTCGGTGCTGCTCGTCCCCGGACTCGGTATGCCGTCCGCTCCGGTTGCTCCGGTTGCTCCGGTTGCTGCGGCTCGGCCAGCCGCCCCCGTCCCTCCAGCAGTGGCCGTCCATCCGGACGTGCTGGCGAGCCCAGTCCCGGACAGCGTTCGCATGGAATCGACTCCCGTTCCGACCCTCCCTCCGATCTCCGCCGTCGCGCCTGCCCCCGTCGCGCCTGCCCCCGTCGCGCCTGCCCCCGTCGCGCCTGCCGCCGTCGCGCTCGAGGTGAGCTCACCTGAGCCACCCAATCCCAAGGAGCCGTCGGCGCCGTCGGCGTCGGACCCCGGGCAGCGGGCACCCATCGACCACGTGCCGTGGGCCACCAGTCGTCCGGTCATTGCGCCCGAAGCCCCGAAGCCCCCACCGCCGTCGGTGCCCCCACCTGCCCCCGCCGGTCGCGTCGGCGGGTGGGTGCCCAGTCCGCCTCCACGACCGGTGGGCCGTCAATTCACCCCGTATGCCGCCCCGCTCCCGCCTGCGGCCCCTTCCCCCGCCGTGGAACCTGTTCCTACGACGCCCGTTGTGGAATCGCCAGCACTAGCTGCAGCCCAACCTGCGCCAACCCCCGGGGCAGTCGCTCCGACGGTTTCAGTGCCGGTGGAGACTGCGCCGGAGCCAGACGTGCAGCCGAAGCCCACTCCGGTGGCTCAGGAGCCTGAGCAGCGCACGCTGTCAGTGGAAACCGTTGCTGCACAGGCAAATTCAGCGATCGGTGCAGTTTCACGAACCGTGGATGGCGCGGATTCCCCTGCCACAGAAGGCGATTCATTCGTCGAGCAGTCCAGTCCAGTCATGGACTCGTGGGTGAGCCTGCCCGAACCGCCGGTCGTCGAGACGTCGTCTAGGACGGTGGAATCAAGCTTCTCTCCTGAAGAATTGCCGCCCCCGCGCGTCGCGGGTCTCACCCGCCAGGTCGACCTCGGGCCGGCTGTCGATTTGGGTCCCGCCGTCGACCTAGGCCGCGACCCAGAGTTGGAGCGCGAGCCTGTGGTCGGGGAGTCGCCCGCGCACATCACGCCTGAGCCGCCACCACTGCCGTCAGCATCAGCCCCGCCGGCGCCTCCCATCCCAACGGCCCCGCTGCCGCCCGTCTCGCCGCCGCCGGTGTCGCCGCCGGTCGCCCTGACGCCACTGGCTCCCGCACCATCGGCCCCGTCAATTCCCCCCGCGTCAAATCCGGCCACGCCAACTCCGGCCCCGGCAGCGGAGGTGACGGGCACGGCATACCCGAGTGCGGTGGTCGAGGACCCGGACGCCTTCGACGCGACGGTCGACCGATCTGCCCTCCTCGCCGAAGCCGGTGCCGCACCGATCGTGAGCGCAGTCTCGGTGCTCGCCGTGCTCTGCCCCGCCGGGCATGTCAGCCCTCCGCACGCGAGCACCTGTCGCACGTGCGGGCGCGAGGTTCCGGCGCAGGAGCCGTTCTCGACACCGCGGCCTGCGCTGGGCGTGCTGAGGCTGTCGACCGGCGATGTCGTCACGCTCGATCGCGGCGTGCTCATGGGCCGCGCCCCGACCGTCGACCCGGCCATCCCGGTCGCGTCGCGGCCGCACGTCGTCAAGGTCGCGAGCCCGCTGCGCGATGTCTCCCGCAATCACCTCGAGGTGCTGCTGGAGGGCTGGCATGTCCTCGTCCGCGACCTCGGCACCACTAATGGCACGACGGTCACCCTGCCCGGCCGCGGCCCGGTGCGTCTGGTCGCACACGATCAGCAGGTGCTCGAACCCGGCACCCTCGTCGAACTCGCCGACGAGGTCACCTTCTCGTTCGAGGTCGGCTGATGGCGCAGGCCGCTGCGTCCAGCGCGCCGCAGCTGCCGGGTCTGGTCTACGTCCAGCCGCTCGGGTCGGGGGGCTACGCCGACGTCTACCTCTACGAACAACAGAGCCCCCGTATGCCGGTCGCGGTCAAGGTGCTCAAGGCCGGCACGCTGAGCGACAAGATCCGGGCGGAGTTCATTGCCGAGGCCGACACCATGGCCGCGCTCGGCGACCACCCCTATATCGTCCAGGTCTTCCGGGCCGGCACCGCCGCCGACGGCCGCCCATACCTGGTCATGAAGTACTACCCCCCGCCCAACCTCGCGCAGCGATCGAGGGCGGAGCGGTTCGGGCTCGGTGACGTGCTGCGGATCGGGATTCAGCTGGCCAGCGCGATCCAGACCGCCCACCAGGCCCACGTCATCCACCGCGACATCAAGCCGGCCAACGTCCTGGTCAGCGCCTATGGCGCCCCGGGCCTTACCGACTTCGGCATCGCCGGTCGGGGGCTGCGCACCCGCGCCGACGCAGTCGTCAACGGGGTCAGCGCGCGCGAGGAGATCGGCGTATCGGTCCCGTGGTCGGCCCCCGAGGTCGTTTACGGCGAGAGCGACGGCGACGAACGCTCCGACATCTACTCCCTCGGCGCCACTCTGTGGCAGCTGCTGGTCGGGCGCTCCCCGTTCGAGGTGCCCGGTGGCGACAACACGGCATACGCGCTCATGCCCCGGATCCGCACCCAGCCGGTCCCTCCGACCAAGCGGCCCGACGTGCCCGCCTCGCTGGAGCGGCTGCTCGCGCAGACCATGGCCAAGGACCCGGCGCTGCGACCGCAGAGTGCCCTCGAACTTGCCCACGGCCTGCAGGCCATCGAGCAGGAGTGCCGGCTGCCGCGCACCCAGGTGCTCGTCCTCGACGATCGCGGCCGCACCCGGCTGTTCGGCCCCGACGCGGCTGCCGGGTCCGGGGAGAGCACCCAGGCCGACACCGACCAGCACACCCACATCAAGGGCCCGCAACGGGTCGAGGCCCAGGGTCCAGTGGCCGGTATGCCGTCCGCGCCCGGCGCCCCCGTCGCGCCCGTCGCGCCGACGCCCGTCCCTGGCCAGACGGCATACGCCGCTCCTGGGGCGGTCCCGGCGCCGGTCGCGCCGGGATTCCCGCCGGTGCCGCCTCCGCCGGTGCCGCACGCCCCCGCCGCCGGGGCCCCCGGGTCCGACAACGCGTGGCCGACCGTGCCGCCGCCGCCGTCGCTATCCGCCGCGGGTAGTGCTCCGCATGCGACTCCCAATGTCGCCGCCGACCCCACCCCACTCACTCGGTGGGATCCAGTCGAGGTCGACCCCGGTATGCCGTCCGCCGATGCTTTGGCGTCTGGCCGGGGCGGGTCGGGGCGGCGAGTTGGCCTCGCTGTGGCCGGGTTGCTCGTGGGAGCGCTCGGATGGTGGATGGTGTCAAGCGGCGTGCTGGGCGGTGGGCGGGCGTCGGATCCGGTGGCGACGCCGACGGCTGTGCAGACGCTCAAGCCGACCACCGACGGGTCGGCGATCGGCGATGGGGTGTTCGTGGCGCCGACCGTGCAAGCGGTTGGCGCCCCCGGAGTCGTACGTTTCACGTGGAACTATGACGGGCCGAGCTCCAAGGACACCTATCGGGTGGGCTTTGGAGCGACGGCATCCGAGGCGATCGCGGCGGCGCCGACGACGGTCACCGGTGCGCGAGCCAAAGAAGTCGCGGCTACCGCTGGCAGCCAGGTGTGCGCGGTGGTCTCGGTCGTGCGCAGCGGTCAGATCAGCCCGACGTCGGTCCCGGTCTGCGCCCTCGCTGGCTGAGCCGGGTTCGCGCCTCAGGCGGCGTGCCAGGGGGGTGCGGTTGTGTGGTGAGTGGTGCCGGTGGGGGTGGTGGTGAGGATGACCACGATGTCGTCGGGGAGGTGGTTGGTGGTGGTGGTCCAGCCGGGGGTCTCTTTGGTGTGGTTGCAGCGTTCGCAGAGGCCTTGGGCGTTGTCGGGGGTGGTGGGTCCGCCGTTGGCGTGTCGGGTGGCGTGGTCGATGTGTTTGATGGGGGCGCCGCAGTAGGGGGTGCGGCACCATTGGTCGCGGGCGATGATCAGGCGGCGTAGGTGTTCGGGGAAGTAGCGGCGTTTGCGGTCGGCGTCGGTGATGACGCCGGTGTGGGGGTTGGTGTAGAGCCGGCCCCGACTTGGCTCAATTTAGTGCGCTGGTCGGTGGGTGTGGATGGTGTTGATCGCGGTGGCGAGGTCCTCGGGTAGGGGGTCGGCTGCGGTGAGGGTGTGCTCGCCGGCTTTGATGGTGACTTCGCGGTAGCGGCGGGTGGTCCGCACGAATTTCTTGATGCTCCAACCGGTTTCGGCCTCGATCCAGCGGGATACCGCCAGTGCGGTGAACACGACGGCGAGGTGGGCTTGTATCGACTCGCGTTTGTGGTGGAAGATCGGGCGGGCTTGCAGGTCGTGCTTGGACATCCGGAATGACTTCTCGACCTGCCACAGCTGGTGGTAGGCGCCGATCACGAACGCGGGGTCGGTGTCGACGACGTCGGTGACGTAGCCTTTCCAGCCGGCCAGGGTGCGGGTCTTGGTCTCCAGGGTCCGGTTGATGCTCTTGGCGCCGCCGGTGATGGTGATGAACCGGTTCCGTTTCACCGGTGCCTTGCCCTCGACCGCGCGTTGGGCTTTGGCGACCTGTTGATCGATACCGCGCAGGGTGCGCCGCGCCCGGTCGGCGCGGTACTGGTAGTGGATCACCTGGTCCTTACGGTGATCGCCGGGGGTGGCCGGCCACGGCTGAGTCAGGACCAGCCCGTCGGGGATGTCCCGCCCGGGATTGGTTTCGTGCCAGGCACGGACCACGTAGGGGATGTCGGGGATCTTCGCGCCCAGGATGAACGACAAGCCCTCGGCCTCGATCGCGCGCTGGTTGGCCGAGGAGACCATACCCGCGTCGGCGACGATGACCACGTCAGTGAGCCGGTGAGCGGTCATGAACACCCGGATCGTCGGCAGCATCGTCGTGGTCTCGGCCCGGTTTCCCTCGAACGCCTCGACGGCCAGCGGGAAGCCCGCCGCGTCGACCAGCAACCCGATGGTGATCTGTGGCTCCAGGCGCCGTTCCTTGGAGAAGCCGGGCTCGCGGAACCCGTCGCCCTCGTCGGTTTCGAAGTAGAGCGTCGACACGTCATAGAGCACCAGGCTCGACGGGCCCAGCCCAGCGTGCCGCGCGCACACCGCGGACAGGCGCTGCCGCCACGCGGGATCGGCGTAGCGTGGTAAGTGCCGCTTCAGCGTCGGGTACGACGCCGCCGGCACACCGGCCTCGGCCAAGACCCGGGCACTATCGAGCTTGGACGTCGGCTCCATGATCCGAGCCAGGACCAGCTGCGCGAACACCTCATCCCCACCGGCCGCGGCATCGAACCCCAGCACCCGGTAGGCATGGGTGAGCGCGTCAACCAGGACCGCCATCCGCGAACCCAGGATCGGCAACGGGCCACCCGCCGACGGCCCCAGGCCCAGGTCCAGCTCTCCCTGACCAGCTGCGAGGCGTTGCCGCGCAACGGTTTTCAACAACTCCACCCCGGCCTCGTCATGTGCCGATCCGATGTGCTCCAACGACCGCACACCGCGCCGGTTCGAGTACACGATCTGAACCGCCACCGCCCCAGAGGCCGTCTTCACGGTCCGCACATGAGGAGACACATCCCGACATTAGTGCCCAAATTTCGCCCCGCGCCAAGGCAAAACCGCAGGTCAACAGCTCAGCGGTCTCCAAAACCCGAATCCGTGAGCCAAGTCAGGGGGAAGTAGCGGCGTTTGCGGTCGGCGTCGGTGATGACGCCGGTGTGGGGGTTGGTGTAGAGCCGGCGGATCCAAACGGCGGCGGCGTGGATGTCGCGGCCGGTCCATCGCTCTGCGGCGTGCGGGTCGCCCGGCTGTCGCTCGCTCGGCTGTCGGGTGTCGTCGCGCTGTTGGGTTGACCGGGGTGCAGCCCGCTGGAAGACATCGATGACCAGCCCGCTCGGCGCGCAATCGAACTCAGCCTCTGGACGGGTCGCGTTGAGTAGTCGATCGCATCCGCTCGCCTTCGCCGCTGCGTGGGCATGCGGGTTGGCGCGCTGGTCGGTGCTCGATTGGTCGTGGCCCTCGGTTGGGCAGCCTCCCGAGTGAGGCTCGGGTGGCCGGGCTTGGTCGTGGTCCTTGGGTGAGCAGTCTTGGGTGTGAGGGGCGCCGGGGTCGCGTTGGTCAGCTCGCTGGGAGACCCGACGGGCGCGGTAAGCGTCGGCTTGATGGTGGCCATCGCTCGCACCGTCCGACGATGGCGTTCGTCTGCGGCTGCTGCCAGCGGGTCGGGTGGTGTCGCGGAGGATGTCTCGGGCGAGGGCTGCGGGGATGGGGCCGTAGCCCTGGAGGATGGCGGGGGTGTGGTCGGTGTCGGTGAGGGTGGTGTCGGTCATGACCAGGCCGATGTCGATGGGCACTTGGTGGGCGTGGGTTTGTCCGGTGATGCGTTCGACGAGGGTGTCGGCTTTGACGTGGTCGGTGCTGCGGGGGTCGCCGTCGGATCGGGCGGTGGCGGCGGTGTGGGTGAGGGCGGCGTAGACGGCGACGGCTTCGTGGGCGGGTAGGAGGGCGGTGAGGTAGGCCATCGTGTCGGGGGCGGGGCGGATGGAGACGCGGCGTTGGCTGTGGGCGTAGGCGTGGCGTTCCACGACGGAGCGGGGGTCGAGTTCGTAGGCGAGGGCGTTGGCGGCTGCGGCGACTTGTTTGTCGGACAGTCCGGCTAGTCGTCCGGCCAGGCGTGAGTCGATGTGGCGGCGGTGTTCTGGGGTGAGGGTGGCGTGTCCCGCTTCAGACTTTCTGGCAGGCCGGTTATGAGGGCATGATCGGCGCCTGAGTCAGGGAGGTGCCTGATGGGACGTCCGCCGGTGATTCCGCCGGAGAAGAAGACCCGGATCGTGTTGAGCATCCTTGCCGGGGAGGTCTCGATCGCGGAGGCTGCCCGCAAGGAGAAGGTTTCGGAGCAGTCGATCGGGCGGTGGAAGGCCGAGTTCATCGAGGCTGGAAAGACTGCCTTGACCGCCGGGAGGACTGGCCCGTCGACGCGCGAGGCCCAGCTCGAGGCTGAGATCGATGACCTGACCCGTGCCTTGGGTGAGGCGGCGGTCGAGATCCGGGTGTGGAAGAAGAGCGCGGAGGGCCGGTTGGGCCCTTCACGGACCTCGAGGTAATCCGACGCGACGCCGGGATGCCGACCACGAGGTTCACTCGTCTGGTCGGCATCCCGGAACGGACCTACCGACGCTGGCAGGCCAAAGCCAAGGCTGGGCATCCGCGCAAGGGGCCGTGGCCGACGCCGGCCCGGGACAGGCACCGTCAGGCGGTGGTGAAGTGGGCGCACAAGTATCCGGCGTGGGGCCACCGGAAGGTGTGGGCGATGACCCGCCACGACGGCCACCGACTCTCGCAGTCGACCGTGCTGCGGGTGCTGGCCGCAGAAGGCTTGCTTCTTAAGGCCGACTATCAACGAGAACGCCGTCAGCTCGCGGCCGCGAGGAAGGCCGCGTTCGCGGCGCCCCCGACCGGGCCGAACATGGTGTGGCAGTTCGACTTCTCCGAGTACGAGACCACCACGGGCGGCACGTGGCGGGTAGCCGGTGTGGCGGATTACTGGTCGAAGTACGAGTTCGGCTGGCACTGGTCCCCGACCGCGAACCGGTACGACGCGATCGAGGCCGTTGAGCTGGCCTTGGCTGAAGCCGAGCAGTTGCTGCCGGGCGGGCACTCGCTCATTGAGTACCTGACCGACCCCGACACCGGTGAGATCGTCCCCATCACGCTGGTCACGGACAACGGCGGCCCGTTCCGTTCGTTCCTCTTCGAGAGCTTCATCGGCAAGCGGCCCGAGCTGCGTCATGTTCGCACCCGGGTCAAGACCCCTGGCCAGAACGGCGTGCGAGAGCGAGCCTTCGGATCGTTGAAGTACGAGCGGCTGTACCGCGAACAGATCGACGACGCCCTCGACCTGATCCGCGAGGCCGAAGCCTTCCGGGTCGAGTTCAACGAAGTCAGGCCGCACGAACACCTGGCCTGGAACCGTCCCCGTGAGGTCCACCTCGGCCTGGCAGACCCCGCGGTACCCAACTTTCCCGAGCCCGAAAACCTGCCAAATTCTTGACGCGGGACAGCGGTGGCTCGGGTGATGAGGGTGGCGCGCCATTCGGAGAGTTCGCCGGTGGTGAGGGCGGCCAGGGTGTGCGGCATCTCCGTCACGAGCGCCATCGCAAGGCCTAGGTGTCGGGAGCCGAGGGTGGGTGACTCGCGGCGGGCGAGAGCGACTTGTTCGGCGATGCCGGCGCCGATCTTGTCTCGGGGGATGCCGGCGGCTTGTTGGGTGTCGCGTTGGGATTGGGCGAAGGTCACGCTGATCCGGGCTTGGGCTGCCGCTGCGGCGGCTTTGAGGGATTCCAGGGCGGTGATCAGCTGGACTCGGGTGGTGTCCTCGACTCCCGGGCCGTGGCCGTCGAGCAGTGCGAGGTCGGAGATGAACTCCTGGATCTCGTGCTCGGTGATCTGGGTGTCGGCCATGACTCATTGTATCGAACAAGTATGCTAATCGCAAGTTGGTTCGCCCATGAAATAGTTGGTGTTCGGCGCGGAAACTCGGGGGCCGCAAACCCCGTCTAATCCGGGACGCGCCGGGGCCCGGTTCGTCCGCGAGTCGGAGGGTTTGGCCGCATACCGGCGCATGCGGGGGCGAGCTTCTCGGCGGGTCGGAGGGTTTGGCGGCATACCGGCGCGTGTTGGGCCGGGTCTTCCGGCGGGTCGGAGCCTTTCCCGGCATACGCGCCCCGGCGAGGCCTGGGAAGGCGGCGGGTCGGAGGGTTTCCCGGCATGCGCGCCCTGGCGAGGCGGGGAAGGGCGGCGGGTCGGAGCTCGTCGGGCCGGCTGGACCCCAGGCGGCGCGGGCGCACGCGGAGACTGACGTGGTGTCGGCGCCGGTGATCGTCTCGGCGAAGAAGCTCGGCAAGATGGTGTTGTTGGCGGCCGTCGAGCGGGTGCGGGTATAGGTCTCGACGTAGTTGACGGTCAGTCCGTTGCCTGACCGCATCCACGTGGGGATCGCGATCGGCCAGAAGGTCCTCGCGGCGTTCAACCTCGTCGACCAGAACATGCCCTGACCCGGGAATCGGCGCTCCACGCGGTGCGGTAGCGCCCGCGTGGAGCGCCGGACCCCGGTCCCCTTGCCCAGCGAATCTCGCTCGGCTCTGCCGTGCCGTCCCAGACGGGATCCCTCGTGCCAAACCACCACCGATCTAGCGTGCGCTCACGCTCCGGGAGCGGCGGATCTCGATCGCGCCGTCGTGAACTCGGCGCTGCCGCAGTGGAATTCGCGATCGTCTTCCCGCTCCTGCTGCTCATCGTCGCGGGCATCGTCGACTTCGGGCGCGCCTTCTTCACCGAGATCCAGCTGGCCAATGCGGCGCGCGAAGGCGCCCGCGCCGCCGTGGTCTCCACGCTCACCCTTGGCCAGGTCCAAGCCCGGGCCGCAGCCTCGGCGCCCACGGTCACCGGGATGACGACGACGGCGACCCTGTGCACTGCGGGGGTCACCAACGCCACGGTCACCACCTCCGTGGCGTTCGAGTGGTTCCTCCTCCAGCCGGCCGTCGCGATCTTCGGCTCAACCGACCTGCTGCCCACCACCCTGCAAGAAACGGCGGTCATGAAATGCGGCGGCTGACTTCTCACGGCGACCGAGGGGCAGTCGCTCCGCTTGTCGCGATCCTCATGGCAGGCGGCGTCGTGCTCGGCATGCTCACCCTGAGCGTCGACGTCGGCAACATCATGTGGGAGCGCCGGCAATTGCAGAACGGCGCTGACGCCACCTCGCTCGCCTTGGCCAATAACTGCGCCAACGACGCCACCAAGTGCAACCCCACGACGACCGTCGGGCAACTCGCACCGCTTGCCAACGCCAACGCCGCCGACGGGACGCAGCAGTTCAGCGCGCACTCGGGCACGGTCAACGGGCAGTGCGATCGACCTCGACGTGCACCGGCTGCCGGACGGCCTACAGCTGCCTGCCTATCCCGCCTTCGCCCTGTTGCTGGCGCTCGCGTCGTGGCACACCGGACGCTGGGATTCGTTGCTAAGAGCCGGGATTGCCGCTGTCCTCGCCTTCGGGGTCTTCCTCGGCATGGCGATGATCGGCTCCGGAATGGGCTACGGCGACGTCAAACTGGCCGGCCTGCTCGGGCTGCTGCTCGGCTGGGTCGCGTGGCCGCTCGCGCTCTGGGGTCTCGCGGCCGGGATCGTCATTGGCGGCCTGGTCGCCACCGGTCTCATGCTGACCCGAAAGGCCGAGCGCACCGCGGAATTCGCCTACGGGCCCCCGCTCATCACCGGCGCCCTGTTCACCCTGGCCGTGGCTCCCATCCTGCGTTGAAGCACCCTGTCCGAATCGGCGGTTAGGCTGTCTCCCGGACAAGGCAGGTCGTCACGGGGGTCACAGGGGGCAGGATGAGCGTCGCTCAGGAGCAGGTCGACTGGTTCAAGCAGACCTTCGACTCACTCGTCGGCAACATCGAAAAGGCCATCCTCGGCAAGGAACACGTCACCCGACTCGTGCTCACCTGCCTGCTCTCCGAGGGGCACATGCTCCTGGAGGACGTGCCCGGCACCGGCAAGACCCAGCTGGCCCGGGCGCTGGCCGCGAGCGTCCAGGGTACCCATGGGCGCATTCAGTTCACCCCCGACCTGCTGCCCTCCGACGTCACCGGCGTGACGATCTTCGACCCGGAGAGCCGGCGCTTCGAGTTCCACCCTGGGCCCATCTTCGCGACCATCGTCCTGGCCGACGAGATCAACCGGGCTAGCCCCAAGACCCAGGCCGCGCTGCTGGAGGTCATGGAAGAAGGCCGGGTCACGGTCGACGGCATACCGCACTCCACCGGCAAGCCGTTCATGGTCATCGCGACCCAGAACCCCATCGAGCAGGCCGGCACCTACCGCCTGCCCGAGGCACAGCTCGACCGCTTCCTCATGAAGACCAGCCTCGGCTACCCCGACTTTGCCGCGGCCGTGCGGGTCATCGCCGACGCCGCCACCCGCGACCGTTCCGCCGCAGTCGAGCCCGTCGTCACCGCCCAGGTGGTCACCGGTATGGCCGAACTCGCCGACCAGATCCACGTCGACGAGGCACTGCTCGGCTACGTCATCCACCTCGCCGAAGCCACCCGCGCGCACCCCGCGCTGCGCCTGGGCCTGTCGATGCGTGGCGCCCTGGCCTATGTGCGCTGCGCCAAGACCTGGGCCGCCTCGCAGGGCCGGCTCGCGGTCGTGCCCGATGACATCAAGACCCTCGCCCACCCGGTGCTCTGCCACCGGCTGCTGCTAGAAGCCGAGGCGCAGTTCTCCGGCACGACGATCGACGGGGTCATCGACGAGATCCTCGCCGCGGTCGCCCCGCCCGAGCTGCGCCGCTCGGCCTGAGGCACGGGGCACGCGGGGCGATGAGCACGACAGGGGAGCAGGGTGGCGGGCGACAGGGTCGCCTGCGCTCCCGTATGCCGTCTCGCCGCGCCGAGGCCGGTCGCACCTCTCGCCGCGCCGACTCTCGCCGCGAGTCGACCCCGCTGACCCGACTGACCGGCATACCGAAGCGGGTGTCCGACCGCGCCCGGGAAGTCTTCGTGCGCACCGAACCGCGCTGGGGCCCGATCTGGCGGCCAATCCACCGGGCGCTGAGCTGGGTCTCGCCGCTGGGCTGGGGAGTCGCCGCGCTCGGCGTCGTCGCCTGGTGGCTCGGGTCGCGCTATGGCTGGATCGAGCTGCTCATGCTCGGCGCCGCCACCCTCGTGCTGCTCGCTGCGTGCGTGCTGCTGGCGATCGGCCGCACCCGAGTGAGCATCGACGCCGAGGTCGACCCCACTCGGGTCACCGTCGGTGATCCCGCGACCGGACGGGTCATCGTCGGCAACACCGGCGCGGTGCCGATCCTCCCGCTGCTGGTCGAGCTGCCGATCGGCGTGAGCGCGGCGCGGTTCGTGCTGCCGCCGCTGGGCTCGGGCAAGGAACACGAGGAACTCTTCGTCGTCCCCACCCATCGCCGCGGCGTCATCCCGGTCGGGCCGGCGCGCACCGTGCAGGGCGATCCGTTCGGGTTGGTGCGGCGCACCGTGTTGTGGACCGAGGTCACCGAGCTGTTCGTCCACCCGCGCACGGTCGCCATCGAGAGCCTCGGTGCGGGCCTGCTGCGCGACCTCGAAGGATCGGTCACCGAGGACCAGTCGATGTCCGACCTGGCCTTCCACGCGCTGCGCGAATACCAACCCGGCGACGACCGGCGCTATATCCACTGGCGCAGCTCGGCCAAGGCCGGGCGACTTTTGGTGCGGCAGTTCCTCGACACCCGCCGCTCGCACATCACCGTGCTCGTCGACAACGACCCCGCGTCCTACCGTGACGGCAGCGAAGCCGCCCGCGAGATCCGCGAGATCACCGCCGGCCGCACCCTGCCGGTGCCCGGTGGCGCTCTCCCGGAGGTGCGCGATCTGGAGACCGCGATCTCGGTCGCCGCGTCGATCGGCATGCGCTGCCACCGCGACGACCAGGACGTGACGATCGTCGCCGGCTCGTATGCCGTGTCGAAGGCCCACCCGCAGCGCACTCTCGACACCCTGGCCCGGGTCGAAGCCGGCCCCGCCGACTTGCTGCACATGTCGACCACCGCCACCGCGCTCGCGCCCGACACCTCGGTGTGCCTCGTGGTCACCGGGCCGCACCGCGAGTTCGGGATGCTGCAGCGGGTCGGCTCGCAGTTCCCGCCCGAGGTGCGCACGGTCGCGATCGTCGTCGACCCGCTGGCCGAGCGTTCGGTCCGCCGCGCGGGAGCAGTCACTGTGCTCACCGTCGATGCCCTACGCAACCTGCGCTCGGTCCTGTCGGCCGGATTGGCGGGCGCATGACGACGGCCACCCTCTCCCCACGGACCACGCCGCGAACGGCCGAGCTGCTCTCGCGGTTGCGTCCCACCCGTCATCAGGTCATCGACCTGGTCGGCACCGGCCTGCTGGTCGCCCTCGCCGCGGTCGGCTTCCAGACCACCTACTTCGGTCTGAGCTGGATCATCGCGGCGTTCGTCGGATTGCTGTGCGGCCTCGCGGCGGCCCACGTGACGGCCACCTTCAAGCTCCCCGGCGTCGTGACCGCGGCGCTGCTGGCCATCGCCTACTTCACCATCGGGGGTTTGGCCACCCTGCGCGAAGGCCTGTCCGGCCGCAGCCTGGCCACGCTCGCCCGCACCGCGGTAGCTGGCTGGAAAGACCTGCTCACCACCCTCCCGCCGGTCGACCCACAAGGCCCGCTGGTCGCCCTGCCGTTGCTGTTCACCCTGGTCGGCGGCGCGACGGCATACGGGGTCGCGCGCCGCTGGGTCGGAGCCGTGCGCGCCCTCGTCGTGCCCCTCGCGCTGCTGGTTCTGTCGATCCTGCTCGGCACCCTGGCGCCCGCGGCGGTGCTGTTGCAAGGGGCGGCGTTCGCGCTCGTCGCGGTCGGGTATGCCGCCGCCCGCGCCGCGCGCAGCCGACCCGCCCTGCAGAACGGTTCCGGCGCTCGCACCCGGGCCATCACCGGGGCGCTGCTGTTGGCGCTCGCGGCCGGCGCCGCCCTGGTGCTCGGCCCGCGGCTGCCCGGTGCCGACGCCTCGGCGCGCACCATCTGGCGCACCCAGCTCGAACCGCCCTTCGACGTCTCGCAATACCCCAGCCCGCTGGCCGGCTACCGCCGCTACACCGAGCCCAACGCCGCCGAGCTCTACGACCGCCCGCTGTATGCCGTGACCGGCCTGCCCGCCGGCACTCCGATGCGGATCGCCGTGCTCGACACCTACGACGGGTCGGTCTGGGGCGCGGGCAACGCTGCACCCGCTTCTGCTGCCGGCACTGTCGGCACTGCAGCAGCCGCGGGCACGGCGGGATCATCGACAGCCTCCTTCCGACGCGTCGGCGGCCGCATCGGGGTCACCCCGCCCGCGGGGATCGACCCCACCTCGTATGCCGTGACCATCCCCGACGGCGGCTGGCAGGACGTGTGGCTGCCGGTCGCGGGCACCCTGTCCGCCGTCGACTTCACCGGCCCCCGGGCCGGCGGGCTCGCTGTCGATCTGCGCTACAACACGACGACCGGCACCGGCGTGGTGCCCGCGCGGCTGCTGCCCGGCGACGGGTTTGAGCTCACGGCATACCTCGATCCGGTGGCGACCGAGCTGCCGACCGACCTGGCGCTGGCCGGCAGCAATGCGAGTACCGTCGCGACCACGTCGGCCGTCGCCAACAGTCAGTCGCTGGCCTTCCTCGACGCGCGGATCGACCAGTGGAGCGGCCGCGAGAGCGACACCTGGCGCAAGCTGCTCGCGGTCGCGTCGGTGTTGCGTGGCACGGGGGCCTACACCGACGGCGGATCGGCCGAGGACCACCAGAACACCTTCCTGGCCGGCCACTCGCTGGCGCGGATCACCCGCTTCGTCAAGTCAGCGCAATTGGCCGGCAACGACGAGCAATACGCCGCCACCCTCGCCCTGGTCGCCACCCGGCTGGGCGTGCCCGCCCGGGTCGTCGTCGGCGCGATTCCTGATGGCACCGGCACGGTCAAAGGCCGCGATGTGCACGCCTGGGTCGAGGTCGAAAAGGCCGACGGGACCTGGCAGGAGATCCTGCCGCAGTTCCTCGTGCCTGACCGCAACAAGAAGCCGAACCAGCAGGACAACCGCACCGAGGAGAAGAAGACCGGTGCGGTCGTGCCACCGCCGGCCGCAAACAACCCGCCGAGCGTCCTGCAGGGCCCCGACCAGGCCCAGAACGCCACCGCCAACAAGGCCACCAACAACCGCAAGTCGATCCTCGACCCGTCCACCTGGCCCGGATGGCTGCAGTGGACGCTCACCCGGGTGGGTCCCCCGGCTGCCGTGCTCGCCCTCTGGTATGCCGTGCTGCTGCTGGCCAAGCGCCGGCGTCGGTCCCGGCGCCGCAAGGCCCCGACCGGGGCGGACCAGGTGGCCGGAGCGTGGTCCGAGCTCGTCGACAACGCCCGCGATCTCGGGATTCCGTTGCCACCCAATGGAACTCGCCCAGAGCAGGCGCGCGCCATCGACCCCAAGCTAGTGCCGCTGGCCCAGGCAACCGACGCCCAGGTCTTCGGCCCGGTGCAGCCGGATCGTTCGGTGGCGCGTGAGCACTGGACTCAATCCGACTCTGCCGCAAAGACATTGCGGCAGAAGACGCGGCGGCGCACCCGGATCAGGGCCGCTTGGTCGACCCGATCGTTGCGCGAACAGGCCCGGCCGGTGCTCGCCACTCGCAAGGCCGACCTGGCTCGGCTGGCCGCCCAGGCCCGGCGGGTCGCCCGGATCACCCGAGCCCGAACCGCCCAGCTGACCGCTCGGGGGGAGCAGTCATGACGACATCTTCAGGCCCGGGCCTGCAATCACGCGCTCAGTCGCGCCTGCCGAACCAGTCGCGCACGCGGCGCACCGGCACAGTGTCGACCGCCGTGCTGCTGGTCCTCGCGATCGTTTTCACCTGGTTCGCGACGCGAGCCGAGGGCGAGACGGTCAGCCGCACCGAACTCAACGACGGCGGTGTCTGGGTGACCACCTCGGCCCAGTCGAGGTTCGGCCGGATCAACAAGCCAGCCGGCCAGCTCGACGCCGCGGTGGCCGCCACCGCCGCCGAGAACACCGGCCTAGACATCCTGCAGGACGGCGCCGCGGTCCTCGGCGTCACCAAGGCGACCAACCAGGCCACGCCGATCAACGTCCGCACCGGGCAGCTCGTCGACTCTTCGGTGCTCACCCTGCCCAGCCCGGCCGCCGCCAAGCCCGCGGGTGACGCCGGCAACACCGCAAACCCCGCCAACTCGACAAACACGGTCGCCCCTGGCCCCGCCGTCGTCGACCTGCGCGGCGGCACCCTCGCGGTCGTCGACCCGGCCACCGGCAAGGTGCGGGCCCAGCGGGTCGACCCCGCGATGGGGATCACCACCCTCGACAAGGTCGCCGGCACCGGCCCGCCGCTGGCCACCATCGGGGCCGGCGCGACGGTGGCGGTCTCGGTCGACGGCACGGTGTATGCCGTCTCCGCCTCCTCCGGCCAGCTGGCGGTCATCAGCCCGCTCGCCGGTGGTGGCTTCGCCGATGCCAAGGTCAAGGAACTGGGCTTCTCGGCCTCCAGCGTCCAGCTCACCGTCGTCGGGGACCGCTGGGTCATCTTCGACCCGACGACCGGACTGATCCGCGCCGACGGTCTGGGTGCGCCCATCGACCTGGCCCAGAAACTCGGCGCGGCCGCGACCGGCACCGGCGGGGCGAAGGCGGCCACGGCATACGGGGCTCTGCAGGCGCCCGGACCGGACAGTGACGCGGTCGCGATCGCGACCCCGCGCGGGGTGAGCCTGCTGCCCTTCGGCACCGATCCCTCGCAGACCGGCGAGATCCTGCTTCCCGGGGCGGCGACCGGCGCCAAGCTCTGGGTGGCCCCGCCGGTGCGGATCGGGCGCTGTGTGCATGGCGCGTGGGCGAGTGCCGACAAGCTGTTCTACGGGCGCTCGTGCACCGAGCACCCGGCTGAGGCGGTCGTCATCGAGGCGCCGGCCCCGGGGGTGCGGGTGGACGGGGTGCGGCTGCGCACCAACCGCGGCCTGGTCGCGCTCAACGACCTCGACACCGGCGCGGTCTGGGATGTCGACTCCGACGCCCCGATCAAGATCGACGATTGGCCCTCGGTCATCCCGCCGCCCAAGAGCGGCAACGACAACACCAAGCCCGACCCCAACCAGCTCGACAACGAGGTCGTGCGCCGGCCGCCGGAGGCCAAGCCCGACGACGTCAAGGTCCGACCCGGGCGCACCTCGACCCTGCACGTCCTGGACAACGACAGCGACAGCCTGGGTGCGGTGCTCGCGATCGGGCCTGGCGATGTGTCGACCCCCGACGTGCCCGGCATCCTGGTGAGCCCGTCGGTCGACGGTCAGAACATCTCGATCTCGGTGCCGGACAAGCCGATTGCCAACGTCGTCCACTTCAGCTACACCGTCAACAACGGCCAGCCCGGCGCCGAGGGCCGCTCCACTGCCCTCGTGACGGCCACCATCGTCGACGAGAGCGTCAACACGGCGCCCTACGTCCGCACCAACCAGGCCACCATCGCGACCGCCAAGACCCCCGTCATCCGCGGCGGTCACGTGTCGGTCGGGGTCAAGGCCGACTGGCGTGATGCCGAAAACGACCCGGTCGTCATCGAGTCTCTCGATCAGTCCGCATCGGTCGACGGCGGTGGCGCCCTGGCGATCACAGCGCCCAACCAGCCCGGCCCCGTCGACGTGAAGTACAAGGTCGAGGACGGACGCGGCGGCAGCACCGAGGCCAAGGCATCGGTCATCGTGCTCGGCGACGCCGACCGCCCGGTGCCCCCGGTCGCCCAGGCCGATGTCATCCGCGCTGTCGTCGGCAAACCGGTGCAGTTGCAGCCGCTCGGCAACGACCTGCCCGGAGCTGACCCCACCGACCCCACCGCGCGACTGCGCCTGGCTGCCGAAGTCCGCGGCCCGGCCGGGCTGATGATCGACACCAACGTCGAGACCGGCGTGGTCACCATCACCGGCTCGGCTCCCGGCAGCCACCTGCTCACGTATGCCGCGCAAGTCGGCTCCGCGGTCGGGGCCGGCCGGTTCCGGGTCGACATCCTCCCGGCGCCGACCGACGACGCCCCGCCGGTGGCCGCACCCGACGCCGCGACCGTGCGCGACCAGTCGCCGGCCATCACCGACGTGCTGGCCAACGACTACAGCCCGCGCTCGGACGTCCTGGTCATCCAGTCGGTCGCGACGACCGAGCCCTGGGTGCGCGCCTGGGTGGTCCAGGGTCGCTGGCTGCGCGTCCAGGCGCTGGCCCCACTGCAGGTCGGCCAGACCGAGCGCCGCGGTGTCGTCAACTACACGATCAACGACGGCACCCGATCGGCCACCGGCGAGCTCTCGGTGGTGCAGAAGCCCGCCCCGCCCGCCGCTCTCATGCCGACCATCGTCGATGACCAGGCCACCGTGCGCTGGGGCGACGTCGTCACCATTCCGGCGCTGGACAACGACTCGATGGCCGACGGCGTCCCGCTGAAATTCACCCCCGGCACCATCAAGGTCGTCGTCGGCAAGGGCCAGGTCTATGCCAGCGGCCAGGTGCTGCGCTATCTGCCCGACCCCGACCCGATCACGGTCGAGAAAGTCGTCACCTTGGAGTACGCGGCATACCCCGAAGGGATGCCCGAGCGCTCGGTGACCGGCCGGGTCACCGTGACGGTCAAGCCGCCGCCCACCCCGCAGACCCCCGACCAGCCGCCGACCGCGCGCAACTTCTCGGCGTCGGTGACCGCCGGTGAGGCGATCACCCTGACCGTGCCGACCAGCGGCATCGACCCGGACGGCGACCTCGCGTTCGTGTCGGGGATCGTCGGCGAAGCCGGCGGACCGGTCAACCTCAAGCTCGGGCGGGTCACGGCATACGGGGCCTCGACGATCCGCTACGAGTCCTACCCCGGGTCGGCGGGCACGGAGGTGCTCCGGTATGCCGTGGCCGACCGCTACGGGAAGTCCGGCGAGGGGCTGATCCGGATCGGTGTCGTCCAGCCGGGGTCGCCGCAGCCGCCGGTGGCCATGCCCGACGACGTCACCGCCGCCCCCGGACGCCAGGTGACCGTCGACGTGCTCGCCAACGACCTCATCCCGCGCAATGCCGATGTCGTCGTCGAAGACCCGGCAACGACCAACTCGCCCGAGGTGCTCGCGCAGTTCACCCGCGAAGGCGAGCAGTCCTTCAAGGTGGCCGCGCCCGAGGAGGGCCCGTCCAAGGTCCTCGTTTACGGCATCAACGGCGGGCTTTTCGACCCGTCCCGCACCACCCTGACCGTGCGTGGCCGAAAGGGCTACAACAACCCGCCGGTCGCTGCCGATGACGTCGCCCGCGTGGCACCGGCACCGGCTGCGGCCGGGGCGCCCGGCGCGGGCGGGGCTGGTGGCGCCGGTGGCGCGCCCACGGTCGGTCCGGCCCCCGCCGCGACGGCGTCCAACAGTGCACTCGTCGACGTCCTGGAGAACGACCGCGATATCGACGGCGATCACAACGCGCTCAAGGTCGTCGAGGTCGGTGAGGGCGCGAGCATCGAGAAGGATGGCGTGCGGGTGAGCTTCGCGGACTATCCGCGGGCGGTGCCCTACATCGTCGAAGACGCCGACGGCGGCCGGGCGATGGCCCTCATTTATGTGCCGGCCAGCGGCAGTGACGTGCCCTATGTCATCGCCAGCAAGCCGATCACCATGGACAAGGACGCGACGATCACCGTCCCCTTGGCCGACCACATCACCGACCCACGCGGTCGGGCGGTGCGCCTGACCACCCCCGACACGCTGTCGGCCTCGCCCGCCGACCGCCTCGCCGTCAAGGCCGTGTCGGCCACCGAACTCCAGCTGACGGCCTCCGGTGGTTACGTCGGCCCGGCCGCCATCATGCTCGAGGTGACCGACTCGACCGGACCCGACGATCAGGCGCCGCGCACGGCATACCTCGTCGTGCCCGTGCAGGTCGGGCCGTTGCAGCCGCTGCTGCGTTGCCCGCAGTGGGAGATCAACGTCGTCGCCGACGCCCCGGGGCGCACCATCGACATCCCGCGGCTGTGCTCGGCGTGGTTCCCCGAGGGGCTGGACCCCGCGTCGGTGGAGTACTCCGCCACATGGGACGCCGCGATCGACAACGTCACGATGCGCCAGCAGGGGCAAGGCGGGCGGCAGGTGCTCGTGACCGCCGCCGCCGACGCGCTGCACGGAGCGAAGGGGTCGTTCTTCGTCTCGGTCGCCGGCGCCGCCGAGAAGTTCGCGCTGCGCGTGCGGGTCACCAGCCTGCGGGCCGATCCGGCTGCGGCGGCCGCGGCGGCTGCCGGCGTGGAAGTGCCGCCTCCGCCACCCTTGGCGGTGCTGCGACCGGCGCGGGTCGAGGGCCTGTATGCCGGGCAGAGCCAGGTGGTCAACCTCGCGCAGTACCTCGACAGCCCGTTCGGGACGCTGCACTGCGACATCGTCGCGGTGCGGGTCGTCACCGACGGCGGTGTGACCGCCAGCCAGCAGGGCTGCATCCTCACCGTCACCGCGTCGCGGAACGCGACCGGGGTGACCCAGTTCGCCGTCGACGTCAGCGATGCCCCCGACCGGATCTCGACGGGCACCGTGACGGTGTCGGTGCGGGCCCGGCCCACACCGCCGCAGTCAGTTGACGCCGTCGCCGACCGGATCCAGGGCGGCAGCGCGCGGGTGTCGTGGCTGCCACCGGCTTTCGACGGCGGCTTGCCGATCCTTGGCTACGAGGTGGGCTGGTCCGGAGGCAGTGCCTCGTGCGAGGCGTCGCCGTGCACGATCACCGGGCTGACCAATGGCGTCGACTACTTCTTCACCGTGCGCGCGCGCAATGCGGTCGACTGGTCCGACTCGGGTGGGCCCTCTCGGGCGGCCCGTCCCGACACCGCGCCCGAGGCCGTGTCGGTCGGCGCAGTGACCCCCAGCGACCGCACGCTCGCGATCTCGTGGACCGCCCCGGTCAACGCCGGGAGCGCGGTCGACAGCTACAACGTCCAGCTGCTGCCAATCGACGGCGGGTCTTCCGGAGGGCTTTACCCGGTGACGGGCGGCGGCACGTCGACCTCGGTGAGCGGGCTCAACAACAACAGCGAATACCTCATCCGGGTCCAGGCTCACAACGAGGCCGGCTGGGGACCCTATGGCCCCTCGCGCACGGCCCAGCCGGTCGGCACCCCGTCGCGGGTCGTCGTCAACGACCTCGTGCTCTCGACGCCGAGCCCGTCGGATGACACCGCCACGGTCCAGATCTCGTGGCAGCCCGCCGACCCCAACGGTCCGCCGATGTCCTCGTATGCCGTGTTCCGCGCGGTGGGGGACGGCGCCATGACGCGCATCGCCACGGTCTCGCCGGGCGGGTCACTGATCACCTCCGATGTCGTGCCCTATGACGGGCTGGTGCGTCGGTATGCCGTGACCGCCACCAACGGCGGTGGCGTGGAGTCGCCGATGAGTGACGCTCGGTCGTTCGAGGCGGTCGGTGTGCCGGAGACCCCGCGGGCGCCATCGGTCTCGACCCCGGCCGCTGACCTGCAGATGGCGGTGTCGTTCGCGTTGGGTGCACCGCATGCCCTGAGGTGGACCTATGTCGAGTGGACCTCGACCGCGGGCGGCAGTGGCCAGATCCCGTGTTCCTCCTCGGACTGCTCCTACTCCGGGAGCATCGGCAACAGCGACATCTCCGAGCAGCGGTTGTCGATCCGCGGGTGCGTGCTCAACGGTCCCTGCTCAGCCTGGTCGGCGCAGAGCGCGGTCTTCCAGCCCTACGGACCCACCAAGCCGGTCGTCGCCTTGGAACCATCGATGAGCGGACCCCGCGGGAAATACGACGTGACGTTCTCGTGGAAGCTCGTCACCAACGGGCGACCAGTGACGGTGGCGGTGTCCGGGGCCGCGGCAGCCAACTGCAAGCTCTCAGCCGACAACGCGTCGTGCACCGTGCGCAATGTCGGCTATGACACCACGGTGGCCATAGCGGTCACCGCCCAGTCGATCGCCGGCGATGCGGCGGCGGTGCCGATGTCGTTCAAGACGCCGGCGAAGGCCGATCCAGTGATCCGGCTGTCGGCGTCTGGGAGCTGCATCGGGTTGCTCTGTGGCGTCCAGGATCCGCCGTGCGCGATCGACAACACCTGTCGCTACATCACGGTGACCTCAAGCCTGTGGGATGCCTCGTCAGTGACGTGCACGTTCACCTCGCCCTCGGGCACCATCGGTGACCCGGTGACGATCGACACGAATGCCACAGTGCGGACCGACGTCTTCTACGGGGACCAGACGACGGTCACCGGCAAGTGCGAGAACACCACGACCAACGAGACGGCGACGACGACATTCACCTGGCCATAGGCAGAAGCGGGACCGACGCCGTTCGCGTCGGTCCCGCTCCTGGTGATCCGTTTGAAGTAGAAATTCAGCGTTCTTCGGTCCCCGCGATGAACGCCTCAAGACGAACCCGGCCCTCGGTGTCTTCGCGCTGCACCGGCGGGGACTTCATCAGGTAGGACGAGGCCGAGATGAGCGGGCCACCAATGCCGCGGTCCTTGGCGATCTTCGCCGCGCGAATGGCGTCGATGATGATGCCGGCCGAGTTGGGGGAGTCCCAGACCTCGAGCTTGTACTCCAGGTTCAGCGGCACGTCACCGAACGCGCGACCCTCCAGGCGGACGTAGGCCCACTTGCGGTCATCGAGCCACGCGACATAGTCCGACGGGCCGATGTGCACGTTGCGGTCGGCGATCTTGCCGCCGAGCGGACCGGTGAGGTTGGAGGTCACCGACTGGGTCTTGGAGATCTTCTTGGACTCCAGGCGCTCGCGCTCAAGCATGTTCTTGAAGTCCATGTTGCCGCCGACGTTGAGCTGGTAGGTGCGGTCGAGCACGACGCCGCGGTCCTCGAACAGCTTGGCCATGACCCGGTGGGTGATCGTCGCGCCGACCTGGCTCTTGATGTCGTCACCGATGACCGGGACGCCGGCCTTCTCGAACTTCGCCGCCCACTCCGGGTCGGAGGCGATGAACACCGGCAGCGCGTTGACGAAGGCCACGCCAGCGTCGATCGCACACTGCGCGTAGAACTTGTCAGCCTCTTCCGACCCCACCGGCAGGTAGGACACCAGCACGTCGGCCTTGGACTCCTTGAGCGCCGCGACGATGTCGACCGGCTCGGCCGCCGACTCGTCGATGGTCAAGCGGTAGTACTTGCCCATGCCGTCGAGGGTGTGCCCGCGCTGCACCTCGATCCCGAGGGTGGGCACGTCGCAGATCTTGATGGTGTTGTTCTCGGAGGCGTTGATCGCCTCGGACAGGTCCTTGCCGACCTTCTTGTCATCGACGTCGAAGGCTGCGACGAACTGCACGTCGCGCACGTGATACGGCCCGAACTGCACGTGCATGAGGCCGGGCACGGTCGATCCCGCGTCGGCATTGCGGTAGTACTCCACGCCCTGCACCAGCGAGCTGGCACAGTTGCCGACGCCGACGATGGCGACGCGCACAGATCCCATCAGGGTTCTCCTTGTGTATTCGGATATCTCGGCCGCGGCTCGGTGCCGCGCGCCTGCTGGTGGTGAGACGGCATACCCCTGGTTTGGTGCTGGTGGGCTGTCAAACCCGCCGGTATGCCGGGTGTGCAAGGTGGTGCGAAAGTGCGGTATCGCGCGGGGCGGGGTCACCCGCCGGGCGGTCCTGCGGAGGTGCGGCGCTCGATGGAGATGAGCTCCTCAAGCCAGCGGACCTCGCGTTCGGCGGACTCTTCGCCGTGCCGCTGCAGGGCCGCGGTATAGCTGTCCATGCGCTCGCGGTTGCGCACCGAGGCCTCGCGGATGTTGGCCAGGCGCTCCTCAAGCCGGGATCGCCGGCCTTCGAGGATGCGCAGCCGCACGTCGGCCGGGGTGCGCGCAAAGAACGCGAAGTGGACGTCGAACTCCTCGTCGCCCCACGATGCCGGCCCCGCCTTGTCCGCCATCGTCTGGAAACGTTCCTTGCCGTCGGCCGTCAGCTCGTAGACGATCCGCGCGCGGGCGCTGCCGCGGGTGGACTCGCTGCCGTCTTGCGACTCGCGGATCCAGCCCTTGGTCATGAGGTCACGCAGGCACGGATAGAGCGAGCCGTAGGACAGCGCCCGGAAGGCACCCAGCGCGGTGTTGAGCCGCTTGCGCAGTTCGTAGCCGTGCATGGGCGTCTCGTGCAGCAGGCCCAGCACCGCGAAGTCGAGCAACTCGGCTCGTCGTGACATGGCTGGCACCTCCTGCGCGCGTCAGGTCCCCGGGCGGGACGACCTCGCGAAGCGTAGCACTAGATATATCGCTGCGATACATCTAACGGATACAGCGCGCCGATGCGTCGCTCAGCGTTCCTCGCGCGGTCCCGCCTCACGCGATTCGGCAGGCACAGGAGGGGCACCGCATACTGGATTGCCGTCCTGCTCGCCCGGCTGGGACCGGACTGACGGCGACGACGGAAGCGGACGGCATACGAAAGCGGGACCCACGTGAGCACCTCGAGCGGGCAGCAGCCCGAATCACGCGCTGCGAGGCGAGCGACCCCATCGGCCCCAAACCGCCGCTCTCCCAACGGAACTCGCAACGGCACCCGCAACGGCACGCGCAACGGCGCCGGCAACGGAAACCGGCCGACCACGCGGCAGCGGCGCAGCTTCGGGGAGTGGCTGCGCGCCCCCTGGAAGGTGTGGCTCAAGCGGCTGGGGATCACCGCAGCGACCGCCTTCACCCTGGCCCTCATCGGCGCGGTCTTCGCCTTCCTCGCGGTCGACATCCCGGACGCCAACGCCCTCGCCGAGGCACAGACGACGATCGTCTACTACGACGACGGCAAGACCGAGCTGGCCCGTATCGCCGAACTCAACCGCGAGTCGATCCCGCTCGCGTCCGTGCCCAAGCCGGTGCAGCAGGCGGTCATCGCCGCTGAGGACCGCGACTTCTACAGCAACAGCGGCGTCTCGCCCAGCGGCATCGGACGCTCGATCTGGCAGGCGCTCAAGGGCAGTGACGTGCAGGGCGGTGGGTCGACGATCACCCAGCAGTACGTCAAGAACTACTTCCTCACCCAGGACCGCACCATCGACCGCAAGCTGCGCGAGATGATCATCGCCATCAAGATCGACCGCGACCTCAGCAAGGACCAGATCCTCGAGGGCTACCTCAACACCATCTACTACGGCCGCGGGGCGTATGGCATCCAGGCGGCGGCGAAGGCCTACTTCAACAAGGATGCGAGCGCGCTCAACGTCAGCGAGGGAGCGGTCCTTGCGAGCGTCATGAACGCTCCATCTCTGTTCGACCCGGCCCTCGGCGAGAAGCAAAAGACCAACCTCGCCAACCGCTGGACCTATGTCATGGACGGCATGGTGTCGATGGGTGCGCTCTCCGCGGCCGACCGCGCTGCCGCCAAGCTTCCCGAGATCCAGGCCAAGGCGCCCTCCCGCGCGCTCTCCGGGCCGACGGGCTACCTCGCCGCGGCCGTGCGCCAGGAGCTCGCGACCAAGCTCAAGCTCAGCTCCGAGGACATCGATCGGGGCGGGCTGCGGATCACGACGACGATCAACAAGAAGGCCCAGGACGCGGCGGTCGCGTCGGTGGATAAGAACTTCCCCAAGGCCAATGCGACGGACGTGTATGCCGGTCTGGTCGCCGTCCGCCCGGGCGACGGTGCCGTCGTGGCGATGTATGGCGGCGCGGACTATCAGAAGCGCCAGTTCTCGGCCGCCACCGACGCCAAGATCCCGGCCGGCTCGACCTTCAAGCCGTTCGCGCTGATCGCCGCCCTGCAGCAGGGCATCTCGACCAAGTCGACGATCGACGGCAGCAGCCCGCTGCGTGACAAGGCCTTGGGCATCGACCGGATCGAGAACGAGGGCGGCCGGTCCTATGGCACGGTCGATCTCCGCCGTGCGACCGCATCCTCGATCAACACCGCATTCGTGCGATTGAACGCCAAGATCGGCGCCCAGGCGACGCGCGACGCGGCGGTGGCGGCCGGCATACCGGATTCCACGCTGGGTCTGGGCACCGAGATCACCAACGTGCTCGGCAATGCCTCCCCGCGGGTCTATGACGTGGCGAACGCCTACGCGACGATCGCCGCGGAAGGCCGCCGCGCGACCCCTTACCTGGTCAAGCGGGTGACCTCGCCGGCCATCGACGTGGACTTCACCGCACAGCCGAATGTCGTCGACGCCTTCGGCAAGGATGTCGCCGCCGACGTCATCGACGCCATGCAGGCGGTCACCGCGAACGGCGGCACGGGAGCCCGGGCCCAGCAGATCGGGCGGCCCTCGGCCGGCAAGACCGGCACCTCGGAAGAGCGCAAGTCGGTGTGGTTCAGCGGCTACACGCCGCAACTCGCGACCTCGGTGGCGATGTACAAGGACGTCAACGGCACGCCGGCGCCCCTGACCGGGATTGGTGGCCTGGACGAGCTCTCCGGCAACTCGTTCCCGCTGTCGATCTGGATCGACTTCATGAAGGGCGCGTTGGACGGCGAGCAGAAGGTCGACTTCCCCAAGCGCGCTGGCATCGGTGACGACAAGGTCCGCACCGTCGCTCCTCCCGCGCCCGCGACGAGTGCCCCCGCCGTGACGACCGACCCGACCCAAGCGCCGCCAGCTCCGACGGTCGAGCCGACCGTGCCGGCGCCCACGCAGACGCCGACCAAGACGGTTGGACCGACGACGCAGCCCACGGCGACCAAGCCCGGCGGCAAGCCGACGACTCCGCCCGGCCAGTCCACAGCGACCGCACCCGCCCCGGCCCCCTAGCGACCGGGCGGCCCGTCGCCTCCTGAACCCAGCTGCCCGGCATACCCTGTCGCTCGTGACGTCATCCGACCGCATCGTCGTGCCCTCCCGGGAGGATCCCGTCGCGCGCTCGGCATCCCGGGTGATCGGGGGACCGCTCGGCCGGTATGCCGTGCCGCTGGCCCGCGGGTGGCGGCACGCGGCGGCGTTGCTCATCGCGGTGTCGACCGTGCCGATGGCGCTGAGCGTCTGGTTGCGCGGGTACTGCATCGACGGGGGCTGGCGCTCGCCGGATCAGTTCTTCCACATGTGCTTCTCGGACCTGCCGGCGACCTTCGGCAACTCCAATCTCGGGGCGGGGCTCGGAGCCTTCCTCGCCGGGGGGCCTGATGCGCCCACGCCCGAGCAGCCGCCGCTGTTGGCGATATTGTCCGCGCTGACCGGAGGGGTCATCCCCGACGGAACCCCGGAGACCCGCGAGCGGCAGTTCTTCGGGTTATGGGCCCTGTTGCTCGCGCTGTGTCTTGCGCTCACGGTGTGGTGGACGGCTGCGGCGCTTGACCGTATGCCGTTGCGCGCCAGTCATCTTGCGCTGTCGCCGGTGGTGGCGCTCGCCGCCCTGGTGGCACCGGATCTGGTGGGGGTGGCCTTCACCGCAGCGGCGCTGTGCGGGTGGTCGAAGGGCCGATTGCGCTGGGCAGGGGTGTGGCTCGGGCTGGCGATCTCGACGGTGCACTATCCCGTGCTCGTGCTGATCGCCATCTGTTTCGTGGCGGTGCGGGCCGGGCGTTGGGCAGATGCTCGGGTGGTGGTCGGCTCGGCGCTGGTGACTTTCGGGTTGGTCTTTGGCCTCGTGGCGTGGCGGAATCCGACCGGTGCGGTGCAGTCCTATGTCGGGTGGTTCCAGGCGTCGGCGGGTTTCGGATCCCCTTGGGTGGCGCCGCAATTGGCCGGCTCGCCACTGCCGACCGTGGCGGTGACCGCGTTGGCCGCGTTTGGCTGGGTGGTGGCCATCGCGGCGGGGGCCTTTCTGGCGCTGGGTGCTCCTCGTCGCCCCGGGGTGGCCGAGATTTCCCTCGTCATGCTCGCCATCGTGCTGGTGACGGGCAAGGCGTTCCCGGTGCAGGCGTCACTCTGGCTCGTGCCATTCGTCGCGCTCGTTGGTCTGCGCTGGCGGGACCACCTGTGGTGGGCCGGAGCTGAGGCGCTGCACTTCGGTGCGGTGTGGCTCTACCTCGCCGGAGTGTCGATGCCGGAACGTGGCCTGCCCTCGGGGTGGTACCTCGTGACCCTGTTGGCCCGAGTGGCTGCCGTCATCTGGCTGGCCGTGGCCGTGTGGCGGATGGCCTGGCGGCGCCGGTCAGCGGACCCGGAGGACCCGGCGCCCGAGGAAACCGACCTGCTGGCCGGTCCCGTATCGGCAGCCCCCGATGCCCTCCTGGTGAAGTTGGTGTAGAGGGACTTCAAGAACATCCCCTAGGGCCAGGCAACGGTGCATTGCGGCGTGGGGCAATCGTCGATTCGCACCAGCACGAGATCCTCTTCGACTTTGACCCATCCAGACTCTGGGTAGCGCGGCATATGGCTCAGAAGCTCAACTGCTCGATCATATTGCTGGGGCGTAGGCGCTTTGACGGCGAGACCCTGAAGTTTGAGGCCGCCCCGGGCCCCGCGCCCCCCCCGCCCCCCGCCCGCCGGCCCCCCCCCCCGCGCCCCCCCCCCCCCCCCCCCGCCGCGCCCGCCCCCGGCCCCGCCGCCCCGCCCCGCGCCCCGCCCGCCGCCGCGCGCCCGCCCCGGCCCCCCCGGCCCCCCCCCGCCCCCCCCCGGCGCCCCCCCCGCGGCCCGCGGCCCCCCGGGGGGCCGCGCCTGGCCGCGGGGCGCGGGCGCGGGCGGGCCCGGCCCGGGGGCGGCCCCGGGGCCGGGGGGGCCCGGCCGGCGCCCGGGGGGGCGCGGGGGCGCCGCCCCCCCCCCCCCCCCCCCCCCCCCCCCCCCCCCCCCCCCCCCCCCCGTATGACGCTGAGAACCAGGGGGTTGAGCTGAACGCGGACAATCCAAGGAGTTCCCGGGCAGGGAACGCATCGTTCTGTCGCCAACCTTCGGATCCCATCACAATGACAGCACGGGGAATCGAGCCACGATCCGGCGTGGTGAGCTTGATCTGCTCGTCGATTTGAAAAGCAACATGACGGTCACGGGATGCACTTAGGTCGCTGCTCTCGAGAGCAACCGACGTGAGCGCCGCCAGTCCGAATGTTAAGAGGCCACACAATGCGGCGATGGCGCGGAATTGATTGGCTAGCGTCAGGCCGATAGAAAACGGGAACGCACGGTAGGCAATGACAGCCAGGCAAGTGCAAACGACGGGCAGGTAGACCATGGCGCGACGCGGTAGGTCTGTAGCAGCGAGTTCACCGATAAGGGGGCCAGTGACCACCAAGGTCAGCCCTAGGAGCCACAGCGCACGACTACCCGATCGACCTGATAGAAGGCCTGCACGTAACACCGCAACGGCCACCACAAGAGCAAGGAGAGGCAGCCACGGCAGACTTCTCCCGAATACCGAACCTGTGAGGCCGGTAGACTGAATCACATGACCGAGGGCGCCAACCAATGTGTCGAAAGGTTCGGAGATGAACCTCCGCCAACCCTGAACTGCGTCGTTCACATATGGATTCGCTGGGACCCGAAAAACAATCCTTAGAATTGCCGTTATGGCCACGGATGCCGTGATCCCGCCAGCGAGGGTGAGTCCGGCTCGGGTAGCCATTCTGGTCGTTGGATTAAGGACGATGCACAAGCCCAGGACGGCCAAAGCCCCAAGGCCGAATGCTTCGTAGGATCCAAAAGCGACTGCAACGGCGAATGCCGCACCAGCTGTACTCCAATGCGACATTTCCTGTAGTAGATGGCCGTAAGCTGCAAGAGAGACGAAGGCCACCCCAAAAGCCTTGGCGTTGAGCCCAAACGCAAGGTTCAAAGCCGTCCAGGGCAGGCACACGGACACTGCAAGAGTAGCAAACGCAGCTCTCAGGCTCATACCCCCGATACGTCTAGTCATCCACCAAAGACCCAGAGTCATTCCCGAGAGGCCGACGGCCAAGTCCAGGGCCGGGGCAACAACGACGGGGCTGGATAGAACCGTTAGTGCAAGGACCCACCTTCCCCCTGCGACAGCCTCGCGAAAGAGTGTGTCTCTTGAAAGGGTTGCCCAATAGGCTTCGTCAGCATTCAGGCTGACATTAAAGAGTTCGAAACCGTATGTGATCATGAGCAAGGCAAACAGACTCAAGATCAGGACTGAATCCCCGAGGGCAACACGGTCTCCGGCGCGGCACGAGGGATGACCGCGATCGACGTTTGGTCGGACTTCCACATTAGCTCCTTGTGAGACCCGGGTGCTTCTTCACCAGATCTAGTATTGACGTGGGTTTCGACGTAGCCGTCCCAAAGAGGCTTTGACGGCTCTCTTCGCTAGGTCGGCATAACGGTAAGCGTGTTGATATGCGGCAAGCTGCGCCCTAAGCCTGGTCAAGTCCTCGATGACTTCATCTGGATAGGCCAGCACGAGGTCAGAGTTCTCGCGGCTCACAATGTTCCAAGCCTCAGCCCGGTCGCGCGGATCGATATGGCTTCGAGTTGTCTGGCCGGGGTGAAGCCTTCGCAGGAGGAACGTGGCCTCTGACACCGCCACCTCACCGCCGTCTTTGAGCAGTCGCATCCAGAGCACCCAGTCCTCGCCGACCGACAAGCCCTCGGGGTAGCCACCACACGCCCGAAAGGACGCGAGCCGGAACATCGACGGATTGGCGATGACCGAACCTCTGCGCATGCTGATTCGACTGGGGTTCGGGGGTGGGATGGGGTCTGAGTAGACGCCATCATGCGTGAATTCGATCCCCGATCCGGTGACCAATTCCACCTCAGCTCGGGCGTCGAGGATGTCGGCCGCGATCCGGGGGGCGTCTGGGGTGATGATGTCGTCGCTATCCAGTCCGCAGGCATACGGCACGTCCATCACAGCGAGCCCCGCGTTGCGTGCGGCCCCGACACCCCGGTGGCGCAACCTGACGACACGGAATCCACCGCGTTCGAGGGCGATGAGAATTTGTTTGGTTCGTTTGTCGGTCGATCCATCGTCGACAATCACCACGTTGCGATGCGACCCGAGGCTCTGCAATGCACTATCAGCTGCCTCAGCGAGCGGGTCTCCGGTGTTATACACCGGAATGACGATTCCGACACGGTTCTCCACCTGAGGCTCCTCCGCTGCGGAATGTTGGGTACTCGCCCGACCCCGCGGACGATCTGTGCTCGACTGTCTGTCCTAGTATGTCCTGGTCACGCCAGCCTGGGAGCCGCCATGCTCATCAATGTCGCTCATGCCGTGCCGCCGACTTCGTCGGCCTATGGCAAGGCTGACGACGGCTTCACCGCAGCGATGGAGATTGTCGCCCAACGTCATGACGTGCGGTGGCTCAACGTGCACCCCTACGCGGAAGGCTGGAAGGAGCGCGAGGCGCAGATCCCCGACGCCGATTTCGTTCTGGTACGCAGCGATTGGTTATGGCTGCCGGCTCAGTCTGGGGATCGGGCTCTCCGTGGCCACGCCACCCCTGTGGGGCTGCTCATCGCCGGGTCAACCCCGCCGCCACCCCGCAAACGCATGCTGCGCTTCGACGTCCTCTTCTACGAAACACCGTGGTACGCCCAGTTCGTCACCGAGCACCCGTATGCCGTGCAGGCCTTCGGCGTGGACACCAGGGTGATGCACGATCGCGGCCGACCAATGGTCGAACGCACCTTTGACTGGGTCTTCGTCGGTCGACTCGCTCCCTTCAAGCGACCGGAACGACTCATCGGCAGAGCTGGGCGGCGCTTGGCGATCGGCGACCTCGGGGTGCATCGCCCGGAGATCGAGCAGGCGCTGCGCGACGACGGGGTCGAGGTGCTCGACCAGCGCACCCACGAGGAACTCGCGGCGATCTACAACGACGCCCGGGGTGTCTTCGTCCCCTGTGAACTGCAAGGTGGCGGCGAACGAGCGGTCCTTGAGGGCCGCGCGTGTGGCTGCGAGATCGAGATCGCCGACGACAATCCCAAGCTTGCATCTCTGCTCGACTGCCCGATCTGGAGCCACGAGGAGTATGCCGCGCGGCTGCTGGAAGCCATCGAGGCGGTCGTGGACGGGCGCCGTATCCCGGATGCCGACAAGCTGGCAGCTCAGCGCGCTCAACGCCGCGCGGTGATGGCCGACAAGGCGCGCCGGGCGCCCAACACGATCCGCATTCGGATGCGCGACAAGGCCACCGCGATGCTGAAGCGATGAGCTCGGCAGGAGCGGTCAGCGTCGTCATCCCCACTCTGCAGCTGTCGCCGCGATTGGTTCCGCTGCTGGAGACCTTCGGCCGGGACCCCCTGGGCGGTGTCATAGCGTCCAAGCAACGCCCTGGTGAAGGGGCTTGGTCTGGGGAGGTTGCTGGTGGCTGGGACTCGGCGGAGGTTGACCGCGGCGGATCGGGTGGAGATCGCGCTCGGGCTGAAGGCTGGGTGGGCGTTGAGGCGTATCGCGGCGGGGATCGATCGGGACGTGTCGGTCATCTCGCGTGAGGTGGCCCGGAACTCCACCAAGACTCGCGGGTATCGGATGGTCACCGCGGATGTCGCAGCCCAGCGTCGGCGTTCCCGTCCGCAGCCGCGGAAGGTCGCCGTGGTCCCGGCGTTGAGGGCTCGGGTGTTGGCCGATCTGAAGCACTCTCGTACTCCGCGTCAGATCGCGGGGCGGTTGCATCTGGAGGCCCGCGAGGCCACCGTGGGGCTCATGAAGGGCTCCCCACCGGCCGAGGGCCACACCGCTTCTCACGAGGCGATCTACCAGTTCATTTACGCCATGCCCCGCGGTGACCTCGCCCGGCACGGGATCTTCTTACGCCGCAAACAGACCCGCCGCCGGCCCCGGAAAGGGGCTGGTCAACGAGGCGCCCCGATCGTCGGCATGATCTCCATTGACGAGCGCGACCCGGCCGTGGCCGACCGGCGAGTCCCCGGGCACTGGGAAGGCGACCTGATCATCGGCAAGCAGGGCGCGAGCGCAGCAATCACCCTGGTGGAGCGCACCAGCAGGTTCACCACGATCCTGGCGTTACCCGAGGGTAAAGACTCGACCGGCGTGGCCGACACCCTCATCGAGCACTGCCGCGAACTCCCCGCGATGATGCGCAAAACGTTGACCTGGGACCAAGGCAGCGAGATGGCCCAACACGCCGCGCTCACCCTGGCCACCGACCTGAAGGTCTACTTCGCCGACCCCCACTCCCCATGGCAGCGACCCAGCAACGAGAACACCAACGGGCTGATCCGCGAGTACATCCCCAAAGGCGAACCCATCCCGGCACACCAGCCCTACCTGACCGCCATCGCCGAAGAACTCAACGAACGACCCCGCCAAGCCCTCGGCTTCCTCACCCCCCGCGAGTCCTTCCAACGCCTACTCCAAGGACTACCACCCGTTGCTTCCACGGCTTGACACCGCCCTGGTGCGTGAAGTGGTCCTCGTCAACAATTCGGCCCGAGGGGTCGCCTTCGCGCACCCGAAACTGCGCGTCCTGGATCAACCCGAGAACATCTTCGTGAACCCCGCCTGGAATCTCGGGGTCAGTGTCGCCACCGGCCGCTACGTGTTCGTGAGCAACGACGACATCAGCATCGAGCCGACCTTCCTCGGCACCGTCTTGTCACTGGCGCGGCCCGGCATGGGACTGATCGGGCCGCACCCGACCTGCTACATCGACGGCACTGGCCAGCCTCCGGTCGGCCCACCGCGCCTGGTCCCCACCTACGCACGCACCTGGGGGTTCGGCAGCGCGATGCTCTTCGAACGCGAACGGTGGGTCGTCATCCCCGAGGATCTCAAGATCATCTACGGCGACGACTACGTCTTTAATCGCCAACGGCACCGCAACTATCACCTCTACGGTGTGCCCATTGTGACTGAGATGAGCACGTCGTCGTCGCGTGGCGAATTCAGCGGGCAAGCGGCCGAGGATGCCCGCCTCTATGAGCAGCAGTGGGCGGGGGATAACCCGTACCTGCGCCGGTTCAGGGTGCCAGCCGCTGTCGCTGGCCTACGCCAACGGTGGGGCAGGTCAACCTGACCGAGCGACGACGGCATACTGCGTCCACTGGGTGTCCCCCAGCAGGTGCCGCAGCTTGCGCAAGTGCCCCGAGAAGCGGTCCGGGTAGACCCGCACCACGTTGTTGATGCCCTCGCAGCGTTCCACCACGTAGCCGGTGTCGATGAACAGCGATTCGATGCTTGACCGCGTGAAGAAGCGCAGGTGGGTGCGGTCGAGCACACCGTCGTCGGCGTAGTCCCATCGACCGCGCAGTAGCCCCCACAGCACCGGGGCAAACCTCATATTGGGGATACTCGCGAGGACCCGCCCACGAGGGGAAAGCCGTTCCCGAGCCGACCTGAGCGCGGACCACGGGTCGGCCTGACACGGGACGAAGGCCACCTCGTCGTGGTGCTGGGGGCCGCGTCGGTGGCCTTCCTCATGGCGGCGCTTGCGTTCGCGGACCTCTCGCTGCTGTCGCTCGGCAACTGGTGGACGGTCGCGGATTCGGCCCGATACTCGACCGTCTCGGGATTCCTGTGGTTTCCAGTGGTGGTCATCGTGGCAGCACGCTGCTGGGAGAGGCGCAGGACGATCCGCTGGATGGGCGCGGCCGCAGTCCTGCTCGCCGGGTCAGTCTTCCTGGGCGTCGTCGCCGATTTCCGCGGTGACACCTGGAACACCGAGGGCCCATCCTGGCCGGCCACCGTGTCCGACGCCCGAGCGATGTGCTCAGCGACAGGCCAGGATCCGACCGTGCGAGTCACCCCAGTCGGGGTGGCCCAGCCGTGGTCGGCACACCTCACCTGCCGGTGGCTGAGCAAGTAGTCGCAGCCTGTCGCGCAGGAAGCGGCAAGCGATTCGGTATGCCGTGCTCCGGTGCCGTACCCTTGGACGGTTCGCCTCCGGCATACCGCCGATCGTCGGCGCGGTCCCAAAGCCGCACCACCTGTGGATAACCCGCCTACCGGGTGTCCCGGATCGGGCAGAGTGTCGGCAGGCAGACACATGCACACCCTCCTGTCACGGAAAGACCGTGACCGCCGAAGACCAAAGGAGGTGGGTCACCGCATGCGTCAGTACGAACTCATGGTCATCCTCGACCCCGAGCTTGACGACCGCACCGTCGCGCCCTCGCTCGACAAGTTGCTGTCGGTTGTGAAGAAGGACGGAGGCTCCGTCGACAACGTCGACATCTGGGGCCGTCGTCGCCTGGCCTACGACATCAAGAAGAAGTCCGAAGGCATCTACGCCGTCGTGCGCATGAGCGCCGAGCCGGCCACCGCGCTCGAGTTGGACCGTCAGCTCAACCTCAACGAGTCGGTCCTGCGCACCAAGCTCCTGCGCCCCGGCGCCTGAGCATCGCACCACCCGATCACCTAGCACCACCGGATCACCGAGAACGCACCGGCTGAGGAAACGAGAGGTCCACGCATGGCTGGCGACACCGTCATCACCATCGTCGGGAACGTCACCGGCGACCCCGAGCTGCGGTTCACCCCGTCCGGGGCGGCCGTGGCCAACTTCACCGTCGCCTCGACGCCGCGTGCGTTCGACCGCCAGAGCAACGAGTGGAAGGACGGGGAAACCCTGTTCATGCGCTGCTCGGTGTGGCGGGACGCGGCCGAGAATGTCGCCGAGTCGCTGCAGCGCGGCACCCGGGTCATCGTCACCGGCCGACTCAAGAGCCGGTCGTATGAGACCAAGGAAGGCGAGAAGCGCACCGTCATCGAGATGGAGGTCGACGAGGTCGGCCCCTCGCTGCGGTACGCCACGGCCAAGGTCGCGCGCACCCAGCGTGGTCAGGGCTCCGGCGGCGGTTTCGGCGGCCAGGGCGGACAGACCGGCGGGTATGCCGGGCAGGAGTCCGACCCGTGGGCGACCGGTCCCGCCGGTGGTGGCCACGCGCCGCAGGGTGGCTACGGCCAGCCCGGTGGCATGGGCGGCCAGGGTGGTCAGGGTGGCTACGGCGGGGCCCCGCAGGGTGGTCCCACCCAGGGTGGGTGGGGCGGCGGAGCGCCGTCCTACGACGAGCCGCCGTTCTGATCCGCTCGCTCGACGCTGATCAACGGCACCACACTTCACGACAAAGTTTTGACCTTTAGGAGACACACGACATGCCCAAGCCCCCGCCGCGGAAGCCGAAGAAGAAGGCCAACCCGCTGAAGATGGCCAAGGTCGAGAACATCGACTACAAGGACGCCAACCTGCTGCGCAAGTTCATCTCCGACCGCGGCAAGATCCGCGCTCGTCGGGTGACCGGCGTGTCGGTCCAGGAGCAGCGCCTCATCGCCAACGCCGTCAAGAACGCCCGCGAGATGGCCCTGTTGCCGTACTCGTCGTCGGCGCGCTGACCGGCATACCCCTCTTTCGTAGGAAGGCACTGGAGATGAAGGTCATCCTCACGCACGAGGTGAGCGGTCTCGGCACCGCCGGTGACGTCGTCGACGTCAAGGACGGTTACGCCCGCAACTACCTCTTCCCCCGCAAGCTGGCCACGGCGTGGACCGCCGGCGGCCAGAAGCAGGTCGACTCGATCACCAAGGCCCGCGCGGCCCGCGAGATCAAGTCGCTCGACGACGCCAAGTCGGTCAAGGCCGCCCTGGAGGGCAAGTCCGTCAAGGTCGCCGCGAAGGCCGGCAAGGGCGGGCGCCTGTTCGGCGCGGTCAGCGGTGGCGACATCGCCGCCGCCGTCAAGGCCGCTGGTGGCCCGGAGCTCGACCGTCGCAAGATCGAGGTCCCCGGCCACATCAAGACCGTCGGTGAGTACTCGGCGCTGGTCCGCTTGCACCCCGAGGTGCAGGCCAAGGTCGCGTTCGAGGTCGTCCCGGCCTGAGTTCGCCTGACCCGCAAGGGTTTTCGGTATGCCGTGGGGCTGGGTGACGCGCGTCGGACGCGACCCAGCCCCACGGCATACTCACGTGTAGTTCACACGGGAGAGTGGTGGGGATGGACCCTTCTCGTGCGGCGTCGGATGTTCCACGCCGCATTGCCGTGCTCGTGCCGAATCCGCAGCTGCGCGGAGGCGGCGAGAAGCACGGCTTGGCGGTCGCGGCCGCCCTGTCCCGTGTCGCCGATGTCACGGTCGTGACCGATGGCGTGGACTCTCTGGACGAGGCGACGAGATTCCACAACCTCGACCTCTCGCGCTGTGCTGTCTTGTCGATGCGGCGCGGACGGTCGCTGCCGTTGCGGGCTGCCTATCGCGCCCAGGTGCCCGTCCCCTATCTGCGACGGCTGCAGAACTGGGAGGACTACCGCGACGTGCGTCGGATGAACTTCGATGTCTTTGTCAATGTCGGTTTCGAGAGCACTCTCAAGAACCCTTCTCCGCGAGGGATTTTCGTGTGCATGTTCCCGCATCGCCCAGCTCACCTGTTGTGGACCGAGTCCACTCGACGGGTCGAGGCGCGGGCCGACCGTGTCGGTCGGCTGCTGGGAGGGACGAGCGTGGTGTTGTCGGACAGCTACCAACAGATCGTCACGAACTCGACCTTCACTGCCGACTGGTTGCACCGTTGGTGGGGGATCAAAGCCGACGCCGTGATCTTCCCTCCCTGCGAGGACATGCGCCGTCCTGACACTGTTCGTCGGCGGTCGATCCTCAATGTGGGCCGTTTCGTCGCCGACGTCGGTGACACCCTGCTCAAACGCCAGGACGTTCTGGTCGACGCCTTTGCCGCGTTGACGGAGCTGCACGCGGATGGATGGACTCTGGACCTCGTCGGCCCGGTGCACGACGAGGGACCCTCGCGGGCGGCGGTGGAGGCGCTGAAAGAGCGCGCAGCAGGGCTGCCGGTTCGCTTCCACGAGGCGGTGGACCACGCCGACCTGGTGCGATTCATGAACGAGGCCCGGATCTACTGGCATGCCACCGGATTGGGGTCTGATCCGGAGGTCAACCCTGGCAATCAGGAGCACTTCGGGATGTCGACGGTCGAGGCGATGTCGGCGGGAGCGGTGCCGATCGTCCTGGACACGGCCGGCGCCCGCGACTCGGTCCGCCATGGCGTTGATGGCATCCGCTGGTCGACTCTGCCCGAACTCTTGGCGGCCACGCGCGAGGTGGCCCTCGACGAGGTGCGCTGGGCAGCCCTGAGCCGGGAAGCCATGGTCGGTGCGAAGCGATTCTCCAGGGACGCCTTTGACCGCGCCACCCTGGACCTGCTCGCTCGGACGTCTGGAATGTCATGATCTGCCGTGACGCCCGTTACCGTGGAGGCGTTGGCGCTGGGGGACGCGCCACCCTGACCGGAGGACATGTATGACCCGGCTCAAAGCTGCGTGGGCACCCTACGGCGAGCTCTTCTCGCGTCGAGCACGTGTCAAGCTCGGCATCGCCACCGTGGGTTCACTCGTGGTGTCACTCATCGAAACCGCGGCCATCGCCCTGCTCTTCCCGCTCATCCAGATCTTGTCTGGCGCGGACATGGAGCAGGGCGTGCTGGGGTGGCTACACCGCCTCCTGGGGCAGCCAGCGAAGATCCCGTTCGTCCTCACACTGATGAGCGGAGTCCTCGGGGGCTTCATCGTCAAAGACGTCTTCTCGCTCGCCTTTCGCTGGTGGATGCTCGGCTTCATCGGGCGAGAGCAGGTGGCCACATCCACGCGGATGTTGCGCTACTTCCTCAATGCGCCCTATTCGGTGTTCCTCCAGCGATCCGTGCCCGACATGCTGCAGACGATCTCCAATGCCGTGGGGATGTTCTACATGTCAACGGTCGGCGGCACGATGACCCTGGTGGTCGAGAGCTTCACGATGCTCACCATTCTCGGTGCTCTATTTCTCACGTCTCCACTCATCACGCTCATCTTGGTTCTGTATTTCGGCGGGATCGGAGTGCTATTCGCCAAGATCGTCAGGCCCCGCGCCAAACGTGCCGGTGAGGACCAGATGCACGCGGCCACGATCGCTTACGCATCCATGACTCAGGCGTTGGGCGGCATCGAGGAAATCAAGATCCGGCATGCCCAGGAGTTCTACCTGTTTCGGTATCGCGATGCAGCCACCCGTGGAGTGCTCGCTGGGCGCGTGAGCACCACTCTGGGCGAGGCACCGCGCTACCTGCTGGAGATCCTGTTCATCTTGGGGCTCGGCGGAGTCATCATGTTCACCCAGACGCTGGGTTCTCCCGACGCACTCGTCGCGACCTTGGCGGTCATGGCAGCTGCCGCCTTCCGCATGCTTCCATCGCTGACCAGACTGCTCGGTTCGGTGACCCAAATCCGCTCCGGCGAATCCGCCCGCACCCTGCTCTTCGAGGAACTTGAGCGCGAGAAGGCTTACACCACAGCAGAGCCCAAGGGCGGCTGCGAAGGGCAATTGGAGTTTCGACACGAACTGCGTTTCGACGGTGTGTCCTTCACCTTTGATGATGGTCATACGCCGGTCGTTGATAAGGTGTCCTTTGTCGTGAAGCCGGGCTCTCGCGTCGCGATCGTCGGCGGAAGCGGAGCCGGTAAGACGACCATCGCCAAACTCATTTTGGGCCTGCACACGCCCACCGGCGGTGCAATCACTGTCGACGGGGTGGACGCGATCTCAGAGCGCTGCCGCTGGCAGAACAACCTGGCCTTCGTGCCGCAGGACATCTACCTCATGGACCTGCCGCTGTGCGAAAACGTCGCCTTCGACCATCTCCGAACCGATGTCGACTGGCCGAAGCTCGAACGGTCGATTTCCCTGGCGCACCTGGAGGACTTCGTCGCCACCCTGCCGCAGGGACTGGACACTCCGGTGGGGGAGCGAGGGGTGCGCCTGTCCGGTGGCCAGCGGCAGCGCCTCGGACTGGCGCGGGCCCTCTACCGCGGCGCCTCGGTGCTGGTCCTCGATGAGGCGACCTCAGCCCTCGACAACGCCACCGAACGTCGGATTTCGGAAACGCTCGCGGACCTGCCGTCGGAGATCACGACGATCGTCATCGCCCACCGGTTGTCGACCGTGAAAGACGCTGACCAGATCATCCTGCTCAACAACGGGAAGATCGCCGGGACCGGCACCTTCAGTGAGCTCGCGCACCGTAGCACCGAGTTCGCGCAGCTCATCGCTCTGGGTTCGCTCGAGCTCGATGACAGCTCCGAGGTGATTCCGGGTGCGGCCCAGTGAAGTCGACTGCATCCGTTGACCGGGTCCGGGCCGAAGTCGGTCAGCTGACAGCCGTCCTCCGATGGCATTCCAGCGGTCGTCGCTGGCGGGCTCGGCGGCGAGTCAACGCCAGGATCCAGCTGCCCATCCTGCCGCGCAAGCGCCGTCAGCCCGGCGAGATCTGGGCGGTGGCGGTTGTTCGCGATGAGCGCGACGTCGTTGAGCGAGTGATCCGTCATCTCTTCAGCCAGGGCATCGACCACGTGCTCATCGCGGACAACCGCTCGCAGGACGGCACCCGAGAACTGCTCACCAGCCTGGCTCAGCGCGACGATCGGGTCCACGTGGCCCTCGACGAAGAGCCAGCACATATGCAGGGGCAGAAGATCACCCGGCTGGCGCACGCGGCCTGGCGGGCGGGCGCTGACTGGATCTTGCCGTTTGATGCCGACGAGTTCTTCTTCGCACGACGCGAAACGGTCGGCGGCTTCCTGCGCGCGCAGCGGGCGGGGATCATCCACGCCGAGATGCATCATCTAGTCCCCGAGAACGCGGGAGATCTCACTTCTGCCAGTTGGGTTTGGTTCGACTGTGACGAAGCGTTCCCCGGGAAGGTGGCCTTCCGTTCCCACGGCCTCGCCATCGTGGGCCAAGGCAACCACTCGGTGATCCGAGTCGGCACCGCCGGTCGGGGCCTATACATCGCGCACGCCCAGTACCGAGGCCCCGAGCAGGTTGCCCGGAAGGCCCGACAGGGCGCGGCCGCTGAAGCTATGGCAGCAGGAGCCGTGGCCATGGACACCGGGGACCATTGGACAGCCGGGGCGCGACTGTCTGACGACGAAATCCAGGACGCGTGGCGAGCCATGTCTCGTGGAATCGCGGCCCCTTCGCTGAAGTACCACGCCCGCGGTCCCATGCTGCGCCTCCAACCCTTCGCCTGGCCGACCTGGGATCCGGACGGCGAGGTCGACCGCGCCAAGTCCGAGCGGCCCCGGTAGCAACCGGTCAGGGCACCCAGCTGGGTCGTCGAGCCCAGGGTCGCCAGGTCGGGCCGGCATTCCCCGCGAGGTACTGCGCGGAGGTGACGCCGGCAGCCGCGAGGTAGGGCGCTTGGAACTCCTCCTCCGCCGCATTGTCGTATGCCGTGCCGACCTCGCCGAGGTGGCGAATCGGGGTGGCATCGATGACGCCCAACCGGAAACCCTCGCGGCGCAACAGCGTCCACCCGACGTCGACACCCCACCCCATCCGCGCCGCGGCGGGGAAGGGCAAGACCCGGCGTTGGGCTCGGGGGGAGAACAGGACGACCGGCCCAACCTCGACGTACGTCACCTCGCGGGCCGTCATGAGCGGGACCACCTGGGTCACCTTGTAGTTGAGATTGCTGTCAGCCACGTGAGCCGGCTGGGCTATGTCGAAGGCACCCGTGGTGACCAGACCCGCGATTCGATTCGCTCCCCCGCCCACGAAGACGACATCGTCGTCGAAGATCATCAACAGGTCGCCTCCCCGCGGAGGATGTGCCTCAATAAGGCTCTGCAGCAACGGCATACGGTGTCCAGGTCCCGAGGACCGAGTGACCGACGAGAGGGCTTCGGCCGGACTGTCCAAGGCATGCAGGTGGAACTGCGATCCGGAGGGCCAGCCCTGCAGGAAGTCAGTCACGATGGCAGCGTTCTTGCGGCGATAGACGCAATACCCGGTGACTCTGGCCGGGGAGATCCGCGCACGGTGGTAGCCGCGCGACCCCAGCGTGTTGGCCCGGAGCGCGATCGGGCCGACCACGGGCGCAATTCGCGTCCACACGGCATACGGGGCGGCTTTGAGCTTGATGTGCATCGACCTTCCAGACGGGGTGCGAGTCTCGTCCCCCGCGGACTCTGTCGCCGCTTGTGGCGATCGTGCACGAGGATATGAGCATGGTGCCCTCGACCGTGTATTACTCCGACAACGGGGGTCGCGGATGGGCGACGGTCGAGTTGCAGGCAGCGTTGATGGCCCGGCTCTTCGAGGCGCAACTGGTGCGGCTGGATGCCAGCCAGGGCTACTCCAAGGTGCGCCTGACCCCGGGCTTGCTGCCGCGCCGCCGACGCTCCGGTTTCGCCCTGGTCATCGCCCCAGCCCCGGGGCATCTCAATGCCGTCCTGTCCACACACGCCCTGCGTCGTGCTCATGAGTTCGTCGCGGGGTGGGTCATCGACTCGTTCTGGACCGACCGCATCCCGCGAGTGGCGCGACACCGGGGCTCTTTCGACCATCTCTTCGTGACCGACGCGGAACTGGTCGACGTGTGGTCGGCGGCCACGGGCACCTCCACGAGTTGGCTCCCGTTTGGCTCCGATGTTCTCGATGAGGGCTTCGGAGGCCCCGACCGTCCGGTTGACGTGCAACGCCTCGGCCGTATGCCAGGCACCTGGGATGACGACACAGAGGTCGCGGGGGCTGCGGCGCGCGCTGGATTGCAGTATGCCGGGCGAACGCCCTTCGACGCCGACCCGATCGCGAACCAGCGGGGATTACTGGGGGCCGCTCAACGGGCCAAGTTCACGCTCGCGTTCTCCAACACGGCAGCCCCAGCGGAGTACACGCATCCCGTTCACGAGTACCTCACCGGTCGGTGGACCGACTCGCTGGCCTGCGGGTGCGTGGTGGCCGGGGTGTCTCCCCGATGCGAAGCAACCCGCGAGTTGCTTTGGCCGGGAGCCCTTTTGGAGCTGGACTCGCTCGACCTCGCCGACGGCCTCGCGGCGATTCGGGCTGCCTGCGACGAGTGGACTCCCGAGGTGGCGCGGCGAAACCACGCCTGGGCATTGCGCCGACTGGACTGGCGGCTCCGTGCCCGCTCGATCGCCGAGGTGACCGGTGTCTCGACGCCGACCCTGGTGGAGGAGCTTCGACGCCTCGATCGGGCTATTGCAGAGGCACCGTTGTGACCTTCCCAGGTGTGGGTTCGCGAGCGAAGCTGGAAGCGGGTCAAGTCGCGTGGTTTCTGCGGGAGCATCGCAGCCAATCGGTGCGGCGGAAGGCATGGGCGGCATACCGAGGTGTTGAGCTCCCGAAGCTGCCGCGAAGTCGCCGTCGGCCCGGCGAGGTCTGGGGCGTCACCATGGTGCGCGACGAGGCAGACATCCTCGAAGCCACGCTGACTCATCTCCTGACGCAAGACGTCGATCATCTGCTCGTGGCCGACAACGGCTCGGTCGACGGCACCCTTGAACTCGTCGAAGCAATGTCATTGCGAGACAGCCGGATTCATGTCGCATACGACCGTGAACCGGCGTACTACCAAGGCGAGAAGATGAGTCTCCTGGTTCGCGCCGCCAGCCGCGCCGGCGCCGATTGGGTCGTGCCATTTGACGCGGACGAGTTTTGGTTCGCCGGTGGGGAATCGGTGGGGTCGTATCTGCGCGGCTTGTCGCGCCAGGACCGTAACGCGGGGATCGTGTCGGCCGCCTTTCACCACATGATCCCGGTGAGCGACCCTCCCCACGACTGGTCAACCACCGAGTTCATCATGGACTCGACTCCGGCCGTGCCTGGCAAGGTGGCTGTGCGCGGCCACCCGCTGGCGGGGGTCCACGTCGGCAATCACTTCGGGATGCGTGTCGGCTCTCGACACTCCGGCCTCTACATCGCCCATGCGATGTTCCGTAGCCCCGAACAGGTGGCCCGCAAGGTGCGACAAGGCACAGCGGCGGTGATGCTGACCGACCCTGGGGATGAGATCGCCCCCTACTGGCGGGCTGGCAGCGGCCTGGATGACGCGGCGATCGCCACCGTGTGGCAGCGCATGCGCGCCGGGCTTCCTGAACCTGCCCTGGGACTCGCGGCGGTGGGTCCAATGCGTCGGGTGGCGCCGCTCGGCTGGGATGCCTGGGCGCTGAGTCGCTCACATTGACTCACCGATGCCACCGAAGTGGTGTTACCGAGGGCGAGCCAGGATGACGAATTGGATCCATTGGGCCGAGCCGAGCAGGTGACGCAACTTCCGGCGGTGGCCGCGCCCGATGGCTGGTTTGTCCTGAATGATGTTGTGGATGCCCTGCACCAGGTCGACCTGGTACCCGGCCGACTCGAAGAGCTCCACCATCGTGGCGCGAGTGAAGAAGCGCACGTGGGTGCGGTCGAGGATGCCTGTGTCGGTGTAGTCCCACCGCCCGCGGATCAACTCCCAAACCACCGGTGCGTACTGAACATTCGGCAGACAGGCGAGAACTGAACCGCCCGGAGCGAGGAACGTCTTGGCAGCCTCAAGCGCAGCCCGAGGGTCGTAGATGTGCTCCAGAACGTCAATGAAGCTGATGAGGTCGAATCTCTCGTCTCGCCCGTCGAGGGCGTGCGGGAAGTAGCCCGTGATCACGTCATTGAAGGACGATCGCTCCCGTGCTGCTGCTGCTGACTCCGGGACTGCTTCGACGCCGACCAACCTGGCGCCTGACCCAAGGGCAGACCGGAGCGACTCGCCGAAGCCGCCCTCGCTACATCCCACGTCAAGGGCGGAGACTGCCCCGCGGGGGATGAACGGCGCGACGTCGGGGCGGGTGAGGTAGCCGTAGCCAGCCTGCTGCGGAGCGTCGGTCACGATGTCCTCCTTCGGTTGAGGCGGTGGCAAGAAGCAGCGTGCTTCCTCGGCCGAGAAGAGACCGAGGGGTGGCCGAGTGCTGACTAGTCGTAGTCCAGGACGTCGATATCGAAGACAGCCGACCGACGGACATGCCGGGCGTACTTCATCGACAGTGGGTGATGGACCCGATTGAGCAGGTCATTCCACGAGAAGGGATACCCGTCGGTCTCGCCGCGGACACCGCCGGGGTAGGCCGCCAGGCGGTCCTGCCACGCGGTCATCCGGCGTTCGACCTCATGCAGCCATTCGGCAGAGAGGGGAGTGGTCGGCCGCGCGAGGCCCGCCCCATTGCAGGCCAAACCCGCGAAGTTGCGTCGGAGGTCCTGACCCAGCGGCCCGGCATACCAACCGAGCCAGGACAACTGCATCGGCGACCCGGCATACCAGGCTTCGTTGTCTGCCGCGAACTCGCGTGCCGCCTCGGCCCATGAGTGCAGCGGCCTCTTGACGTCGCAGTAGCCGCCCCCGTGGTGATGGAAGAAGTAGGCGCGGAGGTAGTCCGAGCGGTGCACCAGCGAGAGGTGTTGATACGAGGGATGCAGCGGATGACCGGGGACCACCCACTCTGCAAGGTTGTCGGGAGTAATCAGGACGACCTCGAGACCGATGTCCGCGCGGAGCCGTTCGAGACTGATGCGGCGACGAGTCGACATGTCGTTGTCGCCGGTCCAGAAGGTGAAGACCCTGGGCACGAACGGTCCCGGCGTGGCGTCGAGCGTGGTGTAGAGGAAAGATCGCCGGTACCGCATGGGATCGAACTCGTAGGACCCGGCGGGATGCAGCAGTGGATAGACCTGCTGGCCGACCCGGTTGTGGGCGCGTCGCACCAGCCGGATGACCTTGCGCTTGGCGACGAATCCGGCGTGCTTGGCCTCCTGGGCACGCTCGCGCAGGGTGTTCCGATTCATCGCTCATCACCACTTCCCACGGACCATCCCCCGACTTCGCGCTTTCCATGCCAGCGCCACCCCGCAGCAGGGCCCTATCGTAGGGCAGCAGTCGGGCGATTCGGTGGGGGTGGCACCCGCTCGCCCCGCTCTCGTCCCGAGGCTGGAGAGCGGACTGTCGGCACTGTGGTCGTGGATCGGAGGCAGGTACGTCATGTCCAAACTGCCAGTGCGGCACCCTGAGCTCAGCCCCGGCGTGTCGGTGGTCATCCCGCACTATGGCGACCCGGCGCCGACCCTCGACCTGCTGGCCCAGCTCGCCGACCAAGCCGCCCCTCTCGATAGCACCACCGGTGACGAGCTTCCGATCCAGCTGATCGTTTCCGATGACGCCTCCCCGCAGCCGTTCCCGGAGGAGGGCACGGCATACCGGGTAGTGGTGGTGCGTCGCGAACGTAACGGCGGCTTCGGTGCCGCGGTCAATTCCGGTGTGGCAGAAGCGGTTCATGACCAGCTGCTCATCCTCAACAGCGACCTGCAGGTCGGCCCGACCTTCGTTCGGGATCTGGTCGCAGCGGCAGCTCCTTGGCAACCCGCGGTCGTCGGACCCGCGATCCTCGAGGGCGGGGGTGCGAGCCCCCCAGAGACCACAGCGGTCGACTACAGCGGGCGACACTTCCCCACGGCCGGACACCAGGTCACCGAGTGGCTCACCCCGCTGGCCGGCTGGCGCGCCCATCGGGTGCTGCACGAGGCGGTCGGCCACGACACCACGGCTCGGCTCGGTGTCACCCGCCCGGTCGACTGGCTGGTCGGCGCTGCGCTGCTCCTGCCGACGCACGCCTTCCGGGCGGTCGGTGGCTTTGACGAGGGCTACTTCATGAACAGTGAAGAGGTCGACCTGCAACGGGTGCTGCGCCGGCACGGCATACCCGCCGTGTATGCCGGCACGGTCACCGTCACGCACGCCGGGGGCGGGTCCTCCGACCCGGCCAAGCGCCGCGCCTGGGTGGTGCAGTCGCGGCTGCGCTACGCGCACAAGTGGGGCGGACGCGCCGCCACACGCCGCCTCCAAAGCGCGCTCGCCGCCGCGACTGCGGTCAACCTGGTCTGGAACACTGGGCGTCGACTGGCGGGTCGGCCGGTCACCCCGCTGGCCACCGCCCGCACCGAGTGGCAGCTGCTCTCCGGAAGGACCCCTCGATGACCTCGCCTGCCACCCGCGATGGTGCACGCTCGGTGGTCCAGTCCGTCGCCGTGCGCTTGGCCGAGGCGCCGCCCTCGCTGCGCTGGCACGCCGGTCGGCTGCGGTCCGAACTGATCTATCGCCGCGCGTTCGGCAGTTTCGGCGCGGACAGTGTCATCGTCCGGCCGCGGGTGTTGCGCGGTGTCGACCGCATCCACGTCGGCGTCGGCTGTGCGATCTACGACGGTGCCTGGCTGGCTTGCGAGCCCGGCGGTGGTCCGATCCACATCGGCGATCAGACCTACCTCGGCCACGACGTCCACCTGCACGCCGTCGACCCGATCACCATCGGCGCACGGTGCTTCCTCGTCGACGGGGTCTATATCGGATCGGCCGACCACGACCGCGCCACCCGCTCCACCGCCACCCCCGCGGGCCCGGTGACCCTCGGCGACGACGTCTTCGTCGGTCAGCGCGCGATCATCCTCGGCGGCGTGACGATCGGGGCCGGCGCCACCGTCGCCGCCGGCGCGGTCGTCACCCGCGATGTCGCGCCCGGCGAGGTCGTCGCCGGCGTGCCCGCCACGCCGGTCCGCTCCCGGCTCGGCGACTGAACCTCGCCATCGCCCGATGACCGTCGCCCCGCGCCTGCTCGTCGTCAGTCCCACCTTCCACGGCTACTGGCGCTCCATCGAGCGCGCCTTCACCGACCTCGGGTATGCCGTGACGACGCACCGCTACGACGAACGCGCCGCTCGCCTGCACCGGGTCGGCGCCAAGCTGCGCCACGAGTTGCCCGCCCGAGTCGGGTTGACCCGCTTCGGCCTCGGCGACCCTGGCGACCTCGTGGCCGAACGCACCGCAGCGGCGCTCGCGGCCCTGGACGACGTCAACCCCCAGCGGTTGCTCGTCATCAAGGGCGACACCCTCGGCCCGGGCTTCTGGGACGAGGTGGACCGTCGCAGGATCCCCCGGGTGCTCTGGCTCTACGACGAGCTGCGCCGGGTGCGTCACGAGGTGCCGATCGAGCGGCTCGGCCCGATCGCGAGCTACAGCCGCGCCGACACCGCTGCGCTTCAGGCGCGATCCTTCACTGTGGCCCATGTCCCGCTGTTCTTCGACCCCACGATGACGCCGCTGAACCCCCAGTCGTCGACCGAGGTGGTCTTCGTCGGCGCCCGCTATCCCACCCGCGAGCGGCTGCTGCTCGACCTCGCCGCCGCGGGCATCCCGGTGCGCGCCTACGGCCGCGACTGGTCCGGTCACCTCGTCGACCGGGTGCGCACCTGGGACCTGCACCGCCCCCAGATCCCCGCCAGCCGTGACCTTAAGCGCCGCGAGGCCTATGCCGTGCTCGCCGGCGCCGCTGCCGCGCTCAACATCCACGGCGACCAGGACGGCTTCACCATGCGCACCTTCGAGGCGTGCGGGGTCGGCGCCCTGCAGCTCATCGACCGAGCCGATGTCACCGAGCTCTACTCCCCCGGCGAGCACCTCGAGGTCTTCGGCGGACCGCCCGAGCTCATCGCCCTCGCCGAGCGTGCCGTCAAGGATCGCGAGTGGTCGCAGCGCCTGCGCGAGGCCGGCCGAGCGCACACCTTGGCTCACCACACCGTCACCCACCGGGCCCGAGCTTTGGAGGCGTTGTGGGACTGAGCCACGACCTGCCCGCCCACGGTTTGCTGCACCCCCGGTCGTTGGCCGACTGGCAACGCTGGCAGGCCGCCCGCCACCCCGTCCGCGCAGCGGTGCGGGATCTGCGCTCCGGGCTGCAGGGGCTGAGCCGGCGCCACCTGACGCTGCAGCCGCCGAGCCCAGCGCAGCGGCCCGAGCCCGGCCATGAGGAGGTCAACCAGGGCAACGAGGAGGGCACGGCATACCTGGCTTTGGGCAGCGCGGACGCCGACGTCCTCGTCGTGCTGGACTCGCTCGCGCCGTCCTCGCTGCTCTCGCTCGCGCGACCGCTGACCTTCCTGCCGGTTGAGCGGGTCGCCGTGCTGTCCCACCAGCCCGCCGACGCGGTCCTCCCTCCCGGCCTGCGCTCGGAAGCCGTGACGACGACCCAGTGGCAGCGCGCGCTGCCCTACGTGCGGGCCGTCGCGGGGGCGGGGGACTACCTCGACCTCAGCGGTCAAGCCTTCGCATGGGCCCGCCGCCACGGCCACCGTCGGGTCGTCGTCCAGCACGGCCTGATGACTCCCCTCGCGCCCCCGCTCGCCGACGACGTGCGCCTACTCGCGTGGAGCCAGGCCGATGCCGATTTCTGGTGGTCGGGGCGTGCCGACGCGCTCAGCACCGTCGTCGGGTCGCAGCTGCTCTGGGAGGCAGCCCGGGCCGGGACACCAGTCGGGAACGATGGGGACAGCACCGACCACCCGCCGGTCTTCCTCGGCCAACTGCACGGCGCCGAACTGCCGTGGCGGCAGATGGCGCGCACTGCCGAGCGGTTCTGCCGTGAGACCGGCGCCGTCTATCGTCCGCATCCGTCCGAGCGCGACCGGATGAGCCGGCTCACTCACGCCCTCTTCCAGCGCCGCGGCATCACCGTCGACCGCTCCGGCACTCCGCTCGCCCAGCTCCAAGCCCCGGTCGTGTCGATCTTCTCCACCGGCGTCCTGGAGGCCGCGGCTCGCGGCGTCCCCGCCTGGGTGACCTGCGACGACCCACCGCCGTGGTTGCGAGATTTCTGGGCGCGGTATGACATGAAGCAGTGGGGCGACCGTCCCACACCGGGGCCCTCCGTCTCGCCGACGGAGCCGGCCGCTGCCGTCGCGGCCGCGTTGGTCGCCGCCGCTGAGGAGTCGTCATGAGGGAGGAAGCGCCGTGAGGATTCTCGCCGTCATCCCCGCCCGCGGCGGCTCCAAGGGCATCCCGCGCAAGAACCTCGTCCCGGTCGCCGGCCGCCCGCTCATCGCCTGGACCATCGCGCACGCCCTGGAGAGCCGGTATGCCGTGACCGGCGAGTTGGACGTCGTGGTGTCCACCGAGGACGACGAGATCGCCTCTGTTGCAACGGCATACGGGGCGCAAGTGCCCTTCCGGCGACCGGCGGAACTCGCGGAGGACACCACGGCCACCGAGCCGGTCGTCCTGCACGCCATCGCCGCCCAGGTCGCCGCGGGCCGCGAACCCGACGTCGTCGTCCTGCTGCAGGCCACCTCGCCGGTCCGCACGCCGGGCACCGTCGACCGGGCCCTCGACCAGTTCTTCAGCAGCCACGTCGACTCGCTGGTCGGGGTCGTCCGCCAGGCGCCCTTCCTCTGGCGCGAGCCCGCCCCCGGCGCTGCTCCGGTCCCCGAATATGACGTCGACCGGCGGCCCCGGCGCCAGGACCTATCCTTGACGCAGTGGCGTTATCGGGAGACCGGCTCGATCTACGTCACGCGGCGCCAGATCTACACGCAGCACCACAACCGACTGGGGGGCCGGATCGGGCTGTTCGTCATGGACGAGATCGAGGGCGTCGACATCGATTCGCGGCTTGACCTCGCTATCGCGGAGGGACTGCTCGCGGAGCTGGAATCCGGTGCGCAGAGCGAACCGGGGAGGACCTCGCAGGCATGATCATCGACCGCCACCTGGCGCCCTTTGTCGTCCTCGGCGAGGACCCGGTGCTGCGCGCCCTGGAGAAGATCACCGCCAATCGCGCAGGCATCGTCTTCGTCGTCGACGAAGGGGGTCACCTGCAGGGGGTGCTCTCCGACGGCGACTTCCGCCGCTGGGTCGCCTCCCAGTCGCCGGTGGACCTCGCGGTGCCGGTCCGGTATGCCGCGAACGCTCGCCCGGTCTGCGCGCCCGCCAGTGCCACGCCCGCCCAGATCAGCGGGCTCTTCCGTCCCGGCGTCGAGCTGGTGCCGCTGGTCGACGAACGCGGCCATGTCACGGCGATCGCCCGCAACCGCGCCGACGAGCTGCGCATTGGGCGGCACCTGGTCGGCACTGACCAACCCACCCTCGTCATCGCCGAGATCGGCATCAACCACAACGGCTCGGTCGACCTGGCGCGGACATTGGTCGACCATGCGGTCGAGGCCGGCGCCTCGTGCGCGAAGTTCCAGTTGCGCGACATGGACGCCCTCTATCGCCAGGGCGGCGGCGGCTCCAGCGCCGGCGAAGACCTCGGGCCGCAATACACGCTCGACCTGCTGAGCAAGTTCTCGCTGTCGCGCGATGACCTCTTTCGGGTCTTCGACCACTGCGCCGACGTCGGCATCGACGTCATGTGCACCCCGTGGGATGCCCCGAGCGTGGACGCGCTGCTCGCCTATGGCGTGCCCGCGCTGAAGATCGCCTCCGCCGACCTCACCAACCACACCCTGCTGCGGCACGCGAGCGGGCACGGCATACCCCTGGTCATCTCGACCGGCATGTCGACCGAGGCCGAGATCCGCGACAGCGTCGAGGTCGTGAAGGCGACGGGCACGGCATACGCGCTCTTGCACTGCCAGTCGACCTATCCGGCGCCGTTCAAGGACGTCAACCTGCGTTACCTCACCCGGCTGGCCGAGATCGGGCAGTGCCCGGTCGGCTACTCCGGCCACGAGCGTGGGCATCACGTGCCGGTCGCGGCGGTGGCGCTCGGCGCGCGGATCATCGAGAAGCACCTCACCGTCGACCGCGGCATGGAGGGCAACGACCACAAGGTGAGCCTGCTGCCGGGCGAATTCGCCGCGATGGTCACCCAGATCCGCGAGGTCGAGGCGGCCCTGGGCACGACCGCGCCGCGCGAGGTGTCGACCGGCGAGATGATGAACCGGGTCAACCTCGCCAAGAGCCTCGTGGCGACCCGACGCATCGAGCCCGGTGACGTCATCGCCAGCGGTGATGTCGACGTCAAGAGCCCGGGCCGGGGCCTGCAGCCCAACGCCCTGACCCGCCTGGTCGGGCGCACCAGCCGGCGCATCGTCGAGGCAGGCGACTTCTTCTACGCCACCGACCTCACCGACGAGGTGCCGCAGGGGCGGGCCTATCGGTTCCGTCGGCCGTGGGGGCTGCCGGTGCGCTATCACGACTGGCCGGCGCTCGTGGAGCACTCGGTGCCCGACTTCCTGGAGTTCCACTTCTCCTACAAAGACCTGGAGATCGAGCCGGCGAGCGTCTTCGACGGGCTGGTCGAGCGGTTCGCCGAGCACGCGCCGGGCGGCGTGCCGCTGGTGCGCGACGGACGCCTGGCGATGTCCTACACCTGTCACAGCCCCGACCTGTTCACCGGCGACTTCCTGCTCAACCTGGCCTCCACCGACGACGCGCATTGGGAGCGCTCGATCGCCGAGCTGCAGCGCGTCGTCGACACGACCAAGGCTCTGCGGCAATGGTTTTCGTGCGACGAGGACCCGGTCGTCATCGCCAGCTTGGGCGGCTTCACGACCGATCGGCATGTGCCGGTTGCCGAGCTGCCGGCGATGTATGCGCGGGTCGCCGCCGGCCTGGACCGGGTCGACTTCACCGGCGTGCGCCTGGGCGCCCAGACCCTGCCGCCCTACCCGTGGTACATGGGTGGCCAGCTCTACTGCAACCTCTTTGTCCGCGCCGAGGACACCGCGGCTTTCGCCCGCGACTATGGCCGCTCGCTCACCCTCGACGTCTCGCACAGCAAGCTCTCCGCAAACTGGGAGGGCCGGCCGTTCTCGGAATACGTCGAGCTGTTGGCCCCGCATGCCGTCCACCTGCACCTCGTGGACGCGGTCGGCGTCGACGGCGAGGGCGTGCAGGTCGGCGACGGTGAGATCGACTGGCCGGTGCTCGCGGAGCAGTGCGACCGGCTCGCCCCCGGGGTGAGCTTCATCCCCGAGATCTGGCAAGGCCACGTCAACAACGGCGAGGGCTTCTGGCTCGCGCTCGAGCGGCTGGAGCGATGGTTCTAGGCGCTGGCGCCCCGCCTCGGACGGCGCTTTGGGTCGTGCCCGTCGGCGAGTTCGGGGGCGTCGCCCGCCACGTGCTCGACGCGTTTTCGGCTGCGGCACAAGGGAGTATGCCGGGTTGGCGGCTCGTGCTGCTCGCCCCACCGGGTCCGTTGGTGGATCGGGTGCGGGCTGCCGGCGGTGCCGTCGTCGATGGACCGTTCGGCGTCGGCGCCGGGCTGCGACCCAGTCTGGCGACCCTCCGGCATACCGTGTCTGCGCTGCAACCCGCGGTGGTGCACTCGCACCTGTCCTGGGCCGACATCGCCTGCGCGATGGCCTTTCCCCGGGCGTTTTCCCGTGGTGGTGTGCGGCTGGTCTCGACCGAACACGGCATCGCCGCCGACGATCTGGTCTACCACGGCACGCCCTGGCGCGCGATGCTGATGGGCGACGTGCACCGGATGCGGGTGGCCCGCGCCGACGCGCTCATCGCGGTGTCCGAGGCGACCCGGGAGGCGATGCTGCGCAAGTGGCGCCCTCGTGTGCCGGTGCGGGTCATCCGCAATGGCATCGACCGCGCCGATGCTCCCGGCTCCACGGCAGATCCGTATGCCGTTGACTCACCTTCCAGCCCTGCGCCTGCGCGTGGCCCCGTGCTGCGGATTGCCTCGATCGCCCGGCTGGCTCCGGAGAAGCGCATCGACCGACTTATCGAGGCCTTCGCCCTGGTGCATCGCGAACACCCCGAGGCGACCCTGACCATCGCCGGAGAAGGGCCGCTGGAGGGCGCGCTGCGCGCGCAGGTGAGCCGCCTCGGCCTCGACGCCGCGGTGACCTTCCCCGGCCACGTCGACGCCGGTGAGCTGCTGCGGCATACCGATGTCGTCGCCCAACTGTCGGTGTGGGAGAACTGCTCCTACACGCTGCTGGATGCCCTCGTCGCCGGGACCGGCGTCGTCGCCACCGCCGTGGGAGGCAACCCCGAGATCCTGTCGCCCGCGGCCCTGGTCGCTCCGGAGGCGCCTGAGCAGGACCCCGCGGCTGTTGCTGCGGCGTTGTTTTCGCAAGGGACGACGCTGGGCCAGCGGCCTACCCTGGACCCGACCTGGCCGACCGTCGCGCAGATGTGCGCCGCGGTGGCCGACGTGTATGCCGATCTCGGGGGAGGCGCTGATGGCCAGCGACGGTGACCTCGCCGCACTGCGCCGCCAGCAGGAACGACTCACCCAGTGGAGCGGGCAGATCGTCATCATCGACCTGCTCTGCATGATGGTGCTCCCGCTGGAGCGCCTCGAAGTGCCGGGCACGGGCTTCGTCGTCAACGATGTCGCGGTCGCCTTCCTCGCGGTGCTCGCGGCGTTCCGCGCCCCGAAGATCAAGGGTCAACACCTCACCTGGGTGCCGATCCTGCTGGCGACGGCGGTCGGGATCCTCGTGATGAGCTACCTGCTCAATGGCACAGTGCCCTACATCCTGGGCCTGGACGGGCGGCGCCGCATTGCCCACCTCGCCCTGATGTCCATCCTCGTGATCTCGCTCGGCACGGGTCGGATCCATCCGCGATCGGCGGTCGCGGGCCTGTCGACAGGGGTCCTCCTGGCCACCGTCCTGGCCTTCTTCAAGATCGGCGGCGACGCCTACCCTGGGCGGCTGTCCGGATACTTCGGCGATCCCAACGTGGCAGGCCTCATCCTCGCGGTCCTCGGACCGGTCATCGTCGGATCTGCCAAGACCAAGCCACGGATGGTCCTTTATGGCGGATCGTCGTCGCCGGCATCCCGGCCACCCAGTCGCGCACCGCTCCCTGCTGGCGGCCGGGCTGGCTCTGGTGTGGGGCCATCTTGGCCGCGCAGCCACGCGCTTCCAGGCGTGGTTCTTCCCCATCATCGCGATCACGCTCATCACCAATGTGCCCCGCGAGTGGTGCGCACAGCGGGCGCCTTCCAGAACCGGGACCGGCAGCGACTGGCTGCGCTGATCAACTCCTCATTCTCGAAACGCAGGCTGTCGATCGCGCTCCGTGGTACGGCAACGGTCCCAACTCGGCGTTCACGTGGTTCGGTGACAACTTCTTCCTCTACCACAGCTCCTACCTGGCAGCGCGGGCCGAAGGTGGCTGGCCATTCCTGCTGGTCATCCTCGGGTTGTACGTCCTGGTCTTCTGGTGGCTGGTGTCGCTTCCCCGGCAGCACCGCAACCTGTGGATGGAGGCGTCGGTCCCGGCGGTCCTGGGGATGGCGCTCTATCTCGGCGACGTCTTC
>JADJVI010000003.1 GCA_016710645.1 Actinomycetales bacterium | reverse complement strand
CGGTAGAGGGCGACGACCTTGGCCGCGGACGAGCTGGCGGCTGGCTGAGGTTGGTCGCTGGTCGTTCCGTCCGAGTCGGCCGCGCCCGCGGGCCTCGATGATCTCGCGCAGCTGGACCTCGGCATCTTCGCGGAGCATGTCGAAGGAGCCATAGCGTCCGCGGTCGCCCGGGATCCGGTGTTCTTGACCCAGTGCCCGTTGACATGGCCGAAGAGGTCGTCCTGCGGGCGGACGGTGGGGTCGATGTTGTCGACGCGGATCCCTGAGTGCATGGGGTCCTATCTCACCATCTCGACTGGGCTCCGTCGCCGTCTCAGGGAAGCTGCCGAGCCGGTTCGCTGGGATCCCCGAGGTTGTGCCCAGCCCTTGGCTCGTTCTGGCCCGGATAACCTGGGGTCACGACCAGGCTCACAGGGGGCGCTCTCGATGATCGGACGATGGCCCGTGGTGGCTGTGATGTGCGTCGTCGCGGTCACTGGCTGCACGACCGGCACGACAGGCACGGCCGATCGCACGCCGACACCGTCGTCCAGGTCGGATGGATCGTCCGCTTCGTCGAGCTGGGCGGCCTCCTCCACGGCTGCGTCCAGGCGCTCTGCTCAACCTGCTGACAAACAGGGGATGGCAAGCTCCGCGAGGAAGCCAGCCCCTTGACCTCGCGCTTCCCGGCCCTCGGCACCCCGATCAAGGTGCGCTGGATGTCGGGCACTCTCGGCACCTCACCCGGCCCCTCGACCTACTGGATCGACGCGGTCGTCTGGGTCACCCCTGAGGTGGGCCAGCAGCTCCGTGCGACATCGCCGCAGCCGTCCCCTGAGGCGCCGACCCTCGTTGCGGGGGTTCGCGCGGAGCTGCCGGACGGCATACTCCTCACCTCGGACGCACTCCGGTCCCGCTTCCAGACCGCAAGCTGGTGGCCCACCGTCTACATCCTCAAGGACGCCGACGTCGTCGTCATCTCGGCCCTGGGCGAGTAACTCAGGTCCGGGATAGGGCGACTTTGACCCCGAAGCCCACGAGCACCAGACCGGTCACCCGGTCGGTCCAGGTGCGCACCCGAGGTTGGGCCAGGCGCTGACGCAGCACTGCCGTCCCGAGGATGAGCACGCTGAACCACACCACCCCCTCCAGCACGTGCACCATGGCCAGCGCGATGCCCGCCAACAGGGATGCCGTGTCCGGTGGAAGGAACTGCGGCAGCACCGCGACGTAGAAGACCCCGATCTTGGGGTTGAGCAGATTGGTCACTAGGCCGCGGGTGAAGGCTCGCCGCGTGCCGCACTTCGCGGCCTCCAGCGCCTCTGGGTTCGCGAGACCACCGGTCCGGGTTTGCCACAGCAGCCGACCTCCCAGCCACACCAGATACCCGGCGCCGGCCAGTTGCAGGATCTCGTATGCCGTGCGGGATGCGGTGAGCAGCGCCGACACCCCTGCCGCGGCAGCGACCGCCCACACCACCAGCCCCAGCGAGATCCCGGCGACCGTCGCATAGGCCGCCCGCGTCCCTGGGTCACGCCGGCCCGGAGGACCAGGGCGGTGTCGATCCCGGGCACCAGCGTCATCAGGCCCGCCACGATCGCGAACCCCAGCAGCGCATTCGTCACGACGCCGCACTCTACGCACGCTCCCGGTATGCCGTGCCGCGCGCCGTGTCTGCCGACGGCGAAACCCATCGCAAGATGGCGAAGGCTGGGCCTAGGGTGCCAACGTGCCCTCATCCCGGTGCCGTTCGGCGGTCAGCGCATGACCGACCCGTCCCGGTGGGGTCCGCTGCGGCATCCGAACTTCCGATGGTTCTTCTTCGGGGAGACGATCAACACCGCTGGGTCGTCGATGTCGCGGCTGGCGCTGGCGTTCGCGGTGCTGCATATCGACAACTCCCCCACCGCGCTAGGCCTGGTCGTGGCGTCGTGGTCGGTGCCGATGGTGGCTTTTATGCTCATCGGTGGCGCGCTCGCCGATCGACTGCCCCGGGCCTTGGTGTTGCGGGGCTGCAACCTCATCGAGGGGGTCGTCCAGCTCACCTCCGCGCTGCTCGTGCTCACCGGCACCGCGCAGATCTGGCACCTGGTCGTGTTGCAGTTCCTCGGCGGCAGCGCCGTCGCGGTCAGCTACCCGGCCTTCCACGGGATGGTGCCGATCCTGTTGCCGGAGGCCGATCGCAAGGCGGCTTACCTGTTGCTCGGTCAGGGCGCAGAGTGCGCTGCAGGTGCTCGGTCCGACTGTGGCCGGGATCATCGTCGCGGTGAGCAGCCCGGGGTGGGCTCTGCTGGTCGACGCTGCCACCTTCTTCGTGGCCGCCGTCTTCCTCACCTTGCTGAAGTTGCCGGTCAATGCGCGCCCAGACGCAGGTGACAGTGTGCTGGCGGACCTGCGGGCGGGGTGGTCCTTTGCCCGCTCACTGGGGTGGTGCTGCCGGTGGCCAGCCTGTCGCTGGTGTTCAACGCGGTCTCCAGCGGCGCGATCAACGTCCTCGGCCCGGTCATTGCCAAGGCGACGGTGGGGGCCGACGGCTGGGGTCTGGCGCGGTGGGCCGAGGCCCTCGGGCTGTTCGCCTTCACGTTTGTGCTGGCACGGGTGACCATCCGGCGGCCACTGCTGGCCTGTCAGTACGGCTTCCTCGCGATGGCCGCGCCCATGATTGCGCTCGCCTTCGCTGCGCAGGTGCTGCCGCTGTCGGCGGCGTTCCTGGTCAGCGGCTGCGGGCTGGGCCTGATCAACCTCGCGTGGAATCTCACCGTCCAAGAGAAGGTCCCGGAAGCGATGCTGTCGCGGATCATGGCGATCGACGGGTTCTTCAGCTTCGTCGCCATCCCCTCGGCCAGGTGGCGATTGGACCGGCGAGCGCCTGGTTCGGCACTCAGGACGTGCAGCTCGGTGCCGCAGCGATCATGCTCGTCACCTTCCTCATCGGCGCGACCGGCCCGCCCATCCTGCGCCCCCCCCCCCCCGGGGGGCGCGCGGGGGGGGGGTCTCGCGGGGCCCCCGGGGCCGGTCGACCCCGACCAGGGCCGGCGCGCCGGCATGCAGCCGCCCGGCACACTGCCGTCTGTGGCCGCCCCCGTCCCGCGTCGCCCGCCCCCGCGGCCGCGCCCCCCCCGGGTCGGGGGCGGGGCCCCCCCCCCCCGGGTTGGGTCAGCGGGTGGTGAACACGGGTGGGACCGCTTCCCCGCAGGCCCCACCCGCGTCCGCTTGAGTGGTCGCGACCAGGCAATGCACCTGGCCGGCAACCCGCGTGATACTGGTAGGGGTGCACTATTCGGGGTGAGCACAGTTCTCCTTTCGCAGCCTGCGAGTTCTCGACCCTGGAATGACCGACGCGGCGTCCGCACCGCCGGGGGAATGCTCACAGGGAGGGCATCGTGTGAGCGCGGGCGGTACTTCAGATACTCGATGGGAACTTCCTGGTCCGTGCTCTAGGGTGGTGGGCATGTTGGTTCAGGGCACTGCCTCGCTGCGCCTGCGCAGCCGCTGACGGCGGCGAGCAGCACTTCTCTTCGTGACGCTCCCGCCCCCGGAGTCATGCCGGGCGGCCGCTATGCCATGCCCGGCTCCGCCACGAACAACGGAGCGAAGCAGTGCCCACCTACCGCCACGGCCGTCACGAGCACGGCCAGAACTACCTCACCGACCGCCAGACGATCCGACGCATCATCGACCTGGTCCGCGACACGTGCGGACCGATCTTGAGATCGGACCAGGCGAGGGCGCGTTAACCCGCCCACTCCTGAGCCTTGGTAGACCCGTCCACGCCGTCGAGATCGACCCCCGTCTCGCCCGAAAGCTCAACCAAGAGCTTGGTCTCGCCACGATCACCGAGGGCGACTTCCTCAAGCACAGGATCCCTGACTATCCGCACGTGCTCGTCGGGAACCTCCCCTTCCACCAGACCACTGCCATCCTCCGCCACATCCTGCATGCACCCGGGTGGACCGACGCGGTGCTACTCGTCCAGTGGGAGGTTGCCCGACGACGGGCCGGCGTGGGTGGAGCCAGCATGATGACCGCTCAATGGTCACCATGGTTCGAGTTCACCCTTCACGGTCGCGTGCCGGCCCGAGCGTTCACCCCGGCTCCGGGAGTCGACGGAGGCCTGATGGCGATCCGGCGCTGCCCAGACCCGCCCATCCGCATGCGCGATCGTCGCCGCTTTCAGGCCCTTGTCCATCGGGTGTACACCGGTCCGGGACACGGATTGGCTCAGATTCTCGCTCGCAATACCGCCCTCGGAAGTCCGAAGGACGCCACGTCCTGGTTGCTCAAGCACAGACTCGCGGGATCCGACGTGCCCAAGTCGATGAGCACGATGGCATGGGTCGACCTGTTCCGCACGACGGGGACGTCTCCGCCACCGACACGCACCAATCGCGGTCAACGCAGCCGCCGGCGAGGTTGACGACCGACGGCGGGAGGCCTGGCGCCCGCGTGGATCCTGAGGTAAGCGCCTGGCGGTGTTCAACCCGACCAGCGTTCCTCACGCCGGATCCTGAGCTCGGCGCAGGACGACGTACTCAGTCCACTGGCGCTCGACCAGGGCAGCCCACTGGGAAGCGGTGGTGTGTGCCAGGCCGAGGTAATCCGCGAGTACGGGGACGGGCAGCTCCTTAGCGAGATGCGCGAGTGCGGCGTTCCTGGAAGGACGGACTCCGATTCCCAAGCACTGCTTCGTGCGTGCTGCCAGACTGCCGGGGTTGAGGTGTCGGCCGGGGTGTTGACCGGGGAAGAGCCAGCCGCTCATCGACTCTTCGGCCACTTTCCGCTGCTGCAGCACGAGATCCGCTAGAGAGTCAGGGAGGTGGATCGGCGTTCGCCCGACGATGAGTTCGACGCGGCCTTCATGTTCGACGACCTGTTCCACGCTCATCGTGGTCAAGGCGGTCGGCCCGAGGGCGAAAAGGAGAAGGAGGGCGCCAGCCACACGGATGTTTAACGGAAGTGAGGAGTCGACGATGCACCGGTGAAGCGTCTCCCAGCGCCGATCCGTGGGGAGGAACTCCGATGGCTGGCTATGTCGCCGCAGCGGTACCCGCAGCTCGTCCACCAAGCCTTGGCGATGGGCCCAGCTGATGAAGTCACGGATCTCCACGCGAGCCGGCGGTCCATTGGCGAGCCAACGGTCGAACCCCGACTGCGACAACTCTTGGAGCCCATGCCCTTCGGCTTCCAGCCACGACAGAAGGCGTAGGGCGAGGAGGAGACGTTCGCGTGCGTGATGACGAGTTGCCGGGCGGTGAGGGCGCCCCTTCGCCCGTCGCAGTACGTGCCACATCGCGTACCGTCGAACGATCGTCTGGTGCTGGGGCTGTACGGCGCCAAGTCGCTGGGTCAGCCACTCAAGGGTGTCGTCTAGTTCCGATGCACGACCTGGCAAGACTCCGGTGAACATGAGAAGTGCTCGAAGGAAGTTGGCGGCTGCGGTGTTGTTCTCGGCATCGAGCGCCTCGTGGCTCAGACCTTTGCCGTTGAGGAGTTCGCGAAGGATGGCCGCGGATCGGCTGCGCGTCCAGCCAATCGCGGTCATGGGGCGGTTCTCGATGTCGAAGTAGTCCAGCAGCGGTCTGAGGCTCTCAACCACATCACCGTCGCGTGAGATCACAGACATCAGTTCTTCCTGAGCGGTGCACCTCGGACATCGTCCACGAGAGTAGGGAGCAGCGAGGACACCGCAGGCGTGGCAGGTCCACGGGCGTCGTTGGCCCGCGCATGCACCGCAGATCCGGCGATCACCGCTGGCGATCCCGACCAGGGGTCTACTCTCGCCGCACTGAAAGCAAGGGTGAGGCTTGGTGCGGATCTGTTGGTAGCAGGCGCTGCACACAGGTCCGAGGGGGAAGCTCGGCCCACACGGGCGAGGTACGACCGCACGCCCCGCAGGGTCGTTGCGGGCGACTGAGGACGTAGCAGGCGTAACAGAGATGCCCGCCATTGACCCGCCTGACTTTGGGCGACGTGCCCTTGCCACAGTCCCGGCAAGAGACCGGTCTCGGGTCCCAGCATCGGTCGCATAGTCGCTCCCCCCCGTGGTCCCCGCCGGGGGACCTGCGCGTGCTCTCGACCGCAGTCAGAACACGCCTGCTTGTGGTGACGCTTGTAGCAGGCCCAGCACAAGGCAGCACCGGCGACGTTGAGGCTCTTCACCGTGTGCGTGCGCCCGCAACTCAGGCAGACGAAGCTCTCCCGCGGTCGGCAGGTCTGGCACAGGGGCTCGCCACCTGGAGTTCGGGCTGCTACGGGGTTGACCCGGCCGCAGAGGGAGCATTCCTGGCGACGCGCCGGATCATGCCTGATGCACGCCGTGCAGACCAGGCCATCCGTGGAGTGGCGGCCGCCGACTGGCCTGATGCGGCCGCAACGCCCGCAGGGGACAAGCCGATTGGCGAGATAGCAGGTGCCGCAGACTCGGTCGCCGTTGGCGCCCCAGCGGTTGAGAACCACTTGACGCCCGCAACCCGAGCACTTGGCTGGGACGACGAGCCCTGGGTGTGTCTCGGCAAGGGCCTTGAGAAGGCGCAGGCGACTTGCAGGGCCGTCCGATCGTCCTGACACCAGAGCATCGGGGTGGCTGTCCAAGTAGCTGAGCAACTTGGCTTGGACCTTGGGGTACAGGTTGAGCCCACCGAGAATCTCGGCAACAGAGTCCCGGACGTCGGGGTTGTCCAGCAACCGACAGATCGCCTCGACCAGCCGTGGATCAGTCGGCCAGGAGAGCACGTCATAGACCCTTGGGCCGCCGGATTGTCGTGCGTCGAACGGGAGGTTGCTCACGAGCTGCCGTCGTGCCGGTCTTGGCAACCTCCCGATTCACCACCGACACGCTGATGAGGTCTCCCGGCCCACACCCGAGGATGTCGCACAGCGCTGCGAGGGTGTCCATGGACAGCCGCTGCGGCGGCTGGGTCACCAGCCGGTAGACCTGCTCCCGTGATAGATGAATGCCTCGCTCCTCGAGGAGTGGAAGCAGGTCGCTCGTTTGGAACATGCCATGCGTTGCCATGAGCTGGCGCAAGTGCCAGTCATAGCCCATCTTGCGGATCATGAGTGATCTCCCATCGGTGTCGGTCCCGGTCGATGACGCGCTGAAGCAGCCGATGCCGGTAATCGTCTGAGACGCCGGCGTAGACCGCTGTGGTGGAGGCGTATTGGTGGCCTACCTGGTCCTGAACGAAGCGTTCCGGGTAGTCGAACTCGATCAGGTGGGTCACGTAGGAGTGGCGGAGCGAGTGCAAGTCCAGTTCTCCGGGCAGGCCCGCTTCCTCGCGGGCGTCGTTGAACGCTCGGTTGATCGACCTCAGAGAGAGACGTCCAGCTCGCTCGGAGAGGAACAGCGCAGGGTGGCCCGTCGGCCCGAACATCGGTCTCAGTTCATCGATCCACTGCCGCACCGAGGCAACGACCCAGTCCATCTCCGGCACCAGCAATACGGATCGACGCTTCGGAGGACCGCCACGCGAACTCTTGCCCCATCTCACGAACAGACAGCCCGCCTTGCCGTACTCGGGCACCTTGGGGTTGCCGTGGAGATCGGCGAGGTCAAGGCCCCAGAGCTCGCGGCGTCGAAGCCCAAAGGCATACACCACCTTGAGGACGATGGCGTCACGCTGCGCGGCGATCGCGCCTTTCCGGCCTCGGCAACGAATGCTCTCCACGAGACCGTCAGCGGCGTCGAATAGTGCCTGAACCTCGTCGTAGGTGAGTGGGCGGCGTCCGGGGTCGCCTTCGTAAGGCGTGGTGTGGTGGTAGCTGTTCCACTCGGTGACGACCTGGGTCGGGGCAGACCCGAACTCGTCCTTGCATCGGCTTACCCACTCGTAGTCCGCGCTCGTGACGTACTCCAGGAAGATTCGCAAGGCTGCTTGGTAGCCGCGGATCGTCGTCGGTCGAGCCCCGACCAGGCTGGTGACGAAGGCTTCGAACTCGGTTGCTGTCCACTGCCATGGGTACTGGTTGGTGTACTCCGCGAAGCGCCTCACGACAGCCAGCCGGCCCTCGATCGTCGAGGCCTTCAACTGCCGCGACCTCTGTTGAGCGGCCCACCCTTCCTGCATCGCGTCGAAGACGATGCGCTCGGGATCCACAGAAGGGGCAACCCCGGGGAATCGTCCCGCAACAACGTTCGTCACTGTTGCATTATATGCATCATTGATGCGGATGGATCACCCAAGGCCTGCGGGCCAAGCGTCGCGCCCCTGCTCTCGCTAGCTGTCCAGGGCCTGCCAGTCCTCCAGTGCTCTGATGACGACTGGCAGGTATCGCTGGACCTGTTCGCGATCGCTCTCCTGTTCTCCCTCCGGGAGGTTGACAAACGGCGTCTCGATCTGCCGCTCCCACCTTGCGACAAGATCTGGTGGGATGACGAGGGACCCATCGTCACGTCGTTGGCAGTGGGCATGGACGTAGCGTTGCCAGTGGGCCCATCGCTCGTGCTCGATCGAGGCGAGCCGATCGAGGATCCTCTTGCTCTCGAGGACCTGTCGGATCCTGTCGCTCTCGGACATTAGATGAGCTCTTGGTTGACTAGTCCCCAGTAATGCTGACCAAGGACGGTCAGTTCGCAAGCCTTTGAGTTCATCGCTGCGTGCCACATGTGCTTCTCCCCAACGGGCCGTACGAGGTTGACCTTTGCGAGTTCCTGCAAGATCGCGAAATCTGCGTTCTTCAGGGGATCCGGCAGCGGAGTGCCCGGGGGCTCGCTCCCATTACGCTCGGGCTCGTAGGACGGATCCAACGGGAGTTCCAACGCCGGGTCCTGAAACAGCTCGGTCAGCCTCTGCAAAGCTGTCAATGCGATCGGAGCTTCTGCCTTTCGCAGTGAAACGAAGCGCTCAACGTTGGTCTTGAAGACCGGCCGCTGGGCCCAAGGCCCTAGCGATTGATCGACATGTGCGTACACACTGCCCGGCGTAACCTCACCAACCAGGTTAGCCGCGGCACCGCTGAGAGCATCCACGAGGAGGTTGGTGAACACCCCAGAACCATTCGATTCCAGTGAATACTGTTTCGCCGTTGACGCGGTGAGAATCGTCACGCCGTCCTTGATCTCGGCAAACGCGGGAGAAATCGGATTGTTCCCCGCTCCTCCGCTGTGGCAGCAGTCGAGGATGATGACCTTGTTCTCCGCCGGGGACTGACTGGCCAACGTCATCACATCGCTGAGGGCGAGTCCGTCATGGCCGTCAGCACAGTCGCTAGGGCACAGGAATCCGCCCGTGCTGTCGATATAGCCGTGGCCCGAGAAGTAGAACAGCGCGATGTCGGCCTTGTCCCGAAACAGTTCCTGGACGGATTCGCGCAACTCGGTTCGCGACACGGCACTATCCTCGCTCGTCGCCACAAGCAACTTGGGCTGAGTGAAGTTCGTGGTCCCGTCGGCGTGCCGGTCCAGGACCCCCTTGACATTGTGCGCGTCATTGGCTGCTCCGTGCAGCGATACTATCGACTCGTAGTAGTCGATCCCCACGATGAGTGCCTTACGCATAGCTCAGAGCGAGTCGATGAAATTCGCCACGTTAGCGTCGGTCCATTCGACGGTTTGGACGCCCGCCAGCGCAGTCCGGTCATTGGAGTAGATCCAGATGCCTCGGATCTTCTTCCCCTCCTCCTTGGCGCACTGGATCTCCCACTTCTGACCAGATGACGTGAGCGAGTTCTTACTGACCAAAGCCACAATTCCGTCGGAGCGGCGAATCCGGGTGCGGACCTTTTCTTTCCACTCAGTGTCGTACGGCTTCTTGACCGACATGTCGATGAACTCGTAGGGGTGGCGCGGGTGCAGGGATTGTCCCTTGAAGAGGTCCCGCATCCTCTCGTCTTCGATCGCGAACGCGACGAATACAACCTTCTTGTCGGTCATGATTACTCTCCCATCGCGGCTAGGGCGTGAATGGCCCCGCAAGTTACTTCGGTTGAACAGGGCTCGATCGACTGTAACCTCGTCACGAGATGTTGGGGCCGCCCGCTGGACGAGCGGCCCCAACGTTGCATCCGTTGAATATGGCTCGCTTCTAGCTGCAGCCGCTGGTGCTGCCGCAGCCCTCACAGACGTAGCACGACCCAGCCGGGCGCATCTTGGTGCCACAGGTGAGACACATCGGAGCGTCGGCCGTGCGGCCCTGGAACTTGGCCAGCAGGTCCTGCGAGGAGTGGATCTCCACGCCGACCTCACGAGCCGAGGCCGCACCAGCACCGAACTTGACCTCACCGGCGTGGTCCTCGCTGCGGATGACCACCGGCGCCGGCTTCTCCGGGGCCATGACCGAGTGAGTGACGACCGAGCCGGCCGAGTTCTCCAGCTCGTCCTCGAGCTCCTCGTCGCTGGCTTCCGGCGCGGCATACGAGCCGGTCTCCAGGTGGTGAGCCCGCTCGGCAGCCGTGTGGATGCCCATGAACGAGCGGGTGTCGAAGTCGAGGTGGTCCAGGGCCAGACGCCGGAACACGTAATCCATGATTGAGGTCGCCATCCGGATGTCCGGGTCGTCGGTCATACCGGCCGGCTCGAAGCGCAGGTTGGTGAACTTCTCGACGAAGGTCTCCAGCGGCACGCCGTACTGCAGCGCGATAGAGATCGCCAGCGCGAAGGAGTCCATGACGCCCGCGAGGGTCGAGCCCTGCTTGCCCAGCTTGATGAAGATCTCACCGAGGCCGTCGTCGGGGTAGGACCCGGCCGTGAGGTAACCCTCCGCGCCGCCCACCGAGAACGAGGTGGTCTGGCTCGGGCGCCGCTTGGGCAGGCGCTTGCGCACCGGGCGGTACTCGATGACCTTCTCGACCCTGACCTCTGGGGCCGTAGCCGCAGCAGCCGCCGCGCCCGCTGCCTTCGCCGCGCTGGCGTCCTTGGCGGTGGACCCACCGTCGGACAGCGGCTGACCGACCTTGCAGTTGTCGCGGTAAACGGCCAACGCCTTGATGCCGAGCTTCCAGCCCTGCAGGTAGACATCGGCGATGTCCTCGACGGTGGCGCTCTCGGGGAGGTTGACCGTCTTGGAGATCGCGCCGGACAGGAACGGCTGGCAGGCCGCCATCATCCGCACGTGACCCATCGGCGAGATCGCCCGCGCACCCATCGCGCAGTCGAAGACCTCGTAGTGCTCGGGCTTGAGCCCCGGGGCGTCGATGACGTGGCCCTTGTCGGCGATGTATTCGACGATCGCCTCGATCGACTCTTGCTGGTAGCCCATCCGCTTGAGCGCCCGCGGGATCGTGAGGTTGACGATCTGCATGGAGCCGCCGCCGACGAGCTTCTTGAACTTGACCAGCGAGAAGTCCGGCTCGATGCCGGTCGTGTCGCAGTCCATCATGAAGCCGATGGTGCCGGTGGGCGCCAGCACCGAGGCCTGGGCGTTGCGGTAGCCGTTGGCCTCGCCGAGCTTGACGACGTCTTCCCACGCCTTGGTCGCGACCTTGTGGATGTCGCGGTCCATCGCGTCGTAGGTGCGCAGCGCGTCATTGGCCGCCTGGTGCTTGCGCATGACCCGCTTGTGCGCGTCGGCGTTGCGGGCGTACCCGGCATACGGGCCGACGACCGCCGCGAGCTCGGCGGAGCGCTTGTATGCCGCGCCGGTGAGCAGGCTGGTGATGGCCGCCGCGAGCGAGCGCCCGCCGTCGCTGTCGTAGCCGTGGCCGGTCGCCATGAGCAGCGCGCCGAGGTTGGCGTAGCCGATGCCGAGTTGGCGGTAGTCACGGGTGGTGACGCCGATCGACTCGGTCGGGAAGTCGGCGAAGCAGATCGAGATGTCCATCGCGGTGATGACCAGCTCGACGACCTTCTGGAAGGTCTGCGCGTCGAAGGTGTCGTCCTCGCGCAGGAACTTCAGCAGGTTGAGCGAGGCCAGGTTGCACGAGGAGTTGTCCAGCGACATGTATTCCGAGCAGGGGTTGGACGCGGTGATCCGGCCGGTCTCGGGGTTGGTGTGCCAGTCGTTGATCGTGTCGTCGTACTGGATGCCCGGGTCGGCGCACTCCCACGCGGCGGTCGCGATCTTGTCGAAGAGCTGGCGGGCGTCGACCTCGCGCAGCACCTCGCCGGTCTGCCGGCCGCGCAGCCCGAAGCTCTTGCCCTCCTCGACCGCGCGCATGAACTCATCGGAGACGCGCACCGAGTTGTTGGCGTTCTGGTACTGCACGGACACGATGTCCTTGCCGCCGAGGTCCATGTCGAACCCGGCGTCGCGCAGCGCGCGGATCTTGTCCTCCTCGCGCGCCTTGGTGTCGATGAACTCCTCGATGTCGGGGTGGTCAACGTCGAGGACGACCATCTTGGCCGCGCGGCGGGTGGCGCCACCGGACTTGATGGTGCCCGCAGAGGCGTCGGCGCCGCGCATGAACGACACCGGCCCGGAGGCGGTGCCACCGGAGGACAGCAGCTCGGAGGACGCGCGAATCCGGGAAAGATTCAGGCCAGCGCCTGAACCACCCTGGAAGATCTTGCCCTCTTCCTTGTACCAGTTGAGGATCGAGTCCATCGAGTCGTCGACCGAGAGGATGAAGCAGGCCGACACCTGCTGCGGCGACGGCGTGCCGACGTTGAACCACACCGGGGAGTTGAACGAGAAGACCTGGTGCAGCAGCGCGTAGGTCAGCTCGTGCTCGAAGATCTCGGCGTCGGCGTCGGAGGAGAAGTAGCCGAACTCCTTGCCCGCCTTGACATAGGTCAGCACGACCCGGTCGATGAGCTGGCGCAGCGAGCGCTCACGGACCTCGGTGCCCAGGGCGCCACGGAAGTACTTGGTCGTGACGATGGCCCCGGCGTTGACCGACCAGAAGTCGGGGAACTCCACGCCACGCTGCTCGAAGATCGTCTCGCCGGTCTTCCAGTTGGTCTGGACGACGTCGCGCGACTCCCAGGTCACCTCGTCATACGGGTGCACACCCGGGGTCGTGTAGATGCGCTGCACGGACACTCCCTTCCCACGAGGTGCCTTGCGAGCTGCGGCCCGGTTTGCCGTCTCCGTCACTGGTCCAGTCCTTCCCTGACTGTTCTTCGGTCGTGTTCTCTAGTTCAGCAGCCACCGCCGACACCCCTCCCAACTCCCGGGGCGACGGTGGGTCGTTCAGCTCGGGTGGGCGGACGGCATACGGGCGGGTATGCCGGCCGCGTCGCGTTCCGCGCGCAGCAGCGTGATGGCCGCTTCGAAGTCCTCCAGGCTGTCAAAGGCCCGATAGACCGACGCGAAGCGCAGGTAGGCGACCTCGTCGAGCTCACGCAGCGGTTCGAGGACCGCCAGCCCGACCTCGTGGGCGTCGATCTCGGCGCTGCCCGTGGATCGCACCGTCTCCTCGACCCGCTGGGCCAGCAGCGCCAACTGGTCCTCGGTGACCGGCCGACCCTGGCAGGCCTTACGGACACCGACGAGGACTTTCTGGCGGCTGAATGGCTCGCTGGCCCCCGACCGCTTGACCACGGCCAGGCTGGCGCTTTCCAGGGTGGTGAAGCGGCGCCCGCACTCCGGGCACTGCCGGCGCCGCCGGATCGCGGTGCCGTCGTCGGCCGTGCGGGAGTCGATGACTCGCGAGTCGGTGTGTCGACAGAACGGACAGTGCATCGCGGTCCTCCCCCCACGGCTGACGCCGGTGACAGGGCTGTCCCTGGGGACAACCAGTGGATTGATCGGGTATGCCGTGTGGACACCCTGTGGGTAACTCGCCCCTGTCATGTGGACCACGTGTGGACTACATGTGGACGAACAACACCCGTGTAACTACTAGATCTAGGGGTAACTGTGCCATGGCCACTCAGATCTGTAAAGCGTCTCGGGGCGTGTTTCTCCGCCGGGATGGGGTTGCCGGGTAGCGCCTGGCCCGGTCGGCGCGTCCTGTGCCACCTCTCCAACACGCGTCGACACTCACGCCCGACAGGCGGGATCACGCAGCCGCAGGACCCGTGGCTCGTCGCAGCGCCAGCGCGTCAGGGCCAGATCCGGGCGACCTGCTGCGATCGCGGCGAGGTTCCAGGCGCTCGTGGAGCCGGGCGTGAGATAACTCTCGTGCCCCCGTCCCGCGGCGCCAGGGGACCCGTCAGGTAGTGGCCTGGCCTCGGTCTCGAGCTGGGTCACCCCTGCCCAGTGCCCGGGGTCCGAGCTGAAGACTCCGAGCTCGGGAATGGGGTCGAGTTCGGCCTCCGCCACAAAGATCTGGTCCAGTCGCAGACCCAGCTGCGCAGGGATCGAGACGCCCATCCCGGGAGAGCCGAGCGCGACGACGGCTCGCACCGGGGTCGATTCGTGCCGCTGTGCCGCGGCGGCGAGCATCGATCCAGCAACCAGGGAGCCATAGGAGTGCGCCCAGATGCTGACATCCGGCGTGGACGCCCCGATCGAGCGCTCACGGGAGGCGGCGAGCCCGTCGAGGAAGGCCCTCAGGTGCTGGCCGCCTTCCTCTGCGGGGAGCCTGCTGGCGACTGATCTGGACCGGTCCAGCACCTCGTCAATCTGCGGCGCGGCATACCCCAGCCAGGTGATGCCCACGACCCCCTCGCCCGTCCCCCAGGACCGGTCGATCGATGACGCGAGATCGCTGCCCGCCGTGACCCGCGTGTCGTAGCCGCGCAGATGAGTCGCCGGGGTGACCGTGAAGCCCGGGACGAACACGGCAAGCCGGCCGGCGCGATCGATATCGCCGGTGGAGATCGCCACGAGCACGCGCCTGCCGCTCAGGTCAAAGGCGAGCAGCTGTCGGTCGTGCCCATCCTGCCGGTCGAGCACATCGGCAATGGCCCGTAGATCGGCAACTCGATCTCGCAGGGCACCGAGTCCGAGGTCGTCGATCGGTGTGGGCGAGGAGAGGGCCGCTGTCGTGGCAGCCTGCAGCGCGAGGTCGGCGTCCCGAATCGCCCGATCGAGGCGGAGGCGATTGGCGGCATCGTGCGCCCACGCCGGCAGGCCCTCCGCTGCGGCCACCGTGTCCGGCTGGCGGGCGACGAGGACAGCCTGCGCGGTCACCGGGAGTTCGGCGAACCAACTCGCCATCGCCTGCGGATCGAGATGCTGCGGGATCGTCGGGAGAGAGGTCTGCATCGGCGCCTCGCCCAGCCCACTCCCAGTCGGCGGCGCTGTCAGCGAACCCGGGCTGGCCATCATCCATCGCGGGACCTGGACCCGGCGCAGCCCCAGGGCGGCCACGGCATACCTCCGTCGTGCCTCCAGGGCGCTCGCGCGCACCACGGGCTCGACGGCGGGGTCGAGGAGGCCGACGACTCCCCCGACGTCCGTGAGATGGCCGCCCGCCCGGCCACACGTGAGCTCAGCGTGCGCCAGCAGTCGACGGGCGCCGTCGACACCGTCGGCCGCACCCTCCAGGGCGGTGGCCAGGTCACCGAGCGCGGCTTCCAGGACCTCACCCACGAGCACGACCTCGGCATGCCGTGCAGTCGCCTCAACTCCGGCCGGGCCCTCCCAGCCTCCCGGCATCCGCGCGAGGGCACGGAGTTGCGCCTCGACCTGTCGTTGGACGGACCTCGCGGCCGACGCCGCGGCTCGCACCTGAGCAGGATTGGCACCCCGTAACTGCCCGACCGAGGGCAGGCTGTCGGGCGCGTGAGTCACGACAGCCTCGTTGCTGCCACCCGGCATACCTCGTCGGCGGCCCGGTAGGCGGTGGCGGCGCGGGAGAGTGCGGCTCCGTGCCCCTCGACCGTCCGCGACCAGTGCTGCAACACCTCGACCCATGGCGCCGGGCCGACGAGATCTGACGGGGGCGTGAGGCCAGGAAGGGCAGCGGGCAGGCTGCCCAAGGCCGCGCGTAGGAGCCCCGTCGAGGTGGCGGCATTTCCCACCTGAGTCCAGCGCCCTCCCAGCGCGAGGAGTTCGTCGACATCGACCCGAAGACGCATGGCCAGGCCCCTGACTCGTCAAGATACGGATGACAGACGTGGGCAGCAGCGCCCACATGCCGACGGTCGAGACGGGCGGTCGGCACGGGTGCCGTTCGCCGAGGCAGGGCGTCACTGTATGCCGTGCGCCCACCTCCCACGCTCGACTTATCCACAGGGAGCCAGACCGGGCGACCATCCGTCGACACGAACGGCCCGCCCCTCACACTGAGGGACGGGCCGCTCGCGGACCTCCACGAGGTCGGCGCCACGGGGTCGAGGCGTGGACGCCGTAGCTGAGCGCGCCGGGTGGGGGCGCGCCCGATCAGGGGGTCATCCGATGGCGGGGATGACCAGACGCTGTCCGGCTTCGACGTTGCTGCTGTTGAGACCGTTGGCCAGGCGCAGCTGGGCCACGCCTTCAGCAATCGAGAGCTGCGGCAGATGGACAGACGCGAGCTGTGACAGGGTCTGGCCGCGCTCGACCGTCACCGTGGCGGACGGGCCCACGGGGGCGGCGCTCGAAGCAGTCACCCGCGTGACGGCCACGGCGAGGGCGAACACCAGCAGCGCCGCGACGATCGCCACGACGATCTGACCCGCGAACGTCAACCGCAAACCCTGCGCGCCCCGCGCACTGTGTCGGCCGGAGCGGCCTTCCTGGACACGGTCCGGCGCCGAGACCACGTGCAGGTGGCGAGCCGGGCGAAGCGCCCCGGATGTCGCAGGGACCGGGGCCAACTCCCAGGCAGCAATGGCGCTCATGATGCTCTCCTTCGTCAGGCTCTTGCGTCGCGACCCGAGACAGCCGTCGGCGGGAACTCGGCTGGAAGCCGGTCGGGCCGTCGAACGACTGTTCGGAACGTATGTACGATTAGTAGCACACCCGTCCGAGGAAGTCGAGACACGCCTAGAACATTTGTTTGGCAATCTCGTTCGAACGGCATACGCTGTGTTCATGGACGCAAGTCCAGCAGCGACCACTGACACCCCCCTCCCGGGTGGGCGCCAGACCGCGTGAGACCGCACCACGAGCACCGCCCGCACGTTCCCGACTGAGCATGGAGGTAGCAGCCCACATGGCCGACATCCACGAGCTGCCCGAACTCGAAGGCGTCCGACTCACGATGCGGCAGCGCCGCGTGCTAGAGGTCATCCGCAACTCGGTTGACCGGCGGGGCTACCCGCCGAGCCTGCGCGAGATCGGCGATGCGGTGGGGCTGACCAGCCCGTCGAGCGTCGCCTACCAACTGGCCGCGCTGGAGCGGAAGGGATACCTGCGCAAGGACCCGCACCGCCCGCGCGCGATCGAGGTCGTCTCTCCCGACCGCCCCCGCAACACGCCTGGCTATCGCGCCGGCGACAACGGGGTTGGACGGCTGGCCGACTACCTCGACAACCAGGACGGCGACCCGCAGGACGACATCGAGACCGCTTCGGGTGACTACCGGCCGACGCCGTCCTACGTGCCGCTGGTTGGCCGGATCGCTGCCGGCGGTCCGATCCTTGCCGACGAGGTCGTCGAGGACGTCTTCCCGCTCCCCCGTCGATTGGTCGGTGAAGGCCAGCTCTTCCTGCTCAAGGTCGTCGGCGACTCGATGATCGAGGCGGCCATCTGCGACGGAGACTGGGTCGTCGTGCGCCAGCAGCCCAGCGGCGAGAGCGGAGACATCGTCGCGGCGATGATCGACGGGGAAGCCACCGTCAAGACCCTCAATCGGCACTCCAAGGGGGTATGGCTGATGCCCGCCAACTCGGCATACGACCCGATCGACGGGAAGGACGCATCCATCCTCGGGAAGGTGACCGCGGTCCTGCGTCGGATCTGACACCAACTCTGACCGCGATCCCCCGCCAGGCGCGGACGTCAGGCCGACTCCGTCAGGCCGACTGCGTCAGGCCGAGGATCGCGGTCAGCCTTGCCAGCGTTGCCGTGATGGGCGCGTCCAACTTGTGGATCGCCTGGTCATCACCACGCGTGGTCCCCCGCGTGATGACGGTGACTGGGGTGCCCTGAGCGCTGGCTTGACGCACGAAGCGGTAGCCCGACATCACGGCCAGCGACGACCCGATGACCAGCAGGCTGTGCGCCCGCTCGACGGCAGCGATGCAGTGCTCCACCCTCGGCTTGGGCACCGCTTCCCCGAAGAAGACGACATCTGGCTTGAGCGTGTCCGCCCCGCACTGAGGGCAGGTCGGCACGACGAAGCCGTCGATCACCTCGTCAGGCAGCACGACGTCACCGTCGGGCCGGATCTGGCTGCTCACCTGGGAGCCGTCCCCGACCACCCCCAGCAGGTATGCCGTGAAGCCCGGGTTCGCGGCATCCATCGCCTCTTGAACCGCCGGCCGGGGCCAGACGGCACGACAGGTGAGGCACACCACGTCGGCCAGGGTGCCGTGCAACTCCAGGACCTGAGGAGATCCGGCGGCCTGATGCAAGCCGTCAACGTTCTGGGTGATGAGGGTGTGGACGAGCCCGGCGGCCTGCAGCCACGCCACGTGACGGTGTCCGTCGTTGGGCTCCGCGGCACGAAACCGCTGCCAGCCCACATAGGAGCGGGCCCAGTAGCGCCGCCGTGCGCCCGCCGTGCCGACGAACTCGCCATACTGCATAGGCATGACCCGCCGGACTCCGTCGGCGCCTCGATAGTCCGGGATCCCGGAGTCGGTCGAGATCCCCGCGCCGGTCAGCACGACCACGTCGCCGCTCGCGATAAGTTCTGCCACCGCTGCGACGCTCGCCGTGTCACCGGTGAAAGCCGTGGGTGCATGGGCCACCGCGTCAGTATGCCGCGCCCCCAGCTCACATCACCTTCTCGTGCATTCCACCTCACATCGATAACTTCCGCTTATACTCATCCGCATGATCGACGCTGCCGGGCTCCGGGTCATGAAGGCCATCGCCGACGAGGGTTCATTCACCGCGGCGGCGTCGTCACTGGGCTTCACCCAGCCGGCGATCTCGCAGATGGTGCGACGTCTGGAGCAGAAGACCGGCACGGCGCTAGTCGACCGGATGGGCCGACAGGTGCGCCTCACCGAGGCCGGTGAGGTCCTGGCTCGGCACGCCGTCACCGTCCTCTCCGCGCTGGACGCCGCGGAGGAGGAGGTCGCGGCCATTGCGGGATTGCGCTCCGGGCGGGTGCGGCTCATGGCCTTCCCCTCGTCGTCCGCCTCGCTCGTGCCGCAGGCGCTGGCGCTGCTCAAGCGGCGCTTCCCCGAGGTGACAGTCCGGTTCTCCGAGGGCGAACCCCCGGAATCGCTTGCGGCGCTCCGGGCGGGCGAATGCGATCTCGCCGTCGCCTTCGCCTACGAAGGCACCGACGTGGGGCGCGGCGAGGATCTCGACGCCTTCGTGATTCGGCCGTTGCTGGATGACGAGGTCCGATTGGCGTTGCCCGTTGACCACCCGTTGGCCAACTCCGACGTCGTCGATCTGTCACGCGCAGCAGACGAGCCATGGATTGCGGGCTGCCCACGGTGCCGTGGACACCTGGTCTCGCTTGCTTATCGGGCCGGGTTCGCGCCGAACGTTGCGTTCGAGTCGGAGGACTACGTTGCCGTGCTCGGGTTGGTCCGCGCTGGCTTGGGGGTGTCGCTGGTCCCCGACCTCATCCTTAACTCGGCCCCGCACGAGGGCATCGAAACCCGGTCACTGTCGCCCTCTTCGCGGCGTCAGATCCACGCGGTGACCACCGAAGACTTGCTCCGCGTGCCGGCCGTGGCAGCAACCATGGAAGCTCTGGAGGCCAGCGCCGCGGCCATGCGCCCCGTGTCCACATTGCGAACACCATGAGATAACCACCAGTTATTGATCCCATAATCGCTCCATGGCATCTTGGCGGGTCGGGTTCCCCGACGCAGTTGACGAAGTCACCGTGCGATTGGTCGCCGGTGTCGTGTTGGTCGTTGGCCTTGTCGCACTACTCACCGGCTGGTGGCCCCTGTATGCCGTGCTCGCCACCGACTTCGTGCTGCGGGCGCTGTTCGGACCGGGGCGTAGTCCCATCGCTCAGTTCGTGCTGCGGATGGTGCGGCCCCGCGTGAACGCTGCACCCCGCCCCACGGCCGGCCCGCCGAAGCGCTTCGCCGCGACTATCGGGGCCGTCATGACTGTCGCTGCGACGTTGCTCGGGGGCGTCGCAGCGGCCACCGGATCGACCGCGGCCGCCACGGCGGTCTTCGCGATCGGGTCGATCATGGTGGTCTTCCCTGCGCTCGAGGCCTTCGCGGCCCTGTGCGTCGGGTGCGTGATCTTCGCCCAACTGATCCGCCTCGGCATCGTCCCCGAACGCATCTGCCTCGAGTGCGCCGATATCACCGACCGACTCGCCGCGCGCCTGCGCGAGGACGTCGCCGCCGCCTGACGGGGTCACCCACAGGCGTAACTCCAGCGTCCGCTCGTCACCCAGGTTGCCGTCACGTTCTCGCCGCCGCCTGAGGTCACGGCGGGTGGGTCGCCACGAACACCGGCCCTCCCTCGGCGTGGCTCACCGCGATGTCCCCGTCGACGTCGGTGCGAAGGATTCGGAATCCGCGGGACGCCAGCGCGACAAGCGTCGAGGCAGCCGGGTGTCCGTAGTCGTTCCCCAACCCCACACAGATCACGGCCACCGGGGCTACGAGCAGGTCCAAGAGGTCGTCGTCGCGATTGGCCGACCCGTGGTGGGCGACTTTGACGACGTCGATCCGCCAGGTCCTGAACTGGAGATCTCGACGCAGCGCCCCGAGTACCGACCTGGACGCCTCTCGTTCGATATCGCCCAGCAGCACGAGGTTGAGCCCCCCCGCCGACACCGTGAGCACCACCGAGGCATTGTTGGGAATTGACCCTTGCCGGATGACCCTGGCCGGCCACCACGCGCGGGCCTGCACGTCTCCCCACTGGAATCGGTCCCCGGCGTAGACGACGCTCACCGGCACACCTGCCTTCGCTGCCCAGCTCTGGACCGCGTCCAGCTCGTAGTCCGGTTCCCCAATCGGTGTCGTGAGCACCTCCGTCACTACCCGTCCCCGAAAGGCACCCGGCAGCCCGTCGACGTGATCGGCGTGGAAATGGGTGAGCACGACGGCGTCGAGAGTGTGCACGCCGAGGCGGTCGAGACACCCGTCGATCCCGTCGGGATCCGGGCCGACGTCGACGAGCACCGCATGTCCCGTCCCAGTCGAGAGCACCAGCCCGTCACCCTGGCCGACATTGCAGGCGACCATCCCCCACCCGGTCAACGGCCAATCGGCGGAGCGCACCGGCGCGACAGCGGCACTGACGACGATGATGACGCTCAACGCGGCGACCGGACGCGCGCGGCGCTGATAGCCCAACCAAGGCCAGGAGAACACCCCACCCGCGACGACCAACGCGAGCAAGAGGGCGCCCGGCGGCCCAGTGGGCCACGGGAGGGCACCCCACGGCAGATCGGCTGAGATGCGGGCGATGACCGCAAGGCCGAGCGCGGGAAGCGCTGCGACCCAGGCCAGCACGGCGGCTCCGGGCACCCACACCACAGCCACCAGGGCCGTTGCCACACCGGCGATGGTCGCCGGCGCCACCAGGGGGCCAGCCGCGAGGTTGGCCGGGATGGCCACGAGTTGAACCACTCCCTGGAGCAGCACGACGACTGGCGAGACCATGACTTGTGCGGCGAGTGGCACCGACAGCGCCGGGGCCAGCCGCGCCAACCGAGATGGCAGGAAGGCCGCCAAGCGGTCGGCCCAGGGACGGGCGAACAGCAACAGCCCGAGGGTCGCCAGGACCGAGAGCGCAAAGCCGTAGGACCGGGCCAGCCACGGATCCCAACAGAGCAGGACGAGGATCGCCGCCGCGAGGGCCGGCGGCCCCGCCCGCCGACGCTGCGACGACAGGCCCAACAACCCGACCCCGCCCATCACGGCTGCACGAATCACGCTTGGCTCGGGCCGAGCCAGCACGACAAACCCGGCGAGGACCAGTCCCGCCACCATCGGGCGGGCTCGACGTCGCACGCCGAGCACGCGGCACGCTCCGAGCGCCGCGGCCAGGACGAGGGAGACGTTGCTTCCGGAAACAGCTGACAAATGTGACATGCCGGACGCCTTCATCGCCGCCGTCAGGTCGTCCGGGGTGGCCGAGGTGTCACCGATCACCAGGCCGGGGACCAAGCCCGCCGCGTCCGGCGGCAACCCGCTCGTCGCCGCGCGGAATCGTTCGCGCACGTAGGCAGCCGCGCTCACGACGGCCGGTGCGTCGGCCAGGAGCTCGGGCGCGGCCGAGGCGTGCAAGATCGCCACGACGTCATCGCCCGGCTCGGTTGGGGCGAGCCGACCGCGCAAGCTGACAGTTTCGCGGTAGTGAATCCCGAGCCAGGTCTCGTCGCCCAGCACCAAGAGCGGTGCGCTGGACGCCGTCCGCATTCCCCGCCCCACCAGTTCCTCGACGACCAGTCGCACGATGACCTGGCGCCCCTCGACGCGTCGGCCCGAGCGGACGGGCAGCACCCTCGGGTCGGAGTCGACGACGGCGGTTACGGACACAGTGGCCGACTGAGCAGCCAACTCGTCGAGCAGGCCTGCCGTGCGAACCCCGTCATGACCAGCAAGGGCGATGACAACCAGCCCCGTAGCCGCCCCGCAGAGCGCCAACACGTCCGCACCCCGAGCCCAGGGCAAGGCCCGTCGCCGCCGCGCAAACCTGCCCGACCGGGAACGTCGAAGCCCGCTCGACGTGCCAGACCGGGAACCTTTGATCCACCGTCTCGTCAGCCAGGTCACTGGCGCGGCCATGGCGACCAGGGCAACCAGCAGCACGATCCCCACCGGCGCCCCACTCCACAGCAGCCCGACATCGGCCGCCCAGGCGAGCAGCGCGGGCCCCAGGAGACGCAGGTCGAGACCGGGGTTCCCGCCCTCGCGTCCGACTGGTGCAGGGGCGGTCCCCGGCCCACCCGCTGCACCGACCACGCCCACTAGAGCGTCACCTTGGGAGCGAGCACCGCCAACAGCTTCTCGCCGATGCCGCTCACTTCACCGAGCTCATCGACAGACGTGAAGCGGCCGTGTTCGGCGCGCCAATCGAGGATCCGTTGCGCCAGCACCGGCCCGACTCCCGGCAACCCATCCAGCACCGTGAGATCGGCAGTGTTGAGGTTGACCCTCGTCGCGGCGCCGCCGACCGCGGAGCCGCCACTGGTGGCTCCCGATTCGGGACGTAGCGTCGAGCCCCACGCACCAGCGAGGATCGGCTCGCCGGGCGCGGGCACATGCACTTGTTCCCCGTCCTGCACCACCCGCGCCAGATTGATCCGTTTGAGGTCAGCGCTGCCCACCGAACCACCGGCGGCCGTGATGACGTCGATCACCCGTGACCCGACCGGAACACGGACCACCCCCGGCGCCGCCACCTCACCGACGACATGGATGACGATCATCCCGACGCTCGGACCAGCCGTCGCCGCCCCCGGAGTCCCACCCGGGTATGCCGTGCCCCCTACGCCTGCTGACCCCAGCGAGGCGAGCGCCGTCGGACCAAGCGCGGAGGCCGTCACGGTGCGACCCACCAGACCGCCACGGCTGGGAGCCACGGGCACCGGCTCGCCGGCTCGCGCTGCCACCGCCACGCGAAGCCCGAAACCCAGGGCCGCGACCAGGGTCACGGCCACCAGGGCAAGCACGGCTGACCCACGCACCCGGAACTGCGCCGCGGCCAGCGGCGCCGGGATGGTGAAGATTCGCGGGGAAGGAGCGCGATGCCGCCCGGGCGGGAGCTGACTGCCCTTCGCAGACGGCTGGCGCCTGCTGCTCGGCTGATTCAGCTGACTCGGGTCGCGTCCTGGGCGAGACTCTTGCCCGGCCTGAGCGACGTGACCAGGCTGAAGGTCATGGGCACCAGGCGCGTCGCGACCGGTCCGGCCTGGTCGCACTGCTTCCCGCCGGGACGGCATACCTCTCGGAGCGGCGGGCACCCACCCGGTCTGCTGCACAGGCGGACCTGACGCCAGGACGTCCGCCAGGTCGGGGATGACCTCGGCTCTCGGCTGCGCCCCGCGGGGCAGCCACCCGTGGCGCCCATCCGGCTCGTGGCCAGCCGCGGCTGCCCGGGCGGCAGCTCGCGAACGCAACAGCCGCAGAACGCGGTCGTCAGTCACGTCCTCGATCGGGGCAGAGCGGGCCATGGCCGCACGTTACGAGCGGCGCGGCCACCCTCACGCACGTCCATCCACCGCCTGTGGATGACGGGACAACCCCCTCAGGGATGTGGAAAACGCGACCGGATGTCACGCAGGTTGCGCTGATGGCGGGCCAGGATGATCCCGCCGAGCGCGCCTGCCCACATCCCCGTCGGCCATCCCGAGGAACCGCCCAGTCGGGCCAGCGAGCCAGGCGACACGAACGCCAACACCCCGATAACCAGCAGGCCGACGGCCGCCAGCATGGACCCCAGCGCCACCCACCTCGTCACGGCGAAAACCAGGACGAACACGACGAGCAGCGCGACGGCATACCAGGGGTGGACCGGCAGGATTGCCCCCAACGCCGTTGCGACCCCCTTGCCGCCTCGGCCTCGCAGGTAGGGCGAGAAGACGTGCCCCAGCACCGCCGCGAGCCCGGACAGATACGCGAAATGGGTGCCGAAGAAGAGCAGGGTCACCCAGACCGGCACGACCCCTTTGAGCACGTCGAGCACCCCGACGAGCACACCCCACTTGCGACCCAACACCCGACCCGCATTGGTCGCGCCCGGATTCCCCGAGCCGGCCGACAAGTCCTTGCCGAGCACCCGCGCGAAAATCGCTGCGGGGTTGACCCCACCAAGGAAGAACGACCCAGCGACCGCCACGACAGCCGCCAGCAGGAAGCGCACGAGGTCGCCGCCGCTCCAACTCATGCCAGCGCCACCCGCGGCGAGACGGCGATCGCGACCGTCCCGGGCCCAACATGCGCCCCGACGACGGCCCCCAACGCCCCGATGACGATCTCCCCGGCATCCGAGATGCGGTCGGCGAGAGCGGTCGCGACCTCGCTGGCCTTGTCTCCGAAATCCACGTGCTGGACCGATACGTCCACGATCTGACCGGCTTCTCGCGCAGCATCGGCCGCCACACCGGCAAGCTCCACCATCCGAGCCAGAGCCCGACCCGACGTGCGCACCTTCTCGATCGGCTCGATGTGCCCGTCCCGCAAGGACAGGATCGGCTTGATCGCCAGCGCCGACCCCAGGAGTGCCGACGCCGACCCGATCCGGCCACCGCGACGCAGGTGCTCCAGCGTGTGCACGTAGAAGACGACGCTCGCTCCCTGGGCCCGACGGGTAGCCACCCGCGCACACATCGCCGCGTCGGCGCCCGCGGCCGCTGCCTCGGCAGCCGAGACCGCGGCATACCCGAGGGCCATTCCGATGACCCGCGAGTCGACGACCGTGACGGGCACCGGCGACTGGGCCGCCGCCAGGTGCGCACCCTGCACGGTCGCCGACATGTCGGCCGAAATATGCACGGAGACAATGGAATCCGCGCCCGCAGCCGCCAGCCGCTCGTATGCCTCCAGAAACTCAGCCGGCGCCGGCCGCGACGTCGTCACGGGCACGAAGCGCCGCAGCGCCTCGCCGAGGTCCAGCGCCGACACGTCGATGCCCTCGCGGTGCTCCTTGCCGCCGACGACGACATGCAACGGCACGACGTCGAACCCCACCGGAGACTGCGCGCGCAACTGCGCGACCCGCGCCGGCGCGAGGTATGCCGTGGAGTCAGTGACGATCGCGACAGCCATGGGCCCCGACTCTAACGGCCGAGACCCTCAGCTGACACGCTGTCGACACGCGGCCGAACCCGCGAACGGGTTCACACGAACAACTAGACCGGCACGACGTTGACCAGGCGCGGTGCCCGCACGATGACCGTGCGTATGCCGTCAGCCGTCGCCGCCACGACCTTCTCGCGCGCCAGCACGAGATCCCGCAAGGCATCCTCCGAGATGTGCGGCGATACCTCGACCCGATCGCGAACCTTGCCCTTGATCTGGATGACGCAGGTGACAGAGTCCTCGACGACCAGCGCCGGGTCGCCGACGGGGAACGGCCCCGCCGAGAGCCCACCGGAGTGACCGAGCCGCGCCCACAGCTCCTCCGCGACGTGCGGGGCGACCGGCGCCGTCATGAGCACTAGCGCCTCCATCACCGAGCGTGGCGGCGCCGACAGCTTGGTCACGGCGTTGTTGAGTTCGATGAGTTTGGCGATCGCCGTGTTGAAGCGCATCGCCTCGAAGTCCTCGCGGACGCCGAGGATGGTGCGGTGCAGCGCCGTCGTCAGGGCCTGGTCGGGCAGCTCGTCGACGACGCGCAGCTGCCCCGTCGACTCGTCGACGACGTTGCGCCACAACCGTTGCAGGAACCGCAGCGACCCGACGACGGCCCGCGTCTCCCAGGGCTTGGACTGCTCCAGCGGCCCCATGCCCATCTCATAGACCCGCAGGGTGTCGGCGCCATAGGCGGCATACATCTCATCGGGGCTGACCATGTTCTTCAGCGACTTGCCGATCTTGCCGAACTCGCGGTTGACCGGCTGGCCCGCCCAGGTGAACGACCCGTCGGCCTCTTCGACGACTTCTTTGGCCTCGACATACTGCCCACGCGAGTCGGTATAGGCCGGCGCCTGGATGTAGCCCTGCGCGAAGTAGGTGCGGAAGGGCTCCTCACTGGACAGATGGCCCAGATCGAACAGCACCTTGTGCCAGAACCGGGCATAGAGCAGGTGCAGCACCGCGTGCTCGACCCCGCCGACGTAGAGGTCGACACCCCCGGGATCACGAGTGCCCACGGGCGCCCCCGCCACCGGATTCGCTTGCGGCCCAACCCAATAGCGCTCGTTGGCCGGATCGACCATGGCCTCGGAGTTGGCCGGGTCGAGGTAGCGCAGGTAGTACCAGCACGACCCCGCCCAGTTGGGCATGGTGTTGGTCTCGCGGCGGTAGGTCTGCACCCCGCGTCCGTCGCCGAGGTCGAGTTCGATGTTGACCCATTCCGGCACCCGCGACAGCGGCGGTTCGGGCTCGCTTCCTGCGTCCTCCGGGTCGTAGGTCTTGGGCGAGTAATCCGGCACGTCGGGCAGGGTCAGCGGCAGCATCGCGTCGGGCAGCGAGTGCGCGATCCCATCAGTGTCGAAAACGATCGGGAACGGCTCGCCCCAATAGCGCTGCCGGCTGAACAGCCAATCGCGCAGCCGGTAGGTGACGGTCCCAGCGCCGATCCCCCGCTCCTGCAGGTATGCCGTGACCCGCTCCTTCGCGTCGGCGACCCGCAGCCCGTCCAACGAGATGTCCGCGTTGGCCGAGTTGATCGCGACCCCGTCGCCGGTGAAGGCCGCACCGTCGGCGACGGTGCCCGGCCAGTCCGCGAGCGCGGCACCGTCGGGCCCCACCGGCGACACGACGTCGACGATCGGCAGCCCGAACTTCACGGCATACGCGTAGTCACGTTCGTCACCCGAGGGGACGGCCATGATCGCGCCGGTGCCGTAGCCCATGAGCACGTAGTCGGCGATGAAGATCGGGATCTGCTCGCCGGTGAGCGGGTTGGTGGCGAAGGAGCCGGTGAAGACGCCGGTCTTGTCCTTCTCCTCCATCTGCCGCTCGACATCGCTCTTACGTGAGGCCGCCCGCCGGTATGCCGTGACGGCCGCTTCCGGGGTGTCGCTCGCTCCCGCGTCGGCACCCTTCCACAGCTCTGGGGTCCCCTCGGGCCAGGACCCCGCCGGGATCAGATCGGCGACCAGCGAGTGCTCTGGCGCCAGCACCATGAAGGTCGCGCCGAACAGCGTGTCGGGCCGGGTGGTGAAGACCTCGATGACCTCCTCGACGCCCGCCCGGGCACCGGTGGCCAGCGTCACCGGGAAGCGCACCGAGGCGCCGGTCGAGCGACCGATCCAGTTGCGCTGCATGATCTTGACCTTTTCGGGCCATTCGACCCGCTCGAGGTCGTCGGCCAACCGGTCGGCATACGCGGTGATGCGCATCATCCATTGGCGCAGGTTGCGCCGGAAGACCGGGAAGTTGCCCCGCTCAGAGCGACCCTCGTTGGTGACCTCTTCGTTGGACAGCACCGTGCCCAGGCCCGGGCACCAGTTGACCGGCGCCTCCGAGGTGTAGGCCAGACGATAGGCATCCAGGACCTTGGCCCGCTCCACCCGGTCGAGTTCCGACCAGGACCGACCAGCCAACTCCGGCACCCCGCGTGTGCCGTCTGCGAGAGCCGCCTCCAACTCCGAGATCGGCCGCGCTGCGCCCAGCCCGCCGTCAGCCCGCACGAAGGCCGGGTCATACCAGCTCTCCCGGATCTGGGTGAAGATCCACTGGGTCCAGCGGTAGTAGTCCTCGTCGATCGTGGCGTAGCTGCGCCGGTCGTCGAAGCTCAACCCGAGCCGCCGCAACTGGCGGGCCATGATCGCGATGTTGTCCTCGGTCGTCTTGCGGGGGTGCTGCCCGGTCTGCACGGCATACTGCTCGGCCGGCAAACCGAAGGCGTCATAGCCCAGGGCGTGCAGCACATTGCGGCCCTGCATCCGGTGGAAGCGCGAGTAGACATCGGTGGCGATGTAGCCCAGCGGGTGGCCGATGTGCAGCCCGGCCCCCGAAGGGTAGGGGAACATATCGAGGACAAGCAGCTTGGTCCCCAGCGCCTCGACCTGCTTCGGCTCGGCCCAGGGCCCGGCCGGGTTGGGCGCCCGGAAAGCTCCGGACTCCTCCCAGCGGTCCTGCCAGGCCAGCTCGATCTGCTGGGCCAGCTCCGCGGTGTAACGGTACGGCGTGTCGTCGCTCATCGTGCTCTCTCGTCGAGTCGGGTCGTGTGGGGAGTCCGGACAGACAAAAGCCCCTCGCAGGGAGGGGCTGCCGCGCTGCCGCCGGAGGGGTCAGCGCGGCCTAGTAAGACGGCTGCTCCGCAGACTCCGGGCCACGCCGTCAGGGTATCGCACCCGGGGTCACGCTCCTGTGGCTGCCAGCAGGGTCAGCAGCGCAGCAGGCCGACGACGATGAGCACCTGGGCCAGGTGATAGGTGACCATGACGACTAGCCGCCCGTGCGGCAGGTCGCCCTCGAAGCGTTGATAGGCCAGCACGGTGTCGCTGACCAGGAAAAGCGTCGCACCGAGGCCGACGACCCAGAGGCCGGTCGCCCAGGCGAGCGCGGCCATGGCACCGATGATGACGGCATACAGGACCAGCGGCGCGCCTTCGCGCCAGTCTGCGCGCAGCCGGGGCACCAGCCGCAACCACAAGACGACCCCGACGGCGAGGACGACCAGCAGCACCCCGATCCAGATCGGTCCGTCGCCGGGCACCCGCCGGAACGCCGCGATATAGGCCAGGTGCCCGAGCAAGAAGGCCACCAGCCCGCCGAGGAAGTGCACATCGGAGTCGCCGAGCAGCAACACGTCTCCGATGAGCGACAGCACCAGGCCGGCCAAGAGGAACTGCCCATAGGAGACCACGTCGGCATGCATGAGCCAGGCCAACGCAATGAGCAACACCATGAACGCCGGCTTGGCCAACGTCTCGATCTCGCGCTGCCCGCGCGCCACAGCCCGCCAGTTGGCGAGCGCGGCCACGGCGAGTGCGATCGCGAGCACCCAGACGTAGAGGTTCACGCCCGTACCTTCTCGCACCGCCGGGTGTGAGATGCAACTCGACGCGCACTCGGAGCCACACCGGCAACGCCCAGGCGGCTCGCGGGCGACCGGCATACAGTGGAGCCATGGCAGTGGAGACCCGAATGCATACCGTCACCGACGCCGACACGGCCGCCGAACTCGGAAGCGGCGACCTCCCCGTCCTCGCCACTCCGCGTCTCATCTCCTGGTTGGAGCGGCTCACCCACGCCGTCGCGCGCACGGCCGTGCCCGAGGGACAGACGACCGTCGGCACCCTGGTCAAGATCGAACATCTCAAGGCGACCCCGGTCGGCGGCACCATCCGGTGCGAGTGTTCCAAGGGCATGAGCGATGGACGACGGCTGATCTTCCACGTCGGGGCCTTTGACGAAGCCGATGAACCCGTCGCGGCGGGAGAGATTCAGCGTCGGGTCGTCGACAGCGACCGATTCATGAGCCGCTTCCCCACCACCGCCGCCGACTGACCCGAGGACCGCACCATGGCCCGGTTGGGTGCCCTGGCACTGCTGGACACCGTCTTGGATTCGGGCAGTCGGCTTTCCTGGGACAGCCCACCTCTGCAGGTCGCTGAACCCGGCAGCTCGTATGCCGTGGAACTCGCCTCCGCCGCCGCATCGGCCGGCGTTGACGAAGCGATCATCACCGGCGAGGGCCGGATCAAGGGACGACGCATCGCGTTCGTGGCCGGGGAGTTTCGTTTCCTCGCCGGGTCGATCGGTCGAGCAGCGGCCGAGCGGATCGTGCTGGCCTTCGAACGGGCCCAGCGTGAGGGGTTGCCGATGTTCGCGGCCCCCTCCTCGGGTGGCACCCGGATGCAGGAGGGCACGCCGGCCTTCCTCGGCATGGTCAAGATCTCGGCGTCCGTGGCGTCGTTCAAGGCAGCGGGACTGCCCTATGTCGTCTATCTGCGCCACCCCACGACCGGCGGCGTCCTCGCCTCCTGGGGATCACTCGGGCATGTCACCGTCGCCGAGCCGGGCGCGACGATCGGCTTCCTCGGCGCGCGGGTCTACGAGGCCCTATACGGGCGCCCGTTCCCTCCGGGAGTGCAGACCGCGGAGAACCTCTACGAGCGCGGCATCCTCGACGCCATCATCCCGGTCGAGCGGCTGGCCGACATGGCCTCGCGGATCCTCGGGATCCTCGACGCACGGCATACCGATCTGCCGGCCGTCCCCTCCCCCGAACCCGACCCGTATGCCGGTGCCGAGCCTCCCGTGCCAGCCTGGGACTCGATCGTGCTGTCCCGCAAACTCGACCGGCCGGGCGTGAAGTCACTGCTCAAATTGGGCGCCTCCGACGTGTTGCTGTTGCGGGGCACCGGCCAGGGGGAGCACGACCCCGGGATGTTGTTGGCGTTGGCGAGATTCGGTGGAACGCCCGCGATTGTCCTGGGTCAAGACCGGCACCGCAAGACCCTGGAGGAGCCACTCGGACCGGGCGGCCTGCGGGTGGCTCGGCGCGGTATTCGGCTGGCTGCCGATCTCAATCTGCCGCTCGTGTCGATCATCGACACTGAAGGCGCGGCACTGTCCAAAGAGGCCGAGGAGGGTGGGATCGCCGGCGAGATCGCCCGCTCGCTCGCTGACCTGGTCATGCTGCCCGCGCCGACCTTGTGTGTGCTGCTCGGGCAGGGCACCGGAGGCGGGGCGCTCGCGATCTTGCCCGCTGACCGGGTCTTGTGCGCGCAGCATGCCTGGTTGTCACCACTGCCGCCCGAGGGCGCGTCGGCGATCGTCCATCGCACCGCGGAGCGAGCCCACGAGATGGCCGATGCGCAGCGGGTCCGGGCGACCGATCTGCTCACGGATGGCATCGTCGACCGGATCGTGCCCGAACATCCCGATGCCGCCACCGAGCCGGAGGCGTTCTGTCAGCGGATGACCGAAGCGATCCATCAGGAGCTCGACACGCTGTGGCGGGCCGATCCTCGGGCTCGACTGGAGGCCCGATTGCGGCGTTACCGCCACCTCGGAGTCTGAGCCGCGCTAGGGCCAGGGCCAGGGCGACATGGCGCGAATTCGGCTGGAACGTGTTACCGTTGCGCCAGTTGCAGTTTCAGTTCGCAAGAGCAGGGCCCGCCACGGAATCGGCGGGCCTTTGTGTTACTCGTCTGGTTTCCCGGCGCGGGCACGAGGGACGGCAGCCATGGGAGCCACCACGGTGGTGGCCCCCCACGGTGAAGGAAAATACAGACATGGCACAAGGCTCCGTCAAGTGGTTCAACGCTGAAAAGGGCTTCGGCTTCATCGCCCAGGACGGCGGCGGCCCCGACGTGTTCGTCCACTACTCGGCCATCGAGTCCAGCGGCTACCGCTCGCTCGACGAGGGTCAGCGCGTGGAGTTCGAGGTCAACCAGGGTCAGAAGGGTCCGCAGGCCGACAAGGTCCGCGCCATCTGAGATCGGTTTCTCCGACTCACGCACGAGCGAAGGGTCCCCGTTCTGCTTCGGCAGGCGGGGGCCCTTTTCGTCCCCGGAGGAGGTCTCCCCCGGGGTCCCTTCCCCGGTCGAGGCATCCCCCGGTGACCTCTCATCCGAGGTGTCCTCCCCGGATGAACCGTCCTCTGATGCAACGGTGTTCGCACCTGGTGAGCTACCGCGCATGGCAGATCCCGCCATGACGTCACACCAGGAGGTCATCATGTTTCGGAGGTTGCTCACCACGGCGGTTGCGGCACTCACGCTCACCTTTGTCAACGTGGGGGTGTCCATGGTCGGCGCTCCGGCGCCGGCGGCCAACGCGGCTATTTCCAGCAGCGTGACCGCGTCCTTCCCCATCGTCCGCCCCAACGACAACAACAACCTCGTCCGCATCGTCCAACTCGCCCTAGGCGACTACGGCTACAGCCTCACGGCCGATGGCGTGTATGGCTCCGGGACGCTGGCGGCCGTCAAAGCGTTCCAGGGCTCGCGCGGTCTCACCAAAGACGGCGTTGTCGGTCAGAACACCTGGGCCGCGCTGCTCAAGCCTTTGGACACCAACTCCTCCGGCGCCATGGTCAAGGCCCTCCAGGCCGGCCTCGGGGTCGACGTCGACGGTGTCTACGGCGCCGGCACCGACGCAGCCGTCATCCGCGTTCAGTGGGCTACGGGTCAGGCTCAGGACAACCTCGTTGGCTCCAACACCTGGGCGGCCGTGGTCGGAGCTCGGGCCTACGTCCACGGTGTCGGCCCCAACCAGCTCTACCGCAGCCGCTGGCACGACTACGCCGTCAACGGCTACATGCCCGCTGGCGAGCTGTGTGGCATCGCGCAGAACAGCAGCTGGAAGTTCGCCTGCCGCGGCGTGCGCGACTTCAACGCCATGGACGCCGCGTTCAAGGCGAAGTTCGGGCACGTCATGCCGGTGACCTACTGGGCGCCCTCGCTCTACCGCACCTACGCGCAGCAAGTGACGGCATACAACAACTACCTCAACGGCACGGGGAACCTCGCGGCCAAGCCGGGCACGTCCAACCACGGTTGGGGCCTGGCGGCCGACATCTCCACCTCGATCATGTCGGCGACCGAGTCGAGCTGGCTGGGTGCCAATGCCGCGAACTGGGGCTTCGTCCGCGACGTCAGTGGCGAGCCCTGGCACTACCACTACATCCGCTGAGCACCATCGGGGCGACTCGTCCCGATGCTCCCCTGCGAGGCTCGACCGGTCCGGTCGGGCCTCGCAGGTGTCTCGCCCGGCGTGGGGGCGCGGCTAAGGTCCCCCCATGGAGACGTTGCGGGGATGGGACCGCGGGGAGCACACGGCATACCAGCGCGGTATGCCGTGCACCCACCCGACCTACCGCAAGGGCGACGGGCCAGGGGTGATCGTCATCCACGAGATGCCCGGCCTCACCCGCGGGGTGGTGCGGTTCGCCGAAGAGGTGGTCGCGGCGGGCTACACGGTGGTCCTGCCGCACCTGTTTGGTCCCGTCGATGTTGACTTCTCGTTCGGCAAGGTGGCCAAGGCCCTGCCTCGGATCTGTGTCAGCCGGGATTTCACCAAGCTCCGCACCGGCGTGACGACGCCGGTCGCTGGGTGGCTGCAGTCCCTGGCCCGCACCCTGCATGACGAACTGGGCGGACCCGGCGTCGGAGCGTTGGGGATGTGTTTCACCGGTGGGTTCGCGCTGGCCATGATGCTCGACGCCCCGGTCGCAGCGCCCGTGGTGTGCCAGCCGAGCGCGCCATTCCCCTTCGGCCAGGCTCGGGCCGCTGATGTCAACCTCGCCCCTGCGGACCTGGCCATCATCGCCGGGCAATGCGCCGCCGGGGCGAGGGTCCTGGGCGTTCGATACTCATCGGACCGCGCGACCGGGACCCGTTTCGAGACCCTGAGCCAGGCGTTGGGCGAGGCCTTCCTGCGGGTCGAACTCCCAGGTGAGGGCCACTCCACGGTCGCGGAACAACGCAGCCAGGTGGCCGTCGACGCCATCCTCGACTTCTTCGCTGGTCGTTTGCGTGTCGCACCCACCGCATGAGCGAAGGGCCAGCTTTCGCTGACCCTTCGCTGTGGTGGAGCTGAGGGGATTCGAACCCCTGACCCCCTCCATGCCATGGAGGTGCGCTACCAACTGCGCTACAGCCCCGCGCCCGGCAGGCCGGGTAACTCGACAGAGTTTAGGCCAAGACCGCGCCCGACGCGAAATCGGGCAGATCCCCCGTCTGAGGCAGCGGATCACGAACTCCCTCGTTGTACCCAGCGAGCCGCAGTCGACCGCCAAAAGCGTTCTCCTGCAACGTTGTCCACGTGCAGTTACCCATAGTGGCGAAGGCTCCGTCATAGGCCCCGGGCAACTCCAACAGCTCCAACATGGCCGCCCGCAGGCACGCCCCATGGGTCACCGCCACACCGGTCTCCCCCGGCCCGAGTGCCTCGACATAGCCACGAAGCGCTGGCACCATGCGCGCGACGACATCCGCCGTGGATTCGGCGCCGGGGACCAGGATCGTCTCGTCGTCGGCCTGCCACGCGGCATACTCCCGCGGGAACCGGGCTGCGAACTCATCGCGGGTCAGCCCGGAACGCGACCCGACGGAGTACTCCCGCAACCGAGCGTCCAGCTCGACAGCGATGCCAGCGGCGCGACCGACATACTCCGCCGTCTGCGCGGCTCGCGCCAGGTCGCTGGACCATAGCCGCGACGGCCGAAGGGCCGCGACAGCAGGTGCCATCGCCGCAGCTTGCCGATGCCCCACCTCATCCAACGGAATGTCGGTATGCCCTTGCGCGCGGCGGGTGAGATTCCACGCCGTCCGCCCGTGCCGGACCAGCACCAACCGCCGCGCGTCCGGGCCGGCGAAGGTGGCCAGCCGGGTGGGCATCAGGCGTGCGTGGCCGACGCGGCAGCCGGGGTCGGACGGGCCGGAGCGGCCAGCACGTCGAGGTCGACCGACGGGCAGTCCCGCCAGAGCCGCTCGAGCTGGTAGTAGGCGCGCTCCTCGACATGCTGGACGTGCACGACGATGTCGCCGAAGTCGACGAGCACCCAGCGGTCCTCGCGGCCACCTTCCCGGCGCAGGGGCTTGACGCCCTGCTCGCGCAGTCGCTCCTCGATCTCGTCGACGATGGCGCCGACTTGGCGCTCGTTGGCGGCCGACGCGATGACGAAGACGTCGGTGAGCGCCAGTTGCGCGCTCACGTCGATGGCGACCACGTCCTGGGCGATCTTGTCCAGTGCCGCCTCGGCGGCAGCCTTGGCCAGGGACAGGGAACGGTCGGTCGCAGTCACGCAGGAGCCTTTTCGATCGGAGCGGGTGAAACGGGTGGAACCTCAGGCGTCCCCTCAGCCGGCGCACCGGCATACAGGGCGTATTTGTTGATGTACTGAACGACGCCGTCGGGCACGAGGTACCACACAGGTTCCCCTCGGGCGACTCGGTCCCGGCAGTCGGTCGAGGAGATCGCCATCGCTGGCACCTCCTGCAACGTCACGCGGTCGGTGGGCAATCCCGTGGCGCGCAATTCGTGCCCGGGGCGGGTCACCCCAACGAAGTGCGCGAGCCCCCAGAGCTCGTCGACGTCCTTCCAGGTGAGGATCTGCGCGAGCGCATCAGCGCCGGTGATGAAAAACAGCTCGTCATCGGGCCGCTGGGCATGCAGATCACGCAACGTGTCGATGGTGTAGGTCGGGCCGTCGCGCTCGATGTCCACGCGCGAGACGGTGAACCGGGGGTTCGATGCCGTCGCGACGACCGTCATGAGGTAGCGGTGTTCGGCCGGGGCGACCTCGCGTCCGGCCTTCTGCCATGGCTGTCCGGTGGGGACGAAGACGACCTCGTCCAGATCGAACAGCGCCTGCACCTCGCTGGCAGCGACGAGGTGCCCGTGATGGATGGGATCGAAGGTCCCACCCATCACCCCGACCCGACGGGTCAGTGCCCGCCTCCGCCAGCCGCGTGCTTGTCGCGCACCTTGTATGCCGTGTTGCGGAAGGACCACAGGAAGGCCAACAGCAGCATGAAGACGATGAAGGCCACCACGCCGTACATCACGGCGGGCATCGGGAGTTCACGGGTCGCCTCTTCGGCGCGGATGAGGACAGGCAGGACGCTCGCGGACATGGCGCCCATGGTAGCGGTAGGCCCTAGCCGATTGCGCACGGCATACGCCTTCTCTACACAGACATCCGGTATGCCGTGCGCCTCATGGCGCGCTCACAGTGGGCTCGTACCCTGCGCCGATCCGCGCCCGTACCCTTGGGGGCATGAGGCCGGAGCTGTCGGTGGTCATCCCGATGTTCAACGAGCAGGAGGTGCTGCCCCTGCTCGCGGATCGGCTGCGCCCGGTGCTCGACGGCCTGGCCACGACGTATGAGGTCGTGTGTGTCGACGACGGCAGCGCCGACCTCACGCCGGCGCTGCTGGCCAAGCTGGGGCGGGAGTGGGCGCAGGTGCGGGTCATCCGGCTACGCGCCAATTCCGGTCACCAGGCGGCGATCTCGGCGGGTCTCGCCGTCGCTCGAGGCGCCTATGTCGTCACCATCGACGCCGACCTGCAGGACCCGCCCGAGGTCATCGCCGAGATGCTCGGCACCGCTCACCGCGACGAGGTGGACGTCGTTTACGGGGTGCGCAACGACCGCACCACCGACTCGGTCTTCAAGCGGACGACCGCGCGGGCGTTCTACTCCTTCATCCGCAAGATCTCGGGCACGACCGCCCAAAGCGACGCGGGCGACTTCCGGCTCATGTCGCGGGCCACCGTCGATGCGGTCAACAACCTGCCCGAGCACGGTCGCGTGCTGCGGTTCGTCGTGCCGGCCCTCGGATTCCCAAGCGCGACCGTGCACTACAAGCGCGAGGAGCGCGCGGCCGGCACCTCGAAATACCCGTTCGTCAAGATGCTCAAGCTGTCGATCGACTCGGTGACCGGGTTCTCGCTCTTCCCACTGCGGTTGGCGACCTATCTCGGCCTCGGGGCCGGCGCCCTCATCGCGGTCCTCTCGGTGGCGCTGCTCGTCTTCGCCCGCAGCGGCCAGACCATCCCAGGCTGGACCTCGACCGTGCTCATTGTCGCGGGAGTCGGTGCGGTCCAACTGTTTTGCCTCGGCGTGCTCGGTGAATACGTCGGCCGGATGTACACCCAGATGCAGGCTCGGCCGAGCTACTTCATCGCCTACGACAGCCTGGCCCGCGAGTCACACCCGGACGTGCCCGTCGCCCTCGACGACCCACTTGGTGGTCGTCAACTCCGGTAGCGCCATCGGCCCGCGGGCATGGAGCTTCTGGGTGGAGATGCCGATCTCGGCACCCATCCCGAACTGACCCCCATCGGTGAACCGGCTCGACGCGTTGACCATGACTGCAGCCGCGTCGACCTCAGCTACGAACCTCCTTGCCGCGGAACGGCTCTCGGTGACGATCACCTCGGTGTGCATCGACCCGTGGGCGGCGATGTGATCCAATGCGGCATCGAGCGAGTCGACGACATGCACGGACATCTCCAGCCGGTGCCACTCGGTGTCGAAGTCGTCGTCCACGGCCTCCGCGAACGCGACGCCCGCCTGCACGGCATACGGGGCGGCGGCCTGCGAGACGTGCAGCCCCACTCCGGCTGCGGACAGATCTGCGAGTATGCCGGGTAGCAGCGCCTCGGCAACAGCCTTGTGGACCAGGAGCGTCTCGGCGGCATTGCAGACACTCGGGCGGTGGGTCTTGGAGTTCATCGTGATGGTCCGCGCCTTGTCCGGGTCGGCGGCGGCATCGAGGTAAACATGGTTGATGCCGATACCGGTCTCGATGACGGGCACGGTCGACTCCATGACGACCGTGCGGATGAGGTCGGCGCCGCCGCGCGGGATGACGAGATCGACCAGTCCGCGGGCGGTCATCAGCGCGCGGGCGGCGTCGTGACCACCGCCGTCGAGCAGCCCCACAGCGTCCTCGGGAACACCGGCTGCGGCCAGGGCGGCCCGGATCACCTGCACGAGCGCGCGATTGCTCGACTCTGCTGCTGATCCACCGCGCAGGATGACGGCGTTGCCGCTCTTGAGCCCGAGCGCAGCGGCATCGACGGTGACATTGGGGCGCGCCTCGTAGATCATCCCGACGACGCCCATCGGCACCCGAACCTGACGGACTTGCAGGCCGTTGGCGAGCGTCGAGCCGCGCACCACCTCGCCGACCGGGTCCGGCAGAGCGGCGACCTCCCGCACGGCGGAGGCGATGGCGCGGATCCGGCCCTCGTCGAGCATGAGCCGATCGAGCAGACCCTCGGCCATTCCCTTGCTACGCCCCCGGTCGAGGTCCTCGGCGTTGGCCGCCACGACCTGCGGGACAGCCGCGTCGAGCGCGTCGGCCACGGCATATAGGGCGGCGTCCTTCTGCGCGCGAGTCAGCAGCGCGAGGCGGCGCGAGGCGGCCTTGGCGCGACGGGCCAGGTCGGCGACGAGGGCGACGACGGCGGGGTCCAGATCCGACATGCACACCAGGGTATGCCGGGCGCCGCCGGCTCCGCCCGGGTGTCCGCGTCAGCGCGGGAGCAGGACGAGCGCGTCGCGGTGGATCGCTTCGCGTTGGTATTCGGGCCCGAGTTCCTTGGCCAGATCGCGGGTGGACCGACCGAGCAATCCGGGCAACTCGTCGGAGCCGTAGTTGGCCAACCCCCGGGCCACTGCCCGCCCGGAGGGGTCGCATACGTCGACCGGATCGCCCGCGCTGAACGTGCCCTCAACCGCGACAATCCCAGCCGGTAGCAACGACTTTCGCCGATCGACAACGGCTGAAACGGCGCCCTCGTCGAGCAGGAGGCGCCCATGCGGCTCGGTCGCGTGCGCCAACCACAACAGCCGCGAGGGCGGACGCCGACGACCGGGGAGGAAGACCGTGCCCACGTCCTTGCCGTTGAGCGCGTCGCCGACGAGCTCGGTCGCGGTGAGCAGGGTAGGTATGCCGGCCGACGTGGCGATGCGCGCGGCTTCGACCTTGGTGCGCATACCGCCGGTGCCGACACCGGACCCTACTCCGCCGATGTCGACCGTGCTGAGGTCCGCCCCGTCGCGGACTACAGGGATGCGCTGCGTGCCGGCCTGAGACGGCGGACCGTCATAGAGCGCGTCGACATCGGAGAGCAGCACCAGTGCGTCGGCCTGGATGAGGTGCGCGACGAGGGCAGCGAGCCGGTCATTGTCGCCGAACCGGATCTCATGGGTGGCGACGGTGTCGTTCTCGTTGATGACCGGCAGCACCTGCAGCTCCAGCAGCCGCTCGAGGGTGCGACGGGCATTGAGGTAGTGGCTGCGGCGGGTCACATCGTCGATGGTCAGCAGGACCTGCCCGACGGTCACCCCGCGCGCGCCAAAGGCCTGCTGGTAGGCCGCCACGAGGGCGCCCTGCCCCACGCTGGCCGCGGCCTGTTGGGTGGCCAGGTCCTTGGGTCGACGGCGCAGGCCGAGTGGCCCCATCCCCGCCGCGATGGCTCCGGAGGACACGAGCACCACAGAGGACTCGCGGTGCCGCGCCGAGATGGCGTTGGTGAGGGCGACCAGCCGCCCGATGTCCAGGCGTCCGTCCGGGCTGGTCAGTGAGCTGGACCCGACCTTGACGACCAGGCGGCGGGCCATGGCGACGGCAGATCTGGGCACGGTCGATCAGTCTACGGCTGGACGGCATACCCTCGTCGTCATGACCATCTGGGACGACATCGCCGCCGAGCGTCGCGCCAACGCCGATGTGCTCGACACTCTCACTGCCGAGCAGTGGACCGTGCCGAGCCTGTGCGGCGAGTGGACCGTCCGGGCGCTAGCCGGCCACATGGTCGTGCCGTTCACCACCACGACGGCGAAGTTCGGGCTGGCCATGTTGCGGGCGCGGGGCAACTTCGACAAAGCCAACGACGCACTGGCCTGCAAACAGGCCCGTCGACCCACGGCCGAGCTGGCCCAACTGCTGCGCGCCAACGCTGAGAGTCACTTCACCCCGCCGGGCTCCGGTCCACTCGCGCCCCTGACCGACACCCTGATCCACGGCCAAGACCTGCGGATGCCATTGGGCATCGAGGACCGCCGACCCGTCGAGCGGTGGGCCCAGTCATTGGCTTTCCTGGTCACCCCGGCAGCGCAACGCGGTTTCGTGCCGACGTCACTGCCAGCCATCCGCCTGGAGGCCGACGACGTCGACCTCGCGCACGGCGAAGGCCCACTGGTCACTGGACCGGCGTGGGCCCTGTCGATGACGCTGACCCTCCGGCCGGCCGCGCTCCCGCACCTGCGGGGGCCCGGACTATCAACCCTCACCGCCTGGATCGGCTGAGCCGCCCCTGCTGCCGCTGACCTCGGGCTGCGACGGACCGATCAGTCGTCGTCGCGGGCCGTTGCCCAGTGACCGGCGCGCCGCTCGGCGTCGAGCTCGGCCTGCGTGGCCGCGCGAGCGGCATACCGCTCCTTCTGCCGTTCGCGCTTCTCGTCGCGAGTGGGACGGGAGGAGGTGTCCAGCCGCAGGTCGGTGCCGCGCGGCCCCGCGAGCAACTCGGCCCCGGGGCTGAGCGTGGGCTCCCAGTCGAAGACGACCGCATCCTCGGCCGGGCCGATGAGGACCGTGTCGCCGGCGACTGCGCCGGCCTTGTAAAGCGCCTCCTCGACCCCAAGCTTGGTGAGTCGGTCGGCGAGGTAGCCCACCGCCTCGTCGTTGCTGAAGTCGGTCTGCCGCACCCAGCGGGTCGGCTTCTCCCCCACGATCCGGTATGCCGTGCCCTCGGGCGTCTGCTCGCGGCGCACCTCGAAGCCAGAGTCGTCAACAGCCTTGGGGCGCAACACGATTCGAGTCCTGACAATCTCCGGCAGCGCTGCGCGAGCCGCAGCGACATGGCGAGCCAACGAGAAGCTCAACTCGCGCAATCCAGTGCGCGCGACGGCCGAGACAATGTGGACCTCCAGGCCGCGGGCCTCCAGGTCGGGCCTGACGAACTCAGCTAGCTCGCGCGCCTCGGGGACGTCGGCCTTGTTGAGGACGACAATTCGAGTGCGCTCGGCGAGCGGCCGGCCACCGAGGTCAGCATCGGGCACATAGAGCGAGAGCTCGCGCTCCAGGGCGTCGAGATCCGAAAGCGGATCGCGACCGGGCTCGAGGGTGGCGCAGTCGATGACGTGGACGAGCACCGAGCAGCGCTCGATGTGGCGGAGGAACTCCAGCCCGAGACCCTTGCCCTCGTGCGCGCCGGGGATGAGCCCGGGCACATCGGCGATGGTGAACCGCGCATCGCCCGCGGTCACGACCCCGAGGTTGGGCACCAGGGTGGTGAACGGGTAGTCGGCGATCTTGGGACGCGCCGCCGACAGCACGGACACCAGCGAGGACTTGCCTGCTGACGGGAAGCCCACCAGGCCGACGTCGGCGAGCGTCTTGAGTTCGAGGACGACCTCAAGGGACTCCCCTGGCTCGCCGAGCAGCGCAAAGCCGGGGGCCTTGCGCTTCGGCGAGGCGAGCGCCTTGTTGCCCAGCCCGCCGCGGCCACCGCGGGCGATGACGTGCTCGGTGCCGGCCCCCACGAGGTCGGCGAGGATGGTGCCGTCCGTGGCCTTGACGACGGTGCCCTCGGGAACGCCGAGGATGAGGTCAGCGCCGTCTCCACCGTTGCGCTCGTCACCGGCGCCCGGCTTGCCGTTGGCGGCCTTGCGGTGCGGGTGGTGGTGGAAGTCCAGCAGAGTCGTCTGCTGCGGGTCCACGCGCAGCACGACCGAGCCGCCCTTGCCGCCGTTGCCACCGTCCGGACCGCCGAGCGGCTTGAACTTCTCCCGCTTGACCGACGCCACGCCGTGCCCCCCGTCCCCAGCGGAGACATGGAGGATCACCCGGTCGACGAAGTTCGTGGCCATGGTGTGCTCCTGCAGTCGTGGGTGGTTCGGGAAACTCGGTGGTCGAAATGCGGTGATCGGGGAATGCGAAGGGGCGGGCCGACGCGGCCCGCCCCTCGCGTTGCTCGGTGGTGTCGAGGAACTACTTGACCTCGACAGCCTCGACCGTCTCGATGTTGACGGTCTTGCGGCCGCGCTTGGTGCCGAACTTGACGGCGCCGGCGACGAGGGCGAACAGTGTGTCGTCGCCACCGCGACCGACACCCTCACCCGGGTGGAAGTGGGTGCCGCGCTGGCGGACGAGGATCTCGCCCGCGTTGACCAGCTGGCCGCCGAAGCGCTTGACGCCCAGGCGCTGTGCGTTGGAGTCGCGACCGTTGCGGGTCGAGGACGCACCCTTCTTGTGTGCCATGTCAGTGCCTTCTCTCTGGTCTCGGTGGCTGTCAGGCCGTGATGGCCGTGACCTTGACCTGGGTCAGCGGCTGACGGTGGCCCTGACGCTTGTGGTAGCCGGTCTTGTTCTTGTGCTTGTGGATGACGATCTTGGGGCCCTTGGCCGGCTTGACGACCTCGGCGGTCACGGAGACCTTGGCCAGCTTGGCTACGTCGGTGGTGACGGTGTCACCGTCGACGAGGAGCAGCGCCGGGAGCGAGAAGCTCTCGCCGACGGCGGTGTCGACCTTGTCGATGAGCAAGACATCGCCCACGGCGACCTTTTCCTGGCGACCGCCAGCGCGAACAATCGCGTACACGTCGTTACTGCCTTCCATTTCACGAGGGCGCGCGCTCTCGGGAACCGTCACGTAGCAGCCTGCGGGGACGCAGGGGCACAGATCGGTGGGCGCACCAAGGGGATAGCTTACTGGCGCGCTGCCCACCGGCAAAACCACCGGCAAAACCACGGCAAAACCAACAGCCACCGTATGCCGTTCGGTCAACCGATGGTCAGCTAGCCGGGCGGGGCGGCCCGGCGGGCGCACTGGCCCGACCCCGCCGACGACGGCCCCGACTGCGTGCGGAGGACGTGGTCGGCGCAGCCTGCGCGGTGACCTCCTCGGTGACCTCGACGGTCACGCTTTGGGAGCCCGTCCCAGCCTCAGCCTCGGTTGCGGCGTCGCCCTCGATCAGTGGGGGCTCGGCAAGCGATTCCGCGGCAGCAGGCTCGGCATCCTCGGTGCTGCCAGTGGCCTCGGCCCCGGCGTCGACACCGTCGGTGATGTCGACAGAGACGGCCGACGCTTCACTCGGCGTCTGCGCGACATCGGTGCCAGCGATGACATCCATGGACTCAGCAGCGTCGGTGACTCCAGAGACCTCGGTGCCTTCGCCAGCGGCGGCGTCGTCCGCCGCACCCGGGGCTTCGGCGCTCTTCATGGCCGCGGCGTGCGCCGCGGCGGCGATCTGAGCGGGCGTCGGCCCGCCAGGCGGAGGTGTCGGGGCCTTCGCGACCGGCTCGGACGGCATACCGGAGCGACCGCGTCGTGACCGGCTGTTGCGCGCGGGAGCGGGACTCGCCGCCGGCTCGGGCTCGGGTGTCGAGGACCCGCGCTCGATCGGCTCGGAGTGCACGATGTAGCCGCGCCCGTTGCAGTGGGCACACGACTCGGAGAAGACCTCGATGAGTCCGGACCCGACCCGCTTGCGCGTCATCTGGACCAAACCGAGCGAGGTGACCTCGGCGACCTGGTGCTTGGTGCGGTCGCGGCCAAGGCACTCCAGCAGCCGGCGGACGACGAGGTCGCGGTTGGACTCCAGGACCATGTCGATGAAGTCGATGACGATGATGCCGCCGATGTCGCGCAGCCGCAGCTGCCGGACGATCTCTTCGGCGGCTTCGATGTTGTTGCGGGTGACCGTCTCTTCGAGGTTGCCGCCCGAGCCGACGAACTTGCCGGTGTTGACGTCGACAACCGTCATCGCCTCGGTGCGGTCGATGACGAGCGAGCCACCGGAGGGCAGCCAGACCTTGCGGTCCATCGCCTTGGCGATCTGCTCGTCCACGCGGTACTGCGTGAAGATGTCGGTCTCGCTCGTCCACTTGGTCAAGCGGGGTGCGAGGTCTGGGGCGACCGAGTTGACGTAGTCGTTGACCTCGGCCCAGGCCGTGTCGCCCGCGACGACGAGCTGGGTGAAGTCCTCGTTGAAGACGTCGCGGATGACCCGCACCGTCATGTCGGGCTCACCGTGCAGCAGAGTCGGAGCGACGCCGCCCTTGCCCTTGCGGCCGCTGGTGAGGCCGTCGGCCTTGGTCTTGATCTGCTCCCAGATCGCGGTGAGCCGCTCGACGTCGGCGCGCAACTCCTCCTCAGAGGCACCCTCGGCGGCGGTGCGCACGATCACGCCGGCCGACTCGGGGACGACATCGCGCAGGATCCGCTTGAGCCGGGCCCGCTCGGTGTCGGGCAGCTTGCGGGAGATACCGGTCATCGACGAGTCGGGCACGTAGACGAGGTAGCGGCCCGGCAGCGAGATCTGTGAGGTGAGCCGGGCGCCCTTGTGACCGATGGGGTCCTTGGTGACCTGGACGAGGACCGACTGGCCGGATTCCAGGGCGTTCTCGATGCGCTTGGCGCTGCCGACCTCCAGGCCGGCGGCGTCCCAGTTGACCTCACCGGCATACAGGACCGCATTGCGGCCGCGACCGATGTCGACGAAGGCCGCCTCCATCGAGGGCAGGACGTTCTGGACCCGGCCGAGGTAGATATTGCCGGCCATCGAGGAGCTGGTCTCCCGGGAGACGTAGTGCTCGACGAGCACACCGTCTTCGAGAACCCCGATCTGGGTGCGCCCCTGGCGCGCCCGCACGACCATGACCCGCTCGACGCTCTCGCGACGGGCAAGGAATTCGGCCTCGGTGATGATGGTGCGCCGACGACCGGCCTCCCGACCCTCACGGCGGCGCTGACGCTTGGCCTCCAGGCGAGTCGAGCCCCGCACCCCGGTGACCTCGTCGCGCTCGGGGCGCGGCTGGCGGACCCGCGTCACGACTCCCGGGGTGTCGTCGGTGTCGCTGCTCCCGGTGCGGCGGCGACGGCGGGTGCGACGCCGGGTGCCGGTGCCCTCGCCGGTCGAGCCGGCGGCGTCATCCTCACCCTCGTCGGACTGGTCAGCGCTCTCATCGTCGGTCGCCGCCGCGGCGGTGGCCTCGGCCGCGTCGCTGCCCTCGGCGGACTCGGAGCTCGTGTCGGTGCCGCGCGGACGACGGCCCTTGCCACCCCGGCGGCGCCGACGGCGGCCGGTCGCGGTGGTCTCGTCACCCTCGCCGTCACTGTCGGTCTCGGAGTCGGTCGGATCGGCAGAGGCCGTTCCGTCGGTGCCGAGATCGGCAGGAAGCAGCTCGGGCTCGGCGTCGGGATCAACGGTGTCGTCCACCGTGGCCGCGGGCTCGACGGCGGCGGGGGCAGCGGCCGGCGCGCTCGCGCGGCGGCTGCGCCGCGGGGCGACCACGGGCACGGGTGCCTGGAAGAGCACCCCGAAGCTCGCCACCGTGGCGACCGGCTCCTGGTATGCCGTGTCGTCACCTTCGCCGTCCAGGTCCGGCTGGACCTCGTCGAGCGGTTCGCCCTCGATGAGCGACAGGTCAACGGTCTCGGCCACGGTCTCGCCGGCTTCTGCGACGGGCGCCTCGGCGGTGGTCTCGGCGAGCCCGGGCGCGGTGACCGCAACTTTGGTCGCGCGTTTGCGCGGGGCCCGCTTGCGGGGAGCGGAGGTGGCGGCGGTTGCCGGGGGCTCCTCGACGGGCGAAGCCATGGCGCCGGCGTCCTCGGTCTGGGCAGGAGCGTCGACGTCCGCGGGGGCGCCGTGCGTGGATTCGATGGTGGGTTCCGGGGCGTGGACGGGCGCGACGGCCTTCCGGGTCCGCCTTGTGCGGCTGGCCGGCCGGGCGCCGGCGGTTCCAGTGGTGCCGGCGACGGGAGCCGGGTCTGTGCTGCGGTCAGCGGGCGCAGCGGTGGGGTCCGCAGTCGCAGCGCCCGGGTCGGAGGCCGCGACCGGAGCGGAGTCGTCCGCCGCAGTGGCCGCGAGGTCAACGTCGACGGGGACGTCAGCCGCCCCAGCCGAAGGGGTCGTGGCTGCCGCCTTGCGGGCGGTGGTCCGCGCACTGGCCCTCTGGCGGGGGGCCCGCTTGACCGGGGTTTCGGCCGCGGCCACGGTGACCTCTCGAGCGCCCTCGGCAGGCGAGCCGGACGGCATACCAGGCGGTGTCGTGTCTGCAGACTCGTCGGCAGCGGTGGTGGGTTCTTCGGTGGATGCCACAGGGCGTCCTCTCGTCACCCGCGCGGCAACGCCCACACCACCGGGGTCTCCCCCACGTCACCACGCGGCGCGTGGTCTGGCGTCGTCCACGCCGCGGGTGCGGCGCGACGGAAGTCGTCTCGCTACGTCCGACCCAGTTCGCGCAGGATGCGCGGCCCCGAATCAGGCGCCGGCGACGCTCTCGATGGCGGCCAATGGATCGGCCACCGTCGCGTTGTCGTCCTGCAGCGGGCCTTGGGCCAGCCGGATCACCAGGGGCGGTGTCGGCGGCTCCAGACCGGCAACTGCACGCAGCGCGGTCAGAATGTCGTCGGGGCGCACGGCGGGTGTGGTGTGCCGTACGACCATCCGGAGTATCGCACATTCCGGCGCGACGACCTCGGTCAGGACCGCCAGTGACTCGGCCGTGTCGAGCCGCATCAGGATGACGGCCGCGCGAGCGTCGAAAGTGCGCAGGCCGGTCTTGAACATCCGGCTCACCTCGATCCGCTCGGCAGCAAGGAAGGTCTCGATGGCGGCCCCGAGCTCGGACGCATCCATGCCGCGCACGGCGATCGCCCAGTCACTCGCCTGCAGTCGGTCAGCCAGCGCACCCGGCGTCGCCTCGGCCGCCGCGACGATGTCCAGCCCGGGTGGCAGCGCCGCGTCCAGAGCCGCCGCCAGCGTTGCTGGGTCGACCGAGCGGGTCAACGCCAGCTCGACGTATTCCGCCTCGCTGGCGGTTCCGGTCGACGCGGCATTGGCGTAGGAGATCCGCGGGTGGGGATGGAAGCCAGCCGAGAACGCAATGGGCACCTGAGCCCGCCGCAGGGCCCGCTCTAGCGCCCGCTGGAAGTCCCGGGTCGACGAGAACCGCAACCGACCACGCTTGGCATATCGGAGCCGCACCTTCTGGACGACCTGCGCGGGCGGTGGGCCCTCGGGTTCGCGTTGCCGAGCCATCGTCAGCCCTGCTCGGCTCTGCGCCGAGCTTCCTCGCGGCGGCGCTCGGCGTCGGCGCGATGGATGACCATGGCTTCCTCGAGCGTGGGAGCAGTGCCGCCGAGCCGGGCCGGCATGAGGTGCGCCTCATCGGCACGCATCGGCGGATAGGCGACCTGCTGCCCGTCGATCTGCACCTGCATTCGGCGCTTGAGTTCGGCTGTCACTTCGACGATGTCGGCCTCTGCCGCCACCGGCATCGGCTCTCCCACCGTGATGAAGATCGGCGTGTTGGTGCGCCCGAGCTTCTTGGGGTGGCCCTTGGTCCACACCCGCTGAGCGCCCCACACGGTCGTCGGCAGGATGGGCACGCCCGCCTCCTGGGCCATTCGCGCCGCGCCGAGCTTGAACTCCTTGAGCTCGAAGGACCGCGAGATGGTCGCCTCGGGATACACGCCGACGATCTCGCCGTCGCGTAGGGCCTTGACCGCGTTCCGGTATGCCGCCGCGCCGGCCGTGCGGTCGACCGGGATGTGCTTCATCCCGCGCATCAGCGGGCCGCTGAGCTTGTGCTCGAAGACCGACTCCTTGGCCATGAACCGCACCAGCCGCCCGGCTGGGAGTGCCGCGTAGCCGGCATACGTGAAATCGAGGTAGCCGGTGTGGTTGATCGCCATCACCGCGCCCCCACGCCGGGGCACGTTGTCCTTGCCGACGATGGTGAAACGCAAACCCTGAGCGAGGAAAAGGGTGCGGGCGACGCCGATGACCGGCCAGTAGACGAGATCCACGAGAGCCACCCTAGGGCCGTCGTGCCAGACTTCCCGTGTGACCACCTGGGGATGGGTCCGCGCGGCCGTGCTCATCGCGCTCCACGGACCGCTGTTGGCGCTGGCGTCGATCGGGTGCCTGCTCCTCCCCGCGGCCCTCTGGCGCCCTGACCTCGTGGTACCCGGTTTGTCCGTCGCCAGCCTCGCCGCGCTCGTGCTGCTCCCTCCCTATGCCGCACACCGAATCCTCGAGGTAGCCCGCCGCAACGGAGGGTTGAGCACTCCCCCGCCCGACCAGATCAGGCGGCTGAGCGAGCACGCGACGACTCGGCTGCACGAGGCGGTGCTGCCCAGCGACCCGCCGACGTGGTACGTCGCGGCGCGGGCCCTCGGTCGGCCGGTCGTCGTCACCGGAATGGGCTGTTCGTTCGCGGTGCTCGACCCGGCTCAACCAGGCTCAACCGGCCCGCAGGATGTGGCGTCCCGGCCGGTCGCAGGCACCTCACCGGAGCTGTGGGAGGACATCACCGTCGGCACGGCACCGGGACTCGCTCTGCTCGGTGTCCTGGCCTGGTGGCTGCGCTCGTGGATTGACATGTCCCGGTGGCTGTTGTCGGTGTGGTCGCTGCGCCCCGGCCCCAGTATCGAGACGCGGATCATCCTGCTGCCGTGCATCGTCTTTGTTCCCCTCACCGCCACGGCGGGGGCGCTGGCGTACCTCGCGACCTGGGTTTCCCTGACCCTGACCGGCGCGCAGCGAGCTCACGCCATCGCTCGGATGTGCGCGACGCACGACGGGCATCCCCTGGAGGTGACCGACCTAGCCGACTCCGACGATCGCCGCGTGGGGTGGTCCAGCTCGCGCGATTTCGCGCCCCTCACCCGACGGCGACTGGCCAGGCCAGGTGGGCAAGCGTCCGCTTCGCACCCAGCCGATCCGAGCCGCGCGCGGCTGCCCCTTGCCCTGGCGGCCGCGTTCTCCCCCTTCGTCCGGTGGAGTCAGCTCGCCACCGCGGTCTTGTTCGCCGCGTCAGTCGCCGTGCTGGTAGCCGCGACCGGAGGGACTGCCCGGTATGCCGGGTCCGCCCTCTGCGCGCTCGGAGCGCTGTTCACGACTGCGCTTCCGGCCCGAATGACCGTCCATCGGGAACTCCACGAGCAGGAGGAACGTCGCCAACGGGTGGTCGTGGCCGTCGGACCGCAAGACGACACGGCTGCGATGTCGGCACGCGTGACCGCCGCAGCACAACGCCGCCGGTCCTCGGCGGGGCAGTTGGTCGCCTTGTGGCCCACCTGGGGCGTCATTGCCCTCACGAGCGGCCTGTTCGGCGCCTGGCTCGGGCCGGTCGTAGGCCAGTGGTTCGCCGGGAAGGCGGGCCACGACGCGGGGTGGATCGTGGGTCCGGTCGTGCTCGCTGTGGTCCAGGTGGGCTATGTGCTCCACCGGGTCTTTGTGCGGCGGGACACGTCCTTCGTCGATCGGGTGCAGCGCAGCATTGAGGACTTCGACTCACCGAGTCAGCCCTGAGGGGCTGGGTCAGACCAGCTGCAGATCCATGCTGTAGTCGCCGTCCTCGACATGCCCGGTCCAGCCGCGGTGGGCAAAGAGGGTGCGCATCCGGCCGTTGTCCAGGGAGACGTCGGCGTGCAGCGTGCGACAGCCTTCGGCGCGGCCTCGCTCCCCCAGCAGGGTCACCATCTGGGAACCGATCCGCCGGCCCTGCCAGGCATCGGCCACGAGGAAGGCGACATCGCCGACTCCGTGCCGGTCGGGACAACTGAGGTTGGACAGCGCCACCAGGTGCTCGCCGTGGAAGACGCCGACGGCCTCACCGAGGCTGCGATCGAAGACCCAGCGCAGGAGGTGCTCGACCTGCGGCCCGATGCCGAGGTAGCGCCAGCGCAGCGCGCGCTCGGAGCAGCGCTCGTGCAGGTCGCGGATCGCCGCTTCGTCGCTCGGCTCCACCAGACGGACCAACAGAGGTATGCCGTGCGAGTCGAGGATCTCGGTGGGCAGCTCCGGGCAGCAGCCGCCGTCCAGTTCGCGGTCCCCCACCGCGTCACTCCCCGACATGATCCGAGCCTTCCGTGGTCGCGGCCCCTGCTGTCCATGCGTGAGGGCCTACCGAAAGGTAACCATCCGGAGTGCTCCACAACGGCGGGAGCGACGCGCGCCCACTCGTGGCCCCCATCACAGTGTTGACCAGCGGTTGAGGGCAGGATGAACGTCCGGCGAACTGGGCCCGCGACACCCGGCGATATCGACGTGAAGACGCTCTCCGAGGTCTGGGAAGATGCACCTCATGACCAGCACGCCCAGCACGCCTTCTGCTCGCCCGACCTCGATCCCCGACCGCCCGACGGTCGACGGCCTCGAGGACAAGTGGGGCGCGGTATGGCGGGCCGAGGGCACCTACCGCTTCGACCGCGAGCGCGCGCTGGCCGGCCCCCGGTCGGCGGTCTTCTCCATCGACACCCCGCCCCCCACGGCGTCGGGTTCGCTGCACATGGGGCACGTGTTCTCCTACACGCACACCGACTGCATGGCCCGCTACAAGCGGATGGCGGGGTATGCCGTGTTCTACCCGATCGGGTGGGACGACAACGGCTTGCCGACCGAGAAGCGGGTCCAGAACTACTACGGTGTTGGCGGCGATGCATCGCTGCACTATCAGCCTGATTTCGTCCCGCCGTTCCACGGCAACCGCACCTCGACCAAGGCCGCCGACGAGGTGCCGATCAGCCGGCAGAACTTCATCGAGCTCTGTGACGAGCTGACCGTCCTGGACGAGCAAGCCTTCGAGGCGCTCTTCCGGCGGATGGGCTTCTCCCTGGACTGGGACATCTCCTACCGCACCATCGATGACCACTCCCGCCACCGCCCAGCAGGCGTTCCTGCGTACCGGCCTGCGGCGAGGCCCTACACCGCCGAGGCCCGGCCTGTGGGATGTCACCTTCCAGACCGCCGTGGCCCAGGCCGAGTTGAGGCCGGGACTACCCCGGCGCTTACCACCGGGTGGCCTTCCACGGTGCCGACGGTCCGATCTACATCGA
>JADJVI010000002.1 GCA_016710645.1 Actinomycetales bacterium | reverse complement strand
CCATCTCGCGGTGGGCGCCATCTGCATCGCGGCGGCGGCGTCGATCAAGCAGCCCGCGGCGGCGGCGATTCTCGCGGTAGCCGCGCTACACGCCTGGCGGGGCAATGACTGGGGTCGGCCGAGCAAGCTCGACGTCATGCGCAAGCTGGTGCCGGCGGGGGCGATCTTCGCGGTTGCCTTCGCCGCGATTGGACTGGCCAGCGGCCTGGGCTTCGGGTGGATCACCGCCCTCGGGGTGCCGGGCGCCGTGCGGTCGATGCTCGCCCCGTTCACGGCGTTGGGCTCGGGTCTGGAGTGGATCGCCTACCGGGCCGGGGCAACGGCGTTGGGCGATGCCATGGTCCCGACCGTGCAGCGGATCGGCCAGCTCATCGGGCTCGGGATCATGGGCTACTTGGTGTGGCGCTATAAGGCCAAGCACCCGGTCCGCACCCTGGGCTGGATCCTCATCGCGTTCGTCCTCACCGGACCCGTGATTCACCCGTGGTACATGCTCTGGGGCGGCTTGCTCTTCGCGATGACGGAGCACTCGGTGCGCCGCCGTCAGGCCGTGCTATGGGCGACCGTGGGCTTCGTCCTCTACAGCGCCTTCGACTTCGGCTGGTTCAAGAACTCGCAGACCGCTCTGGCCGTGTCGGCCATGCTGGCCCTCATCTGGGTCGCGACGGGACACGACAAGGGCCTCAACCGCGACGTCGACCTACACCGATCGAGTCACCCCTAGCTGGCGAGTCACCCGATCACCCGGCGGAGGCTTCCGTCTCGGGCGGCTTGGGGGCTGCGGCCGCGCCCGCCCGCACCACGAGGATGAGGTCTCCTCCGTCGACCTGGGTGTGACCGGCGATCGCCAACCGCTCGACCACCCCCGCGATGGGAGTGGTGATGGCAGCCTCCATCTTCATGGCCTCGATGGTGGCCACGACCGAGCCGGCGGCCACCGCATCACCCTCGCTCACAGCCGGGGTCACCATGCCGGCGAAGGGAGCCGCGATGTGGCCCTTGACGTTGACGTCGGCCCGCTCGGCCTGCCGGACTGCCACTCTAACTGAGCGATCGCGGACCTGGACGGGGCGGAGCTGGCCGTTGAGGGTGCACATGACGGTGCGGAAGCCCCGCTCGTCTGGTTCGGAGACTGACTGAAGGCAGATGATGATCCGCTTTCCCGGCTCCAACTCGACCGTGTGCTCCTCGCCGGGGACCAGGCCATGAAGGAACTCCACCGTGCCCACGACGGACAGGTCCGAGTAGGCCGCTCGCGACGCGAGGAACTCCGCGGTCGGGCCGGGGAAGAGCAGCCGGTTGAGGGTCTCCCGGGGCTGGATGGCCAGCGCCGAAAGGTCCTGCGGCGCCAACTCGGTCTCGGCCCGCTTGATCGTCCGGCCGGCCAGCGCCTTGGTGCGGAAGGGCTCGGGCCAACCACCAGGCGGATCGCCGAGTTCGCCGGCAAGAAAGCCGATGACCGAATCCGGGATGTCGTATGCCGTGGGGTCCTCGGCGAAGGCGACCGGGTCCGCCCCGGCCCCGACCAGGGCCAGAGCCAGGTCGCCGACGACCTTGGATGACGGGGTCACCTTGACGATATTGCCGAGGATCCGGTTGGCGGCGGCATACATGTCCTCGATCGCCTCGAAGCGGTCCCCGAGCCCGAGCGCGATGGCCTGCTGGCGCAGGTTGGACAATTGACCACCTGGGATCTCGTGGGTGTAGACCCGCCCGGTCGGGGAGGGCAGCCCTGACTCGAACGGCCGATACAGGGTGCGCATCGCCTCCCAATAGGGCTCCAAGGAGCAGACCGCCGCCAGATCCAGACCAGTGGCTCGTTCGGTGCCGTCGGTGGCCGCGACCAGGGCCGACATCGGTGGTTGGCTGGTCGTGCCCGCCATCGACGATGAGGCGACATCAACCGCGTCGACGCCCGCGTCGATAGCCGCCAGCAGGGTGGCCAGTTGGCCACCTGCCGTGTCGTGGGTGTGCAGGTGCACGGGCAGGTCGAAACGCTCCCGCAGCGCGGTGATGAGTCGCCGGGCCGCCGGAGCCCGGAGCAAGCCCGCCATGTCCTTCACCGCGAGGATGTGGGCACCGGCATCGACGATCTGCTCGGCCAGCCGCAGGTAGTAGTCGAGCGTGTAGAGCCGTTCGCTGGAGTTGGTCAGGTCGGAGGTGTAGCACAGCGCCACCTCGGCGACGGCGGTGCCGGTGGCTCGGACGGCGTCGATGGCCGGGCGCATCTGAGAGACGTCGTTGAGAGAATCGAAGATCCGGAAGATGTCGATGCCGGTCCGCGCGGCCTCGGCGACGAACGCATCCGTCACGGTCGTGGGGTAGGGGGTATAACCCACCGTGTTGCGGCCGCGCAGCAACATCTGCAAGGGCAGGTTGGGCATCGCTTCGCGCAGCGCCGCCAGCCGGTCCCAGGGATCCTCGGCGAGGAATCGCAACGCCACGTCATAGGTGGCCCCACCCCAGGCCTCGACCGAGAGCAACTGGGGGGTGAGGCGGGCCACGTGCGGGGCAACATGCAGCAGGTCACGGGTTCTCACCCGGGTCGCGAGCAGGGATTGGTGGGCGTCGCGGAAGGTCGTGTCGGTGACCGCGACCGGCACCTGGTCGCGCAGCGCCGCCGCGAAGCCCGCGGGTCCGAGGTCGCGCAGCCGCTCGCGCGCACCGGCCTCCGGAACGGCATACCCGTCGAGCTGAGGGAGCTTGGCGCGCGGCGAGATGCGGCTGCCAGCGGGCCCATGCGGCTGGTTGACGGTGACCTCGGCGAGGTAGGACAGCAGCTTGGTGCCGCGGTCGTGCGGCACCCGGGCCGTGCGCAGGTGCGGCCGTTCGTCGATGAAGGACGTCGTCGCCCGGCCTGCGACGAAGTCCGGCTCCTCGAGAACACCTTGCAGGAAGGGGACATTGGTCGACACGCCCCGGATCCGGAACTCGGCAAGGGCCCGCCGCGCGCGGGCGACCGCCGTGGCGAAATCGCGCCCACGGCAGGTGAGTTTGACGAGCATGGAGTCGAAGTGCGGGCTCACCTGGGCGCCGACGAAGACCGTGCCACCGTCCAGGCGCACGCCGGACCCACCAGCACTCCGGTATGCCGTGATCTCTCCCGTGTCGGGTCGGAACTCGTTGGCTGGGTCTTCGGTCGTGATCCGGCACTGCAGCGCCGCACCCCGCAAGACGATCGACTCCTGGGTGATGCCGAGGTCGCGCAGGGTCTCACCGGAGGCGATCCGCATCTGCGCGGCCACGAGGTCGATGTCGGTGACCTCCTCGGTCACCGTGTGTTCGACCTGGATCCGAGGATTCATCTCGATGAAGACATAGCGCCCGGTCTCGGCGAGGAGGAACTCGACCGTGCCGGCATTGACATAGCCGATCTCCCTGGCGAAGGCCACCGCATCGGCGCACATCCGCGCCCGCAGGTCGGGGTCGAGGTTCGGCGCGGGAGCGACCTCCACCACCTTCTGGTGGCGGCGCTGGACGGAGCAGTCTCGCTCGTAGAGGTGCACCACATCGCCCGCCGCATCGGCGAGGATCTGCACCTCGATGTGCCGCGGGCGAACCACCGCCTCTTCGATGAAGACCGTGGGGTCGCCGAACGCCGATTCGGCCTCTCGCATCGCTGCGGCCAGGGCGCTGCGCAGGTCGTCGGCGGACTCGACGCGGCGCATGCCCCGCCCGCCGCCGCCTGCCACGGCCTTGACGAAGACCGGGAACCCAATCTCGGCGGCGCCGGCCACGAGGGCCTCGACATCGGTGCTCGGCGGACAACCACGCAGCGTCGGCAAACCGGCACGGCGGGCGGCGTCGATGGCCCGGGCCTTGTTGCCGGTGAGGTGGAGCACCGCAGCCGGTGGACCGATGAAGCTGACCCCGGCGCGCTCGCAGGCTTCGGCGAGGTCGGGGTTCTCGGAGAGGAAGCCGTAACCGGGATAGATGGCTTCTGCGCCGCAGCTCACCGCCACGTCGACAATGGCCTGCGGGTTGAGATAGGCGCGCACCGGATGGCCCGGCTCGCCGATCTCGTAGGCCTCGTCCGCCTTGAGTCGATGCTCGCTGGTGCGGTCCTCGTGGGGAAAGACCGCTACGGTCTTGGCGCCCAACTCAGTGGCAGCGCGGAAGGCCCGCACCGCGATCTCACCTCGGTTGGCCACGAGCACCTTGCCGAACATCTGGTCTCCTCGGGTCGCGTTTGGGCAACCTAACCACGCCCTGGTGCACGAGTTGGGGGGCGTTTCGGCTGTCAGGCATGCCCCCGTGGGCATCGAGGCAGGGAATGGGTTCGACGGCGCGGTGCGTTGCACGGCATACTGGAGTGCTCGGTTCCTGTCGGAGCCGGGTTTGACAAGTGCACAGCGTGTCGTGGGAGCCCCCAGCAGCACACCCGGGGGTGATCGGTTTCGACGGTGGTCGTCACCGCAGGAGAAGCGGGCCGAGGACGCACGGTTATCTCGATAACGATCCGTGCAAACCAATAGGTGCCAACGCAAAGCGCACCGACTTCGCCCTCGCCGCCTGAGCGAGCCTCGAAGTCCGTCAGCCTGAGCTAGTTTCCGACTCAGTGCCTGGCGTCAGCTAGGAGACTTACCGCGCCGCCATGTCGGGGGGCGTCGCGGGACATGCACTCGACTGGGCCTGTCAGGGAACGTGTGCGCGCGAGCCCTGAGGCCGAGAAAATCCATAGCGCACTGCGCCCGGAGAAGTCCTGTCGTCACGTCATCGGACGCGGGTTCGATTCCCGCCACCTCCACCGGTGCCAGTAATGGCGCCGCTGCGATCGCACGGTTCAGGTGTGCCTGCCCAGCAGGTATGCCGTGCCCCACGACACGCTGTCTTGTCCCCGAGAGCAAGCCCTCAGGTCAGTTGGCCAGGCGCATCCCGTCGACCGGCACAATCTCCTTGCCGAGGGGCACCAGCGAGACCGGGATGAGCTTGAGGTTGGCCAGGGCCAGCGGGATCCCGATGATCGTGCAGGCCTGGGCAATGGCCGTCGTGAGGTGGCCCAGGGCCAGCCACCAGCCGATGAAGACGATCCAGACGACGTTGCCGATCATCGATGCGGGGCCGGCGCCGGGCCGGGCGACGATGGTGCGGCCGAACGGCCACAGCGCGTAGTTGGCCATGCGGAAGGCGGCCAGGCCCCACGGGATCGTGACGATGAGCAGGCAGGCGATGACGCCCGCCGCGAGATAGGTGAGCCAGAGCCAGAAGCCGGCGAAGACGACCCAGATGATGTTGAGAAGGGTGCGCATGGTGATGCGGGAACTACTTTCCTACCGGCTGAATGGGAAAAACGGCTCAGCCATTGCCGCAGTTGCAGTCGCCGCATCCGCCACAGCCACCGCCGCCGTTTTCGGCAGCGTGGGCGCGGGCAGCGTCGTTCATCTTCTGGCGGACCTCGTCCATGTCCAGAGCCTTGACCTGGGCCACGACGTCCTCGAAGACCGGGCCGGGCAGCGCACCCGGCTGGGCGAAGACGAGGATGCCCTCACGGAAGGCCATCACGGTGGGAATCGAGGTGATGTCCAACGCCTGGGCGAGCATCTGCTCGGCCTCGGTGTCGACCTTGCCGAAGACGATCTCGGGGTGCTTCTCGCTGGTGGCCTCGAACACCGGCCCGAACTGACGGCACGGCCCGCACCATTCGGCCCAGAAGTCGACCAGGACGATGTCGTTGTCCAGGACGGTGCGCTCGAAGGTGTCGGTCGTGAGGGTGGTCGTTGCCATGCCGAGGCAAACCTCCTGGCGGGTGGGGCTATTCCGGGACGAGTTCCCAGCTCACCGACACAGTAGCCGTCACCGTGTGCTCGCCGGCCTCGACCGGCATACCGCCGCTGTCAGCTGACGCCATCGCATAGCGCACCTCACGCATCGGCCCACCGCCGAAACCCACCGCCCCCTCGGTCACCGCGAGGACCCGGCCGAGGCTGGCACCCGACAGCACGGCATACTGCTGCGCCTTGGCCTTGGCAGCGGCGAAAGCCGCCTCGCGCGCGGTGACCTCCAGCGGCGCCCGGTCGGACAAGTCGAGCGAGATGCCGTCGATGACCAGGCTGTTGCCGGCGGCCGCCGCGACGGCATCGACGAGCGCGTTGAGGTCACCGAGCGCCCGCACGTGCACCGCCACCGAGTGGTATGCCGTGTAGCCCACCACCGCGGTGCCGTCCTTGTCCCAACGCGGCTGGACCGAGGCGCTCTGGCTGGCGATATCGCGATCGGCGACCCCGTGAGCTCGGGCCGCGGCCGAGACCGCGCGCAGCACCCCGGCGGCGGAGGTCAGCGCGGCGGCGACGCCATCAGCGTCGCAACGGATGCCCAGCGCGAGGCGGACGACGTCGGGGGTGGCGCTGGCCGATCCGGACCCGCTCACCTCGACGCGCGCGGGGCGGGGGCGGTGTTCGTTCGGGCTGGTCATGGGGCCACCATAGGGGTATGGATGCCAGGGGTCAGGCCGAGCGGATCCGGCAGTTCTGGGACGGTTACGCGGCCGACTACGACGCCGAGCCCGACCACGGGCTGCGTGGGCCGGGCATGCACCGGGCTTGGCGGGACCTGCTGGCCCGGGCGCTGCCGCCGGCACCGGCTCGGGTGGCCGATTTAGGTTGCGGCACAGGCAGTCTCACCGAGGTGGTTGCCTCGCTCGGGCATCGGGTGTGGGCCTGTGACTCCTCCGCTGCCATGGTCGCGTTGGCGGGGGCGAAGGTCGCCCGGTTCGCCGACCGAGTCACCGTGCGCCAGGCGGATGCCGCCGATCCACCGTTGCGGCCGCGGTCCATGGACGCCGTCGTGGCGCGCCATGTCGTGTGGACGATGCTCGATCCCCTTGCGGCACTGAGCAATTGGCTTCGGATCGTGCGCCCGGGCGGTCATCTGGTGCTCATCGAAGGACGCTGGCAGGTGCATCCCGACGCCTCCTACATCGGCGGTCCGGCGCTGCCCTGGGACGGGGGAGTGTCAGCTGCCGACCTCACCGATGCGCTCCAGGGGCTGGGAGTCACCGACCTGGTGGTCACGCCTCTCGTTGAGGAGGTGCTGTGGGGTCGCGCCGTCGAGGATGAGCGCTATCTCGTCGTCGCGTCGGTGCCCGGCGGCGCGGCCCACGTGCCGGAGCCGTCGGCATGACGGCTGCTGCTGGGACCGGGAGTGTCGGGTCGCGTTGGTGGCGGGCAGCGTTCGGGCTGTTGTTCACCATCCATCTGCTGGCCCTCTATTGGCCGCGGGTCGACATCGAGGGCGCGCCGCAAGATGCCGACAAGTGGACCCATCTCGTGCTCTTCGGCGCCCCGGTTGCGGCGGCTTGCCTCGTCGTCGGCCGGGCGCGCTGGCTCGCGGTTGTCGTGGCGTTGTTTGCGGTGCACGCCCCGCTGAGCGAGCTGGTGCAGGCGCAGTTCCTGCCGGGTCGCTCGGGCGACCCGCGTGACGCGCTCTTCGATGTCGTCGGGGTCGGGCTCGGGGCGGTCGTGGGGGTGCTGCTGCGGCGTCGGGTCGCGCCACCTCGCGCTGGTAGAATCGACTGACTCGAATCGGGTGCATCGCATCCGTCGCAGCGCTCTATCCTCGCGGCGCCCACCTGCATCGGTGGGTCGAGCTCCACCAGCCATACGAGAAGAGCCGCATCCCCATGCCGAAGAAGCCCGGCGCCCCCAAGAAGCCCCGTTGGACGCCCGCCCAAAAGGCCGCCGCCAAGAAGAAGCCGCACCGCGGTCGGTCCGTGCCCGCCGCCGGGCTGCGCGAGCCGCGGGAGTCGCGCGAGGCGCGCACCTCAGACACCGGCCCGTATGCCGGTGGGTCACCTCGCGCCCGCGACGAGCGCTCCCCGCGCGAGGACCGTCCCCGCTTCAACCGCGACGAGCGTCCGAGCCGCGAAGACCGCTCTCGGTACAGCCGGGACGACCGTCCAAGCCGTGATGAGCGACCTGCGCGTGCTGACCGGCCCCGCTGGAACCGCGACGAGCGTCCCGCACGTGAGGACCGACCGCGCTGGAACCGGGATGACCGTCCCGCGCGTGATGACCGGCCCCGCTGGAACCGGGACGACCGTCCCGCGCGTGATGACCGGCCCCGCTGGGATCGGGATGACCGTCCCGCAACAGCTGAGCGCCCGCGGTGGAACCGGGATGACCGTCCCGCGCGTGATGACCGGCCCCGCTGGGATCGGGATGACCGTCCCGCGCGTGAGGACCGCCCGCGGTTCAGTCGGGACCGCGACGACCGTCCCCGCTTCAGCCGGGACCGTGACGAGCGACCGGCCCGCCCGGTTCGTCCGGCAGGCCACTCTCGCGACGAGCGCATTCTGGCTCGCGAAGACCGGCCCTTCGTCCGTCGGGACGAGCGATTCGATCGTGGTGACGAGCGCCGTGGTGACCGAGCCGCGCGAGGTGAGCGGACGGCATACCGGCCGGAGCACAGCGACCGGCGCCCGCGGGAGTTCGACCGCGGTCGCGAGCGCACGGGTTTCCGCCCCGACCGCCGCCCGCCGCGCGAGGTCGTCTCTGACGCCTGGGTCGACCCCGAGCGGGAGCGAATGGCGGCCGACACGTGGACCAGTTCCGCGCGGCGACCGGTCGCGACCGGTCAGGTCGAAGTCGGCGAGGACAACGGCTTCGCGGCGCTGGGCCTGCCGCACGTGCTGGTCGAGCGGCTGGCTCGCGACGGGATCACCGCGCCATTCCCCATCCAGGAAGCCACCATCCCCGACGCGCTGGCCGGCCGTGATGTGCTCGGTCGTGGCCAGACCGGCTCGGGCAAGACGCTCGCCTTCGGGCTGCCGACGCTGACCCGCTTGCTGGCCTCCGGCACTCCCCGTCAGGCGCGCCGCCCGCGGGCCTTGGTGCTCGTGCCCACTCGTGAGCTGGCCATGCAGGTGTCCGACGCTCTCGAGCCGCTGGTGCATGTCGGCGGACTGCGGCACAAGCTCGTCGCTGGTGGGCTGTCCTACACGACCCAGATCTCGGCGCTGCAGCGCGGCATCGACCTGCTCATCGCGACGCCGGGCCGGCTCATCGACCTCATCGACCGCGGCGCGGTCGACCTGGGCGCGGTCGAGGTGACCATCCTCGACGAGGCCGACCACATGGCCGAGATGGGCTTCCTGCCCGAGGTGACAACCATCCTCGACCAGATCCCCGCGGGCGGGCAGCGGCTGCTGTTCTCCGCCACCCTCGACAACGGGGTGGACAGCCTGGTCGAGCGCTATCTCACCGACCCGGTGACCCACTCGACCGACGACGCCACCGCGTCCGTGTCGACGATGCGGCACTTCGCCTTCCTGCTGGACCCCCAGCACAAGAAGCCGGTGACCGCCGAGCTGGCCAACCGCCCGGGGCGCACCATCGTCTTCGTGCGCACCAAGCTGGGCGCCGACCGGGTCGCGACGCAGCTGCGTGAGTCCGGTGTCCTCGCAGCCTCCTTGCATGGCGGGTTGAGCCAGAGTGTCCGCAACCGGGTGCTTGGTGGGTTCCGTGACGGCACCCTGCCCGTGCTCGTGGCCACCGACGTCGCTGCGCGGGGCATCCATGTCGATGACGTGTCCCTCGTCCTGCAGGTCGACCCGCCGGCCGATCACAAGGACTACCTGCACCGGTCTGGTCGCACGGCCCGCGCCGGTGAGGAGGGCAGCGTCGTCACCCTGGTGCTGCCCCACCAGCGCAAGCCGATGGAGCGGCTGCTCGGCGCCGCAGGCGTCGACATCGCAGCAACTCGTGTCTCGCCCGGCAGTGAGCTCGTCGCAGCGGCCGGGGGTCGCGCGCCGTCCGGTGAACCGATCTCCGACGAGGCGTTGCGGCACCTGCTGGAGGGCGACAAGGCGCACCGTCGTGGACCGTCGGGACCCCGTGGAGGATCGCACGGCGGGCCGCGTGGCGCCGCTCGTGGCCCACGCGCCGGTGGGCAGCGGAGCTACGCTCCTCGACAGGGTGGGCCCTCGCGACGCTGGGAGTAGGAGTCGGGAAGGGGGCTGGGCGTGTCACACTGACGCTGTGGCGTCCGCACCCAGCCGACAGCCGGCCCTGACCGGCTCCTTGTTGGTGGCCTCCCCGCTGCTGGATGACCCCAACTTCGCCCGCAGCGTCATCCTCATGTTGCACCACGACCTCAACGGCGGTCAGGGGGTCGTCCTCAACCGGCAACTCACCGAGCCGGTCGACACCGTGCTGCCCGGCTGGCAGGCGGTGACGACGGCCCCGCACACCCTGTTCCAGGGTGGCCCGGTGCAGACCGACTCGGCTATCGGGATCGTCACGGTCCCTGGTGACGGCGGCGAAACGCTAGGTATCCGAAAGCTTTTCGGCGGCATCGGTGTCGTAGACCTCGATGCGCCCCCGGTGCTGGTGGCGCCGGAGGTCGCGGGCATGCGGATCTTCGCCGGGTATGCCGGGTGGGGAGCGGGCCAACTCGAAAGGGAGATCCGACGGGGAGACTGGTTCGTCGTGGAGGCGGAGGCGCGCGACGCCTTCTGCGACCAGCCCGACGCCCTCTGGGATCGGGTGCTGCGCCGACAGCGCGGGCCGCTGGCGTTCGTCGCCCTCTATCCGGACGATCCCAGCCTCAACTGACCCTCCTGGCTACGCTGGCCGTATGAGTTACGCCGGTGATGTCTCCCCGACCGACGCCTATGCCGCCCTGGCGGCCGACCCGGACGCGGTCCTGGTCGACGTGCGCACCCACGCTGAGTGGTCCTATGTCGGCGTGCCCGACCTCGCCACCCTCGGCAAACAGGTCGTCACGGTCGAATGGCAGCGCTACCCGAGTGGGGCGGTTAATGATCGCTTCATCCAAGAGGTGCGCGACGCCGGAGTGGGAGCGGACCAGCCCATCTACTTCCTGTGCCGCTCCGGGGTGCGGTCCAAGCACGCTGCCGCCGCCGCCACGGCGGCCGGAATGGGACCGGCATACAACATCTCGGAGGGGTTTGAAGGTCCGCACGACGCGCAGCAGCACCGCGCGGTCTCGGGCTGGAAGGTCGCCGGACTTCCCTGGAAGCAGTCATGAGCCGCGAGGTGCACCCCGACACGTATGCCGTGCGCGGCGGGCTCACTCGCTCGGCGTTCGACGAGACCTCCGAGGCGCTCTACCTCAGCTCCGGCTTCGTTTACGGCACCGCGCAGGAGGCGGAAGCGGCCTTCAACGAGGAGGTCGACCGCTTCGTCTACAGCCGCTATGGCAACCCCACGGTGGCGATGTTCGAGGAGCGGATGCGGCTGCTGGAAGGGGCCGAAGCTGCTTTCGCCACCTCGACCGGGGTGTCGGCGGTCTTCATCGCGCTCGCCGCGCTGTGCGGCAAGGGCGACCGGATCGTCGCCTCCCGAGCCCTGTTCGGCTCGTGCATGGTCATCATCGACGAGATCCTGCCGCGCTGGGGGGTCGAGCGGGTGCTCGTCGACGGCGCCGACCTCGACCAGTGGCGCGAGGCGCTCTCCGAGCCCACGACGGCGGTCTTCTTCGAGACTCCCAGTAACCCCATGCTCGAACTCGTCGACATCGCCGCGGTGTGCGACCTGGCCCACGCGGCAGGTGCCAAGGTCGTCGTCGACAACGTCTTCGGCACGCCGGTCTTCTCCCGGCCGCTGGACCTCGGGGCCGACATCGTCATCTACTCGGCGACCAAGCACATCGACGGACAGGGGCGCGCCCTCGGCGGCGTGATTCTCGGTCCGGCCGACTACATCCGCGGGCCGGTCCGCAACCTCATGCGGCATACCGGGCCGGCGATGTCGCCGTTCAACGCGTGGGTCATGCTCAAGGGCCTGGAGACCATGCGGTTGCGAGTCGAGCGCCAGCACGAGTCGGCGGTGGCGATCGCGGATTTCCTCGCAGCGCATCCCAAGGTGGCCTTGGTGCGCCATGCCTGGCGCGAGGACCACCCTCAGATCGAGTTGGCCCGGCGACAAATGACCGGTGGTGGCACGATCGTCACCTTCCAGGTCGACGGCGACAAGGCCGAGACCTTCCGGGTCATGAATGCCCTGGAGATCATCGACATCTCCAACAACCTCGGGGACGCCAAGTCGCTGGTCACCCATCCCGCCACGACCACGCATCGGCGGCTCACCCCGGCCGAGCGGGCTGCGGTGGGGATCACCGACGGCACCATCCGGCTCTCGGTCGGGCTGGAGGACGTGCGCGACCTCATCACCGACCTGGAGGTGGCGCTCGGATGAAAACCCTTGTCGCGCAAGGTCGCTCGGTCGGGATAGCGTTGCGTATGCCGTCCGCCTCCCTTCCCATGGACCCCTTCGAGCCGCAGCCGATGCCGTCTGAGCCAAGCACCGGGACCCGCACCAGCGTGCTGGAGCGCGAGGAGACGGTCCCGCAGGTCGCCGAACCGGGTGACCACGAGCGCTTCTCGCACTACGCGCACAAGGACAAGATCATGGAAGCCATGGTCATGGGCACGCCCTGTGTGGCGTTGTGCGGCAAGGTGTGGATCCCCAGCCGCGATCCGCAGAAGTTCCCGGTCTGCCCGACGTGCAAGGCGATCTACGAGGACGACAGCGCGGGCTGGCTCCCCGAGGACGACTGAGCGATCGGTCTCAATCGAGCAGGTCTGCGGGTCGGAAACTGACCTGGAACGGCGTTTCGGCGCTGAAGGTCTCGTCGCCGGTGACGTGCTCGGTCTGGAGGTAGCTGCCGTCGCGTAGCTCCCAGGCCGTGATCGACGGACCCGCCGGATCGACGACCCAGTATGCCGGGCAGCCAGCTCGTTCCAGTGCCGACTTCTTTGTGTTGAGGTCGTAAAGCCGGGTCGACGGGGAGAGGATCTCGACCGCGAGCTTTGGTGCGCCCACGACGCGACGGTCGGTGAACGTTGCCGGGTCCGCGATCAGGAGGTCGGGCTGGATGACGGTATGCGCGCCCAGCACCACGTCGAGGGGAGCGGTGCGAACGCGCAGGGCTTGAGGGCATGCCTGGCGCAGCCGGAAGAAGAGTTCTGCGCTCACGCCTTGGTGGGCAGGGCTCGGAGAGGGGGTCACGACGATGAGCCCGTCAACGAGTTCGTAGCGGTTGCCGTCGTCGGGCATCGCATCGAGATCCGCCTGGGTGAACACCCGCCCGTCGGTGAGCGCTGTCATGGCTCCCATGGTGCCTCCTTTGCCGCATGGAGCCAACCATGCCGCGGCGGTCCTCTCGGCCGCAGCGGTCATCCACAGGGGGCTAGTGCAGTAGCTCCGCGGGTCGGAAGCTGACCTGGAATGGCGTTTCGGCGCTGAAGGTCTCGTCGCCGGTGACGTGCTGGGTTTGGATATAGCGTCCGTCGCGTAGCTCCCAGGCCGTGATCGACGGACCTGACGGGTCGACGACCCAGTATGCCGGGCAGCCAGCTCGTTCCAGCGCTGACTTCTTGGTGTTGAGGTCGTAGAGCCGGGTCGACGGCGAGAGGATCTCGACCGCGAGCTTTGGTGCGCCCACGACGCGACGGTCGGTGAACGTTGCCGGGTCCGCGATCAGGAGGTCGGGTTGGATGACCGTGTGTGCGCCCAGCACCACGTCAAGCGGCGCCGTACGAACGCGCAGGGCTTGAGGACATGCCTGCCGGAGGCGAATCGACAGCTCAAGACTGATGCCCTGGTGGGCAGGACTCGGGGATGGCGTCACGACGATGAGCCCGTCAACGAGTTCGTAGCGGTTGCCGTCGTCGGGCATCGCATCGAGATCCGCCTGGGTGAACACCCGCCCGTCCGTCATCCCGAGACCACCTGTCACTCGATCGGCGCGAAGGTGGCCGTGAAGTGGCGCAGCTGGGCCGGCTCGTCGACGATCCGATAGCCCGGCAGCGAGTCCTTGATCGCCATGACCCGCTCGGCGACTTCGACGACGTAGTCCATGTGGCTCTGGGTGTAGGTGCGTCGAGGGATCGCCAAGCGCACCAACTCCATGGCAGCCGGCGACTCCGACCCATCCGGGTGGCGTCCGAACATCGCCGACCCGATCTCACACGAGCGGATGCCGCCCTGTTCATAGAGCGCCACGGCCAGGGCCTGGCCGGGGAACAGCAACGGCGGAATGTGCGGCAACAGCGCCTTGGCGTCGATATAGACGGCGTGCCCGCCCGCGGGCTTGATGCACGGCATACCGAGTGCTTCGAGGGCATTCGCGACGTATGCCGTGGAGGTGATCCGATAGCGCAGGAAGTCGTGCGACACGACCTCCTTGAGGCCCTGCGCGAGCGCCTCCAGGTCGCGCCCAGCAAGCCCGCCATAGGTGGGGAAGCCTTCGGTGAGGATGAGCAGATTGCGGGCCTGTTGAGCCAGGGTGTCGTCGTTCAACGCCAGCCAGCCGCCGATATTGCCCATCGGGTCCTTCTTGGCCGACATGGTCATCCCGTCGGCGAGCGCGGCCATGTCGCGGATGATGTCGGGCACATCGCGCTCGCCCTGACCCGCCTCGCGCTCGCGAATGAACCACGCGTTCTCAGCGAACCGGCAGGCGTCAAGGAAGAGCGGTTTGCCGTGCCGGTGGGCGATCTCGCTGACCTCGCGGAGATTGGCCAAGGAGACCGGCTGGCCCCCGCCGGAGTTGTTGGTGATCGTCATCATCACGCACGGGATATCCGAACCGCGTTCAGCCAGAAGGGCTTCCAGCTTGGCCGTATCCATATTCCCCTTGAAGGGATGGATAGCGGCCGGGTCCTTGCCCTCGGCGATGACCAGGTCGATCGCCTCAGCGCCGGTGAACTCCACATTGGCCCGGGTCGTGTCGAAGTGCGTGTTGCTCGGGATGACCTTGCCCGGGCCGGCCAGTGCCTGGAAGAGGATCCGCTCGGCCGCCCGCCCTTGGTGGGTCGGGATGACATGGCGATAAGGGAACAGTTCCTGGACGGCGTCGCGGAAGATGAAGTAGGACGGCGACCCGGCATACGACTCGTCGCCGTGCTGGATGGCCGCCCACTGGTCGCGGCTCATGGCACCGGTGCCCGAGTCGGTGAGCAGGTCGATGATGACGTCGTCGGCATGCAACTGGAAGAGGTTGTATGCCGCCTCGCGCACCTTGTCGCGGCGATAAGCGGCTGTGGTGAGGCGCAGCGGCTCCACGGAATGGATCCGGAACGGCTCGATGACGGTGCGGAACGGGGCGTCGGTCACGGAAGCCGACTGTATGCCGTGCGGCAACTCGCGCGTCAGGCCCCCTGGGCAGGAATCTTGCGGAGTCCCCACCAGGCGAGTGGGGGTGGCCCCACATGGGAAGGTAGAGCCATGAGTCAACCGTCCGGGTGGTACGACGACCCGCAGAATCCGGCCAACCTGCGCTATTGGGACGGCGTCCTGTGGAGCGACCACGTGGTGCCCAAGCAAGCGGCCCCACCGCAGCCGGCCCCACAGCCGCTGGGGCCCACGGACTCACCGTCCGCGGCCGCGCCATGGTCTACCCCGCCGCAGCCCATGGCACCGGGCACCTACAGTGCACCGCCGACAAACTACGGCTACGGCGCGGCGCCAGAGCTGTCGACCTGGGCGCCGATGGGGCGCGTGACCACCGACGGTCGGTCGATCGCCGAGCCGTGGCAGCGGCTGCTGGCCGCGATCCTGGACAACCTCATCCTCGGCATCGTCACGGCCGCGATCACGTTCCCGCTATGGAGGGACTTCGTGGCCGCCTACGTACGGTGGATCCAGGACCTCGTCAACAACCCGACCGCGCCTGAGCCAGACATGGCCGAAGTGACGACCATGGTGCAAGACACCCTGGGACCCAACATCCTCTGGATCACCCTGATTACGCTGGGTATCTCGCTGGTCTACCAGACCTTCTTTCTAGTCCGATCCGGCGCGACCCCCGGCAAGATGGCCCTGCGGATTCGGGTCCGCCGCACCGCCCGGCCGGGGCCGCTGACGGTGGCCGAGGCCCTGCGGCGGCAGGCGCTCGACGTCGGTCTGCAGGTGCTCGGCGCAGTCCCCGTCATCTCGCTGCTCACCCCGATGGTGTCGATCCTCGACAAGCTGTGGCTGCTCTGGGACCCGCGCCGTCAAACCCTGCACGACAAGATCGCCGACACGGTCGTCGAGCAGACGCCCAAGCCCGGTATGCCGTGACCGCCCGCCTCAGGTGAGTGGCGGGAGTAGTGCACGGCCGGGATGGCTGCGGAAGACGAGCGACGTCTGCACGTGGACGACACCCGGATGCCCGGACAAGTGGGTGAGCACGACATCTCGCAGCGCATCGGGAGATTGGGCCACCAGGTGCACGAGGAAGTCGTCCGAACCGCTGACGTTGTAGGCGGCGAGCACCCCCGGTAGGCCGCTCACGTGCTCGCCGAAGGCATCGACTTGGCGACGGTCCTGCCCGGCCAGGCGCACCGCGACGATGGCCTGGATGGGTAGGCCCAGCCGCGCGTAGTCCAGCTGCACGGCATACCCCGTCACCACCCCGCGCTCGTGGAGCGATCGCACCCTGGCCAGGGCGGTGGACTCGGCGATGCCGGCGCTGCGGGCCAGTGCCACATTGGAGGCGCGCCCGTCGGCCAGCAGGGTCGTGACCAGGTCGCGGTCGACGGCATCAAGGGTGGGCGGAACGCGCGGAGGCGGTCCTGGGGGGAGCGGGGTCTTCGGCACAAGCTCAGGGTATGCCGTGGTGTCCGGCATTTCTTCGGTACTCAGCTGATATCGCAAAGGAATCTGCGAGACTCTGGCCTTTGCACGCGGCGAATCCCACACTGGGGCCATGGCCGACAACCTCAGAACCCAGGGGCTGGACACCACCGCCGTGCACGGTGGGCGGGAGGATCTCACCGCCCTTGGCCTGCACGTGCCGTCGATCGACCTGTCCACGACCTACCCGCTGCCTGACCTCGATGCCGGGGGCCATGCCTACGAGGTGTTGGCGACCGGCCAACGACCCGAGGCGGGCGCGGCGAGCCTGGTCTACCAGCGGCTATGGAACCCGAATGTGGACCGTTTCGAGCGGGGGATGGCGGCCCTGGAGGGTATGCCGGAAGCGGTCGCCTTTGCGACCGGGATGGCCGCCCTCACCGCGACCCTCCTTGCCTGCGTGTCGGCCGGTACCCCCCACATCGTCGCGGTGCGTCCGCTCTATGGCGGCTCGGACCACATTCTGGCGACCGGGCTGTTGGGCACCGAGGTCAGCTTCGCGCGGGCCGACGAGGTCGCCTCGGCCGTCACCGCGCGCACCGGCTTGGTCATCCTGGAAACTCCGGGCAACCCCACCCTCGACCTGGTCGACATCGCCGCTGTGGTCGCGCAGGCCGGTTCGGTGCCGGTCCTGGTCGACAACACCTTCGCCACCCCCATCCTGCAGCGCCCGGGTCGGCATGGCGCCGCCCTCATCATGCATTCGGCGACCAAGTACCTCGGTGGTCATGGCGACCAGCTCGGCGGCGTCGTCGTGACCGACCCTGCGTGGGCGGCGCGGCTGCGGCAGGTGCGGGCCCTCACCGGAGGCCTGCTGCACCCGATGGGCGCCTACGCCCTGCACCGGGGACTGCAGACTTTGGCGGTCCGGGTGCGGGCGCAGCAGGAGAATGCCCACGCGCTCGCCGAGTGGTTCCAGGGGCACGAGGGCATCGTCGCCGTGCGCTATCCGGGGCTTCCCGGTCAGGACCCGCACGGCTTGATTGGACGCCAAATGAGCGGTCCGGGGTCGATGCTGGCCATCCAGGTCGACGGCGGGTATGCCGCCGCGAGCACCGTCCTCACGTCGCTGCGGCTGGTCGTGCACGCGGTGTCCCTTGGTGGGGTGGACACGCTGGCCCAACATCCGGCGAGCCTCACCCACCGTCCGGTCGCGGAGGGCGCCAAGCCGGGCCAGGACCTGCTGCGCATCTCGGTGGGGCTGGAGGATCTGGCCGACCTACAGGCTGACTTCGACCAGGCCCTGGCCGCCGCTCGTCGCTGAGCAGGGGGCCTGGCCGGCAGGTCACCGGTCAGCGGGCTGGCCGATCAGCGCGTCGGGACGATCCGTCCGGTGACCTCGCCGAGCCCGATGACGGCACCGTCCGGTCCCGGAGCCCATGCGGTCATGGTCACGACGTCGCCGTCCTCCAGATAGCTGCGGGTCGTGCCGTCGGCGAGGGTGAACGGCTCGGTGCCGCCCCAGGACAACTCGAGGAAGCTGCCGCGGGTGCCCTTCTCCGGACCGCTGATCGTGCCCGAACCGTAGAGGTCGCCGGTGCGCAAGCTGGCACCGTTGACCGTCATGTGGGCGAGCATCTGCGCGGGCGACCAATACATCGTGGCGTACTCCGGCCGGGTGACAACGGTGCCGTTGACCTCCACGGACAGGTGCACGTCGAGCCCAAACGCCCCTACGCCAGAGCCCGATTGCAGATAGGGAAGCGGCTCCGGGTCGTCCTGGCCGGGCAACGGCACGCGTGCCGCGTCGAACGCGGCCAGCGGCGTGACCCACGCCGAGATCGACGTCGCGAAGGACTTGCCGAGGAACGGCCCGAGCGGGACGTATTCCCAGGCCTGGATGTCGCGGGCGCTCCAGTCGTTGAGGATGACCACCCCGAAGATGTGCTCGGTGGCCTCGTCGACGCACACTCGGTCACCCATCGTCGTCGCCCCACCGACGAGGAAGCCCAGCTCGGCCTCGATGTCCAGCCGGATGCTCGGCCCGTAGACCGGCGCCGGGTCGGCAGGCCCCTTCCGTTGGCCGCTCGGTCGCACGACATCGGTGCCGCTCACCACGACGGTGCCCGCCCGACCGTGGTAGCCGATCGGCAGGTGCTTCCAGTTGACCGGCAGCGCCGGGGAATCGGGCCGGAAGATCTTTCCGACGTTCATCGCATGGTTGGCGCTCGCGTAGAAGTCGACGTAGTCGGCGACCTCCAGCGGCAGGTGCATGGTGACCTCGGCCAGTGGGACGAGGTGGGGCTCCACGGCTTCCCGGTAGGCCGGGTCGGTGAGCACCGAGGTCAGCCACTGCCGCGTGCTGGCCCAGGCACTCGGGCCGGCGGCAAGCAACGGGTTGAGCGTGGGGCCGGACAGGGCGGGCACGGCATACTCGCAGCGCGCCGACACCGCAGCGGCCGCAGCGTCGAGCACTAGATCGCCGATTCGGACGCCGACCCGCGGCTGAGGCTCAGCGGCGGTGCTGAAGATGCCGTAAGGCAGCGTCGCGATGCCGAAGGGGTGGTTCGCCGGCAGCTCGAGCCAGGTCATCAGTGCTCCTCCTTGAGCAGGCCGAGCTCGACAAGCTCGCCGATGGGATCGGTCACGGTGCAACAGCCGTAGGCGCGGAAGACGGCGCGTACCTCGGCAACTTCTTCGCTGGTCATCCCGAGCAAGACATCGGTCAGCGGGCCGGGGGAGCGCTCTGCCAGGCAGGCAGCGATCTGGTCGGGCAATGCCCCCGCAGCGGCCGCATCGACAGCGGTGAGGACGTTGAGCAGGCCGTGCTGCGGTCCGTCGACCCGGTCGGCGCGGAGGACGTGGTGCAGTCCGCCGGTGAGTTTGAAGGGCAATCGGCGTCTGACACAGCCGTGGATGAACCGCGCCAGCTCGGCCTCGTCGGGCCAGGCCCACACCTCGGTGGCGCCGGTGCGGAACTTGGCCTGGATGTCCGGGCCACCCACCTGAGCGTATTCGTGGGCCGCTTCCGCGACGTCGTCCAGAGCCTGCTCGAACCCATCCCTCGGGATCTCCACCGTCACCGTGACGCCGAGATCGTCCAGTGTGCGCCACGCCGAACTCGCCCCCACCTCGACGCCCGACACGAGCACGGGGGTGCCGATGCACGCGATGACGCCCTCCCGGACCGGCTCGATCGGCGTCCCCGGGCGCGCGATGAGGCCCACCTCGATCGCTGCCTCGCCCACCAACTCCAGCACCTGGTTGGTGGCCGTTGCGGGGACGAGAAGCGGTCCGACGAAGTGCCGGTATGCCGTGCGGGCCAGATGGGAGGCCACCGCGTCAGGCAGCGGGGCGCTTCCGGGCGGGAAGACGGCGGCGTCGTCGATCAACCGCTCGAGCAGGGAGTCCGACAGCCGACCAGACATGGGGGCCAGGCTATCCGACCGGCACCCGGCACCATCGAGCTACCTGCCTGTCGGGCACGTCACGCGCAGGGATCGGGTCATTCAGCCACCCGACGACGAGGGCGGCCCAGTGCTCGCCAGCGTGGCGGCGGCCACCGAGCGGAATGGCACCTGGGTGATGGCCAGCGGATCCCGCAGCCCACCAGCGACCCCCAGCGGCGTCAACGCGGGAGCAGCCGCGGGGTCCTCGGCCGGGAGGCTGAGGCGCAGCCAGCCCGTGGCCCGGTCCGATCCGTCGACCGCGACCCGGATGATGGACGGAGCCGGGAGATCGACCCCGTAGGCGGGCAGCCACTCCGATCCGGATTCCAGCGGTCGAGTATGGGCGAACGTGTGGGAACCACCGTTGACGAGGTAGATCGGACCGGAGTAGCGGCCGGCCGCCGCGGCCAGGGTCTGAACCAGCGGCCGGTATGCCGTGAGGTCGGTGGCCTCCTCCTCGCCGGCGGCGAACATGTCGGCCTGCAGGAAGAAGACCACCGCTCGGTCGTTGGCCTGGGCCGCGCTGTCGATCGTCGTGTCGACGAGTGCGCGAACGGCGGCCGACCGGGCCGTCTGCTCGGCGCGTTGAGCCGCGGTGACAGTGCGTTCGCCGCGGCCGCTCCAGGGCCGCAGTCCGTCGTCACTGCCGACCACATGCAAGGCGGCGAACGAAACACCGGTCGAGCGCCAACTGACGATCTCCGGCATCCCGAGGGCCGAGAGCGAGGCGACCTGCAGGGGAGCGCTGCCCAGCGTGCGCCCGGCAGTGGTGAAGAAGATGGACCGCAAGGCGGCGAGTCGTTCCAGCGGGTCGAACTCACCAGCCGGGGTGCGGTGGCAATCGGTCCACTCGTTGTCCCCAGGGGTGAAGATCAGCGGGCCCCGGAAGCGGTCGAAGATGCCACGCACCGTGCGGAAGTAGTCGCTGGTGCACGGGCTCGACCCCGCCTTGATGTCGCCGACATGGACCGTGAAAGCCACCTTGGGATCGGCGTTGATCTGGTCGACCCAGCCTGGCAGCGCGGCCAATTGGGCTGGGGTGTAAGGAATATCGCCGATCACGGCAAAGGTGAGCGCCGGCTCGGCGGGTACTGGTGGGGTGGCAGTGACTGAGGCGGTCGATGTGGTCCAGCCGTGTTCGGCAGCGCTGATCGCCATAGCGAGGCCGACGATCCCCAAGGTGACGACGACGAAGACGGTCAACGGGGCAGCACGCCACCACCTGTTCACCCGTCCACCGTCCCTTACGGCAATCGGGATGCTGCCCAGGCACCCCGTCATCCGGGACCTTACCCGGTGCGTACGCTGCCGATGGGCTCGGCGCCGACCTCGATCATCTGGCGGATCGCACGCTCGGTTGTGTCAGGGGCCACCCCGGCGGTCATCGGCAACAGCACCCGCACGTCGAAGCCCTCCGCTCTGGCATCGACGGCGGTGGCACGAACGCAGTGGTCGGTCGCGATGCCGACAACGTCGACCGCCGTGATGTCGCGGTCGCGCAGCCAGTCACCCAGGCTGGTGCCGTCCGCGGCATACCCCTCGAAGCCGCTGTATGCCGCGCGGTCGCGGCCCTTGCGGAAGACCGCGTCCGCCTCCGCGAGCGTGGACGCGATTGCGGGGTGGAAGTCCGCTCCCGGGGTACCGGCCGCGCAATGCACCGGCCAGGTGTCCCGGAAGTCGGGCTCGGCCGCCCAGTGGCTGCCCGGGTCCTCATGCCAGTCGGCGGTCGCAACGATCGCCGCGTAGTCGCCGCCGTGGTCGCGCACCCAGTCGGCGACGTCGGCGGCGACGGCTGCACCGCCCGCCACAGCGAGAGATCCGCCCTCGCAGAAGTCGTTCTGGACATCGACGACGACGAGTGCGGTGCGTGGGCTGCTCATGGCGCCATTATCACCAAGCCCCAACAATGCGAGGGATCACGGCTCGTAGTGCGTGGGGATGCACACCTCGCCGCGCTGCAATTGGGTTGCCTGGCGGGGGAGTTCGGCCCGAGAGGCGGTATGCCGGGCCCGCGCGGCTGCGAGGTCGCCCGTGTCGATGCGCTCCCCGCCGCGGACCAGGTCGACCATGAGGGTGCGGTCGTTGCCGTCGTCGTCAGGTCGTGCACCGATGCCGACGACCTCGGCCTCGGCCCGTCCGCTCGCGCCGAGCCGGCGCAGCGCCCACTTGCGGCCGCCGACGCTGAGCTTGTCCTTGCTCTTCTTCGCCACCGGTTGCATCGTCCCCGACGCATCCTCGCGGGCGACCAGCTTGTAGACCATGCTCGACGTGGGGGCGCCCGAGCCGGTGACCAGGGCGGTCCCGACGCCGTAGCCGTCCACCGGTGCGGCCTGCAACGCGGCGATGGCGTATTCGTCGAGGTCCGAGGTGACGATGATGCGAGTGTCCGTCGCGCCCAACGAGTCCAACAGCGCGCGCACCTCGTGCGCCTGAACGATGAGGTCGCCGGAGTCCAGGCGCACCGCGCCGAGCTGCGGTCCGGCCAACTCGACCGCGGTCCGGACGGCGGTCATGACGTCGTAGGTGTCGACGAGCAGGGTGGTGCCGGTGCCGAGCGCGGCGAGTTGGGCTGCGAAGGCTTCGCGTTCGCTGTCGTACAGCAGGGTGAAAGCGTGCGCCGACGTGCCGGTCGTCGGTACGCCATAGCGGCGGCCGGCCTCCAGGTTGCTGGTCCGCGCGAACCCGGCGAGGTATGCCGCGCGGGCGCACGCGACCGCGGCCTCCTCGTGAGTGCGTCGCGATCCCATCTCGATACAGGGTCGATCACCAGCAGCCGCGGTCATCCGGGAGGCGGCCGACGCAATGGCGCTGTCGTGGTTGAGGATCGAGAGGGCGAGCGTCTCCAGCAGGACGCCCTCCGCGAAGCTCGCCTCGACCACGAGCACGGGCGAGCCGGGGAAGAAGCATTCGCCCTCGGCATACCCGCTGATATCACCGGTGAAGCGGTACGCCGCCAACCAGTCGCAGGTCTCCTCGTCGACGACCTTGCGGGCACGCAGGTCGGCGATCTCGGCCTCCCCGAAGCGGAACTGCTCCAGCGCGTCGAGGAAGCGCCCGGTGCCGGCGAGCACGGCATACCGGCGTCCCTCAGGCAACCGGCGGGTGAAGGTCTCGAAGACGCACCGCCGATGCGCCTCGCCCGAGCGCAGCGCGGCCTGCAGCATGGTGAGCTCGTAGTGGTCGGTGAGCAGCGCGGTGCTGGCGGACTGGAGGTGTCCGGTGGGGGCCACTGAGGCGGAAGGGGTCACCACGACAGCCTAAAGTGAGCCTGTGTCCATTGCTCCTGTGCAGGAACGCCAGTCGGAGACAGCCGACCTGGCCGAGCCGGCGACGCCGTGGATCACGCTGGTGTGGAACGACCCGGTCAACCTCATGAGCTATGTGACCTATGTGTTTCAGAGCTACTTCAATTACCCGCGGGCCAAGGCCGAGAAGCTCATGATGGACGTGCACACCCTCGGCAAAGCGGTGGTCTCCAATGGCTCGCGCGAGGAGATGGAACGCGACGCCATGGCCATGCAGGGCTATGGGTTGTGGGCGACCTTCGAGAGGGACGACTAGCGCATGGCGCGGGCCTTCAAGCGCAAGGGGGAGTTGTTCGTCGCCAAGCTCGACGAGGCCGAGCGGGCCGTGATCTGCGGGCTCCTGGACCAGACGCGGCTGTTGCTCGCGCCGACCGAGTCGCTCGCCGACACCGGTGACGCGTTTGCCGATCTCGTCGCCAGCCTCGGGCCGGATTTCGGCAACTCGTTCACGGGTGAAGAGCACGAACACCGGCGGGCTGACCCCGACCCCGAGCGCGACCCCGCCTTGGACCGTTTGCTGCCCGATGCCCACCGCGGCGATCCGGCGATCGCGGCCGAGTTCCGGCGGTTGACCGAGCAAGACCTGCGCCGCCGCAAGAGCGACAACCTGGCCCGTGCGTCGGCGGTGTTGCGCGCTGCCGAGAGTGAGCGGGTGGCTCTGGCCAAGGCCGACGCGGAAGCCCTGCTTGTCGCGCTCACCGACACCCGGCTGTTGCTGGCTGAGCGGTTGGGAATCCAGACCGAGTCGGATGTCGAGGCGGTCGAAGGCATCGCCGCGCGTCAGCCCGACCACCCCCTCGCGTATGCCGTCGCGGTCTACGACTTCCTCACCTGGTTGCAGGATTCGTTGGCCGGTGCGCTGATGGGCCGACGCCTCTTCGGGTGACCGACCCCTGCAACTGGCGGTGAGACGGCATACGGCGGGGTATGCCGTGTGATGGACCAGACCGCGGGCGCGTGCGGGCCATCGGCGTCGGACTCTTATCCTTACCTGATGGCCGACGCACCGATCGGGATTTTCGACTCCGGATACGGGGGCCTCACCGTCGCTCGCGCCGTGCTCGACCAGCTCCCGCACGAGAGCATCGTCTACTTCGGTGACACGGCCCGAACTCCTTACGGCCCCAGGCCGATTGCCCAGACTCGGGAGTTTGCCCTGGAGTGTCTCGACCGGCTCGTCGACCGTGGGGTCAAGGCGCTCGTCATCGCCTGCAACACCGCCAGCGCCGCGGTGCTGCACGATGCGCGCGAGCGATATGACGTGCCGGTCATCGAGGTCATCCGACCCGCGGTGCGCCGTGCGGTGCGAGCCACCCGCAATGCGCGAGTCGGGGTCATCAGCACGGTCGGCACCCACACGTCGCGGGCGTATCCCGATGCCTTCGCGGCGGCCCCGCAGGTGGAGTTGCTGTCGGTGCCATGCCCGCGCTTCGTGGAGTTCGTCGAGAGTGGGGTCACCTCCGGACCGGAGTTGCTCGAGGTGGCGCGTGACTACCTCGCGCCCCTGCAACGCGCTGAGGTCGACACCCTCGTCCTGGGGTGCACGCACTATCCGCTGCTCACCGGCGTCATCTCCTATGTCATGGGTGAAGGGGTGACCTTGGTGTCCTCGGCCGAGGAGACCGCCAAGGATCTCTTCCGGCTGTTGGCCGACACGTCGTCGCTGCGGCCGGACCACCTGCCGCCACCGCGGCACGAATTCGTCACCACCGGTGACCCGGACGTCTTCAGCCGACTGGCCCGACGTTTCCTGGGCCCCGAAGCGGCGGTGCAGGCTCACCGCGAGGAGGTCGCGCACACATGAAGCTCACCGTCATCGGCTGCTCGGGGTCCTTCCCCGGACCGTACTCGCCAGCGTCGTGCTACCTGCTACAGACCGAACACGAAGGACGGGTCTGGTCGATCGTCCTCGACCTGGGCAACGGCTCGCTCGGGGTGCTGCAGCGCCATGTCGATCCGACGGCGCTCGACGCGGTCATCCTCAGCCATCTGCACGCCGACCACTTCCTGGACATGTGCGGGCTCTACGTCATGGCCAAGTACCAGCCCGGGCCACGCGAGCGCACACCGATCCGGGTCATCGGGCCGGCGGACACACCCCAGCGGGTCGGCCTGGCCTACTACGGTCACCCGACCGAGCAAGTGCCGGAGTTCGACTTCGACCCCGTGGTGGACGGCTCGCGCTTCCAGGTCGGTCCGTTCGCCGTCTCGGCACGCCGGGTCAACCACCCGGTCGAGGCCTACGGCTACCGCGTCGAGGCCAACGGTCGGGTGGTGACATTCACCGGCGACACCGACACCTGCCAGGCCCTGCTCCCGCTCATGCACGGTGCAGATCTGGTCCTGGCCGACACGGCCTTCGTCGATGGCCGCGACCCGGAACGCGACATCCACATGACCGGCTCGCGGGTCGCGCAGGCGGCGCTGGACGCCGGTCACGTCAAGCGCCTCATGCTCACCCACATCCCGGCGTGGAACGACGTCGAGGTATGCCGTGCCCAGGCCGCCGCGGTATGGCCAGGTGCCGTCGAGGTCGCCACTCCAGAACTCGTGGTCCAGTTGTAGTTGTCGTCGGGCCGCTGGCCCCCCAGGGTGGGCGGACGGCATACCGGCTGGACGCGGGCTAGCCTGGCCCGGTGACTGACGCTCCTCGCCATGATGGCCGCGCTCCTGACCAGACCCGACCCGTGCGCATCACGCGCAACTGGCTCGACCACGCCGAGGGCAGCGTCCTCGTGGAGTTCGGGCGGACCCGGGTGCTGTGTGTCGCGTCGTTCACCGAAGGCGTGCCGCGCTGGCTCAAAGGGCGTGGCACGGGCTGGGTAACGGCGGAGTACGCGATGCTGCCGCGCTCGACCAACACTCGCTCTGATCGTGAGTCGGTCAAGGGCCGCATCGGCGGGCGGACCCACGAGATCTCGCGCCTGGTCGGGCGGTCGCTGCGGGCGGTCATCGACACCAAGGCGCTCGGGGAGAACACCATCGTCCTGGACTGCGATGTGCTGCAGGCCGACGGGGGCACCCGCACGGCAGCGATCACCGGCGCCTATGTCGCCCTGGCTGACGCGATCGCCGATGCCCGCACTCGCGGTCTCATTGCGGCGACTGCCCAGCCGTTGACCGGCTCGGTCGCGGCGGTGTCGGTGGGAGTCATCGGGGGCCGTCCGGTGCTCGACCTGGACTACCCCGAGGACTCCACGGCCGAGACCGACATGAACGTCGTCATGACCGGCGACGGGCGCTTCGTCGAGGTGCAGGGCACGGCCGAGGGGGAGCCTTTCGAGCGGTCGGTGCTCGACGGACTGCTCGCGCTGGCGGCCAAGGGTTGTGCCGACCTCACCGTGCTGCAGCAGGCCGCCCTGGCCGAGACGCCCCGGGAGCGCGAGGCGTGAGCCGCCGGATCGTCCTGGCCACCCGCAATGCCCACAAGGTGGGGGAGTTGCGCGAGATTCTCGGCGACGTCCTGGCCGAGTTGGAGCTTGACCTGGTCGGGATGTCGGAGTTCCCCGATGTCGCCGACGTCGTCGAAGACGGGGTGACCTTTGCCGACAACGCCGCGCTCAAGGCCCGAGCTGTTGCTGCGGCGACTGGGTTGCCGGCGCTCGCCGATGACTCCGGCCTCGCCGTTGACGTGCTCGGCGGCGCGCCGGGGATCTTCAGCGCCCGGTGGGCCGGCCGCCATGGCGACGACCGAGCCAACCTCGAGCTGTTGTTGGCGCAGGTATCGGACGTGCGCGACGAGCATCGTGGCGCTGGCTTCGTCTGTGCTGCCGTCCTGGCGCTGCCCAACGGTCGGGTGCGGGTCGCCGAGGGGCATTTCCGCGGCACGCTGACCCGAGCGCCGCGCGGCAGCAACGGTTTTGGTTACGACCCGATCCTGCTCGTCGAGGGTGACACCCGCACCGCGGCCGAGTTGACGCCCGCTGAGAAGAACGCGATCTCCCACCGCGGCAAGGCTTTTCGCGCGCTGGCGAGCTGTCTGCGTGAGGAGTTGTCGGGATGACCCGGCCCGACGGCATACCTGACCTGCCGGGAGCGCAGGCGCCTGAGCGCGCGACCCGCAACGGCACCGGCTGGTATGCCGTCACCGGCCTGTCCGCGGGGGCATTCGGCATCGGTGCCGCCAGCCTGCTGGCATGGATCGTCGACGCGCTGTCCGGTGCGACGCGATCTGCCGATCCCCTGGTCGCAGTGGGCGGCTGGATCGTCGACGGGGTTCCGCCCGCGGTCAAGGCCGCCGCTGTCAACCTCTTCGGCACCGCCGACAAGATCGCACTCTGGTGCGGCCTGGCCCTGGTGATGGGGGCCATTCTCGCGGGCCTTGGTGTCCTGGCTGCCCGGGCTCCTCGGCTGGCCCTGGGGGGCGTGACGGTCGTCGTCGCCATCGCGGCCCTCATCGTCGCCACCCGGCCCGACGCCGCGGCGATGAGTGCCCTGCCGACGGTCGGTGGCGGTGGCGTGTGGGCCGTGCTGCTCACGGGCTGGATCGGCGACCGCGCCGACCAGCAGCGCGCTGGCACCGGCCAGCCCGGACTGGCAGATCGCCGGTCGGTGCTGCGCCTGGCAGCGGGTGCCGCGGCCGTCAGCGCGGTGCCGATCGGCCGGGGCCTCACCGCCGGCTCTGGCGCCCAGACCGCGCGAGCCTCGATCGTCCTCCCGACTGCCGGCGCAACCGCACCTGCCGCTGCCGCAGCGGACCTAGGCACGCCCGGTGCGCTCCCGTGGCAAACCCCCGCCTCGGCGTTCTTCCGCATCGACACGGCCTTGCGGGTGCCATCGGTCGACCCGGCGACCTGGTCGCTGCGGGTCATCGGCGAGGTGGAGCGCGAGATCGTGCTCACCTGGGCAGAGTTGCTGCGCAAGCCGCTCGTCGAGCGTTGGGTGACCCTCGCGTGCGTGTCGAACGAGGTCGGCGGCGACCTGGTCGGCAATGCCCGATGGTTGGGTTGGCCAGTCCGGGAGCTACTCGCCCAGGCCGGACCGCGGGCCGGTGCCGACATGGTGCTGTCCCGCAGCATCGACGGTTGGACCGCGGGCACGCCGCTGACTGCGCTCACCGACGACCGTGATGCGCTGCTGGCCATCGGCATGAACGGTCAACCGCTCCCCGCCAACCACGGCTTCCCTGTCCGGCTCGTGGTCCCCGGCCTCTACGGCTATGTGAGCGCCACCAAGTGGGTGACCGAGCTCAAGGTCACCCGCTTCGAGACCGACCAGGGCTACTGGACGCCGCGCGGCTGGTCGGCCTTCGGGCCGGTCAAGACTGCGAGCCGCATCGATGTCCCGCGCAGCGGTCGCGAGGTGCGGGCCGGCACGGTCGCCGTGGCCGGCGTTGCCTGGGACACCGGGCGGGGGATCGCCGCCGTCCAGGTGCGGATCGACGACGGACCGTGGCAACCGGCCCGCCTGGGCGACGAACCCGCGACCAGTGCGTGGCGGCAGTGGGTCTATACCTGGGACGCCCAGCCGGGTTCGCACACGGTCACCGTGCGCGCTCAGGACGGGACCGGGCAGTGGCAGACCGCCGACGTCCGGCCCTCCGATCCCGACGGAGCGACGGGCCTGCACACCATCACCGTCCGGGTCGTCTGACCAGGCTGCCGGCTGAGGCGATTAGAGTGGGCGCCGCGCGCGCGTGGCGGAATTGGCAGACGCGCTGGATTTAGGTTCCAGTGCCTTCGGGTATGCGGGTTCGAGTCCCGCCGCGCGCACGACGAGCCGCTCGGCGGCCAGGATGAGTGACATGACCCTTCGGATCGACCTCAACGCCGACCTTGGTGAGTCCTACGGCACCTACCGCCTGGGCGACGATGCCGCGATGCTCGACATGGTGTCCTCGGCCAATGTCGCCTGCGGCTTCCATGCCGGCGATGCGCTCACTCTGAAACGGACGTGCGCCGCAGCGGCTGAACGAGGTGTCGTCATCGGCGCCCACGTGGGCTACAACCATCTTGCTGGCTTCGGCAGGTGGGCCATCGACATGCCCTCGCCGGAGCTCACCGCCGACGTCATCTATCAACTCGGCGCCCTTGACGGGCTCGCCCGGGTGGCTGGCACGAGGGTGCGGTATCTCAAGCCGCATGGAGCGCTCTACAACACGGCCGCGGTTGACGAACGGCAGGCGCAGGCGGTCGTCGACGCGGTGCTGGCCTACAACCCTGATCTCGTCCTCATGGGCCTGGCGGGGTCGGTGCTCCTGGCCACCGCACAGGCCGCCGGTCTGCGGATCGTGCGGGAGGCTTTCGCCGACCGGGCCTACACCGCTGACGGCAACCTCGTGTCGCGACGCCACCCCAGCGCGGTCTTGCACGACCCCTCGGACGTCGCGTCGCGGATGGTTCGGCTCGTGACCGAGGGAGTGATCCAGGCGATCGACGGGAATGACCTCAGACTCACTGCCGACTCGATCTGCATCCACGGCGACTCTCCCGGGGCAGTCGACCTGGCCCGGGCTGTCAGAACGGCTCTCATCGAGGCCGGCATTGCCATCGGCCCGTTCGTCGATGGCACGCCCGCCGCCGGGACGCAGCCGGGATGGTCGTGACCCCCGCCCAGGGCCGAGGTGTCGTGACTCGCCTGCTGCCGATGGGCGATACGGCAATCCTCGTGGAGACGAACGACATCGATGCGGTGCTGGCCCTGTCGGCCGCCCTCGACCAGCAGATGCTGAGCAGGCGGGGTGTCTGGGCCGATGTCGAGGACATCGTCCCGGCGGCCCGCTCTGTCCTCGTCGTCGCCCGCGCCGGCGCCGATCTGCCCGCACTCGCGCGTGCCATCGAACAGGCGGGCGCCAACACGACCGTCGCCGAGGCTGTCGCCAACGCGAGCCAGGTCGAGATCGCGGTCCGCTACGACGGACCCGACCTCGAGGTCGTCGCGCGGCATACCGGCCTCTCGCCGCGGGAGGTAGTCGAGGCCCACACGGGTATGCCGTGGCGCGTGGCCTTCGGGGGCTTCGCCCCAGGGTTCGCCTATCTCGTGGGGGGCGATCCCCGGCTGATCGTCCCCAGACGATCCTCACCCCGCACTGCGGTCCCGGCCGGATCGGTCGCTCTCGCCGGGGAGTTCAGCGGGATCTACCCGCGTGAATCCCCCGGGGGATGGCAGCTCATCGGGACCACGGATGTCCTCCTGTGGGATACCGACCGCACGCCACCTGCCCTCTTCGCCCCCGGCATGGTCGTGACCTTCGTCGAGGATCGGACATGACTGGACGGCGCCTGCGCATCCTCGCGACGGGACCACAGGCCACCCTCCAGGATGGCGGGCGCCGTGGTCATATGGCGGTCGGAGTGGGTCGGGCCGGGGCAGCCGACACAGCGGCATACGCCCTTGGGGCCCGGCTGCTCGGCAACAGCACCCGAAGCGCGGCGATCGAGGTCACCTTCGGCGGGCTGCACGTTCGCGCCGAGGGTGAGGTGCTCGTGTGCCTCACGGGCGCGGTGGGTCCAGCCACCGTCGACGGGGTGGCAGTCGGGTATGCCGCGCCCTTCCCCCTCCCCGACGGGGCGGAACTCGTCCTCGGCCCGCCGACGGCAGGTCTGCGCACCTACCTCTCCGTGCGGGGCGGTTTTGCGGTCGAGCCAGTCCTCGGATCACGCTCGCTGGACACGATGTCGGGGCTCGGGCCGCCGCCTCTGCGCGCCGGCGATGTCCTGCCGATCGGCCGAGCACCTCGCCGGTGGCCGCACGTCGACCTTGCCCCCGTCGCAGTGCCGACGACCGGCGCGGTGGTCGTGCGCGTATCTCCAGGTCCGCGGCGCGACTGCTTCGAGGACCCGGCTGCCCTCGCGACCACACCGTGGACGGTTTCGGATCGCAGTGACCGCCGTGGCGTCCGGTTGCTCGGCGAACCCCTGGTCCGGCGTCCGGAGGCCCGCAACCGGGAACTGCCGAGCGAGGGCATGGTGCGCGGGGCGATCCAAGTGCCACCGAACGGTGAACCCGTCATCTTCCTCAACGACCATCCCGTCACGGGCGGCTACCCCGTCATCGGTGTCGTCGAGTCGGTCGATGTCGACCTCGTCGCCCAACTCGTGCCGGGGCAGCCGGTCACCTTTCGGTGGGTGCGGGCACTCTGGTCGTGACCGGGTCGAAGCCGAATGGCAACTCGAGCCGGTGAGCGGCCATCAGCGCGGCGTCTGCCAAGACCTCGCGGGTCGGACCGTCGGCCACGATCACCCCGTCCGAGAGGATCACCGAGCGCTCGCACAGCTGCAGCGCATAAGGCAGGTCGTGGGTGACCATGAGGATCGTCACGTCCAAGCTGGTGAGGATCTCGGCGAGTTCCCGGCGCGAGGCCGGGTCGAGGTTGGAGGAGGGTTCATCGAGGACGAGGATCTCCGGCCGCATCGCCAGCACCGTCGCCACGGCCACTCGCCGACGCTGCCCGAACGACAGGTGGTGCGGCGGCCGGTCGGCATACTGGCTCATCCCCACCGCCTCCAGGGCCTCAACGACCCGGAGGTTGACCTCGGCCGCGCTGAGCCCGAGGTTCCCCGGGCCGAAGGCCACGTCGTCGCGCACCGTCGGCATGAACAACTGGTCGTCGGGGTCCTGAAAGACGATGCCGACCCGGCGGCGGATCTCGGCGAGGTTGGCCGCCTCGACCGGCATCCCGGAGACACTGACGGTGCCCGCGCTGGTGCCAGAGCGTGCCGCGGCCCCGAGGATGCCGTTGAGGTGGAGCACCAGGGTGGTCTTGCCGGCACCGTTGGGACCGAGCAGGGCGACGCGCTCGCCGCGGTGGACGTGCAGGTCGACCCCAAAGAGCGCCTGGTTGCCGTCGGGGTAGGCATAGGCGAGGCCGCGGACTTCCAGCACCGGGACGCCCATCAGCGCCTCGACGCGTTGGGTTGGTAGCCGCGCGAGACCATCGCCAGGTGCACCCGCTCGCCGCGCTCGTAGGAGCGCACGAACAGCGCCCCCAGCGCGCGGGCGAGCACCGGCCAATGGCGGGGTGACCGCGGGTCGAACCCGCGCGAGAGCAGGGCCACTCGCATGCGGCGCAGTTCGCCGCCCACGACCTCGAGATAGCGGACCATGAAGCCCATGATCTCGACGAGGGTCGCCGGCATCCGCAGCCGACGCAGACCGTCGAGCAGGTCGCGCACCTCGGTGGTCGCTCCCAGCAGCAGTGCGGCGAGCACCCCCAGGGTGCCCTTGGCCAACAGGGCGGCGGCTGCGGTCAGGCCCGCTTCCGACAGCGACACACCCGCCACAGTCACCCGGGGCCCGGTGGCGACGAAGGGCAACCACAGCGCGAAGACGACGAACGGCACCTCCACCACCATGCGACGAGCCAGGTATGCCGGTGGGACCCGGGAGAGGGCGACGGCGCCGAGCAGGAGTGCCGCGTGCACGGCATACGGCCAGAAGACGCCCGTGGGGGTGGCGACGACGATGAGCACGAAAGCGACCGCGAGCAGGACCTTGTGGTGGGCGCTCATCCGGTGCAGCGAGGAGTGGCCGTGGACGTGCAGCAGGTGGCCGTGCTCAGCGCCCACGCGTGCGCACCGCCCAGCTCAAGGCGCTGGTGAGCACGAGGACGATGCCGAGGCCCACCAGGGCCGAGGACCCGTCGTAGCTCAGCAGGGCGTGGTGTTCGACGGCGTTGGCAGCGATGCCGTGATCCTCGGCGACGCGTTCGAGCCCGTCGGGCGCGCTGGAGGCGAACCGGCTCACCACCCCGGCGATGAGCAGAGCGACGCCGAGCCCGAGCAGCCACCAGCTCCGTCCCGCTCGCGAGGGGGCGGTTGAGAGCCCGGTGGAGCGGCTCATCGCGCGGTTCCCCCGTGGGTGACCAGGACTGGGGCGCTGACCAGCCCTCGGGCGCCGTGGACGAGGTCGGGTCGCACCGCGAGGACACTTCCGACGACCAGGGCCGTGATGACCGCTTCGCCCAGGCCGATGGCGAGGTGGACGCCGACCATGGCCGACATCAAGGTCGACAGGGCGATGGGGGCGCTGCCGCCGATGGCGAAGAGCAGCGCGAAACCGGCCGCTGCGGCGGGCACCGACACAAAGCCTCCAATGCCCGCGGCGAGGGGGACCACCGGGCGCTGCCTTGCCCGGGGCCGGGGGAGCGCGCGAGCAGCGAGGCGGAACACGGCATACCCGACCCACACGCCGATGACGCCCATGAGCGTGATGTTCGTGCCCAAGGCGGTGAGGCCCCCATCGGCGAAGAGCAGCGCCTGCACGAGCAGCACCACAGTGAGGCAGAGGGTCGCCGTCCATGGCCCGACGAGGACGGCCGCGAGGGTGCCGCCCAGCAGATGCCCGGACGTGCCCGCGGCGACCGGGAAGTTGACCATCTGGCCGGCGAAGACGAAGGTCGCCACCAGTCCGGCCAACGGGGCGGTGCGGTCATCGAGCTCGCGCCGGGCTCCGCGCAGGGCCAGGGCCACGGCGCCGGCGGCCACGACACCGGTGGCCAGCGACCAGGGTGCGGAGATGAACCCGTCGGGGACGTGCACGGGGCCTCCTGAGCTGGCATATGGAGCGGGGCGGGTAGCGTGGGCCGAGCGAGCGGTGCTGATCCACCCTCGACCTTATTGCACATGACTTGCAATAACCAACCTTGGTCCGGCCCAGGAGGATTCGATGACGACCCGGCTGCAACCCGGTGACACCGCCCCCGCCTTTACCCTTACCGACGACACCGGCGGGCAGGTGTCCCTCTCGGATTACGCCGGGCGCAAGGTCATCGTCTACTTCTACCCCGCCGCGATGACCCCCGGCTGCACCAAGCAAGCCTGCGACTTTTCCGACTCCCTCGACGCACTGGCCGCCCAGGGGTATGCCGTGCTCGGCATCTCACCGGATGCACCGGCCAAGTTGGCCCGGTTCCGCGAGCGCGACGGGCTGACGATCACCCTGCTGTCCGACCCCGATCGGGCGACGCTCACGGCATACGGGGCGTTCGGCGAGAAGACGATGTACGGCAAGACGGTGACCGGTGTCATCCGGTCCACTTTCGTGGTCGACGAGGCGGGCAAGATCGCCGACGCGCGATACAACGTCAAGGCCACCGGGCACGTGGCCAAGCTGCGCAAGGACCTTGGCCTCTGAGGCGACCCGCACCGACCGCTGCGGGCTAGTCTTGCGCCAAGAGAAGGGATGGACATGAGCGACGCGACACCCTCGATTGCCCAGCTGCAGGCCGAGATCGAGGCGGCCAGGTCTCGCCTGGCCGACACGGTCGACGAACTCGCCTTCCGCGCCCAGCCGCAGGAAATCATGCGGCGCCAGACCGAATCGGCGCGGGCGTCCTTCGCCGCCGCCACCCGGGACGAGACCGGAGCGCTGCGCACCGAGCGCATTGCCGCGGTTCTCGGCGCGGTCGCAGTCGTTCTCGTGGCGATCGGTCTGCTGCGCCGGCGCAACGCCTGATCGCGCCCGTCGTCTCGTATGCCGTCCCGTCCCTCCGCTCGCTCCGACGCCGAGCGGCTGCCCATTCGCATGCTCGCCGATCGGGTCCTGGTGTCCGTCGAGGCCGAATCGGGTGACCGGAAATCCGGCGGCGGCATCCTCATCCCCGCGACAGCGTCGGTGGGCAAGCGGCTCTCCTGGGCGAGCGTGATGGCCGTTGGAGGCAACGTCCGCCATGTCGAAGTCGGCGATCGCGTTCTCTTCGACCCCGAGGACCGACACGAGGTCGAGTTGCGGTCCAAGCCCTACATCCTGTTGCGGGAGAAGGACATTCACGCCGTGGCCGCTCCCCGCGTCGAAGCCGGCTCGACCGGGCTCTATCTCTGAGAGTGGCTGAGAAATGAACTGAGGCCCCTGACTAGTCGTCAGGGGCCTCACGAGTGCGCCGCCAGGGATTCGAACCCCGAACCCAGTGATTAAGAGTCACTTGCTCTGCCATTGAGCTAGCGGCGCAACGAGCGGAAACGATACACGCTCGCCCGGCATCGGGTGAAATCGATTGGCCGACTAGGCCTCTGGTGTGGAGTGTCGACGTCGCCGGTCCCACCACAGCAGCCCGGCAGCGACGGCGACGAGCCCGCCGCCGATGAGCACGCCCGGCACGTGGTTGGCGGGCTGATCACCAGGCTGCGGGGTGGAACTGCCGCTGCTCGACGCCGATGCGCCGGCTGTGGCCGTGGGAACCGCCGAAGGCGTCGAGGTCGCGGTGGACGTCGTCGGCGCTGAGGAGGAGGCGCTTGCCGTCGCCGCGACGCCCTTGACCGTGTAGCGGCTCTCGCCCGAAATCGGGTGCCCGTCGGCGCTCACTACTCGGTAGGCGATCCGGTAGCCCCCAGGCGTCGTGTCGGTCAACGCCACCCGCAACACCTCACCCGTCACGACCGGGTCGGCGATGGTGAGGGGGCTGCCGTCGCGGCTCAGCACGACCTGGGCGTATTGCGGCGAGATTTTTTCGTTGAAGGTGAGCACAATCTCGACCGGCGCCTTGTCGAGGACGGCTCCGTCCGCGGGAACGGTGCTCAACAGCGCGGTATGCCGTGGGGCCACCACCGCCGCTGCCCCAGCAGTGGCACTCGCGGGGAGGGGGGCAGCACCGGCCGGTGCGACGGCATACCCGAAAGCGCCGAAGGCGAGCAGCCCGGCGGCGGCGATTCGCGCCATCTGCCGCGTGGGGGACGTCCTGACCAGTGTCATGCGCCCTCCTGGGCTCGTCGGAGTCCATAACCGAACGGGCGCGGCGGGAGTCCCCGACGCGCCCGACCTGGGGTGAGTGACGGGACTCGAACCCGCGACGTCCTGGACCACAACCAGGTGCTCTACCAGCTGAGCTACACCCACCATGACGCGACAACCGCCGCGCACAGCGGCCTATCGTACCCCGTCGCCGGAGGTGGTCGTGACCGGTTTCTCGGCGGCGCCGTGGTCGACGACGTGACGTTCACCGAGCGCCCGGGCCGTCGGGGTGTCGGGTCCGGGTGGAGCGACGAACACCGCCTCGCGGTAGTAGCGCAGCTCGGCAATGGACTCGCGGATGTCGGCGAGCGCGCGGTGACCCCCCGACTTCACCGGGGAGTTGAAGTAGACCCGTGGGTACCAGCGCCGCGAGAGTTCCTTGATCGACGAGACGTCAATGACGCGGTAGTGCAGCCACCCCTCCAGCTCGGGCATATCGCGCGCCAGGAAGCTGCGATCGGTGCCGACCGAGTTGCCGGCCAGCGCAGCCTTGCGCGGCTCGGGCACCCAGGACTTGACGTAGTCCAGGACGAGGGCCTCGGCGGCGGCCATGGTCGTGCCGGTCGGCAACGCATCGAGCAGGCCGGAGGTGGTGTGCATGGTGCGGACGAAGGGGTCCATCTGAGTCAGCGCCTCGTCGGGCGGACGGATGACGACCTCGACGCCGGGCCCGAGGATGTTGAGCTCGTAATCGGTGATGAGGACTGCGACTTCGATGAGGGCGTCGTGCTGGAGCGACAGTCCGGTCATCTCGCAGTCGATCCAGACGATGCGATCGGCCAGGGACCGTTCGGTCGGGCGCGCTGCGTCGGGGGACAGGACTGCTGCCGAATCGGCCGTGGCGTCGACGGCTTCGGCGGCGATGTTGGCGCCGGGCAACCCGGTGTTCGGGGTGGTCACTCGGGTCAGCCTAGTCACTGAGCGGCGCTAGCTGGCGGGCAGCGAGGCGTCGATCAACTCGCCACCCGGCGCTGCACTACCCTGCTCCCATGTCTGCAGGGGTGCCAGGAGCGTTGCCACCGAGCGGAACGGCATACCCTCCGCCTGGGACTGCGCACCCACCGTCGGGGCTTTCACACCCGCCGAGCGGGACGGCATACCCGGCCTCCGTGGCACCCCCGGCGTGGAGTGCGGCGCCGGTCCCCACCCGCCGCTCCGTCGCGGGCCGCCGGGTGCTGACCGGTGTCATCATCGCGGGCTTCCTGCTCGCCTCGGCCGGGCTGTTATGGATCTTCAACGTCGACCTCGGCTGGCGCACCGCCGCCTTCATGGCGGCCGTCTCCGCGGTGCCGCTGCTCATCGTCGTGCCGCTCTATCGCTGGGTCGACCAACTCGAGGCCGAACCCGCCCGCTATCTGTGGTTCGCCTTCCTCTGGGGTGCCCTCTGCGCTCCTCTGGGTGCCCTGCTGCTCAACACCACCTTCCACACGCTGCTGATGATGTCCGGGGTCTCCAATCCCGACTCGGCCGCCGCGGTGCTCAGCGCACCGCCGGTCGAGGAGGGGCTCAAGGGGTTGGGCGTGCTGCTCATCCTGCTCGTGCGGCGCCGGGAGTTCGACGGCGTCATCGACGGGATCGTGTATGCCGGGATGGCCGGCGCCGGGTTCGCCTTGACCGAGAACATCCTCTACCTCGGCCACGCGTACTCGGAGTACGGCAACCAGGGCCTGGGCGCGACGTTCATCCTGCGCTGCCTCATGGCGCCGTTCGCCCATCCGCTGTTCACCGCGTGCATCGGCATCGGCCTCGGCCTGGCCGCATCGGTCGCCCGGACGGTGTGGGGCAAGCTCGGCTACGGCCTGCTCGGCTACGCCTGCGCGATGCTGCTGCACGCCGTCTGGAACCTCAGCGCCACCCTCGATGCCTACTTTGAGGTCTACCTGCTCGTGCAGGTGCCGTTGTTCATCGGTTTCCTCACCCTGCTGTTCCTCCTCAAACGGCGCGAGGGTGACACGATCCGACGTCAGCTCACCGCCTACGCCGATCACGGCTGGTTCACCTACCCCGAGGTCGCCATGCTGTCCTCGGTGCCCACCCGTCGGCAGGCCCGGCACTGGGCGCACGCCTGGATCGGGCCGCGGGGCGAAGCGGCGATGGAGGCCTTTCAGCGTGAGGCGAGCGACCTCGCCTTGTTGCGGCAACGGATGACCAGGCGGGCCGCGGAAGCCGACGCCGTCGAGCGGGAGCGGGAACTGTTGACGTCCATCGCGGCGCACCGGGCCGACCTTCTGGCCGCCGCACACACGCCTACACTGGGGCGCTGACGACGCCGGGTCCCGCGCGCTGTCGGCCCCCGTAGCACAACGGATAGTGCAGCGGCCTTCTAATCCGCAGGTTGCAGGTTCGAGTCCTGCCGGGGGCGCCCGCGCGCGCCGCGGGCCTCGGCCGCACGGCATACCCGCCGCGTTTTCCCTTCCTCCCCAGCGCCACATAGGCTTGACCGACCCGTCCTCCCGGACTTTCCGAGCACACGCGGTAGGTTCGGGTCTGACCGTGAGGCGCCCTGGCGCATCACGGCCCGACAACACGATCGAGTGGCTGGGGGTAGCCACTCGGCGGCTGGCGAGTACCAGTGGAAGGAAGCACATCCGTGGCCCGAGAGGACGGACCGGCCGGGGAGCTCACTGCTCTCCTGGACGCCGTCGCGGCGTTGCGTGATGTCGTCGCCGGGTCGCGCCTGCCCTTGGATCTGCCGGGCGCCAGCGCGGCCTCCACCACCCGAGTCGAGTTGCTGCACCAGCTCGACGACTATGTCCTGCCGCGGCTACGCTCGCTCGACGCGCCGGTCCTTGCCGTCGTCGGCGGATCCACCGGTGCCGGCAAGTCGACCCTGGTCAATTCCCTGGTCGGCGAGATGGTGTCGCGGCCGGGCGTGCTGCGCCCAACCACCCGATCCCCGGTGCTCGTGCACCACCCCGACGATGCTCGTTGGTTTGCCGACGACCGCGTCCTGCCCAGCCTGGCGCGCGTGACCGGCGGGGCCGGCTCGGTCGAGGATCCCTCCGCCGTGCGCTTGGTGGCCACTTCGTCTCTCTCGCCCGGTCTGGCCCTGCTCGACGCGCCCGATATCGACTCCGTCGTCGCCGCCAACCGGGACCTCGCGGCGCAGTTGCTCTCGGCGGCCGACCTCTGGCTCTTCGTCACCACGGCGGCCCGGTATGCCGACGCCGTCCCCTGGGCGCTGCTGCGGCAGGCCTCCGAACGCGGCACGTCGATCGCCGTCGTGCTCGACCGGGTGCCTTCCGAGGCGGTCGAGGAGATCCGGGATCACCTGTCGGGGATGCTCAAGGAGCAGGGCCTGTCGCTGGCTCCAGTCTTCCCGGTCCGGGAGGTCGCGCTGGGCCCCGACGGGTTGCTGCCGTCCGCCGAGATCGCCGGGCTGCGGGACTGGCTCACCGCCCTTGCTCACGACGCGCGGGCTCGCGCGATGGTGGTGCGGCACACCCTCAGTGGCGCGCTCGACTCGATCGACGGCCGCATTACCGCGCTCACTGATGCCACGGCGGAGCAGCACTCCGCGACCCGCGCGCTCTCCAAGGTGGCCGACGCGGCATACGCACAAGCCTCGGTCGGCGTCGAGAAGGGGATGAGCGACGGCACTTTGTTGCGCGGCGAGGTGCTCGCCCGCTGGCAGGAGTTCGTCGGCACCGGTGAATTCTTCAAGCAGGTCGAATCCGCGGTGTCGCGCTGGCGCGATCGGCTCGTCGCGGCGGTCAAGGGCCAGTCCGCGCCGGCTGCCGAACTCGGCGAAGCGCTGCACTCGGGAGTCGCGGCTCTGGTGACGGCCGAGGCCCACGCGGCGGCCTCCACGACAGCCCGCTCCTGGAGGGGTATGCCGGGTGGTGCCCTTCTCGTCGGCCGCTACCCGCAGCTGGCCAGTTCCTCGCCCGACCTCGACGAGCGGGTCTCGCGGTTGGTGCGGGAGTGGCAGGACGACGTTCTGACACTGGTGCGCAACGAGGGACGCGACCGACGAACGACGGCCAAGGTCGCGGCCTACGGGGTCAACGGCCTCGGGGTGGTCCTCATGCTGGTGACTTTCGCGCACACGGCCGGACTGACCGGCACCGAGGCGGGCATCGCCGGCGGCACCGCACTGCTGGGCCAGAAGCTGCTGGAGGCGATCTTCGGCGACCAGGCGGTGCGGTCGTTGGCCGCCAAGGCGCGCGCCGCGCTGCACGAGCGGGTCGACCAGCTCTTCGGCGAGGAGGCGCTGCGCTACCAGAACGCCGTCGAGAGCGTCGAAGCGGCCCGTGACCAGGGCCGGCGCCTCAGTGCGGCGGCGTTGAACGTGCGGGCAGCCCGATGAGCCCCATCCGCGCCGGCAGCGCCCGGCTCTCCGTTGCCGCAGTCGAGCTGACCGAGCAGGCCTCAGCGTTGGCAATGGCGATCGACTCCGGGGGGCGGGAACTCGACCCCTCCCAGGTCGACCTGGCGGTCAACGTCGTCGAGAAGGTCCGGGAGCGCACCTCGATCGCCGGCGGCCACACCGTGGTCGCACTGGCCGGGGCGACCGGCAGCGGCAAGTCCTCGTTGTTCAACGCCATCGTCGGCCGCCCGGTGGCCAAGATCGGCGCCCGGCGACCCACCACCTCAGTGCCCTCGGCGGCCATCTGGGGGCCGGAGCCGGCTGGCGAACTGCTCGACTGGCTGGGTGTCGCGACCCGCCACCAGATCGCTGCCGACGAGAGCGCCGTCATCGGTCGACTCGACGGACTCGTGCTGCTGGATCTGCCCGACTTCGACTCGCGGGTAGCCGCGCACCGTGCGGAGGCGCAGCGGGTGCTGGAGCTCGTCGACGTCTTCGTCTGGGTGACCGACCCGCAGAAGTACGCCGATGCCCTGCTGCACGACGACTACGTCGCGGCCCTGTCGGGGCACGAGTCGGTGACCATCGTCGTGCTCAACCAGGCCGACCGCCTGGCTCCGGACGCGGTCGACTCCTGTCGCGCCGACCTGACGCGCCTGCTCGCGGCCGATGGGTTAGGCGATGCCAAGGTCATGGTGACCTCGGCTCGCACCGGCGCGGGGGTCGATGAGTTGCGCCAGCGGCTGGCCAATGCTGTGGCCGGGGCGGATGCGGCACGAGCCCGGTTGTCGGCCGATGTCGTGGCGGTGGCGGGGCGGCTGCGCTCAGGAGTCGCCGACGCCGAACCCGAGGTGCGCGGCTCCGCCGACGATGCGCTGGTCGACGCGCTGTCACGGTCGGCCGGGGTTCCGGTGGTGCTTGAGGCCGTCGCCGAGGACTACCGACGTGAAGCCACCTCGCATGGTGGGTGGCTGTTTACCCGCTGGGTGTCGGGCTTCCGGGCCGATCCGCTTGCCCGGCTGCGCCTGGACAAGACCGTGGTCAAGATTAAGGGCATCGACGAGACCGACGTGCGCGCCGTGGTGGGCCGCTCGTCGATCCCGCCGCCGTCACCCGCCGCCCGTGCCGCGGTGTCGCTGGCGATCCGGCAGCTGGCCGATCGGGCGGCTGAGGGTATGCCGGTCCGCTGGGCCAACGCTGTGGCTGATGCGGCTGACCCGGGCGCCGCGGGCCTGTCCGATGCCCTCGACCAGGCCGTGATCCACACTCCGTTGCGGGCTCGACAGCCGGTCTGGTGGCGAGTCATGGACGTCGTCCAGTGGATCTTCGGCTTGGTGACCCTTGCTGGATTCCTTTGGCTGACAGCACTTTTCGTCGTGGGCTGGCTGCAGTTGCCAGACCTGCCCACCCCGACGGTCGGGCAACTGCCGGTGCCTTTCCTGCTCCTGGCCGGGGGCATCGCGTGTGGCCTGCTCGCGGCCGCTCTCAATCGGTTGTTCGTCCGGGTGGGCTCTCGACGACGCGCCAATGTTGTCGCTCGCCGGCTGCACGACGCGATCGCCGAGGTGGCCGACTCGCGGATCGTGGCCCCCGTCTTGGCCATCCTCGAGCGGCATCGGGTCGTGCGGGAAGCCCTCGACCGGGCCCGTCACGCGCGCTGACTCTGGCTGGTGCTGAGGCTGGGGCCGTTGTCCCCAGCCTCACCAGTCGAGTCCCACCATCCACAACCCGTGTGGTCACCGCTAGCTCCTGCCTCGGGTTCCCAGCACGCTGCCGGTATGCCGGTCCGCAGAGGGATCGCATCGAGACAGGGGAACCCCAGATGAACGAGAGCTATGTGACCGTCGTCGGCAATGTCACCGCCGAGCCGGTGTTGCGCGAGACCAAGAACGGGCGACCGTTCGCCACCTTCCGGGTCGCCTCGACGGCCCGCCGCTACGACCCCGGGACCCGCGGCTACATCGACGCAGGCACCAACTTCGTGTCGGTCGTGACCTTCAACGCGCTGGCGGCCAATGTCGTCGCCAGTGTGCACAAGGGGCAACCCGTCGTGGTGCATGGCCGCCTGCGGATCAACTCCTGGGCCACCACCGAGGGGCGCTCGATGATCTCAGTCGAGGTCGACGCCCACACCGTGGGACATGACCTCACCAAGGGACAGTCGCTGTTCAGCAAACCGGTGCGGGCCCAGTTCGACCCGACCGATCGGATGGGCGCCCCCGAGGTGCAGGCGTCCCTGGCCGCACTGGAGACGCCCGACTTCGAGGACTTCGAGGCCGAGCGGCCCGCGCTCACCGCGGTGATGGGTGCCCAGCAGGCGCAGGCCGACGAGGGCGCGGTCCGCTTCGACCTCGCGACGGCCGACCCCGAGACCGACGAATACCTCGCCAAAGTCGGCTGACCTCCCGAGACGACCGCGGCGTGCCTCCGGCACAGGGCACGCCGCGGTTTCCCAGCGGTGGGTCCGGCCGGGGAAGGTGGGTGGGGAAGGTGGGCGATTCGGACGGCATACCCTGCTGCGGATAGCCTTCGGCGCATGGCCGAGTTCATCTACACCATGACCAAAGCGCGCAAAGCGGTGGGCGACAAGCTCATCCTCGACGACGTGACGATGGCGTTCTATCCCACCGCCAAGATCGGCGTCGTCGGGCCCAATGGCGCCGGTAAGTCGACGATCCTCAAGATCATGGCCGGCCTAGACCAACCCTCCAACGGCGAGGCTCGCCTGTCGCCGGGGTACTCCGTCGGCATCCTCCTGCAGGAACCGCCGCTTAACGAGAGCAAGACCGTCCTGGGCAATGTCGAGGAGGGCGCCGGCGAGATCAAGGCCAAGCTCGACCGCTACAACCAGATCGCGCTGGAGATGGCCGAGCCGGACGCCGACTACGACGCCCTGGGCACGGAGATGGCCGCCCTGCAGGACGAGATCGACCACGCCAACGCGTGGGATCTCGACTCGCAACTGGAGCAGGCGATGGACGCGCTGCGCTGCCCGCCGCCAGACGCCGACGTCAGCGTGCTGTCCGGCGGTGAGCGGCGTCGGGTCGCCCTGTGCAAGCTGCTGCTGCAGAAGCCCGACCTGTTGCTGCTCGACGAGCCGACCAACCACCTCGACGCCGAGTCGGTGCAGTGGCTGGAGCAGCACCTCGCGCAGTACCCCGGCGCGGTCCTCGCGGTCACCCACGACCGCTACTTCCTCGACAACGTGGCCCAGTGGATCGCCGAGGTCGACCGCGGCCGGCTCTACGGCTACGAAGGCAACTACACGGCATACCTGGAGAAGAAGGCCGAGCGCCTCAAGGTCCAGGGCAAGAAGGACGCCAAGTTGGCCAAGCGCCTCGCCGAGGAGTTGGAGTGGGTCCGCTCCAACGCCAAGGGTCGCCAGGCCAAGTCCAAGGCCCGGTTGGCGCGCTACGAGGAGATGGCGGCTGAGGCCGAGCGCACTCGCAAGCTGGACTTCGAGGAGATCACCATCCCGCCTGGCCCGCGGTTGGGATCACAGGTCATCGAGGTCAAGAACCTGCGCAAGGGGTTCGGGGACCGAGTCCTCATCGATGGGTTGTCGTTCACGCTGCCCCGCAACGGCATCGTCGGCGTCATCGGCCCCAACGGCGTCGGCAAGACCACGCTCTTCAAGACCATCGTCGGGCTGGAGCAGCCGGATGCGGGTGAGGTCAAGGTCGGGGATACGGTCAAGATCTCCTATGTCGACCAGTCCCGGTCGGGTCTGGACCCCAACAAGACGCTGTGGGAGGTCGTCTCCGACGGCCTGGACTTCATCAAGGTCGGGCAGGTCGAGATCCCCTCGCGGGCTTATGTGTCGCAGTTCGGCTTCAAGGGCCCCGACCAGCAAAAGCTTGCGGGGATTCTCTCAGGTGGTGAGCGCAACCGGCTCAACCTCGCGTTGACCCTCAAGCAGGGCGGCAACCTGCTGCTGCTTGACGAGCCGTCCAACGACCTTGACGTCGAGACGCTCGCGTCGCTGGAGAACGCGCTGCTGGAGTTCCCCGGCTGCGCCGTCGTCATCAGCCACGACCGGTGGTTCCTTGACCGGGTCGCCACGCACATCCTCGCCTATGAGGGTGACGAGTCCGACCCGGCCAAGTGGTACTGGTTCGAGGGGCAACTACGAGGCATACGAGAAGAACAAGATCGACCGGCTCGGCCCGGAGGCCGCCCGGCCGCACCGGGTCACCTACCGCAAGCTCACCCGCGACTGACCCCCACGTATGCCGCGAGGTGCTCACCCGTGAGGGTGGCCCTCGCGGCCACGAGCTCGGTCGGCGTGCCCTCGAACACCACCCGGCCACCGTCGTGTCCGGCGCCGGGGCCGAGGTCGATGATCCAGTCCGCGTGTGCCATGACGGCTTGGTGGTGCTCGATGACGATGACTGACTTGCCGGAGTCGACCAGGCGGTCCAGCAGCGCGAGGAGTTGCTCGACATCGGCCAGGTGCAGACCGGTGGTCGGCTCGTCCAGGACGTAGACCCCGCCCTTCTCGCCGAGGTGAGTGGCCAGCTTGAGCCGCTGTCGCTCACCACCGGAGAGGGTGGTGAGCGGCTGGCCGAGGCTGAGGTACCCCAGGCCGACGTCGCGTAGCCGAGAGAGAATCGTGTGCGCCGCCGGGGTGCGGGCCTCGCCAGTGGCGAAGAACTCCTCCGCCTCGGACACCGACATGGCTAGGACCTGGCTGATGTCCTTGCCGCCCAAGTGATACTCCAGCACCGCCGCCTGGAACCGTTTGCCTTCGCAGTCCTCACAGACCGACGTCACGGTGTCCATGAACCCAAGCTCGGTGTAGATCAGGCCGTTGCCATTGCACGTGGGGCAGGCGCCCTCAGAGTTGGCGCTGAAGAGCGCCGGCTTGACCCCGTTGGCCTTGGCGAACGCCTTGCGGATCGGCTCCAACAGCCCGGTGTAGGTCGCCGGATTGCTGCGCCGGGATCCTTTGATTGCGCCCTGGTCGACGACGACGACCCCGTCCTGGTCGGCGACCGACCCGTGGATGAGCGAGCTCTTGCCCGACCCGGCGACCCCGGTGACGACGACGAGCACGCCCAGCGGGATGTCCACGTCGACGTTTTGCAGGTTGTGCG
>JADJVI010000001.1 GCA_016710645.1 Actinomycetales bacterium | reverse complement strand
GGCACGCCGGTCGACGTCGTGCTCAACCCGCTCGGTGTGCCCGGCCGCATGAACGTCGGTCAGATCCTCGAGTTGCACCTCGGCTGGGCCGCCTCGCGCGGCTGGCAGATCGAGGGGCACCCGGAGTGGGCCGCCAACATCCCTGCCGACAACTACCACGCTCCGGCCGGCACCCGGGTCGCGAGCCCGGTCTTCGACGGCGCGAAGGAAGACATCATCACGGGCCTGCTCGACTCGACGCACAAGACCCGCGATGGGGTGCGCCTGATCGACAAGTCCGGCAAGACGCGGCTCTTCGACGGTCGCTCCGGCGAGCCGTTCCCCGAGCCGGTGTCGGTGGGCTACATGTACATCCTCAAGCTCCACCACCTCGTCGACGACAAGATCCACGCTCGCTCGACCGGCCCCTACTCGATGATCACCCAGCAGCCGCTCGGCGGTAAGGCCCAGTTCGGTGGCCAGCGCTTCGGTGAGATGGAGGTCTGGGCGCTGGAGGCCTACGGCGCGGCATACACGCTCCAGGAGCTGCTGACGATCAAGTCCGACGACGTGCCGGGCCGCGTGAAGGTCTACGAGGCCATCGTCAAGGGCGAGAACATTCCCGACTCGGGCATCCCGGAGTCCTTCAAGGTGCTCCTCAAGGAAATGCAGTCGCTCTGCCTCAATGTCGAGGTGCTGTCCTCCGACGGACAGACCATCGAGATGAAGGAGGCGGACGAGGACGTGTTCCGCGCCGCCGAAGAGCTCGGCATCGACCTGTCCCGGCGCGAGCCGAGTTCGGTCGAAGAAGTCTGACAAGACACACCGGTATGCCGTCCCGCTCGCCGCAGCGGTGAGCGGCACGGCATACCCCACGGACATCCTGACGAGACTTTTGTAACGAGAGAAGGAACCACGTGCTCGACGTCAACTTCTTCGACGAGCTGCGCATCGGCCTGGCCACGGCGGAGGACATCCGCCAGTGGAGCTATGGCGAGGTCAAGAAGCCCGAGACCATCAACTACCGCACCCTCAAGCCGGAGAAGGAGGGGCTGTTCTGCGAGCGCATCTTCGGCCCCACCCGGGACTGGGAGTGCTCGTGTGGCAAGTACAAGCGGGTCCGGTTCAAGGGCATCATCTGCGAGCGCTGTGGCGTCGAGGTCACCCGCGCCAAGGTGCGTCGCGAGCGGATGGGGCACATCGAGCTGGCCGCGCCGGTCACCCACATCTGGTACTTCAAGGGCGTCCCGAGCCGGCTGGGTTACCTGCTGGACCTCGCCCCGAAGGACCTCGAGAAGGTCATCTACTTCGCGGCATACATGATCACCTCGGTCGACACCGAGGCGCGCCACAACGACCTGCCCTCGCTCGAGGCGCAGATCCAGGTGGAGAAGAAGGAACTCGAGAACCGCCGCGACGTTGACATCGACGAGCGGGCCAAGAAGCTGGAAGCCGACCTGGCCGAGCTCGAAGCCGAGGGCGCCAAGGCCGACATCAAGCGCAAGGTCAAGGATGGTGCCGAGCGCGAGATGGGCGCCCTGCGTCGTCGCGCCGAGCAGCAGATCGAGCGCCTGGAGCAGGTCTGGGACCGGTTCAAGAACCTCAAGGTCCAGGACCTCGAAGGCGACGAGATCCTCTACCGCGAGATGCGCGACCGCTTCGGTCTCTACTTCGAGGGCGGCATGGGCGCTGCGGCGATCCAGAAGCGCCTGGAGACCTTCGACCTGGAGGCCGAGGCCGAACTGCTGCGCGAGATCATCGCCACCGGCAAGGGCCAGCGGCGGACCCGCGCGCTCAAGCGGCTCAAGGTCGTGTCGGCCTTCCTCACGACGACCAACAGCCCGGTCGGCATGGTCCTGGACTGCGTCCCGGTCATCCCGCCGGACCTGCGCCCCATGGTGCAGCTCGACGGTGGGCGCTTCGCGACCTCTGACCTCAACGACCTCTACCGCCGGGTCATCAACCGCAACAACCGGTTGAAGCGACTGCTCGACCTCGGCGCCCCCGAGATCATCGTCAACAACGAGAAGCGGATGCTCCAGGAGGCCGTCGACTCGCTGTTCGACAACGGCCGTCGTGGCCGTCCGGTGACTGGCCCGGGCAACCGCCCGCTCAAGTCGCTCTCGGACATGCTCAAGGGCAAGCAGGGCCGGTTCCGTCAGAACCTGCTCGGCAAGCGTGTCGACTACTCCGGCCGTTCGGTCATCGTCGTCGGCCCGCAGCTCAAGCTGCACCAGTGCGGTCTGCCCAAGCAGATGGCGCTGGAGCTGTTCAAGCCCTTCGTCATGAAGCGTCTGGTCGACCTTGACCACGCCCAGAACATCAAGTCCGCCAAGCGCATGGTCGAGCGTTCGCGCCCGGTTGTGTGGGACGTCCTGGAAGAGGTCATCACCGAGCACCCGGTGCTGCTCAACCGCGCACCCACGCTGCACCGCCTCGGCATCCAGGCCTTCGAGCCGCAGCTGGTCGAGGGCAAGGCCATCCAGATTCACCCGCTGGTCTGCACGGCGTTCAACGCCGACTTCGACGGCGACCAGATGGCCGTGCACGTGCCGCTGTCGGCGGAGGCGCAGGCCGAGGCCCGCATCCTCATGCTGTCCAGCAACAACATCCTCAAGCCGGCCGACGGTCGTCCGGTGACCATGCCCACCCAGGACATGATCATCGGCCTCTACCACCTCACCTGTGAGACCGAGCCGGTGTATGCCGCCGGGTCGACCGACAAGGCGGGCGAGCGGGCGCTGCGCGCGTTCGGCACTCCGGCCGAGGCGCGGATGGCCTTCGACGCCGGCCAGATCGAGCTTGGCTCGCTGGTGCGGATCCGGGTCATGGACACCGTCCCCCCGGTCGGTGGCAGCATCCCCGAGGGCGCGCAGGTGTCCGAGGACGGCCGCGTCGACGCGCAGATCCTCGAAACCACCCTCGGGCGCACCCTGTTCAACGAGGCGCTGCCGATGGACTACCCGTTCGTCAACGAGCCGGTCGACAAGAAGCGGCTCTCGACGATCGTCAACGACCTCGCCGAGCGCTACACCAAGGTGCAGGTCGCGGCCAGCCTCGACGCGCTCAAGGAAGCCGGCTTCCACTGGGCCACCCGCTCGGGCACGACCGTCGCCATCACCGACGTCATCACGCCCCCGCGCAAGGCCGAGATCATCGAGGAATACGAAGCTCGCGCTGCCAAGGTCCAGAAGCTCTACGACCGTGGTGCGATGACCGACAACGAGCGTCGCGAAGACCTCATCGAGATCTGGAACGAGGCGACCACCGAGGTCGCCAAGGAAATGGTCGCCAACACGCCCAAGACCAACACCATCTACCGGATGGTGTCCTCGGGTGCCCGCGGTAACTGGATGCAGTTGCGCCAGATCGCCGGCATGAAGGGCTTGGTGTCCAACCCGAAGGGCGAGATCATCCCCCGTCCGATCCGCGCGAACTTCCGCGAGGGTCTGTCGGTGCTCGAGTTCTTCATCTCCACGCACGGCTCGCGTAAGGGTCTGGCCGACACCGCCCTGCGGACCGCAGACTCGGGTTACCTCACCCGGCGCCTGGTCGACGTCTCGCAGGACGTCATCATCCGCGAGGACGACTGTGGCACCGAGCGGGGCCTGACCCTGCCGATCGCTGCGACCGACCCCCGTGGCGAGCGGATGCCGCACGAGGACGTCGAGACCTCGGTCTACGCCCGTACCCTCGCCGAGGATGTCGTCGGTTCCGACGGCACCGTCCTCGCCGAAGCGGGCATCGACCTGGGCGACGTCGTCATCGACGCCCTGTATGCCGCCGGCGTGGACACCGTGCGGGTGCGCTCGGTGCTCACCTGCGACAGCAAGGTCGGCACCTGTGCGCGCTGCTACGGCCGCTCGCTGGCCACCGGCAAGCTCGTCGACATCGGCGAGGCCGTCGGCATCATCGCGGCCCAGTCCATCGGTGAGCCCGGCACCCAGCTGACCATGCGGACCTTCCACATCGGTGGTGTGGCCGGTGACGACATCACCCAGGGTCTGCCGCGTGTCGTCGAGCTCTTCGAGGCCCGCACCCCCAAGGGTGTGGCCCCGATCGCCGAGGCCACCGGCCGTGTCCGGGTCGAGGACACCGACAAGACCCGTCGGATCGTCCTGGTCCCCGACGACGGCTCGGAGGAGCACTCCTACCCGGTGAGCAAGCGCTCCAAGCTGCTCGTCGGCGACGGCGATCACATCGAGGTCGGCACCCAGCTCATCCAGGGCGCCATCGACCCCAAGCAGGTGCTGCGCATCCTTGGGCCGCGTGCGGTCCAGATGCACCTGGTCGACGAGGTCCAGCACGTCTACCGCCAGCAGGGTGTGTCGATCCACGACAAGCACATCGAGGTCATCGTTCGGCAGATGCTCCGTCGGGTCACCGTCATCGAGGCCGGCGACGCCGACCTCATCCCGGGTGACCTCGCCGAGCGCAGCGCGTTCGAGACCGAGAACCGCCGCGTTGTGGCCGAGGGCGGGCGGCCCGCTGCGGGTCGTCCCGACCTCATGGGCATCACCAAGGCGTCGCTCGCGACCGAGTCGTGGCTGTCGGCCGCGTCCTTCCAGGAGACCACCCGGGTGCTCACCCAGGCGGCCATGGAGGCCAAGTCCGACCCGCTGCGCGGCCTCAAGGAGAACGTCATCCTCGGCAAGCTCATCCCCGCCGGCACGGGTCTGCCCCGCTACCGGAACATCACGGTGGAGCCGACCGAAGAGGCCAAGGCCGCGATGTACTCCATGCCCAACTACGACAGCTACGACTACTCCCACTTCGGGAGCGGGTCGGGCGAGGCGGTCCGCCTCGACGACCTCAACCTGGACGACTTCGGCCGGTTGTAGTCGCTGTGCCGCCTCGGCGGTCAGGCACGAACGAGCAGGTATGCCGCCCGCTCACCCAGGGTCTTCACCCTGCGGTGGGCGGGCGGTCTCGTTGTCGTGGCGTGGTGTTCACCCCGGCCGGGTAGAGCCTGGGCAAGGCTGGGAGGCGAGCGGACGGCATACCCCATGCGGTATGCCGTGCCGCGCCTCCCGAAACGTTGATCCCGGCATACGAGACCCGGGGACGTAGGTCCCCGATGGTCTGCAGGCGTGGATGGGATGGTCCAAGATGGACGAAGGTGCAATGGCGCACGACTGCTGCTGACGATTTCCAGACGACTTGCCGACGAACCGCGGAAGGACCCCCACCGACATGACCACGCGATATGTCTACGACTTCTCCGAAGGGGACAAGGACCAGAAGGACCTGTTGGGTGGGAAGGGGGCCAACCTTGCCGAGATGGTGAAGATCGGCCTGCCGGTGCCCCCCGGCTTCACCATCACGACGGACGCGTGCCGGGTCTACCTGCAAAGCGGTAAGGCGCCGGAGTCGTTGGCCGCCGAGGTGACCGAACACCTGGGCCACATGGAAAAGGCGATGGGCCGCACCCTCGGTGACCCGGCCAACCCGCTGCTGGTCTCGGTGCGCTCCGGTGCGAAGTTCTCCATGCCCGGCATGATGGAGACCGTCCTGAACATCGGTCTCAACGACGAGTCGGTTTATGGGCTGGCCGATGTCGCGGGCGAGCGCTTCGCCTGGGACTCCTACCGCCGACTCCTGCAGATGTTCGGCAAGACCGTGCTCGGCATCGACTCCGAGGTCTTCGAGGCCCGCATCGAGCAGATCAAGAACTCGCGCCACGTCGAGCAGGACACCGACCTCAACGCCGCCGACCTGGCCATGCTGTGCGTCTACTTCAAGACCGCCATCGAGAACGCCACCGGCCACCCCTTCCCGCAAGACCCCCGTGAGCAACTCAATGCTGCCGTCGAGGCGGTCTTCCGGTCCTGGGGCGGCGACCGCGCCGTGCTCTACCGGCGCCAAGAGCGCATCCCGCACGACCTCGGCACCGCCGTCAACGTCCAGACCATGGTCTTCGGCAACATGTCCGACGACTCCGGCACCGGCGTCTGCTTCACCCGCGACCCCAGCACGGGTGAGAAGGGTGTCTACGGCGACTTCCTCATGAACGCCCAGGGCGAGGACGTGGTGGCGGGCATCCGCAATGCCCGCCCGCTGGCCGAGTTGCACGGCGAGTCTCCGGACGCCTACGCGCTGTTGCTCGACAACATGAAGCGCCTGGAAGACCACTACCGCGACCTGTGTGACATCGAGTTCACCATCGAGCGCGGCAAACTGTGGATGCTGCAGACCCGCGTCGGCAAGCGCACAGCCGAGGCCGCCTTCCGGATCGCCGGCCAGCTCATCGACGAGGGGGTCATCTCCGAGGAAGAGGCGCTGACCCGGGTCACCGGTGCCCAGCTGTCCAACCTGATGTTCCCGAGGTTCGACGCCTCGGCGAAGTCTGCGCTCATCACGACTGGTGTCGCCGCCAGCCCGGGTGCTGCCGTCGGCAAGATCGTCTTCAGCTCGGCTGCGGCCAAGGAATGGGCCGACCGCGGCGAGGACGTCATCCTCGTGCGCACCGAGACCAACCCTGACGACCTGGTCGGCATGATCGCGTCCAAGGGCATCCTCACCTCGCGCGGTGGCAAGACCTCCCACGCGGCGGTCGTCGCCCGCGGCATGGGCACCACCTGCGTGTGCGGCGCCGACGAGCTCGTCATCGACTCGGCTCACAAGTCGATCTCGTTGCGCGGGCAGGCGGCAGAGCCGCTGCGTGAGGGCGACATGATCTCCATCGACGGCGCCACCGGCCAGGTTTTCCGCGGCGCGGTGCCGGTCGTGGCCAGCGCGGTCGTCGACTACTTCGAGGGCAATGTCGACGCTGCCTCCGCCGAGGCGTCAGACACGGTCAAGGCCGTCGATCGGATCATGAAGATCGCCGACCGGGTGCGTCGCCTGCGGGTGCGCGCCAACGCCGACACCCCCGAGGACGCCGCGCGTTCGGTGCGCTTCGGAGCCGAGGGCATCGGCCTGTGCCGCACCGAGCACATGTTCCTCGGCGACCGGCGCGAACTGGTCGAGCGGCTCATCCTCGCCGAGACCGACGAGGCTCGCACCGCGGCGTTGGAAGGCCTGCGGCCGTTGCAGCGCAAGGACTTCGAAGAGATCTTCCAGGCGATGGGCAACCTGCCGGTGACGATCCGGCTCATCGACCCGCCGTTGCACGAGTTCCTGCCCAATATCGTCGAGATGACGGCCAAGATGGCGGTCGCCGAGGCTGACGGCACGGCGACGCAGGCCGACAAGACGATGTATGCCGCGGTGCAGCGACTGCACGAGTCCAACCCGATGTTCGGGTTGCGCGGGGTGCGGCTTGGCCTGGTCACCGAGGGCCTGTTCGAGATGCAGGTCCGCGCGATCCTGGAGGCCTTCCAGGTGGTGCGCAAGTCCGGCATCGTTGGCACCGCCGAGATCATGGTGCCGCTCATCGATACCTACCAAGAGCTCGACCTGGTGCGGAACTCGGCCCTCAAGATCGCCCGCGAAAAGGGCGAGCAGGTCGGCCCCGGCCACAACGTGATGATCGGCACGATGATGGAGCTGCCGCGGGCCTGCCTCACCGCCGGCAAGATCGCCGAGTCGGCCGACTTCTTCTCGTTCGGCACCAACGACCTCACCCAGACGACGTGGGGCTTCAGCCGCGACGACGTCGAGGCGTCGTTCTTCTCCAACTACCTGGAGAAGGGCATCTTCCAGGTGTCGCCGTTCGAGACCATCGACGAGGACGGCGTCGGCCAGTTGGTCAAGCTCGCCGTCTCCACGGCCCGTGCGGTCAAGCCCAACCTCAAGGCGGGCGTTTGTGGCGAGCACGGTGGCGACCCCGAGTCGGTGCACTTCTTCCACAACGCCGGGCTCGACTACGTGTCGTGCTCGCCGTTCCGGGTGCCGGTCGCCCGCCTGGAGGCAGGCCGCGCCGCGGTGATGAACCCCGCGTGATCGATTGACTCGCACTGAAGGTGCGACGACGCCCCCGGAGGCTGCTCCGGGGGCGTCGGCATGTCTGGGGTCGACATCTGAGCTCGGCGGGCGAGGTGACGCGTTTTGCTGCTTGGCGGGCCCTGAAACAGCAAAACGCGTGAGTTCGGGGTCGAGCTGGTTGCCCGACCAGCGCGTCCAGGTTGGCGTGGTGACACAGATGGCCCCTTCCTACGTCGTGAAGGGGCCATCTGGGTGAGATCGCAAGTCGTCCACGGGGAACACGGGTCCACTCGGCGGGCGAGGTGACGCGTTTTGCTGCTTGGCGGGCCCTGAAACAGCAAAACGCGTGAGTTCGGGGTCGAGCTGGTTGCCCGACCAGCGCGTCCAGGTTGGCGTGGTGGCACAGATGGCCCCTTCCTACGTCGTGAAGGGGCCATCTGGGTGAGATCGCAAGTCGGCCACGGGGAACACGGGTCCACTCGGCGGGCGAGGTGACGCGTTTTGCTGCTTGGCGGGCCCTGAAACAGCAAAACGCGTCAGTTCGGGGTCGAGCTGGTGGTCGGACGAGCGGATCGATGCTGGCCGACGCGGGCATCGTCGGATGAGTCAACGACTCCGGTTACGCGGGGACCTTCGGATGAGTCAACGTCTCGGGTGACGCGGGCATCTTCGGATGAGTCAACGACTCCGGTTACGCGGGCATCTTTGATGAGTCAACGCGCCGATTTGGCCGGGTCACCCAGGGGCGGTAGATTTGAGCGCTGTGTCTGGGCTGGCCCGGACACATGAGTGTGGGCAGGCCCAGCAGGTGGCGACCGGAGACGGACCGCGGCGGCACGGCATACCCTCCTCAACCGCTCTCGCCGGGCAGTCCGGCGCGACTCACCACCTCGTTCAGCGAAGGTGGGTCGTGCTCGGAAAGTGCAGGGGAGGGCACCCCGATCGGGCTCGACGCGATCGGCTCACGGGGTGACTCGGGGGCCGAACACGTCATCAGACCGGTGGGGAACGACCAAGGAGTTCGCACCCCCGCGAACTGACGACATCGACACCGTTCGGAGTGAAGGTTGCCAACGATCAACCAACTGGTGCGCAAGGGCCGCCAGGACAAGGTCGGCAAGACCAAGACGCCCGCGCTCAAGGGTTCGCCCCAGCGCCGTGGCGTGTGCACCCGCGTCTACACGACCACCCCCAAGAAGCCGAACTCGGCGCTGCGCAAGGTCGCCCGCGTCAAGCTCACCTCGCAGATCGAGGTCACGGCCTACATCCCGGGCGTCGGCCACAACCTCCAGGAGCACTCGATCGTGCTCGTGCGTGGTGGCCGTGTGAAGGACCTTCCCGGCGTCCGCTACAAGATCATCCGCGGCACCCTTGACACCCAGGGTGTCAAGAACCGCAAGCAGGCTCGCTCTCGCTACGGCGCGAAGAAGGTGAAGTAATGCCTCGTAAAGGTCCCGCTCCCAAGCGCCCGCTCGTCGTCGACCCGGTCTACGGCAGCCCCCTGGTGACCCAGCTGGTCAACAAGATTCTCCTGGACGGCAAGAAGTCCATCGCCGAGACCATCGTCTACGGCGCCCTGGAAGGCTGCCGCGCCAAGACCGGCACCGACCCGGTGGTCACCCTCAAGCGCGCCCTGGACAACATCAAGCCGGCCGTCGAGGTCAAGTCCCGCCGCGTCGGTGGCGCGACCTACCAGGTGCCGGTCGAGGTCAAGCCGGGCCGGTCGACCACCCTCGCGCTGCGCTGGCTGGTCGGCTACTCGCGTCAACGTCGCGAGAAGACGATGACCGAGCGCCTCATGAACGAACTGCTCGACGCCTCCAACGGCCTCGGCGCCGCGGTCAAGCGTCGCGAGGACACCCACAAGATGGCCGAGTCCAACCGCGCCTTCGCGCACTACCGCTGGTAAGAACCACGCGAGGTATGCCGTGCAGCTCACCTGCCGCACGGCATACCGCGTGGGGTTGCCGCATCACGACACGCAACGCACCCGCACGAGCTGAGACGAGACAACGAACGTGGCACTCGACGTCCTGACGGACCTCACCAAGGTCCGCAATATCGGCATCATGGCGCACATCGACGCCGGCAAGACGACGACGACGGAACGCATCCTCTTCTACACCGGCATCACCTACAAGATCGGTGAGGTCCACGACGGCGCAGCCACGATGGACTGGATGGAGCAGGAGCAGGAGCGCGGCATCACGATCACGTCGGCCGCGACGACGACCTTCTGGAAGAACCACCAGATCAACATCATCGACACGCCCGGTCACGTCGACTTCACGGTCGAGGTCGAGCGCTCGCTGCGTGTGCTCGACGGTGCGTGCGCGGTGTTCGACGCCAAGGAAGGTGTCGAGCCGCAGTCCGAGACGGTGTGGCGCCAGGCGGACAAGTACGGCGTGCCCCGCATCTGCTTCGTCAACAAAATGGACAAGCTCGGCGCGGACTTCTACTTCACCGTGAAGACCATGGTCGACCGGCTCGGTGCGACCCCGCTCGTGCTGCAGCTGCCGATCGGCCAGGAGAGCGCCTTCACCGGCGTCGTCGACCTGCTGCGCATGAAGGCCCTGATGTGGCGCGGTGAGACCCAGAAGGGTGAGGACTACACCGTCGAGGACATCCCGGCCGACCTGCAGGACAAGGCCGAGGAATACCGGCACGCCCTCGTCGAGATGGTCGCCGAGTCGGACGACACCCTTATGGAGAAGTACCTCGAGGGTGAGGAGCTCACCGTCGAGGAGCTCAAGGCCGGCATCCGCGCCCTCACCATCGCCGGCACGGTCAACCCGGTCATCTGCGGCACCGCGTTCAAGAACAAGGGCGTCCAGCCCATGCTCGACGCGGTCGTCGACTACCTGCCCTCGCCGCTGGACGTGCCGCCGATGATCGGCCACAAGCCCAATGACGAAGAGGTCGAGATCATCCGCAAGCCCGACGCCAAGGAGCCGTTCTCGGCGCTGGCGTTCAAGATTGCGGTCCACCCGTTCTTCGGCAAGCTCACCTACGTCCGGGTCTACTCCGGCGAGGTGCCCTCCGGCGCGCAGATCATCAACTCGACCAAGGGCAAGAAGGAGCGCGTCGGGAAGCTCTTCCAGATGCACTCCAACAAGGAGAACCCCGTCGACAAGGCCTCGGCCGGTCACATCTACGCGTTCATCGGTCTCAAGGACACGACGACCGGTGACACCCTGTGTGACCCGACCAACCAGGTCGTCCTCGAGTCGATGACCTTCCCGGAGCCGGTCATCTCGGTGGCCATCGAGCCCAAGACCAAGGGCGACCAGGAAAAGCTCGGCGTCGCGATCCAGAAGCTTGCCGAAGAGGACCCGACCTTCCAGGTCGAGCAGGACCAGGAGACCGGCCAGACCATCATCAAGGGCATGGGCGAGCTCCACCTCGACATCCTCGTGGACCGCATGCGCCGCGAGTTCAAGGTCGAGGCCAACGTCGGCAAGCCCCAGGTGGCCTACCGCGAGACGATCCGCAAGGCTGTCGTCAAGCACGACTACACCCACAAGAAGCAGACCGGTGGGTCGGGTCAGTACGCCAAGGTCCAGGTGACCATCGAGCCGCTGGACACCGCTGAGGGCAAGCTCTACGAGTTCGACAACGCCGTCACCGGTGGTCGCGTCCCGCGCGAGTACATCCCGTCGGTCGACGCCGGGATCCAGGACGCCATGCAGTACGGCGTGCTCGCCGGCTACCCGCTGGTCGGCATCAAGGCCACCCTCGTCGACGGCGCTTACCACGACGTCGACTCCTCGGAAATGGCGTTCAAGATCGCCGGCTCCATGGTGCTCAAGGAGGCCGTCCGTCGGGCCGACCCGATCCTGCTCGAGCCGATGATGGCCGTCGAGGTCCGCACGCCCGAGGAGTACATGGGCGATGTCATCGGCGACATCAACTCGCGTCGTGGTCACATCCAGGCCATGGAGGACGCGGCCGGTGCCAAGGTCGTGCGCGCCCTGGTCCCGTTGTCGGAGATGTTCGGTTACGTCGGGGACCTGCGGTCCAAGACCCAGGGCCGGGCGAACTACTCCATGCAGTTCGACTCGTATGCCGAGGTGCCGCGTGCGGTCGCCGAGGACATCGTGAAGAAAACGCGAGGCGAGTGAGTCGGGTAAACTCCCGTAGGCTTGCCAGCAACCCCAACAAGCAAGCGCCACGTCCTACCTGACAGGCGATCGGCGTACCACCAGAGAGAGTCCTGAGGAGGACACCACAGTGGCGAAGGCAAAGTTCGAGCGGACCAAGCCGCACGTCAACATCGGCACCATTGGTCACATTGACCACGGCAAGACGACGCTGACTGCTGCGATCACCAAGGTTCTGCACGACAAGTTCCCCAACCTGAACCCCTTCACGCCGTTCGACCAGATCGACAAGGCCCCTGAAGAGCGTCAGCGCGGCATCACCATCTCCATCGCGCACGTCGAGTACCAGACTGAGACGCGCCACTACGCGCACGTCGACTGCCCTGGTCACGCCGACTACATCAAGAACATGATCACCGGTGCTGCCCAGATGGACGGCGCGATCCTGGTCGTGGCCGCCACTGACGGCCCGATGCCGCAGACCAAGGAGCACGTGCTCCTGGCCCGCCAGGTGGGCGTCCCCTACATCGTGGTCGCGCTCAACAAGACCGACATGGTCGACGACGAGGAGATCCTCGAGCTCGTCGAGATGGAGGTCCGTGAGCTGCTCTCGGCCTACGAGTTCCCGGGCGACGACCTGCCGGTCGTGCGCGTCTCGGCGCTCAAGGCCCTTGAGGGCGACGCCGAGTGGGCCAAGACCGTCGAGGAGCTCATGGACGCGGTCGACTCCTACATCCCGGAGCCGGAGCGAGCCACCGACAAGCCGTTCCTCATGCCCGTCGAGGACGTCTTCACCATCACCGGTCGTGGCACCGTTGTCACCGGCCGTGTCGAGCGCGGTGTCCTCAAGGTCAACGAGGAGGTCGAGATCGTCGGCATCCACGAGAAGTCGGCCAAGACCACCGTCACCGGCGTCGAGATGTTCCGCAAGCTGCTCGACGAGGCCCGCGCGGGCGAGAACGTCGGCCTGCTGCTTCGTGGCATCAAGCGCGAGGACGTCGAGCGCGGCCAGGTCGTCATCAAGCCGGGTTCGATGACCCCGCACACCGAGTTCGAGGCGCAGGTCTACATCCTGTCCAAGGACGAAGGTGGCCGTCACACCCCGTTCTACGACAACTACCGTCCGCAGTTCTACTTCCGCACCACGGACGTGACCGGCGTCGTCAAGCTGCCCGAGGGCACCGAGATGGTCATGCCCGGTGACAACACCGAGATGGACGTCACCCTGATCCAGCCCATCGCCATGGACGACGGCCAGCCGTTCTCCATCCGCGAGGGTGGCCGCACGGTCGGTTCCGGCCGGGTCACCAAGGTCAAGAAGTGACCTGCTGATTGACAGCCCGAAGGGGGCTCGGACTTCGGTCCCGGCCCCCTTCGGCATACCGTGGCTCATGCGCACGCCCCAGCCCCTGAGCCTCTCCCTCGGCAGGTCCCTTCCGGGACTGGCCGCGACTCTGGCCGCGGTGCTGGTCACGAGGGCCTGCTCCGCGTCGTCCGCTGCCCCGACAACCTCGGTCAGCCCATCAGACCCGCGCGACGCGTCTGCCGCACCTGGCTGGAGTGCGGCGTCCACCCGGGTCGTCGATGAGTTGCCGTTCACCCAAACCGAGTTGGCTGCCTTCGGCGAGCCGTGGGCGATGACCTTCCTGCCCGGCGCCGGCGAGACGGTGCTGGTCACCGAGCGCACGGGGCGGATGCACGTGCGGATGCCGGACGGCATACTCCGCGAGGTCAGCGGCGTGCCATCCGTCGTCGCGCGAGACCAAGGCGGTCTGGGCGATGTCATTGCCGTCCCGGGTGGGGGAGCGGACGGCCGTTATCCGATCTACCTGAGCTGGGTGGTGGCGGGGGAGGGCACGACCACCGGGGCCGTCGTCGGCGCAGCCACTCTCGATCTCACCGCCGCCCGGCTCGACGATCTGCGGATCATCTGGCGTCAGCACCCCACCGTGGACGGCGGTGGCCACTTCGGGCATCGGCTCGCGCTGACACCGGATGGGCGGCATCTCTTCGTCACCTCGGGGGACCGGCAGAAGTTCGACCCCGCGCAGGACCTCACCGGCACGCTCGGCAAGGTCGTCCGCCTCACCGTCGATGGTGCGCCCGCACCAGGCAATCCGTATGCCGGGTCCGGCGCCTCGGAGGTGTGGAGCATGGGGCATCGCAATCCGCTCGGGATCGCCTTCGACCCAGACGGTCGACTGTGGTCCACCGAGATGGGCCCGCGCGGCGGCGACGAACTCAACCTCATCGAGGCCGGTGGCAACTACGGCTGGCCGATCGTCTCCAATGGGACGCACTATGACGGCCGCGACATCCCCGACCACCGTGCGGGCGACGGCTATGTCGCGCCGTCGGCGTGGTGGGACCCGTCGGTCTCGCCGAGTTCTCTGCTCATCTACTCCGGTGAAGCGTTCCCGCAGTGGCGTGGCGACGCCCTTTTCGGGGCGCTGTCCGGCCAGGCGCTCATCCGGGTCGACCTGCTCGGCGATCGTTCCGTCAGCGGGGACCGATACCCCATGCGTGCGCGCATCCGCGAGGTCGAGCAGGCTCCGGACGGCTCAGTGTGGGTGCTCGAAGACGGCTCACCCAACCGCCCGGGCCGCCTGCTGCGCCTCATCCCGCGCTGACACTCTCGGACGCACCACCGTTAGGGTCGGTTTCGTGATCACCGCCGACTCGCGTCCTGCCACACCCCAGCCCGCGCCGGTGGAGCGGCTGATGAGCTACCTCGACGCCAGCCCCACGCCGTTCCACGCCGCTGCCACCGCGGCGGCTCGCCTGGTGGACGAGGGCGGCTTCGAGATAGTGACCGAGCACGAGCCGTTCCCGACAAGCCACGGCCGGTATGCCGTGCTGCGGGACGGCGCGTTGGTGGCCTGGGTGCAACCGGAGGGGGCGGCACGGCATACCCCGTGGCGGATCATCGGCGCGCACACCGACAGCCCGACCTTCCAGGTCAAGCCTCATCCCGATGTGGTCAAGGCCGGCTGGCAGCTGCTGGGTGTCGAGCCCTATGGCCCGCCGATCTACAACTCGTGGTTGGACCGCGATCTCGGGCTGGCCGGCCGGGTCGTCGTGCGCGACCCGGCCGGCCCCGGGGGAATGCGCGTCGAGCTGTTCGATGACCGGCGGGCGCTGCTGCGTCTGGCCCAGCTAGCCATCCATCTCGACCGTGGCGTCAACGAACGCGGTCTGCAACTCAACCCACAACAGCACCTGGTCCCGCTCTGGGGGGTCGGCGATGCGGCGGCGAGCTTCACGGCATACCTGGGGGAGCAGGTGGGCGCTGCGGAGGGTGACATTCTCGGGTTCGACGTGAGCCTGCGCGACACCCAGCCGGCGGCTCTGCTCGGGCGCGACGGTGACCTGCTGGCATCCCCCCGCCTGGACAACCTCGCGAGTTGCCATGCCGCAGTCGAGGCGTTGCTCGCCGCTGCCGTGGTCGACGGAGGGGACCGCACGGCATGCCGGCCGGCGATCGTGCTCTTCGACCACGAGGAGGTCGGCAGCCGCTCCGAACGAGGCGCGGCCTCACCGCTGCTGGGCAGCATCCTGGAACGGGCCGCCGGTGGTGACCGCGAGGACTATTGGCGGGCGCTCGCCGGCAGCGTCGTCGCGTCGGCCGACATGGCGCACGCGACCCACCCCAACTACGTCGAGATGGCCGAGCCCGCCCACCAGGTGCGGATGCACGGCGGGCCGGTGCTCAAGGTGCATCGTGAGCTGCGCTACGCCTCGGACGGGCGGGGGATCGCGGCGCTGCGCCTGGCGGCCGAGCAGGCGGACGTGCCGTTGCAGGTCTTCGTCAGCCGCTCGGACCTGCCCTGCGGCACGACGATCGGGCCGATCACGGCCGGACAGCTAGGGGTGACGACGGTCGACGTCGGCGCACCCATGCTCTCGATGCACAGCGCCCGCGAGCTCACCGGGGTGCCAGACCAGCAGGCGTATGCCGCGTTGCTGGCCGCCTTCCTCCGTCCTGCGTGACGCTTCCCGCGCTGGTGGCAGCCCAGGGCAAGCCCTGGATGGCAGACAGATGACCTGCGCTGGCAGGCATGTGCCATGGCACGTCCCGGCCAGCGCACTTCCAACCTGAGGGTCGATGGCCGACCTAGATTCACGTCGTGAGACGAGAACGAGCAACGGCTTACGAATCGTCCACGCCTCGACCGACGGGAGGGGCAGCGCCGGTAGCGCCGCCCCTCCGCTTCGACCATCGGCCGAGTCCTCCCATCGGTGGGGGACGAACCCCCGCCGTTCCAACACAGAACAGGAGGGCGCGCTCTACTGGGCGCTCAATGCGCTCTCTTGGGCGTGGCTGGCGGCCAGCGTGGTCGCATCATTCGGTATCGCCACGGTCTTCGCCGGGGCCCTCTACGCCTACGCCAAGCGCTGGGCCCTCGCGGCGTTCATCTCCTGGTGAGCGGCGGACCGACGTAGCGACGCTCGAGGGCGAGAGGAGACGAACGTGAACGAGTTGAAGAAGCAACTGCGCGTGCCTCGGACGGCTCTTCTCGCCCTCGGTGGGCTACGAGCGTCACTGCTGCAACGTGACCGGCGCGTCATGGAGCGCATGCACGCCGTCGGCTGTGCCGCGGGCCTGTCGATCCGCCCGCAGATCGTCCGGGCCCTGGTGTCGACATCCTGGTTCGCCCTGGCCGTCGGCGCTGTCATGGGCGTCAGCGCGCCGTTCATCGGCGAGGGATTGATCGGTCACCAGTTGTCGGGCGAACACGCGCAGGCGCTTCTCGTCGTCACTGCCGGCGGCGTCGTCTCGTCACTGCGCTCGCTGTCACGGTCCCTGCAGTCCCGCCATGCAGTGTTGCTACGGCTCGTGGAGCTCGCCGTGGCCCGTGGAATCGCCTGGGGCCATGTCACCGTGCTGCTCCCGGCGAGCGCCGCGGTCGTGTCACAGTGTCTGCGATCACGCTCATTGCTCGGGTTCCTGTCCGGGGGTTGTGTCGTTGCGGCACTGCTGCTGGTCACGGCGTTGCCGAACGCGCTGGACGGCAAATGGGGCAGGGGACACACGGTCCTCCGTGGCCTGACCCTGGGACTGGTGGCAGTCGCGGTGGGGGAGTCCGCCCGCGTCGTCGCGTGGCCCCCGTCGTCGGGCCGGACGGGGGCCAGGGCCTGATGACCCTCTTCTTGGGCCTCATCGTGGCCGTTCTGGCTGCAGTTGCGGGCACGGCCGCGGCCCGGTGGGCCAACGCTGGGACCTGGGGCCTGCGCGCCGAACGACTGCCGTCAGCAGTGGGGCGCACGATCGGTTACGTGCTCGCGGTGGGCTGGGTGATTTCCTGGGCATTGGGGCGCTCCGAGCGTTGGTCGCCCCTCGCGGAGCACCTGCTGCTGGCCTGCCCACTCATCGCGGTGCTCTGGCTGCGAGTCCGTGCGGTTCGCTTGCTTTCTCCCGAGGGCTTGGCACGGGCTCTGCTGCTGCTACGTGATCTGGGATCCGATGGCGCGGTCGTTCGTCGGTACTACCGCGCCACCTGTGCAGCCGTGCTCCTACCGATCTGGGCAGCAGGGTTTGTGCTACTCCTGCTGGCCGGAAACTCAGTTGCTGGCCTGCTTCTTGCGTCTCTGGCGCTCCTGGAGGGAGCGCTGAGCGAGTACGTCGTAGCGCGTGCGACTGTCGTCCTCCCCGGCGACCTGATTCTTGAACTGTCGTCGTTGTCCCGGGCCGGTCTGCCGGCGACGGGGTGTCTGGCAGTGGTCTTTACGGGGTCGGGGATGGCGGGTGCGGTCCCGACCCTCGGTCTTCAGAGCCACGCAGCCCAGGTTGTGTTGGCCAGCCTGTTGTCGACTACGGCCGGTCTCGTTGTTGCCCTGCTGACCCGTGCGGACTCCCCAGGATGGTTGCCCGCACTCCGCGAATTGGTGAGGTGAACGTTCATGCCCACGCTAGAGGGCAGTGTCATTCGCGTACGGCGATCGAATCGTCTTCGACCGTGCGCAGTTCTCCCTTCCCGAACACGGCCTCGTGGTTGTTACGGGCGCCAATGGCGTCGGCAAGACCACTCTCTTGCGGATTCTCGGACGGATCTATCCCAGCGACCTGCGCGTGAGCGCCGGTCCGGCAACGGATTTCCCGCGGGAGGAGAGCGCGATCGGGCGCCTTTCCTGCCTCGACGCCGGCCTGCTGACGCTGGACAGGTTGACGGCGGCCGAGTTCATCACGGGGATTGCTCCCGACGCCAGAACCAGGGTCGACATGTCGGGCAACCCCTTGCTTTCGGCGACGATCCTCGGCACCCGGCTGTCCGACCTGTCCCTTGGTCAGCGACAGCGCGTTGTGCTTGCTATCGCTCTAGGTCTCCCGGTAGGGAATGGGGTGCTGCTGGACGAACCACTTAACGGACTTGACGACCAGGGCGCGCGTGAGGCCCGTGCTCAACTCGTCCGCCGGGCGGCCCACTCGTTGGTCCTGGTCGCAACTCATGACCTGCGGGACGCGCGGGTGAGCGATCACGTCCTGCAGGTGAATGGCCCCGCGGACATCGTCCTGGTTGTCGGTCGTCCCGAACTGGCAGGTGTGCGGTCATGACCGTGTACGGCATAGGTCGGAACGACCACAGGCCGGGCTTCCGGGAATGGGTGTCTCAGCAGCGTGTAGTTCTCTTTCTCTTAGGCGCCGTTCTGCTGGGCTTCTGGCTGGGTTCGCTATTTCGTTGGGATCTGCAGGACCCCGAAATGGTGGTCTCGGGCTGGTCGATCTTCGCGCACAACGCCAGCTTGGCTTTGGTCTTGTGCGTGGCCACTCCATACGTCGCTGGGCCGGCCGTCGCGTTCAACAGCTTTGTCCTCGGCCTGGCGCTACATGGGTCCGTTGTCGCTGCGGGTCTGCGTACGACCTTTGAGTTGACCTGGGCCCACGTGCCGCTCGAGTTGCTCGCGTGGGTGCTCACGTACCGCTGTGCGGTCCGCCGCGTCGAGGCGCTGCGCGCGGTTCATTCCACCGGGAGTGACCGGCGGGCGGTCCTCCTAGTCGTGCGCCTCCTGGCACTCACTCTTGTCGTCTATGCCGCCGCAGCCATGGCCGAATGGGCCGAAATGAACAGTGTCCTGGGAAGAGGTTGACACGTGAGCACCGCCGAGAACATCAAGGACATGCCCGCACCCATCCGGCGCCTCCAGCGCCTCAGCTCGGTGGTGATGCTGGCACTCATCTACGCCACTGTGGTCATGCTGGCCGCCGACCGCCTCTTGCGCAAAGCCGTCATCGAGGGAAGCGCAACCAGTCCGGTGACCTCGCCTGAGGTCTATCTGACGATCCTGCGAGTCTTCGTCCTGCTCGGTGCGATCGCGCTCGTGGTCTTCCAGGCCGGCGTCTACGGTGTCCTCTTCGCCGCGGTGACCAGGGTGCCCCGACCGCGGCTGGGCCACAGCGTGGGCTGGACGCTGTGGGGACAGGTCCCCTTCATGGCCGCGGCCGGTGTCGCCTTCGGCGGCTGGGGACAGCCGGGGCTAGATGCCCTGCAGCAGCCGATGGCCCGCCTGACTCTCGGGGTGGTGGGAACAATCGGGTATGCCGTGTGCGCCTGGTATGACAACCCAGGGGTGGCCCGAGGCCGAGTGTTGGGCTTCGTCTTCCTGGCCGTCTGCGTCAACTCGGCCCTGCTGTTGCTGACGGCCACGCCGTGACCCACGCCATCTCGGTCCGGGACCTGACCAAGCGGCATAGGCATGTCGTGGCCGTGGACTCGGCGACGTTCACGGCCGAGCCGAGCCGAGTCACGGCCGTCCTGGGTCCCAACGGCAGCGGCAAGACCAGCATCCTGCGCATCGTCGCCGGCCTGGACCGTCCCACCACCGGCGTGGCCCACGTGGGGGACCGGCCGATTGCCCGTCACGACGACCCGGCAGGGGTGCTGGGGGCCCTCGTGGAAGGCCCGGCCGTTCATCCTTCCTGGCGGGCGGGTGAGCACCTGTCGATTCTGGCCGCGAGTCTCGGGTTGAGCGGCCAGCGGGTCAGACACGTCGCTCGAGAGTGTGGCGTGGAGCCCTTTGGGTTCCAGAGGGGTCGCAGCCTGTCGCTCGGGATGCGTCAACGGTTGGGCATCGCCATGGCAGTGCTCGCTGATCCGGTCGCACTCATCCTCGACGAGCCGGCCAATGGGCTCGATCCCGAGGCGATGAGGTGGCTCCGCCGCCTCGTGAAGGAGAAGGCGGCGTCCGGACGAACCGTGCTGTTCTCCTCGCATCTCATGGCGGAGGTGGAAGGCTTGGCCGACGACGTCGTCATCCTGCAGGCGGGGCGCGTGGTGTGGTCTTCCACATTGGAACAGTTCATGCGAGCGCACACGGTCGCCACGTCTGTCGTCGCAACCCTGGAGCCCGATCGCCTGTCCGATGCGCTGGCCCGTGCGGGTGCGCAGGTCCGGCGCCAGAGCAGCGACCTTGTCGTCACGGGGATCGAGCGCGAGGCGGTCGGGCGGGTGGCCTTCTCGATAGGGACCCCGGTGACAGAGTTGCGCTCGGTTACTCCGTCCCTGGAGGACGTCTACCTGGACTTCGTGGCATCGATCGGCGCCCACACCGCGTCTCCGCGCGGCGAGCTCACGGAGGTCGGTGCATGAGCATGCCGACCCTCGGCGGGATGTCGGCGGTCAACCACCTGTCGGACCTGGAGCTGGTGACTGCGCCGACGTCGGGGCGGGCGACGTGGGTCGCCTGGTCGGCCCTGGCCATGTGGTCGTGCGGTGCCCTGGCCGTGGCCGTTCGTATCCTCAACCGGGCTGATCTGTAGCCGCGAACCGTGGGCTTCGCCGAACACCTCGAAGCGGCCACCCGTCGGTCGGCGATTGTCGGCAGGTGGGAGGGCCTCCCGGCATTCGGGAGCCGTGGAGGTCGGCATGGTCGGCCGGTGGGAGGGCCTCCCGGCATGCCGGCGCCTCGGCCACGTCAGGATAGGTCGGGCGCCCGGGTGTCGCCACGGCGTGGGGCCTGCTGCCTGCCCACGCGCCGATACTCGCTGGCCGACCCGACTCCGGTCGGACAGAGTCGACCCCGTGACTCCCCGCGACATCGTCCTGGCCGTGCTCGTGACGGTCGTCTGGGGAGCGAATTTCGTTGTCATCGAGTGGGGCCTGACGGGTGTGCCTCCGCTGGTCTTCGTCGCCCTGCGCTTCTGCGCGGTCGTCTTTCCGGCGGTCTTCTTCATCGCCCGCCCGCGGGGCCGCTGGCAGGACGTCGCCCTGGTCGGACTGCTCATGAGCGTCGGGCAGTTCGGTTTCCTCTACTCCTCCCTGGCCGCCGGTATGCCGCCCGGGCTGGCCTCGCTCGTGCTGCAGGTGCAGGTCGTCTTCACGGCGGTGTTCGGCTCGGTGCTACTGCGCGAACACCCGACCCTCGCCCAGGCGGTCGGCGCCGCGCTCGGGCTGGCCGGCCTCAGCATCATCGCGGCCGGCCGAGGGGCCGCGGTGCCCTTGCCCGCGCTGGGGTTGTGCGTCGCCGCTGCGGCGTGTTGGGGCGCAGGGAATATCGCCGCCCGCCGGCTGCGTGGGGTCAACGGGCTGTCGCTGACCGTGTGGTCGGGTCTCGTGGTCCCGATCCCGTTGCTGGCGCTCGCCTGTGCGGTCAACGGCCCGTATGCCGTGGGGCAGGCGCTCACTCACCTCACCGTCGCGAACTGGGCGTCCACGGCATACACGGCGGTGTTGGCGTCACTGTTCGGCTACGGCGTGTGGAACTCGCTGTTGTCCCGGCACCCGGCTGCCCAAGTGGCGCCGTTCTCGCTGCTCGTGCCGGTCGTCGGCCTCGCGACGGCATACCTGGCCCGTGGGGAGCGACCCAGTGGCTGGGCGCTGCTCGGGGGAGCCTTGCTGCTGAGCGGCGTCGCGGTGACGGTCTTTCGGCAGACCAGCCGCACCCCCAGACCGGCTCAGATCCGAGGCGATTTGGACCGGGGATGACACCTCTGGCACACTAGACCGGTTGCTTGACGCGCGGCGTCGTGCCCTGGGTGGAACCAGAGCCGACACCGCCGCCCCCCGGCTGACAAGCGGATCCACACGGGTCCTCAGCGGCTCGGACACCACGTGTGGCCCGGGGGAAGCGCAAGCTCCGGCCACGGCCGGATCGACGACACCCGACTCGGGCACGAGAGTGCCATGGGACGGGCCGCGGAGCGGGGCGCGACACGCCCGACCGCGGGGGTCTATCCGGTGGTAGCCACCCAGGCAGGTGTTTGGCGAGAGAGAGACGGAACTTTCGATGGCGGGACAGAAGATCCGCATCCGGCTGAAGTCCTACGACCACGAGGTCATCGACAGCTCGGCCCGCAAGATCGTCGACACGGTGACCCGCGCGGGCGCCACGGTCGTCGGCCCAGTGCCGCTGCCGACGGAGAAGAACGTCTTCGTCGTGATCCGGTCACCCCATAAGTACAAGGACTCGCGCGAGCACTTCGAGATGAGGACGCACAAGCGCCTCATCGACATTATCGACCCCACGCCCAAGGCCGTCGACTCGCTCATGCGTCTCGACCTGCCGGCGGACGTGAATATCGAGATCAAGCTCTGAGGACTCGAGAGACATGACTGTCATGAGCACCGCTGCGCGGGAGCGCACCGTCAAGGGAGTGTTGGGCACCAAGCTCGGCATGACCCAGGTCTGGGATGCCGACAACCGGCTCATCCCGGTGACCGTCATCCAGGCCGGTCCGAACGTGGTGACCCAGGTCCGCGGCGACGCGGACGGGTACCCCGCCGTTCAGCTGGCCTACGGCGACATTGACCCTCGCAAGGTCAACAAGCCGATGAAGGGTCACTTCGAGAAGGCCGGTGTCACGCCGCGCCGTCACCTCGTCGAGCTGCGCACCGCCGACGCCGCCGAGTACTCGGTCGGCCAGGAGATCAGCGCCACGACCTTCGAGGCCGGCCAGAAGGTCGACGCCACCGGCACGACCAAGGGCAAGGGCTTCGCGGGCGTCATGAAGCGCCACGGCTTCGCCGGCGTGAGCTCCTCGCACGGTGCCCACCGCAACCACCGCAAGCCCGGCTCGATCGGCGCCTGCGCCACCCCGGGCCGCGTCTTCAAGGGCCAGCGCATGGCCGGCCGCATGGGCGGCGTGCGCCAGACCACCCAGAACCTCATCATCCACGCCGTGGATGCCGACAAGGGCCTGCTGCTGGTCAAGGGTGCCGTTCCCGGCCCCCGTGGCGGCGTCGTCCTCATCCGCTCCGCCGCGAAGGGAGCCTGATCCTTATGGCGACCACGACTGTCCTCCCCGCGGAGATCTTCGACGTCCAGGTCAACATCCCGCTGATCCACCAGGTCGTCGGGGCCCAGCTCGCGGCTGCTCGTCAGGGCACGCACGCGACCAAGACCCGCGCGATGGTCTCCGGTGGTGGCAAGAAGCCCTACCGCCAGAAGGGCACCGGCCGCGCCCGTCAGGGTTCGACTCGCGCCCCGCAGTTCGCCGGCGGTGGCATCGTCCACGGCCCGCAGCCGCGTGACTACTCGCAGCGCACCCCCAAGAAGATGAAGGCCGCTGCCCTGCGTGGCGCCCTCTCCGACCGGGCCCGCCACGGCCGCGTCCACGTCCTGGACGCGCTCGTCTCCGGTGACGCCCCCTCGACCGCTGCAGCCGCTAAGGCGCTCGCGGGCGTCGCGACGCTGCCCAAGCTGCTCGTCGTGCTCGACCGCGGCGACGTCGCCGGTTTCAAGTCGGTGCGCAACCTCGGCAACGTGCACGTGCTGATGGCCGACCAGCTCAACACCTATGACGTGCTGTGCTCCGACGAGGTGGTCTTCACCCGCGCTGCGCTGGAGGCCTTCGTCGGCCGCGCAGGTGTCGAGTTGGGTGAGGCTGCTCCGGCCAAGGCTGAGAAGGCTGACAAGCCCGCGAAGGCTGAGAAGGCTGAGAAGGCTGAGAAGGCCGAGAAGGCCGACAAGCCCGCCAAGGCGGCCACCCTCGTCGACGCGCCCGCTGCGGACGCTTCGGACGCCGCCGCTGAGACCCGCGACTTCGGTCCCGACTCGGCCGCCCCGCTGGCCGACGGCTCCGCGCCCGAGGGCTTCGACATCAAGGGCAACGCCGACTCGATGCTCTACCACGAGCCGGACGGCCGCTGGTACGACGCGACCGTGGCCGAGGTGTGGTTCCGCACCGCCAAGGCCGCTGAGGCCGCTGGCTTCACCAAGGCCGGCAGCCGCGCTTCCAAGGAGGACAGCAAGTGAGCATCCACGAGAAGAACCCGCGCGACATCCTCATCGCGCCGGTCGTCTCCGAGAAGTCCTACGCGCTCCTGGACGCCGGCAAGTACACCTTCGTCGTCGACCCGCGGGCCAACAAGACCGAGATCAAGATCGCCGTGGAGAAGATCTTCGGCGTCAAGGTCGACTCGGTCCACACGCTCAACCGTCCGGGCAAGGTGCGCCGCACCCGCTTCGGGCTGGGCAAGCGCAAGGACACCAAGCGCGCGATCGTCACCCTCCGCGAGGGCACGATCGACATCTTCGGCAGCGTCTCCTGACGCCGGTAGGACTAAGAGGAAACACACATGGGTATCCGTAAGTTCAAGCCGACCACGCCGGGCCGTCGTGGCTCGTCGGTGGCGGACTTCGTCGAGGTGACGAGGTCCACCCCGGAGAAGTCGCTCGTCCGACCGATCGCCAAGACCGGTGGCCGTAACAACGCCGGCCGGATCACCACCCGGCACATCGGTGGTGGCCACAAGCGTGCCTACCGCGTCATCGACTTCCGTCGTCACGACAAGGACGGCGTGCCGGCGACGGTCGCTCACATCGAGTACGACCCCAACCGCACAGCCCGGATCGCGCTGCTGCACTACGCCGACGGCGAGAAGCGCTACATCCTGGCCCCCAACAAGCTCAAGCAGGGCGACGCCATCGAAGCCGGCCCCTCGGCCGACATCAAGCCCGGCAACAGCCTGCCGCTGCGCAACATCCCGACCGGTACGGTCATCCACGCCATCGAGCTGCGGCCCGGCGGCGGCGCGAAGATCGCCCGCTCGGCCGGTTCGCGCGTCCAGCTGGTCGCCAAGGATGGTCCCTTCGCCCAGCTCCGTATGCCGTCCGGCGAGATCCGCAACGTCGACGCGCGCTGCCGCGCGACGATCGGCGAGGTCGGCAACGCCGAGCAGAGCAACATCAACTGGGGCAAGGCCGGCCGGATGCGCTGGAAGGGCAAGCGCCCGACCGTCCGCGGTGTGGCCATGAACCCGATCGACCACCCGCACGGTGGTGGTGAGGGTAAGACCTCTGGTGGACGCCACCCGGTGTCCCCGTGGGGTCAGCAGGAGGGCCGCACCCGCAAGGCCCACAAGGAAAGCGACAAGCTCATTGTGCGTCGCCGCCGGTCCGGTAAGAAGCGTTGATCAAGGAGCCGTTGACAGATGCCTCGTAGCCTCAAGAAGGGCCCCTTCATCGACGATCACCTTCAGAAGAAGGTGGACGCTCAGAACGAAGCCGGCACCAAGAACGTCATCAAGACGTGGTCGCGCCGTTCGGTCATCAGCCCGGACATGCTCGGTCACACCTTCGCCGTGCATGACGGCCGCAAGCACATCCCGGTCTTTGTGACCGAGTCGATGGTCGGCCACAAGCTCGGCGAGTTCGCCGCGACGCGGACCTTCAAGGGTCACGTCAAGGACGACAAGAAGGGTCGTCGTCGCTGATGGCCACCAAGGAGAAGCAGATCGTGGAACCCGCCGTCGAGGCGTATGCCGTGGCTCGCCACGTGCGCGTCACCCCGATGAAGGCCCGCCGGGTCGTCGACCTCATTCGTGGCAAGTCCGCCACCGAGGCCGTGTCGACGCTGATGTTCGCCCCGCAGGCGGCATCGGAGCCGGTGCGCAAGGTGCTGCAGAGCGCCATGGCCAACGCCCGTGTCAAGGCCGACCAGGCCTCCGCCGCGTTCGACGAGCGCGCGCTGGTCGTCTCGGCCGCCTTCGTCGACGAGGGTCCGACCATGAAGCGGTTCCGCCCCCGGGCGCAGGGCCGCGCGTCGCGCATCAACAAGCGCACCAGCCACATCACTGTCGTTGTGTCGCAGCCGGAGATTGCTGCGGCGCGGAGCCGGAAGGGAACCCGCTGATGGGACAGAAGGTCAACCCGCACGGCTTCCGCCTCGGCATCACGACCGAGCACAAGAGCCGTTGGTTCGCAGACTCGACCAAGACGGGTCAGCGTTACCGCGACTACGTCAAGGAAGACGTCGAGATCCGCAAGCTCATGGAGAAGGGCATGGAGCGCGCCGGCATCTCCCGCGTGGAGATCGAGCGCACCCGTGACCGCGTCCGTGTCGACATCCACACCGCGCGTCCCGGCATCGTCATCGGTCGCCGTGGCGCCGAGGCCGACCGCATCCGCGGCGAGCTCGAGAAGCTCACCGGCAAGCAGGTCCAGCTGAACATCCTCGAGGTCAAGAACCCCGAGATCGACGCTCAGCTGGTCGCCCAGGGCATCGCCGAGCAGCTCTCGGCGCGTGTCTCCTTCCGTCGCGCGATGCGCAAGGGCATGCAGTCCGCCCTGCGCGCCGGCGCCAAGGGCATCCGGGTGCAGTGCTCCGGCCGTCTGGCCGGCGCCGAGATGAGCCGCTCGGAGTTCTACCGCGAGGGTCGGGTCCCGCTGCACACGCTGCGCGCCAACATCGACTTCGGCTTCTACGAGGCCAAGACGACCTTCGGCCGCATTGGCGTCAAGGTGTGGATCTACAAGGGCGACCTCACCGCCCGCGAGCTCGCCCAGCAGCAGGCTGCCGCCCCGCGCGCCCCCCGTGGCCCGCGTCGCGACGGCGCCGACCGCCCGACGCGCGCTCGCCGCGGCGACCGTATGCCGTCCACCGACGCTCCCGAGGGAGCGCCCGAGTCGGCCGAGGCGACCCAGGCCCCCGTGGCCGTCGCTGTCGGCACCGAGAATGAGCAGGCCTGACCATGTTGATTCCACGTCGCGTCAAGCACCGTAAGCAGCACCACCCGGACCGCCACGGCATGTCCAAGGGTGGCAACACGATCGCCTTCGGTGAGTACGGCATCCAGGCTCTCGAGCCCGCCTACCTCACCAACCGGCAGATCGAGTCCGCGCGTATCGCCATGACCCGCTACATCAAGCGTGGCGGCAAGGTCTGGATCAACATCTACCCGGACCGTCCGCTCACCAAGAAGCCCGCCGAGACCCGGATGGGTTCCGGTAAGGGTTCGCCGGAGTGGTGGATCGCCAACATCAAGCCCGGACGCGTGCTGTTCGAGCTGGCTGGTGTGCCGGAGCCGGTGGCCCGCGAGGCCATGCGTCTGGCCATGCACAAGTTGCCGATGAAGTGCCGTTTCGTCCGTCGTGAGGGTGGTGACATCTGATGGCTGTGGGTACCAAGGACCTGGCTCCCGACAACCTGCGTGGGTTCGACGACGAGCGTCTCGTCGACGAGCTGCGCAAGGCCAAGGAGGAGCTGTTCAACCTGCGCTTCCAGTCCGCCACCGGGCAGCTCGACAGCCACGGCCGGCTGCGCGCGGTGAAGAAGGACATCGCCCGGATCTACACCGAGATGCGCGAGCGCGAGCTCGGGATCTCGGCGGCGCCGGCCCCTAAGGCCGAGCCGGCCGACACCAAGGCTGACAAGAAGGCCGCCAAGGCCGAGAAGAAGGCGAAGGCATGAGCGAGCAGGAGAAGGTCGAGCAGGTCGCGGTTGACCGCAACGACCGTAAGACCAAGCAGGGCTACGTCGTCAGCGACAAGATGGACAAAACCGTCGTCGTCGAGGTCGAGGACCGCGTCAAGCACCCGCGCTACAGCAAGGTCATGCGCCGTAGCAGCAAGGTGAAGGCG